>NZ_JBYNXA010000003.1:0-621446 GCF_057801535.1 Flavobacterium sp. 21.1
CGATTTTTTTCAAAATCTTTTCGACTTGTCATTTTCAAAATTTCTAAAGAACTGTGCCTTGATTGCGGGTGCAAAAGTAGCACTCTTTTCCATAACTCCTAATTATTTTCAACCTTTTTTTTAAAGTTTTTCAGAGGTTTCCCATAACTCACTGATAACCATTTTGTAACCCGGGAAAGTTTTTTTTTTAGAAAGTTACAGAGTTGCAGAGTCACTAAGTGGCAAAGTCGGATTTACTATACTATATATTATATATACTATGAGATTACTTCATCGTTCCTCCTCATGATAACCCTCTAAACAAAGCCCAAAATTTTACAGATAAATCAAAAAAGCTACCCTCCTAGCCCCGATTACAGTGGAAATCCCGGCTCGTTTACCAAAAACGAGACGGAATTGCAACGGAAAGCGGGAACGAAGTCCCCAAAAAAGCCCAAAACTTTCGCTTCTAATCGAATCGAATAGCCTTAACCGGAGAAATTTTAGTTATAATATAGGAAGGAACCAATAAAACCACAAGACAAACGAAAACCGTTCCGAGATTTAATGCTACTATATAAGGTATGGAAATTGAAACCGGCGCTTCGGTCACATAATAATTTTCCGGATTGAGTTTGATTACGCCAAAATATTTCTGAACGAGAAGGACACTTATACCAACCAGATTCCCCCAAAACAACCCGCGAAGAATCAAATGACCTGCATTATAGAGAAATATTTTTCTTATTACCCAATTGTTCGCACCAATCGCTTTCATGATTCCGATCATTTGGGTCCGCTCCAATATAAGGACCAGCAACGCCACTACCATATTAATGGTCGCCACCACGATCATAATAATCAAAATCACTACGATATTAAAATCAAACAATTTCAGCCATTCAAAAATATTGAAGTACTTTTCTTCAATGGTGATACTATTATAGGTAGGTGGAATTTCGGCATAGATCTCATCACCCTTTTCTTTGATCTTCGAAAAGTCATCAATGAAAACTTCGAAAGCACCCACTTCATCTTTTTGCCATTTGTTGATTCGCTGCAGATGGCGGATATCTCCTATTATATAGGTAGCGTCAAATTCCTGAAAACCGGAATTGTAAATCCCGACAATTTTAAAATTACGAAGATTGGGCAACTTACCTTCTTCCTTCATAAAAAAAGTATTAAACTTATCGCCTACTTTCAAATTTAGTCGGTTTGCCAAATATTGCGAAATGACCACTTCCGGATTTAAATTGCTTTTTAGATTTGGAATACGACCCGACACAATATATTCCTGTAAATTCTGCCATTGGTAATCTTTTCCTACACCTTTAAAAACAATTCCTTCGAATGCACTTTCGGTTCGAATGATACCAGCCTTAGTCGCTACCGCCTGAATATGACTGATCCCTTCAATATTTTGAAACTTCGGATAAAAATCCTGGTGAATCGAAATGGGCGCCACACTGACTTCCGATTGGTTATCGTCGTAGTTGGAAATAATCACGTGCCCATTAAAAGCCGAGACTTTCTGGCGTATTTTTTGCTGCAATCCCATACCGGTCGCGATGGAAACAATCATCATAACCATTCCAATAGCAATCGCGGCGATGGCAATTTTTATAATTGGTGCAGATATACTACTTTTATAGTTTCTAGTAGTAACAAGTCGTCTGGCTATAAAATATTCTAACCTCAAAGTATATGATTTCAAATTCGATGTTCAAAAGTACATTTTTATTTTTTTGTTTGATAACAATTTCTTGTTCGCAAAAGATTAAATCCCAAAATGAACCTGCAAATAAAAATTCCGCCAAAAAAGAAATCGTAACGGAAACAATCACTACAGGCATTAAAACCGGAGCAGAGAATTTACAGTTCGTACCGCTGCTTAAGAACAAAAAAATTGGCGTGGTTGCTAATGCGACAAGCATCTCCGTTAACAACACACATTTGATCGATTTTCTCGTGAAATTCAACCATGATGTTAAAAAGATATTCGCTCCGGAACACGGCTTCAGAGGAACCGCCGATGCAGGCGAACTGATTAAGGACGGAAAAGACAGCAAAACCGGATTACCAATCATATCGCTTTATGGCAACAATAAAAAACCGAAACCGGAACAATTAGAAGGGATTGACATTATGATTTTCGACTTACAGGATGTGGGCGCCCGTTTCTATACCTATATTTCTTCGTTGCATTATGTGATGGAAGCCTGCGCGGAAAATAATATTCCGCTTATCGTTTTGGATCGACCAAATCCGAATGGCGGTATTATTGACGGGCCGGTTTTAGAAAACGAATATGCGAGTTTTGTCGGCATGCATCCGATTCCGGTTTTACACGGAATGACTATTGGTGAGTACGCCAAAATGATAAACGGCGAAAAATGGCTGAAAAACGGCGCGCATTGTGAGCTAACCGTAATTCCTTGCCTGAACTATAAGCACAGCATGAGCTATAGCTTACCCGTGAAACCGTCACCGAATTTACCAAACGATCAAGCTATTAATTTATATGCCAGTTTGTGCCTGTTTGAAGGAACCAATGTAAGTGTGGGCCGCGGAACCGATAAACAGTTCCAGATTTACGGATCACCTTTTTTGCCAAAAAGCAACTTCAGTTTCACTCCGGGTCCTAATGCAGGTGCAAAAGATCCGACACATAACGGAAAACTTTGTTATGGCGAAGATCTATCAAAAATCGATAAAGTGAGTCGTTTGGAATTAAAATGGCTGATTAGTGCCTATCAAACCACTTCAGATAAATCAAAGTTCTTCAATGAGTTTTTTACAAAGCTGGCAGGAACTAAAAAATTACAACAGCAGATTGAAACCGGCGTATCCGAAGCAGAAATACGAAAAAGCTGGGCAAAAGGACTCGCCAATTTCAAAACAATGCGAAAATCCTACCTTATATATAGCGAATAAAAAAAGAGCTCAAATGAGCTCTTTTTTTATTCGCTTACATCCTGACCAAACTGCAGGAGATATCCATTATTGTCATAAATGGCAAATTCCCGCATTCCCCATTCGAAGGTTTCTATTTCATAACATAGCTTGGTTTTATCTTTTAATTTAAGCCAAAGTTCATCAACATTATCTACATTAATATAAAACGAACCTGTAAACAAAGGCTTTTGAAACGGCGTATGTTCGTTGGGCTTTGCCAGCATGAGTTCGGCATCGTCTTTACATAAGGAGGCCCATCCCCAATCTTCATTATACTCACCGCAGGTAAATCCAAGCATGTTTACATAAAATGCAATGGTTTCTTTTAGTTCGTTGGTCCATAACATGGGACGGATCGGTTGGAATTTTGCCATGATTCGTTTTTTATAAAGGTAGCTTTTTTTTCATTTCCTCCACAATATTATATGCCGCCGGGCAAATAGCCACATTTTTCAGGGTCAGATTTGAAATCTGCTGGAACTTTTTTCTGTCGGTATGCGGAAACTCGCGACAGGCTTTCGGACGAACATCATAAATCATGCAATAATTCTCCGCATCCAAAAATGTACACGGCACGCTTTGCAATACATAATCCTTATCTTCATCAACTCGAAGATACTGATCGATGAATTGCTGCGGTTTTTGTTTAAAATGTTTTGCGATACGCTCAATATCGGCCGAAGTGAAAAGCGGACCCGTAGTTTTACAGCAATTCGCACATTGCAGACAGTCGGTTCTTCTGAATTCGGCATCGTGCAGATCCTGCATTACATAATCCAAATTTTTGGGCGTTTTCTTTTTCAGCTTATCGAAATACTTTTTGTTTTCGTTATGCTTATCTTTGGCTAATTTTGAAAGTTCGTTTAAAGATGGTTTGAGCATTTGTGATCTGATTATTCGTTTATTCGAAAAATTACCTGGCAAAATTACTCAATTCGCACAAAACAAATAAACACATTAACACATTGACAACAATGAAAGACCTTTTCGGGAAAGCCATACTAGATTATCAGACCAATAATTCGCCGGAAGATTTAATCACGGAAACCTCAATATCGGAAGCCGATGAAATGAGTGTTGCCTATTTGTTCCGCGATTATTCCGCCATGCCGAAAATGGAACAAAAAGCATTGGACCTTTCAAAAGGTAAAGTATTGGATATCGGTTGTGGGGCCGGAAGTCATGCCCTATACCTTCAGAATCAGAAAAACCTTGATGTTACTGCCATAGATATTTCCGCCAATGCAATTAAGGCTTGCGAGCTTCGTGGCGTAAAAAAGGCACGGGTTGAAAATGTGATGGCGATGGAAGGGGAAACTTTCGACACCATTTTACTAATGATGAACGGCGCCGGAATGTGTGGAAAACTAAACAAAATAGCCGGATTTCTTCAAAAACTCAAATCCCTGTTAAGCGAGAATGGTCAGATTTTACTGGACAGTTCGGACATCATCTACATGTTTGATGAGGATGAAGACGGTGGAAAATGGATTCCGAGCCAAACCGATTATTATGGTGAATTGGTTTTCTACGTTTCTTACAAAGGTGAAAAGGAAGATCCGTTTGACTGGATGTATATTGATTACAACACATTACAGAATGCGGCTTATGCCAACGGCCTGAGGTGTGAACTTATGCAGGAAGGCGAACATTACGACTATCTTGCGAGACTCACACATCTTCAGCCTGTATAAAAGCAAAAAATCCCGAGTAAAAACTCGGGATTTTTTTTATTTTCCAGTGATTGATTACTGCATATATTTAGCCATCATCCCTTGTAAGCCCATAGCCCACTCCTGACTTGCAGCCATATTTTTTTCCGCAAGTACAGGCGCTTTTTCTTTCATTTTCTTTCCAACCGGAGTTTCATAGAACTTTAAAATAGCTTTCACATCATCATGTGTGTACTCCTGCATGAATACGTCAGCCATTTTACTGTAAAGCGCCGGTAAGGTTGAATCAAATTCAACAAGGAAAGCCGCTTGTTTTTCTTTAGGAACCATTTTCAAAATTTGATCTTTTGCCAAATTCATCTGAGCAGACGAACCCGTTACTTCAATCATTTTCATTACGTCTTTTTTGAAGGCCTCATTTGCCTGAGCCATTCCTAAATTCGCCACTAAAAGAAAAGCGAATGCTAAAATCAGTTTTTTCATTTTTTTTTTGCTAGTTTATAAAATTAAGGGATATTCAAATACTTATGTGTTTGTAAAGATACACGCCATTTTGGATTATTCATAACATAATCCACAATTAATGGAGTCATTTCTTCTTTTTTACTCCATTCGGGCTGCAAAAACAAAATAGCATTTGTGTTTACTTTAGCTGCCTGTTCCTCTGCGAAAATAAAATCGTGCTTGTTATGAATGATCACCTTAAGTTCGTGTGCGATCTCATAGGCATCATCAACAGGAAGTTTTGTTTTCTTAGGAGAAAGGCAAAACCAATCCCAGCTTCCGGTCACGGGGTAAGCTCCTGAAGACTCTATGTGCACGCGTAAATTTTGCGCTTTTAGTTTCGCTGTTAAAGCTGTCATGTCCCAGGTTAAAGGCTCTCCACCTGTCACCACCACAGTTTCTGCGTATTTTTTAGCATTGGCTACAATCACGTCCGTTGTGGTTGGAGGATGTAGTTCGGCGTTCCAGCTTTCTTTCACGTCACACCAGTGACAACCTACGTCGCAACCGCCGATTCTGATAAAGTACGCCGCTGTTCCCGTATGATAACCCTCACCCTGAATGGTATAAAACTCCTCCATTAAAGGCAGCATTTCGCCTTTTTCAACCGCAATTTGTATTTCTTTTTTAAGCATTTTGTATAAAAATAGTCTGCAAAGGTAAGCAATTTGATAATTAGATTATTAGCTATTTAACATACCATTTCAAGTAGTCCGACGATTATCTTCCGGCTCTGTACCCATAGCTATCGGGACGCTCCAAAAAAAAACCGACAACTTAAGTTGTCGGTCTTATTTTATGGTTTATTCTTTTTAAGCTTTAAGCGCTTTTAATGTTTTTGTAGCGTAAGCATTAGTCGGATCGATCACCAATAATTTTTCAAGATTTTCAATAGCTTTGGCTTTTTCTGCACTGTTAGCATAATGAGCACCCACAAAAGTATAAGCTTCGATCATGTTTTTCTTTACTGCCGGTTTTGATTTTTCCGCATCCCCTTTAGCGTTTATTAACTTCACGTATTCTTCATAGGCTGTCAACGCAATTTTTTTGGATTCCGGTGTACCGATTGCCTCGTTAGTTCTTGCTTTGAACAAGTGCGCATCCTGAGTTGCCGCATTTAGTTCGATAACTTTCGAGAACGCTGCATCCGCTTTTACCAATTGGTCCTTCGGTGATGTTTTTTCATCATAATCAAAGTATAAAGCATATCCTAAATAGAAATTATCTGCGAAGTAATTTTTAGATTTTGGATTTTTGATCGCCACTTCAAACAATTTTGAAGCGTTTTTGTATAATTTCTCTTTGAACATTTTTTGTCCAAGTGGATTCAGTTCACTTGCGATTACCGGATCTTTCTCGACTGCTTTGTTCAATTCAACCACACCTTCATTGAAGATTTTTTCATCATAGGTACCGTCCGCTTTTTTAGCTTCGGCCATTTTGGTTAAGCCTAAATAAAGGTAGTCTCTCGCGATGATTCTTTTTGGTTCAACTTTTGCGAAAAACTCGGTCATTGCTTTTGAGCTTTCAGCATAGTTTCCGTTCTCATAGGCCGCATAACCTAAATAACGCAGAATACGCGGATTTACCTTATCCAGTTTTTTCATCTCGTTAGCTTCGATTTCCAATGCTTTGTAATCTTTAGCTAAGATTAGAAAATCCGCATGACGCATACGTGATTCGACTGAATAATCTGTTAGGGCCATGTATTTCTCATAATACTGCAATGCTTTTTTGATATTCTCATCATATTTTGCAGGCTCATTAGCTCCCATGAAATAATATGTTTCCGCTAATTCACGATAGGCTGGACCAAAATTTGCATCCGTAGCAATAACACCATTTAATATCTTCACAGCGTCTGTGAAATTTTTTGCACTCTTGTTGATGGACGCATATTTTACACGCGCAATCAACATTGATTTATCATAATCGTATGCCGATTCATAAGCGCGGTACGCTTCTCCTGCAGCCTTATTTCCAACCTGCGCATCTCCTAATACCAAATAAGCAGTAGGATTTTTATCTTCGATCAACAATGCTTTATTGGCAACTTCGATCGCTTTTTTATAATCGGGGTTTTCGGAATTGATATATGCTTTCGCAATTAATAACAATTCTTCAACATCTTTTTTCTTAATATTAGCAGCTGCTTTATCAAAATTAGCCTGCGCTGATTTATTATTATCCAAATCGATTTGTCCTAAACCGATATAATTTAATGTCCCTTTATCTTTAGCGGCCAATCCCTTATTGAAAATCATCGTTGCAGAATCGGTCTTCGCTTCTCTTAGGTATACATCACCTAAGTAGAAGAAATTTTTACCATTGTCCGGATTAGATTTCACCAACCCTTTTAGTATTTTTTTTGCTTTGTCATATTGTTCAGCATCAATAGCTTTCTTTGCCTGTTGCAAATCCTGGGCAAAGACCGCTGTCGAAAGCACAGACAACATTAAACTTAAAACTTTAGCATTTTTCATTTCTAACTTAGTTTTTATGGTTATTTCTTTACTATTCAACTTTATCCCTCACCGCAATCTGACGGGTTGGGAAATGTTTCGGAACTAATCCGGATTTCAGAATAATCCGTTGTCCTTGTTGACCTGCAAGATACGAAGCAAATCCCATGCCCAAACCGGCAGTGCCCTGAAAATTTAACATATACAATTTTCGGGTGACCGGATAACTGCCATCTGCAATATTAGTCTGATTCGGTTTAACAAACCGGTTGTTTGCGTTATTTTTAACATTTTCAATCGCTAAGACCTGCACTTTTTTGGCATAAGCCTCAAGATCCGGGGTTGGTTGTAATAACCAGTTTATTCCTAAAATTCCAATAGCTCCTTCATTTTCTGTAACAAACTTCACCACTTCTTTATTAGAATTCAGGGCAAAAATATTTTTGGTTGGCAAATCCTTGATTCCTGCCAGTGACTTTAATGTTCTTATTGTACTCGAATTCGGATTATCAAAAACCAATGACTTTATTTTGTCATTAGGCTTTCCATTTAAAATCTGTAAAACATCGTTCAAAACCAAAGTAGAATCGATACGGTTCCTGTTGCTGATAAACGCTACAGCATCAACACCGAATTCAGTGATTCGCGGATACACTTTTTTAGTCTTATTGAAATAACTGATTTCTGTCGAATCAAGATCTTTCGCCAAAATAGCAATTTGTCCCTTGTTCTTATGTATGGAATTCAGTATTTCCGTTTCCGACTTACTGACTAAATTAATTTTGGTTCTGCTATATTCATTCTCAAAAAGTATTGCAACGTCTTCAATGATGGGAAAAATAGTCTCGTCCACCATTATGGTGGCCGTCCCGGCTACAGCCGTTTCTTTCGCGTTGGCTGTTTCACTGTTTTTATTACATCCTGTTAAAATAAGTATCAGCGCAATAACTGAAATGTACTTTTTCATAATATAGCTAACGTAATTAATTTATCCGTATTGTTATAGGCATCGTAAACTGAGTACGTACTTTTTGACCTTGTTTCATTGCGGGTTTCCATTTATTCATAGATCTCATAACCCGCACTGCTTCGTCGCCGAAACCATAACCAGGATCTCTTAGTACTTTTATATCACTGAAACTGCCGTCCTTTTCAACAACGAAACTAAGCATCACTCTTACCTCACGTATACTCCTATCCTTTATTTCCGGCGCTTTCATTCTATTGGAAAATTTGACGTAAAAGTCCTGCATTCCTTCAGCAGGTTTTGCCATTTCATCTACCTGAACATATACTGCGTTATCTTCAACAGAATCGCTTTCGGACTTCTCCTGGGCAAAACCCATACAACATAGTAAACTAAGAACTAACGTTAAAACAATTTTCTTCATTTACTCTTTAGATTGCTGCAGACGTACAAAACGAATCGCCGCATAAACAATTAATATCACCCCTAAAATCACTCTTCGTGCATAGGAAATCTCTACCGGCATACTTTTCCAGATAAACAAAGTTACGCCTAAAAAGACATATAATCCTAAAAAGACCAGTCCTAAAACAAACAGAAATCGCTGTTGAGGCGATTTCTGTTTAAAATTTTGAAATATTTTCATATTACTGTTGTCCAACTGCAATTGTAATTGGCATAGAGAACTGCGAACGTACTGGACGTCCGTTTTGGATAGCAGGTTTCCATTTTGGCATACCGTTAAGTACTTTAATCGCCAATTTACCCACTCCATAACCAGGATCTCTCGCTACTTTTACGTCTGAAAAACTTCCGTCTTTCTCGACAACGAAAACTAAAATAAACCTTAACTGGCCCACTCCTTCGTCAACCTCAGGAATTTGAGACTGTAAAGTGCTTCCGAATTTTTTATAAAAAGAATCCATACCGCCCGTTGGACCTGCCATAATTTCAACAGATTTATAAACGGTATTATCTTCTTCCACAACTTCTGCAGCTTTTTCACCTTCTCCGGCAGGCTGGTTGATAACGATATCTGCATCTTTATCACCTTTAATATTTTTCTGACCCGGATCAGCTTCTTTCAGATCTTCTACTGTGGGAGGATCTTCATCACGAACCAATTCCTTTTTCACCACTTCAGGCGGTGGGAATTTTACCTGATCGTTTACCGATTTTGGTGGCTCAGGCGGTGGTGGTGGAGGTAAATCTTCTTTTGGAGGAGGCGGAGGCAACAATGCGGTCTCAATCACTTTATCCATATTTTCCTTTTCACCCTCTGCCAATCGCTGACTGATAATATTTTGAATTACCGGTGCCGCAATAGCAGAAGCAAACAAGAATGCTCCGATCAACAAAGCTCTTGACGTGGTTTTAGGACTGTCTGAACGTAATTGATATGCACCATATGCCTTATTACGACCTTCAAAGATTATATCAATCCACTCTGTCTTAAATAAGTTTAATTTTGACATGATTTTTACTTTTTAAATGTTTGAAAAGAATTACTCCGACAGGATTTCTTCTTTTTTCAACATTGCGTTTTCTTCTGGTGTAATATCAACAATCGCATAAGTTGGCACTTTAGCGATAGCCATCTCATCTAGAATATCAACAAGGTTTCTGTAATTAGATTTTTTACTAGCTTTAATAAGTACAATCAATCCTTTTTCAGGCGTACCGTATTTTTCCAAAACTTTTTTCTCCTTGTCTAACAATTCTTTTCTAATCCCATTTTTTCCGTAACCAATTTTACTAGGCCCTTCAATTGGGTTATCCGGTAGACCATAATACCAAACAATTTGATTCTTCTCACCTAACAGTATGGTCATTGAACGGTCATCAGCAACATCAATTACTGGTGGCTTCGGTGCATTCGGATCCTTATCCGGCATAGCCAAGTTCATAGACTGTGGTTTTGACAATGAAGTCGTCAACATAAAGAAAGTAATCAAAAGGAATGCCAAATCCACCATCGCTGTCAAATCGACACCCGCATTCTGTTTTTTACTTCTAATATGACCTTTCTTCTTGCCACCGCCATCGCCGGTATTTAATTCTGCCATTTTACAGTATTTTTTTTAATTAAAAATCATCAGTTCGTAAACCGGTGACTAAGAAAAACTTATTAATTCTTTGTTTCTGAAGAATATCGATTACTTTCTTAACGGTAGGATACTCTTCTTTTCCGTCTGCCTTGATAGCTACTTTCAACTCCTGATTATGTAAATCTTTTGTTGCATAACGCGCTGCCAAAATCCATTCATTCAATTGATTATCAACAGAATCATAAGGAATTCCCGGCTGTAGGCCTTCTTTATTACGCTCTTCTCCAGACATTTTGATTATCTGCTTTAAATTTCCAACCGGAACTCCAAATCCATCAATCAGCGAAAAACGTTTTGTCTCCTCATCTGTAAAATTGACTTTATATTTTTCAGCTATTCTGCCCAAAACATCTTTACGAATGTCTTGACCAATCATACCAAAGAACACTTTCTCTTTACCTACGGTAATGGTCACCAAGTCAGCATCCGGCAATTTCGTTTGCACAGTAGATGCCGGCGTATCAACCGGAAGTGGCTCAGGTACTTTAGCTGTAGATGTCATTACGAAGAAAGACAACAATAAGAACGCTACGTCACACATAGCCGTCATATCGATCTTCGTACTTTTCTTTGACATTTTTGCTTTTGCCATTTTCTTTTGATTTTAGTCACAAGGAGACAAGTCAAGCTTTCTCACTTGCAACAAATTAATAATTAACTCTCTAACAAAGTGTGCAGTGATTATGCTGCACGACCTTTCATACGTCTGTATGCTTGCGTGATAGCAAAACCAGCCTCGTCGATAGAGTAAGTTAATTTATCAATTTTAGATGTAAACACGTTATACATGATGATTGATAACGTAGAAGTACCAATACCTGTAGCCGTGTTAATAAGTGCCTCAGAAATACCTGTTGCTAATGCAGCCTGGTCAGGAGCACCTGCAGCAGCTAATCCGGAGAACGCTTTGATCATCCCCGATACTGTTCCTAATAATCCCATTAACGTACCAATTGATACCAATGTAGCAATGATCGTCATGTTTTTCTCTAACATCGGCATTTCTAATGAAGTAGCCTCGTCAATTTCTTTTTGGATAGTTTCAGTCGCTTTTTCGCTATCGAAACCTTCTTTTCTTACTTCCTGATATTTAGTCAAACCAGCTCTAACTACATTAGCTACAGAACCTTGTTGTGCATCACACTCGGCGATAGCCTCTTCAATTTTCCCCTGACCGATTAAAACCTGTACATTTTTAACGAATTTCTCAACATTACTTTTTCCAGCAGCCTTGCTGATAACGAAGAATCTCTCAAAAGAAAAAACAACCGCCATTAAGAATAATCCCATCAAAGCAGGTACAATGAATCCTCCTTTGTAAACCATCCCTAAATAATTTCCTGGTAGCGGGTGACCTGTATTGTCTCCATTTTGAAAGTTTGATGGATGTCCCATTACGAATTTCCAGATTAGGAATCCGATCAATAAACAGATTACAATTGCAAAGGCAGCAAACATGCTTGTTCCTTTTGAGCTTCCTCCATTTTCAACAGTTTCGTTAGATACTTTTGTCATTTTTTTAATTTTTAGTTTTTCTATTTTGTTATAACTATTGTCCCATAAGTCAAAATCTGAAGTCAAAATCTGTTTATGAGTGTCGCAAATTTATGTTTTTAACGTAAAAAAAAAAATAAAATTGTTTTTTTTTCCGCCATCAAAACAAATAATTTAACACTGCGAACGGGTTTAGTTTGATTTCACTATGCAACTGTTAAGCCAATGTAAATAAAATAACGTTTAATTCCTAATATTATTCTTACTCTTGGCTTTTTTTTAAGATCTTTAGCAAAGGTTACTATTATTTTTTTAGCTTTACTATTCGTTGAATTTAATGCGAATTCATCAAATCCTTAGAAAACTACTACCTATGTCTACAGAAAAATTTATCGAAGAAATCAATAATGGTTACAATTGCAAAGGAGAAGCCATAGAATTAGGCGGAGGCATCTTAAACGGGGAAGCCGTCCCCAACACGATTATTAAAATCCCATTAAAAACCATTAACCGGCACGGATTAATCGCCGGAGCCACCGGAACCGGTAAAACTAAAACAATTCAGGTACTATCCGAACAGTTGTCTTCAAACGGAATCCCGGTTTTAATGATGGACATCAAAGGGGATTTCTCAGGGATTGCCGCAGCCGGTGAAGAAAAGTCCTTCATCACGGAACGTCATGCAAAGATCGGCATCCCATACCAGACAAAGGCCTGCCCTGTGGAATTGATGACTATATCGGAGCAGAACGGTGTGCGTTTACGGGCTACGGTTTCCGAATTCGGTCCGGTATTATTTTCTCGAATCCTTGATCTTAATGACACACAAGGCGGAGTTGTTTCCGTAATTTTCAAATATTGTGACGACAACCAGATTCCGCTTTTGGATTTAAAAGACTTTAAAAAAGTACTCCAGTTCGCAACCGACGAAGGCAAAGATGAGTTTGAAGCGAATTACGGCAGGATTTCAACGGCATCCACCGGTTCCATTTTGAGAAAAGTGATCGAACTTGAGCAACAAGGCGCAGATTTATTTTTTGGAGAACTCTCGTTTGATATTGACGATCTGATGCGCATCGACGAAAACGGAAATGGTTATGTGAACATCATCCGTTTAACAGACATTCAGGACAAACCTAAATTGTTTTCCACATTCATGCTGAGTTTGTTGGCCGAGGTGTATCAGCAAATGCCTGAAGTCGGTGACAGTGAAAGACCCGAACTGGTAATTTTTATTGACGAAGCGCACCTGATTTTCGATCAGGCAAGCAAAGCATTATTAGACCAGATCGAAACGATAATAAAACTTATACGCTCGAAAGGAATAGGCGTTTATTTCATCACACAAAATCCGACGGATGTACCGGCAAGTGTATTGGCACAATTAGGGCTTAAAATCCAGCATGCCTTACGCGCGTTTACGGCCAATGACCGAAAAGCGATAAAAATGACCGCCGAAAATTACCCGCTATCCGAATATTACAAAACAGAGGACGTGATTACCCAATTAGGAATCGGCGAAGCGTTTGTAACGGCTTTAAACGAAAAAGGAATACCCACTCCACTGGTAGCGTGTATGATGCGCGCCCCGATGAGCCGGATGGACATTCTGACCGATACGGAAATCAGCACCATTATCAATAATTCGAAATTAGCCAAAAAATACAATCAGGTCATCGATAATGAAAGTGCCTACGAAATCTTATCCGCCAAAATAGAAAAAGCAACTCAACAGGCCGAACAGGAAGAAACTGCAAAAACGCAAGAAAAACAAAGAAAAAGCGAGCCCAACACCAGCGAAGTAATAGGCAAATCAGTAGTTAAAGTCGTAACCAGCGCCACCTTCATCAGAGGAGCATTTGGTATCTTAATGAAAATGTTTAAGAAGTAATGAGGTCTTTTTTCACTGTAGGATTATTGATTTTATCCAATGTCTTTATGACGCTTGCCTGGTATGGGCACTTAAAATTCAAAGAACTGAAATGGTTTGAAAACGCCGGACTAATCAGTATTATTCTGATCAGCTGGGGACTGGCCTTATTTGAATATTGCTTTCAGGTTCCGGCCAATAAAATAGGTTTTCAGGGCAACGGCGGACCTTTTTCACTGATGCAGTTAAAAGTAATTCAGGAAGTTATCACCTTGATTGTCTTCGTAATTTTCTCGCTGCTCTTCTTCAAAGAAGAAAGCTTCCGTTGGAATCATGTCATTGGATTTTGTTTTTTGGTACTGGCAGTATATTTTATGTTTAAGAAATAACGATTCAATGAAAAAAATAATCTTCTTGTTTTCAGCAATTGCCACACTGACAAGTTGCACAGAGAAAGCCGAAATTAGAACCAAGAAAGAATACCAAGACGAAATTGCGAAAGCCGAAAAAGCATTTGAAAAAATGGTTGCCGAAAAAGGCATTGCAGCGGGATTTTATCATTTTGCCGATGACAGCGCGACCATCAAAAGAGAAAATGACACTTTGATTAAAGGAAAAGAGAACATCCAAAATTATTATTCAAATCCGAAGTATAAAAAAGCTACCGTTACGTGGTCCCCTGATTTTATCAGCGTGTCCGATTCAGGAGATTTAGCCTATACGTACGGAAAATACAATTGGTCGATTAAAGACTCTCTTGGAAATACAAAACAGGCGACCGGCGTTTTTCATACGGTTTGGAAAAGACAGGCCGACGGCACCTGGAAATATGTCTGGGATTAATTATCATCAGCAACACTAATAAACATATCATGAAAAAATATTTTATTCAAAAAGCACCTTTTGTAGTTCCTACTACGGATGGTAAAGTAATCGAAGAGCACCACGGCATGGCAACGACCGCTAACTCAGAAATATCCATCGCCCATATGATTGCGCCGCCACATTGGAGCGAACCGTTTCAGACGCCGGAATTCGACGAATACACCTATATCATCAAAGGAAAAAAACAATTCATCATTGACGGTGAAACAGTTATTCTGGAAGCAGGGCAATCGATAAAAATCGAAAAGAATATCAGGGTACAATACTCCAATCCATTTGAAGAACCCTGCGAATACCTTGCAGTTTGCACACCGGCCTTCAGCATGGATCTGGTTCATCGCGAAGAATAAAAAAAGAGGCTAACGCCTCTTTTATTTTTTCAATAACTCTAATATTTTCCGTTCAACTTCGTCGGTTTCCCAATTCTGCTCGATGTTATCCATATTCAGGATTTCTCCCATGATTTTATTTTGCTTGTCTCCTTCGGCCAGCGCTTCAGAATAAGGGTGATGACTAAATGTCACGCGACTGTATAACGGAATCCATTTATCGGGATGTTTGTCGGAGAACCATTTTTCTATTTTTTTCTGCAAATGGAATTTCGCATCCGCGGTTTTCGTACTCATTTCCATAAAATTACGGAAGGAAAGTTCGGCTATTGCATCGGTATTCGGTTTACGTGACATCTGGTATTCCTTAAAGATGGTCTTCCAATCGTCGCCGTATTTTTCCATCAGTTGATTTAAAATGGTAATATCTTCAAAACCGGCATTCATTCCGTGACCATAAAAAGGAACAATCGCATGGGCTGCATCACCAATAAGAGCAACTTTATCTTCATAGGTCCATGGATAACATTTCATAGTCACCAGATAACTAGTAGGGTTTTTAAAGAAATCTTCCACTAAATCAGGAATCACTTCTTTGGTATCTGGGAAATATTTAGCAAAAAATGCTTCAAGAGCTTCTTTGTCTTTTAGGTTTTCAAATGAATTTTCTCCTTCATGCGGCATGAAAAGCGTACAGGTGAACGTTCCGTCCGGATTGGCCAGGCCCATCAGCATAAATTCACCACGGGGCCAGATATGAAGTGAGTTTTTATCAATTTTATGCGTACCGTCTGCGTTGGCAGGAATATGGAGTTCCTTATATCCTACCCTGATGAAGTCCTGCGAATAATTAAACATACTCTGACGCTGCATACGATGGCGAACCCTAGAAAAGGCACCATCCGCACCGAAAACAATATCGTAATCCAATTCTTCCCATTCTCCCCGTTCCGTATCACCTTCGTGCAATGTAGCTGTTGACAGCGTCACATCCCAGACTTTTTTATTAAAGAAAAATTCCACCCCTGCTTTTTCGGCCAGATCGACCATCTTACGGTTCAAAACACCTCTGGATAAGGAAAATATAGCTTCGCCGTCTTTTCCGTAGTACTGATAATTAATTCCGTCATCCAGCATGTGAATAGCGCGTTTGTCCACCGGAATACCAATCTTCTTTATCTCCTCATCCAAGCCGATTTCCTGAAGTGTGCGCCATCCCCTGTCTGACATTACCAAATTAATGGAACGCCCTGAAAAGGCAACGTTTCTGATATCGGGACTTCTGTCGTAAACATGAACGGCATGACCTGCTTTCTTAAGGTAAATTGCCAATAGCGTCCCAACCAATCCGGAACCCACTACTGCTATTTTCTGGGGAGTCTGCATCGAAATTTTCTTGAATAGAGCGTAAATTTACTCAAATATTTATTTACTGAACCTTTAAATTTTATTAAAAAAAGAAAATCCTCACTAAGGAGGATTTGCTTTCTATCTATTAAATTTAATTTTTTGTCCAACCGACATTTTTTGGGATTTGGCAAGAACACCACACATGTGGAACAACATTCTTGCACCTACGTTTCCATCCCAATCATCTTCGCCCGGAGCTACTTCAACTAAGTCAAATCCGATAATTTCCTTATTGGTTTCAGCTAAGCGACTTAAAAGATAAGCTGCCTGTTCGAATGAGAATCCGCCCGGTACCGGCGTACCTGTATTTGGACAATACCAAGGATACATTCCGTCGATATCGAAAGAAATAAGTACTTTCTCCGGTAATGAAGCAATGATATGATCGCATTGTTGCTGCCAGGTCTTACCTTCAAACGATTCCTGTTTCAGATCCATATCGGTATGAACCAAAACGCGGTCTTTCAAAGCCACTTCCACTTCCTGCTCACAAAAATCGCGTATACCTACCTGAACGATTTTTGAAATCTGAGGTATCTGCAAAGCGTTATACATTATCGATGCATGTGAATACGTAAAACCTTCATAAGCAATTCTCAAATCCATATGTGCATCCAAATGAAGGATACCAAATGAATCGTGTTTTGTCGCCATAGCCTGGTAATACCCAAGTGGCGTACTGTGATCACCTCCTAAAAGAACCACTTTTTTGCCCTGATTCATCCAATGAAGCGTGCGGTTTTTCACTTCTTCATTCATATCCTTACAAGCCTTGTTGATTTTATCAAGGTCAGCTTGCAAAGCCGGAAATGTCGAAACATCTTCACCTGCTTCTAAAGCTTCAATGATTGGCTGTGCCAATCCTTTATATTTTTCAGAATTTTTCTCCCAGTGACTTGGCGCTTCATCCATGTAAATCCCTAATTTCCATAGTTCCGGAAATTCCTGATGATTTAGATCCACCTGAAAAGACGCATCCATAATAGCTGCCGGACCTTCAGAAGCTCCTGCACCATAACTTACGGTTACTTCCCACGGCACCGGAATAACTATGATTTCGCTTTGGTCTGCCGAGAAAGGAAGTCCGAAAACGGTAGCATCTGCCAATCCGGGCTGTGATGGGTCAAAATTCTGTATAATTTGTTCTTTTGTCATTTTATCGCATCAATTAAACCAAAGATTTATCTTTTACCAAAATCCCTTTTTTAAGTACCTGTCCGAATTCATACATATCTTCAAACGAGCAATAGAAAGGTGCCGGCGCCAAACGGATCACATTCGGTTCTCTCCAATCGGTAATCACTCCGCTTCTCATTAAGTACTCAAACAAAGTTCTTCCCTGTCCATGAAGGAAAACGGAAAGCTGGCAAGCTCTTTCTGCCTGATTTGAAGGCGTAATAATCTCAAATTCGGCGCATTCAATTTCTTTATCTACTTCGCGAAGTATGAATTCAAGATAAGCGGTAAGCAGATTGCGTTTTTCGATCAGTTTGTCCATTCCCACTTCGGCGAACATTTCCGCAGAAGCTAAATAAGGCGCTAAAGATAAAACCGGTAAGTTACTTATTTGCCATCCGTCTGCACCACTCACCGGGTTGAATTCCGGCTCCATTTTGAAGCGACGTTCCTTATTATGACCGTACCATCCTGCAAATCTTGGCAAATCTTTATTCTCATGATGTTTTTCATGAACGAAACAACCCGAAGCATTTCCAGGTCCTGAGTTCATGTATTTATAACTACACCAAGCCGCGAAATCAACGTCCCAATCGTGTAATTCTAATTTAATATTACCAACAGCATGCGCTAAATCCCAACCTACAAAAGCTCCAGCTTTATGACCTGCGGCAGTAATCGTTTTCATGTCGAAAACCTGTCCGGTATAATAATTTACACCGCCGATTAAAACCAGTGCCAATTCTTCACCTACTTCTTCAATCTTAGCTAAAACATCTTCTAATCGGATATTGTGTTCTCCTTCACGACGTTTGATTTCCACAATCGCATCTTTAGGATCGTAGCCATGGAACTTAACCTGACTTTGGAACATGTACTGATCGCTAGGGAATGCTTTTTCCTCGCAGATGATTTTATATCTTTTAGCAGTAGGCTGATAAAAGGAAACCATCATCAAGTGTAGGTTAACGGTTAAGGTATTCATTACCGATATTTCACTTGGCAATC
This sequence comes from Flavobacterium sp. 21.1, assembly GCF_057801535.1. Taxonomy (NCBI): domain Bacteria; kingdom Pseudomonadati; phylum Bacteroidota; class Flavobacteriia; order Flavobacteriales; family Flavobacteriaceae; genus Flavobacterium; species Flavobacterium sp. 21.1. The sequence goes on from NZ_JBYNXA010000003.1 coordinate 18,824, forward strand.
CACCAACAATTTTACTAAGCGGTTCTGCAAAACGCTCGTGATAATCCCACCATGGTTTTTCCGCATAGAAATGACCCTCAACGGCTAGGTTTGCCCAGTCATTCATAATTTCATCCACATAAGCTTTCGTTCGCTTTGGCTGTAGCCCAAGTGAGTTTCCTGTAAAGTAAATCACTTGTTTTCCATCTACTTTCGGAAAAATAAATTCATCTCTGTAGCCTCGCAACGCATCGTTAGCGTCTAATCCTCGTGCATATTCACGTGTATTTTCGAAATTCATCGACATCTGTTTTTAAAAGGGGGCGTAAAAATAAGAAAAAAATAATACTCACAATCATAAATTTCACTTGATATTCAACACATTTTCAACTCATAACTAACAGACAGCCTATAAAATAGTATGAATGCATAGCTTATTGTGACCTTCTCACCAAAACAAGCCTGAAAATCAATTAATTTAACAAAAGACAACTATTATGTTAATCAGGGCTTTAACAAAAAAACCGGCCTTATTCGGACCGGTTTTTCAAGTAAATATCTTATTGATTTATAAGATCAGCATCGCATCACCGTACGAATAGAATTTATAACCTTCTTTTATTGCTTCATCATATGCTTTACGCATTAAATCATGACCGCAAAATGCTGAAATCATCATTAATAACGTTGATTTTGGTGTGTGGAAATTAGTGATCATACAATCAGCCACACTAAAATCGTAAGGAGGGAAAATAAATTTATTAGTCCAACCTTCATAAGGGTTTAATGTTTTTGAAGATGAAACAGAACTTTCCATCGCACGCATTGTCGTAGTACCTACAGCACAAACACGTTTTTTACCCATTTTTGCCTTATTGACAATGTCGCAGGCTTCCTGAGTAATTTTCAATTCTTCAGAATCCATTTTGTGTTTTGACAAATCTTCCACTTCCACAGGGTTAAAAGTACCTAATCCTACATGAAGTGTAATTTCCGCAAACTCCACACCTTTAATTTCAAGTCTTTTCATCAGGTGTTTTGAGAAATGCAGACCGGCAGTAGGCGCAGCAACCGCCCCTTCTTCCTTAGCATAAATCGTTTGGTAACGCTCCGCATCTTCCGGAGTTACTTCACGGTTAATATATTTAGGTATAGGTGTTTCACCCAATTCCAATAATTTCGCACGGAATTCTTCGTAAGAACCATCGTATAAGAAACGTAATGTTCTTCCTCTCGATGTTGTATTGTCGATAACTTCCGCTACCAATGAATCATCATCACCGAAATACAATTTATTTCCGATACGTATTTTTCTTGCCGGATCAACCAATACATCCCATAAACGTTGTTCTGCATTCAATTCGCGCAACAGGAAAACTTCGATTCTGGCACCGGTTTTTTCTTTGTTACCATACAATCTTGCCGGGAAAACTTTAGTATTGTTCAAGACCATCACATCACCTTCCCCAAAATAATCCAGAACGTCTCTGAATAATTTGTGTTCGATTGTCTGTGTCTTTCTGTTTACAACCATCAGACGTGCTTCGTCTCTGTTTTCTGCAGGAAATTCGGCTAAAAGTTCTGCCGGAAGATTAAAATTAAAATTGGATAACTTCATGTTTTATTTAATTTGAAATTAGAAGTTAGAATTCGGTATTTCCCGAATAATAATAAAAAATGCAAATATACTATCGCGAAAGAGGCGTTGTCAAGTGTTTTAGCTTTTATTTTTAAAAAAGACACAGTAAAACGTAATTATGGCACAAATTTTTCATTAATTCGCTTCTCAAAAACGTATTCTGAAAATCAACTAAAAAGAAAATAATAAAGGAAGATTTAGAATGGCTGGCGGGACTAAAAAAACTATAAAAGCAGAAGACCTTGCTTGTATAAAAACCCGAAACACTGATTTCCAGCAACAGAAACCAATGTTTCAAAAGTTTTCATTTCCCCAAAAAAACTAACCCTACAATTCTAACCGAATTGCAATCTTAGAATCTGTACCAAAGATACTTTACTGTTCCAACCTGAAAACAGTTAGTTAACCAAAGACCGCTTTCAGTTTACGAAACGCCTCACAAATTTCACAGCCCCTATCTTTTTACCAATCAAAGCAAGCAATTGATTAATAAACTGCCTGTTTTTCGAATTGTATTTTTATATATTTGTTAGAAATCAGTGCAGCGGTTGAAATTCCTCCTTTCCATATTCTTTTTGCTTACTTCGGGACTGGCTATGAGCCAAGACCCATACTATCACAACATCAACAAAACATCCGGAATTCCATCCAACAGTGTTTACGATATTTTTCAGGACAGTAAAGGATTTATGTGGTTTGCTACCGGCAAAGGACTATGTCGTTATGACGGCAATACTTTCAAAACCTTTACTGACGATTTCCAAACCTCTAAAGCAGGTGCATGTCTCTGGGAAGACCTTTACGGAAGGATCTGGTACGAAAATTTCGATGGCTACCTCTATTATGTGGAAAAAGGAAAATTAAAAACATTACCGCAACCGGCTTCTTCGGGATATTTTGCTTACGGCATCATCAAAGACAAATTATTTGCCGTTAAATCCGGACATCTTTTCATCTACAATTTAAAAAACCTGAAAGTCGAAAAAAAAATCCAACTGGGCCTGAATGAATTCCATGCGAGTTTTTGCGATGGTACTACCTTTTATATATTGGAAAAACAACTTTATGAATTTGACAGGAACGGAAACAAAAAAACCATCCCTCTTCCTCAAAACACAAAATATTTTGAAGCGCCGATCATGCAAAGTACGTCAGACGGATTATTGATCGCATCCAAATATTCCTCTATTTATCATCTGTATAAAAACGGGACGTTCACAAAAAAAACGTTTCCTTTCAAGGCCGACTTTATTCAGAATTCAGCTTTCATAGAAAACAAGTACTGGCTTTGTACCACAGGCGGAATTTTCCGGATCAACACGAAGACGAATGATCACAAAGCGTATTTCAAAGGAGACAATATTTCGTATGTTTTCATGGACAACCAGAAGAATTATTGGGTTTCCACATTAAACAAAGGTCTATATTTCATAGAAAATTTTGACACAAAACTATACGAAATATCGCCACGACCAATCGTCTTAGATGCATCAGAATCCGACTTATTCATCGGAACAGACAAAGACGAACTGTGGAAAATGGATATGTACCGGAACAACTTATCCCTCCTTTACAGGGGAAACAGCAGTCATTCCATCAATCAGTTGACCTACGATAAAAACAACGATCAGCTGTTTTTTACTGCCGCAAAATTCAAGAATCTCAAAGGAAAGATCCGTTACGAATTTAAAATCTCCATTAAGGACATTGCGCCGATTGACACAAAGTACTATTCATTTGCCGCAACGGGCGTTTCCGGGATCTTCAAAATCAGTGACACGGAAAAAAGTGATTGGGACGAGGTTTTCAACCGATATAAAGCCGAAACCGCTCCTAACTTCAATCAATCCTACCTTTTAAAAAACCACAACGGTAAATCAACTGCTTACAATCCGGCAAACAAAACCATTTACTATGCCACCAATAATGGCTTGATAAGCTATTCCCTTAATGGAAGTAAAGAAATCAAATTCAACAATAAAACCATTTATTTCACGAAATTAAGGTGTTTTAATTCGGTTGTCTATGCCGTGTCCAATAATGAAAAAGTCTACACAATTGACAGTCACAACAACATAAAACCGTATCTCTTCCCAAAATCGTCGCTTTTGCCGAAAACCCTTCAGAACGAAAAAATCGAGAAAATCGATCTGGAAGACAACGCACTTTTTTTATTCAGCGATAATGCTATTTATGAAATCAATCTAAATACAAACCGATTCAAAAAAATAATCAATTTAACGCAAGACATTGAAATAACGGATGTTTCGCTGGTCGACAACAAAATCTACCTGGCCGCATCCAAAGGAATCATTGTTAAGGATGTCAACCGTTACAAAGCGCCGGTTCAGCCGCAATTAAGCATTAATGAGCTCGTTGCCAATGAAGACAGTTTCAGTCCCGACAGCATTCCGACCTTAAAATACAACCAAAATGATATCAAGATAAATTTCTCACTGTTGTCCTTCATACCAAATGAGAAATATGAAGTGTATTACAAGGTGAATGATTCCGATTGGGACCCGCTGGACCCCAACAGCCGTAGTCTGATATTATCGTCGCTATCACCTGGAAAATATACAGTTTCCCTAAAAATAGGTTCGGAAAACAAAAAACTGACCATGGAGGAAATTGAATTCACCATTAAAAACCCGATATGGTTGAATCCCATCATTGTCATTTTGGCTTCGGCGGTATTGATTTTCCTTCTTTTCTGGTATTATAAAAAGCAGATCCACAAGATTGAGAAGAGAAACCAGGATCAACTTGACAAAATCAATCTGGAAAAGAATCTGAACCAGTCAAAATTAAAAGCGGTAAAATCGCAAATGAACCCTCATTTCTTTTATAATGCCCTGAACACAATCCAGTCCTATATTTTGTCCAACGACAAAAAGCAGGCAGTAAATTATCTTTCGAAATTCTCCAGTCTGACCCGAACAATTCTGGAAATGACCGAAAAAGAAACCGTTACGATATACGAAGAAGTAAAAACATTACGTTTGTATCTGGATATAGAAAAAGCGCGTTTTGAAGATGATTTTCATTACGAAATCACTGTAAAAGACAATGTGGATTCGGAAAACATAAAAATACCTTCCATGCTTTTGCAGCCTTATGTTGAAAATGCCGTAAAACATGGGCTTCTTCATAAGTCGGGCAAAAAAATGCTTGAGATAATTTTTGAAAAAACCGGTGACGATTTAAAAATCAGCATCGACGATAATGGTATCGGGCGTGCAAAAAGCGCCGAACTGAATGCGGTTAAAAATAAGAATCACCGTTCGTTTGCTACAAAAGCGATTCAGAGCCGGGTGGATCTCCTAAACCAGTTCACGCAGAAAAACATTACGATATCTTTTATAGACAAGACAACAACAACCAACGAACCAGAGGGAACCACCGTAATTTTTACGATCCCTATAACGCACTAAACTTATGAAAGCAATAATTATAGATGACGAAAAAAGAGCCCGGGTAACCCTTTCTTTACTTCTGGCAGAATATTGCCCGACGGTCGAATTGATCGGCGAATGCGAAAATCTTTCAGAAGGCGTAAAAGCTATTAAAAAGCTTCAGCCGAATCTGGTTTTCCTGGACATTGAAATGCCGGGGCACAGCGGTTTGGAACTATTGGATTTCTTCAATGAAGAAGAAATCAATTTCTCTATTGTTTTCACTACAGCCTATAACGAATATGCGCTTCAGGCCTTTAAGTTTTCCGCGATCGACTATTTACTGAAACCGATTGTTCCGGAAGAATTGGCCGAAGCGGTTAAACGTGTGGAAAAACAAAAACACAAACTGGAAAATTTTAAAGTTTTAAAAGAAAATCTGCAAACAGAGACTTTACCCAAAATTGCCGTTCCTTCAGGAAACAGTCTTATTTTTCTGGACAGCAGCAAGATTCAGTATATAAAAGGAGAAGGTGCCTATTCTGAAGTATTCTGCAGCAACAGTCCGAAACGTTTAGTGAGTCGGAATCTTAAGAATTTTGAAGACATTTTACGTTCGGACAACCGTTTCATCAGGGTACACAAATCGTATATCGTGAATTTTGAACATGTGATTGCCTTTAATAAATCCGACGGCGGTTTTCTGGAATTAGAACCCAACATTCAGATTCCGATTTCACCGGATAAAACACAGATTATTTTAGACAGGATTCAGATTGTAAAACGATAATCAAACTAGATCGGCCTTTAAACCAAGGCTTCTGAAATCTTCCCAAAAGGCAGTGTACGATTTTGAAACCACTTCGGCGTCTTCAACAATTAACATCGTTTTCAAAGCCAACGGTGCAAAGGCCATTGCCATTCGGTGATCCTGATAGGTTTTTATTGTTATGCCTTCATTAATTCGCGAAGAAGGTTCCAAAGTCAGACTATCATCGGTTACCGAAATGTTTGCCCCTAATTTGGTAAGCTCGTTTTTCAGGGCTTCCAAACGATCGGTTTCTTTTATTTTGAGCGTGTGCAATCCGGTTAAATGACAGCCGATCCCCAAACCAAAACAAGTTACGGCGATTGTTTGTGCGATGTCTGGCGAGGCATTCAGATTGCGGCTTATAACTTGTTCTGAGCTGCTCACCTTTTTTAGCACAATCGAATTATCTGCAAAAGTCGTTGTCACGCCTAGTGCGTCATAGATTTCGGCCAGCAAACTATCGCCTTGCAGGCTATTCTGTTTATAACTGGACAATTTCATTTCCGTTCCGATATCAGACAAGGCTACAATGGAATAAAAATAAGAGGCGGACGACCAGTCGGATTCTACGGTCACAACCTTGGAATCAATTGTTTCCAACGGAGCAACTTTGATTGTATTGCCCTCAAAAGAAGTCTTCACTCCTATTTCATTCAGCAAGGCTAATGTCATTTTGATATAAGGAACCGAAGTAATGGTACCATCCAATATCAGTTCCAATCCATTTTCCAGTTTTGGAGCAATCAGCAGCAAAGCTGAAATATACTGGCTGCTGACATCGGCCTTTAGGGTAACTTTATTTCGGGTGATCTTTTTTCCGGTGATTCGCAAGGGCGGAAAACCTTCATTTTCAACATATTCGATATCGGCATCTAACTGACGTAAAGCATCCACGAGAATTTTAATCGGGCGTTCTTTCATACGCGAAGAGCCGGTCAGAATCACTTCCTTTTCTTGCTGAATCGCATAAAAAGCAGTAAGAAAACGCATGGCTGTACCTGCGTGATGAATATCTTTCACAGGATCAGTACTTTGCAATGCTTTTGTCATTACTTTGGAATCATCCGAATCGGAACCGTTTTCCAAAACAAGATTGGGATACAGCGCCTGCAACAACAATAAACGATTCGTCTCTGATTTGGAACCGGAGATACGAATGGTCGACCGATTATTAGTATTTGATAAATGCAGACGCAGGTTCATTCTTATTTCAGTTTTTCGTTATTCTGATGACGGTCGTGATCGCGTTTCGTTTTAAGATCCAATTTCTTGTCGAAAGCGGCCTGTAAATCCACACCGGTCTGGTTGGCTAAGCATAAAACCACAAAGACCACATCGGCCAGTTCTTCACCTAAATCTTTGTTTTTATCGCTTTCCTTTTCGGATTGTTCGCCATAACGACGCGCAATGATTCGTGCCACTTCCCCTACTTCTTCGGTAAGTTGTGCCATATTAGTCAGTTCGTTGAAATAGCGCACTCCGTGATTTTTAATCCAGTTGTCTACGTCTAATTGGGCGTTTTTTATGTCCATTTTAAGCTTTTTTAAGGATGATTTTTTCCGCCTGGCTCTTTGTTACTTCATCAAAGAAAGATTTTAACATGGCGTAATTTTCCGCCGGTATAATAGAGGTATTAATACTAAAATTACACGCAATCTGAATGATATTATTGTTGTGTGTAATATTGTATGTGTACTGCCCCCATTCATTATCCATTGTAATATTGATAGGCTTAGGTGTCGATTCTACAATATAACCCTCCGGAATTTTAACGGAAACCGTATAGGAATCCCTGAAAGGAAAGTTTACATCTACAGGATATTTTCGCACTTCGTCATCAAACGGATTTTTTCCTATGTTAAAAAGAAGAAGCGGTGAAAACAAAACTCTGTCCGCCATAAGTTCTGAAGCATTCTCCAAACGGACTTTGTAATTTTCAACAACCGGCTTATTCAAATCCTTATTATTTGAAATCGAATATTCATTAACAGTTAGTCCCTGATGCTTTCTTTCCAATTTTTCCACTAAGGACTCGTTGGAAAGATTTATATAATTTTCTCTGAAATTCAAGGCATTGTAATCAAAATACTGCTTTCGAATCTGACCATTCATATTCCCTTGGGCATCAACTTCCAACATAGCCTGAATCTGTTCTTTAGACACTATATCGCTGTATAAATTGATATCTGCCGAACTTTCATTTTTTCTTATAATTCTCCCTGCCCAGTTTAACGCACGAAGCGGTATTATATCCAAAGTCGAGTATTTACTGGTTGCATCCAGGAGAATGACATCATCTTCAATTTCAATGCCCGCAATTACATAATTATAAGCCGACGTGTTAGGGAAAACTGAAATACCATTTGATCTTGTACTAAGAATAATAGGATTGGCTTCAATACCGGAATATCTTAACATTGCCACCAACATCAGATTAATTTCGGCGCAATTTCCCGTCCTGTCTTTAAATGCCTTTTTCACCCCTTTGTCACATAAATAACCAGTTCTTTGATCCCATGTCATTTTATTCTGGACAAAATTCAATATTGCGGAAATTTTTTGGTCTCTATCTGTTATATTAGCTATGAGCGGATTCAGTTCTTCTTCGAAGTAATTTTTAGCCAAAAGTTCTCGCCCAAAACCATCTCTCTCATAAATAGTCTTTGTCACCCCTGCCCAATCCAATGATAAATTCTTCACCGGCTGATCGGGATATTGGATGGAACCCAATTCAAATTTCAGAATAGACATGTAATTTCTAATATTATTTACATATTCCTCCTCTTTAACAGCCGGAACATCCTTTTTTGAATAAGTATGTTTTACTTCCCCATGTTTTGATGTTCCAATTGCTTTCGAATTTCGTTCAATTTCTTCAAAGCCAGTGATAACATAGTTATATTGAAAGTATTTTGGTATTGTCACCTCATATTCTACCCAATTCACCGGAATTTCATTCTGAAAATACCAGTCGTTAAAATTGGTGATATACGGCGAAACAAAACGATAGCTGAATTCAATAATGGAACCCTCTCGAACTGCAGGCATCACAATTTTTTTTGTTTTCCAGTTTGCATTTACTTCTTCAACAAATTCACCGTCTGATTTTAATTTTGCTTTTTCAATCTTTCCATCAACCAGATTATAGGTCACAGCGTCGGAATAGGAAACAGCTTCTGGCATATTACCTCCAATATACAAATTCATTTGCTGATTGGCGAATTCAAAGCCCTCCTTTTTGTAGATTTTTATTTTCATATCCACGACGGTATTGATTTTCCAACTTCCGTCTTGATCCAAAAGAAAAGTAGTTTTACCTTTTTTGAATAAAATTGCAGCGGATGCAGAAGAATCAAGTGGATGAACACTTTGTTTTAATTCATCAACGGTAACCCTACCCAACTCATACTTTTGAGCAAATGACAACTGACTGATCAAAATCAGGATAACGAGAATTTTTTTCATGCTAATTGTTTTTAATTATGACCAATTTTAAAGCCTCAGCCTTGGCTATTTTTTCTCTAAATTTTCTATAATCTTCGTATTTTTCCTTTCCGTAAAATCCATTATTAAAAACTACTTCCCGTGTCATCAGGAATTCGGTATTGCTTTTTTTGGTAAAACTGACTTTATAACTTCCGTATTCCGATGTGAATTCATTTTTTTCCGGCACCCCTTCTATTGCATAGCCCGTCGGAATAGTATAGGCGATCTCATCAATGTATTTTCGTGAACGCTGAATTTCAAACGGATTCTTTCTGAATTTATATTTCGCCGGCAAATACAGAAACTGATTTATTGGATTTATGGTTAACAAAGTAATTTTCGACAAGTTAGCGTGACCGGCTGCAAATAACTTAACATTTTCGATCAGGTTTATATCCTCTTTGTTGTTATTGAGAACTACACTTTCAATTTTCAAAGGGCTTAAGTCGGAAAATTCCCCTTTATAAAACTTATTAAGTTCTTCTTTGGACATCGAATTAAGGCTAAACCGATCATCATAAATAAGACCTTTCGAGTTTATTGTCACCTCAGCTTTTATGTTCCCAGATTCATCCAATAGAATATTCGATTTAGTTTGCTTCACATTGTCCCGACTGGCAAAAACTTTTGTTCGTACAATTTCAGCTTTATCCGCATCAACGATCAAGGCCTTTCTGTTATCCGTAAAATCACCTTGAAAAGCAAAAGGCTGCGTCTGGCTGGTACATTCAAGCCATTCTATATTATTTTCATTTGGAATTCCTAAAATCACATGATTTCCCTGTAGTGAAACAAAATCTTCTTCCAAATCAATAATTTCATCATCCCCATAAATTATAGTGTAATACGAAGGAATCCCTACTTCTTTTAAAAGCGCTTTTGTGTAATTGGTAAGCGCCTTACAATCCCCATATCCTAACCTTGAAACATCTTTTGCCGGCATAGGTTTCCATCCGCCAATCCCCAACTGAATGCTAACATATCTGGTCTTTTTCTGAACGTACTCGTAAACAAGTTTTGCCTTGCGCAGATTATCCGTTTCATTCCCAACCACTGTTCTGATTTCGCTTTTTTCCTTTTCATCCAACTCGTCAGTTCCTTTGAGAAAATTATCAAAAATCCATCTGCCAAAAGTATTCCAATTACTTGCATACCCTTTGACCCCTTCAAGTTCAAACTCATCCAAAGCAAACAATACAGAAGGGACTAGTTTTGAGAACGCAGGCGAAAGCTCTTCTTTCTTCATAGCTTTAAAGCCATTTATTTGATACGCGTAAACACCTCCGGCACTTTGATTTGTGACTATATTATTAAAGTTTTTCTCTTTAAACCTCAACGGCACCCCAGAGTTATTTACCAAACGGACAGATGATTTCTGAACACCGCAATAAAATGAGGTTACAGGTACCCACTTCGGAAGGAAGGCTGTATTGGAACTCTCTACTACCGATTTATAAACTATGGTAAAAGGGTATTGTGGAGGCGTAAAATCAAGAAAAACAATTCTCCCATCTGTAACCCCCGAACCTTGAGAAACAGAGTTATCCTTAAAATCTTTTCGCTTTATTTTCTTCAACTCTTTACCAAAAGCATCATAAACAACAGCTTCAATTTCTTTTACGGACATGGATTTTCCATAGTATTCACTTGCTTCAACAGCATTTAAACCGGCTTCATTAAAAACTGTGATGGTTTTAACCTTACTTATTCTGTAACTGCTTACCGATTTAATTTCAATGGCAACTTCTTCATTTCTAATAACTGCATTAGCATCTTGCTTTAAACTATCGGGAATTGTTAAGGCCGTCAGCTCAGCATTTTGCGAAAAAGCGATTCCTGCAAAAAACAAAAGGAAAAACAGGAGTATTGGGTATCTTTTCATTAAAAATATTTCTTACTAAAATTTCTGTTACTCTTTATTCTTAGTATCAATAACTATAGTCACCGGTCCGTCGTTAATCAGGGCCACTTTCATGTCGGCTCCAAATTCTCCGGTTTGGATTTTTTTCCCTAAATCTGATTCTAATTGCGCTACGAATTTTTCGTAAACCGGAATGGCAATATCAGGTTTGGAAGCTTTAATATACGAGGGACGGTTTCCTTTTTTAGTCGATGCGTGCAGGGTAAATTGACTAACGACTATAATATCGCCGTCGACATCTTTCACGGACAAATTCATTACCCCGGTATCATCGCCAAAAACTCTTAAATTAACAATCTTCGAGGACAACCACACAATATCTTCCTGATTGGAAGCATCTTCAACTCCCACTAAAATCAAAAATCCGTTTTTGATTTCGGCTACTTTATTTTCTTCAATGGTAACCGATGCTTCGGAAACCCTTTGTATTACAGCTTTCAAAATAATTAGGAATAGGAATTACGATTGTCTTGTTCTGTCACTGGCATCGCGGTCATCACCGTAAATATCGGAACGGTAATTCTCATCATCACCTTCCAGAATCTGAAGATAACTTTTGTATCGTGACCAGGCAATTTCATCTTTATCCAAAGCTTCTTTAACAGCACAGTGGGGCTCTTCCTTATGCAGACAGTTATTAAACTTACATTTATCCTTCAAGGCAAAAAACTCCGGAAAATAGTTTCCGATCTCCTGTTTTTCCATATCGACGATCCCGAATCCGCGGATACCGGGCGTATCGATGATTTGCGCACCGAAAGACAAATCGAACATTTCGGCAAAAGTGGTGGTGTGCTGTCCCTGCTGATGCTGTTCTGAAATCTGTTTGGTCTTCAGGTTCAGCGTCGGCTCCAGGGCATTCACTAATGTTGATTTCCCCACACCGGAATGCCCTGAGAACATAGACACTTTTCCTTTCATCATGGCTTTCAGCTCCTCGGTCCCTTTTCCTTCCGTAGAGGAAACGCGAAGGCATTTGTAGCCGATATTCGAATAAATATACTGCAAGTATAACTGCTCGTCCAACGTGGCTTCGTCAAAAGTGTCAATTTTGTTGAAAATCAAAACGGCCTCAATCCCGTAAGCCTCTGCTGTAACCAAAAACCGGTCTATAAAACTGGTCGTTGTCGGCGGATTGTTGATGGTCACTAAAAGAAAAACCATATCGATATTCGATGCGATTATATGGGTCTGTTTCGATAAATTTACCGATTTACGTACAATATAATTCTTGCGGTCGTGGATTTTCGTAATCGTCCCCTTCGTTACATCTGTGGTTTCCTCCAATTCATAATCAACAATATCACCCACAGCAATCGGGTTGGTACTTTTGATTCCTTTTATGCGGAATTTACCCTTAATACGGCATTCTAAAAACGAATTATCTTCGGTTTTTACGGTGTACCAGCTCCCTGTAGATTTATAAACGGTTCCTGTCATTTTTAAATTAGAAGTTATACATAAGACAAACAATACTTTAAATGGTTTTGCAAAGATAGTATTTAATAAATTCAGAAAAGATGCCCAATTAATTGTCCTTCCCGAATTGCTGTTTTATTGTATTTCAACTGCTTCAACCAAATCACCTGCACAGATTCTGATGCAACACTTTTAGGAAACTTAAACTGGCCAAAAGACACTTGCTCAAAGAAAAAATTTACGATAATGCGCAAAATATTTTTTCATTTACTAAAACTGATCTATTAAAAATCAAGAATACAATTTAACACTGCAAAAAGCAAGTGCCGGATATTTTATTCACTACTTTACCTTGACCTGTGAAATTATTTATTAACGATTTTCTCCTGATGTGAAATACTCTCTTGATGGATCGCCTTGAACAATTTCAGTATGAACTCTTCGCTCAGTCCTTTTTCCTCTCCTTCCAACACCATTTTCCCTAAGATTTCATGCCAACGGCTGCTTTGTAAAATAGCAACGTTTTTCTCTTTTTTGAGCGCTCCGATTTTTTCGGCAATCTTCATACGTTTTCCTAAAATTTCAAGCAATTTGGCATCAATATCATCGATTTGGGTACGCAATTTATTCATTCTCATATTAAAATCATCCGCTTCGTCAGTTTCTTTGCGCACGCGCAGATCAACAAAAATCTGTTTTAAAGCCGCCGGAGTTACCTGTTGTGCCGCATCGCTCCATGCATGATCCGGATCGTTGTGTGTTTCGATAATCAGTCCGTCGTAATTTAAATCCAATGCCTGTTGTGAAACTTCCAGAATCATATCGCGTTTTCCGGCGATATGGGAAGGGTCACAAATGAGCGGCAAATCCGGGAAACGGTTTTGCAGATCGATCGCAACCTGCCATTCCGGATTGTTTCGGTATTTGGATTTTTCGTAGGTTGAAAACCCTCGGTGAATTACGCCCAATTTCTTAATTCCCGCATTGTACAAACGTTCCAACCCTCCTAACCATAGCGATAAGTCTGGATTTACCGGGTTTTTCAGCAACACGATTTTATCGGTATCTTTTAAAACATCGGCTATTTCCTGAATGGCAAACGGATTCACGGCAGTACGGGCACCAATCCATAACACATCAATATCGTGTTCCAATGCCAGTTTCACGTGGTTTACATTGGCAACTTCTACCGCCATTAACAAACCCGTTTCAGCTTTGGCTCTCTGCAACCATTTCAGGCCGATTTCTCCGATGCCTTCAAATCCGCCAGGACGCGTTCTCGGTTTCCAGATTCCTGCTCGGAATATCGTTACATCTGAACCTTTTAATTCGTGAGCGATCGCCAAGACCTGTTCTTCGGTTTCGGCGCTGCACGGGCCGGCTATAACTAACGGATGTGATAATTTGAAGTCATCCAACCAGGCACGCATATTTTTATTATTTTCCATTACAATTTCTTTTTTTTCAGGTTAATCCCTTCTAATATTTCTTTTATTCTGTTGGTTTGCTCCATTTCCGTGTATATTGATTCGAAATCTTCGTTTTCCAGAAATTCTTTAAACCGATTCAGGTTCTCAATATATTCCGTTAATGGCTGCAGGACCTCTTTTTTATTTTGCTTGAAAATGGGTGTCCACATCGAGGGTGAACTTTTTGCCAGACGCACCGTACTCTCAAAACCACTTCCTGCCATGTCAAAAATATCACGCTCATTCTTCTCTTTTTCAATCACGGTCTTCCCCAACATAAAAGAGCTAATATGCGACAAATGCGAGACATAGGCAATATGTTTGTCGTGAGATTTCGGATCCATATAACGAATATGCATTCCGATATCCTCAAAAAAGCGCAGTACTTTTTGCTGAAAGCCCGGAGCCGTTTTTTCTATTTCACAGATAATATTCGTTTTACCCATAAACAATCCCCGATGTGCTGCCATTGGTCCTGAAAATTCTGTTCCAGCGATCGGATGTGTTGCAATGAAATTTCTTCTTTTGGGATGGCTTTCAATGGATTCGCAAATCAGTCCTTTTGTCGAACCTACGTCTAAAACCACCGCATCTTCCTTAATCACATCCAAAACCCGCGGCAGAACTTCTACCATTTGGTCTACCGGAATCGCTAAAATCACCCAATCGGCTTTCAACAAATCGGCATAAGTGGCTTTCTCTTGGATGATTCCTAATTCCAAAGCTTTATCGAGATGGACTTCATTAGCATCAATCCCGAAAATAGTTACCTGAGGGTTAATCGCCTTCATATCCAAGGCCAAAGAACCTCCAATGAGTCCTAAACCGAGAACAAATACGTTTATCTTTTCATTATTTTCCATCAGAATCGTTTTAATGCTTCCTTAATCAAGACCTCATCCACACACAATGAAAACCGTATATAGCCTTCCCCATTGCTGCCAAAAATAGTTCCCGGTGCGAGAAACAGATTTTTATCATATAACAGTTCGTCCACAAAATCCTTAGCTGAAATAATTCCCACAGGCAGTTTCGCCCAAACGAACATGCCTACCGACTTTTCATCATAAGTGCACCCTAATTTCTTTGCCAATTCAAAAATGAGCATTCTTCGTTTGTTATAAATCTCATTCTGACTCTCAAACCATTCCTTCCCTAACTGCAAGGCTTCTACCGCGCCTTTCTGAATGCCGTAAAACATTCCGCTGTCCATATTACTTTTCACTTTCAGAACTGCTTCTATCAATTTCGGGTTTCCCAAAACCATTCCTACACGCCAACCGGAAAGATTGAACGTTTTGCTGAGCGAATTCAGTTCTAGCGCCACTTCTTTTGCTCCTTCAATCTGCAGAATCGAAATCGGATTGTCATTCAAAACAAAACTGTACGGATTATCATTGACCAATACGATGTTGTGTTTCTTGGCAAAAGCGACCAGTTTTTCAAACAAATGCAAACTCCCGGACGCTCCTGTCGGCATATTTGGGTAATTCACCCACATAATTTTCACTTTGGACAAATCCAGGTTTTCCAAAGCATCAAAATCAGGCTCCCAGTTGTTTTCAGCTTTTAGATCATAAAAAATGGATTCGGCTCCCACCAATTCCGTTACTGAAGCATAGGTCGGATAACCGGGATTCGGAATTAAAACCGCGTCTCCTTCATTCAAAAAAGCCAGTGAAATATGCATGATTCCTTCTTTAGAACCCATCAAAGGCAAAATTTCGGAAGTAAAATCCACGGCAACATTAAAGTTTTCGGCATAAAAATCAGCCATGGCCTTTCGCAGTTCAGGCAATCCCTGATAACTCTGATACTGGTGCGCTTTCGAATCATCCATCGAATTCTGAATCGCCCTAATCACACTTGGTGCCGGTTTCAAATCAGGACTCCCAATTCCCATATTGAGAATCGGTTTTCCATCGGCAAGCAACTTACCGACTTCGCGCAATTTTTGCGAAAAGTAGTATTCCTGTACCTGTTCCAATCTTTTTGCTGCTACTATCATAGTCGTCCGCTTTTATATTCCCCCAAAACTTTAAAATGGGTTGTCATTAATTCTAAAATTTTCTTTGCCTCTTCATAGTGTTCGTACTTTTCAAAAACCACATCCACAAAAAAGGAATACTGAAAAGGTGTTTCAATCACCGGCATCGACTGTATTTTGGTTAAGTTCAGCTTACAGTTGTTCATGACATTTAATACCGTAGATAGATTTCCGCGCTTGTCCTCCAATTCGAATTTCAAGGATGCTTTATTGATTTCCTCTTTTAAAACTTCAACACTTTTAGTTCTCACCACCACAAACCTTGTTTTATTGGGTTTCGCGGTATGAATGCCTGAAGCGATTATTTCCAGATCGTACATCTTCGCTGCAATCGGACCTGCAACAGCACCTATTCCCAATAAATTACCTTCCCTGATCCGTTTTGCGGTTTCTGCGGTGTCCGCGCTTTCCACTAATTTAATATGGGGATATCGCTTAAAGAAAACCGCGCATTGCAATAAGGCGATCGGATGGGAATGCACTTCTTTTATGTCTTCGATTTTCTGTCCTTTTATGACCATCAGGTTCATATTGATGTCCAAATAATGTTCACCGATTATGTGGAGATCATTATTATCGATCAGCGCATAATTCGGAATAATAGAACCGGCAATCGAATTCTCCAACGCCATAATTCCTTTTTGCGTTTTGCTCTCCTTCAGACTGCTTACCAGGTTTTCAAACGACATGCATTCGTCAAAAAAAGTAGCTTCACTGAAGTATTCTTCAGCTACCTGATGATGAAATGAGCCTTTGATTCCCTGAATTGCAATTCGTGTTTCCATAAGTTTTGAGCAAAAAAAAATCCCGATGAGACATCGGGATTGTATAGTGATAATTATAATTTACTTTTCAGTTAAATAACCATACGACAATCCCTTCCTACTTTCCAATAGAAATAAAAAGAATTGTTGCTAAAAAATGTGTTATTTAAATTCATTGCTTTTTGAGCGATTTTGAATTACAAACTTAGTAAAAAATTGTTTTGATTGCATCTTTTTACAAAATTTTAGGTTTTTTCGAAATCTTGTACTTGGTTTTCTTCTTATTTTTGCGTCAAATCACGAGTTATGTCTATTGAAGTTCAGAATATTTCAAAAAATTACGGCGATCAAAAAGCGCTGGATAACGTTTCATTTTCGGTAAAAAAAGGAGAAATCGTAGGATTTTTGGGTCCGAATGGCGCCGGAAAATCGACCTTAATGAAAATTCTGACTACCTATATTACATCAGATGAAGGCACAGCTGCCGTTAACGGACATGATGTAGCAACGACTCCGAAAGACGTACAAAAATCGGTAGGTTATTTGCCGGAACACAATCCGTTGTATCTGGATTTGTACGTTCGTGAGTACTTGGCTTTTAATGCCGATGTATATAAAGTTGCCAAATCACGCATTGACGAAGTGATTGCTTTAACAGGTCTTACGCCTGAAAGTCATAAAAAAATTGGTGAATTATCTAAGGGGTATCGCCAGCGTGTGGGATTGGCCACAGCCTTGCTTCACAATCCTGATGTGTTGATTTTAGACGAACCTACCACGGGTCTGGATCCGAACCAATTGGTTGAAATCCGTGATTTGATCCGCAACATCGGAAAAGACAAAACCGTTTTCCTGTCCACGCACATTATGCAGGAAGTGGAAGCGATTTGTGACCGTGTAATCATTATCAACAACGGAAAAATCGTTACCGACAAAAATCTGGAAAACTTAGTTTCAGATGTGACCGAACAGGTTCTTGAAGTGGAGTTCGACAAAGAGATCTCCTCCGAATTACTGGCTACGATTCCGAACCTGAAATCTTCAAAAAACATTCAGAACACTACTTGGGAACTTACGTTTGAAACCAATGACGACATGCGTCCGAAGGTTTTCGATTTTGCGCATAACAACGGTTACCGTACCTTACAGCTTACCCTAAAAAGTAAAAACCTGGAGCAGATCTTCCGCGAGAAAACCAAGAAGAAATAGTTTTTTATTGGAACGCGGATAAAACGGATGCGGGCAACGCGGATTTTTACGGATTTTAGTAATCGATGAAACCCTCGCGTACTTTGCGCGCTTTGCGGTTAAACCATAAACAAATTACTGATAAATAATATGCCCGGTGTAATGCTGTACAACAGTCATTACCGTTGGTCGACTCAATAAGATAATATTTCCGTTACTATAGATATTCCCTTCAATTTTATTGCTTGGTTTCAGAATCATGTCATTTGAACTGCGCTGAAAAACAAACACATCCTGAACCGACAAATTGCCCCCTTCAAAGCGGGAATCGCCAGCATAAAAAGAAACATTCAGAGAATTAACAGTTCCCTTGATCCTAAAGATGGTCGTATTGTTATTTTCAACCACCACGGTCTCACAATTAAGATTCAGATCAAAAATATTTGAAGCGGTTTTTCCAAACAGCCCTTGTTGCAGATTGAGGTATGGAAAATTCAGAACACCTTCCGACACCACATCATATTGCGATGCCGAATAAATTTTAATGAGATCCGGAGCGGTAACGGTAACACGGGCCGGCACAGTAGTTCCCAACGAGCATTGCATATTGTTTTTCACGTACAAAACTCCGTCTTTTACTTCTGTAGTAACATCACTAATGATATTTTCTCCGGTTTCAACTTTTACCTCAGCAGTTTCTCCCTGCTTCACCACTAAATTGATTCCTTCCCCGATATTGATCTGATTGAAGGTCGCAACAACATCAATTCGTGAAATAGTAGCTCCCGGCTCGCGATAACAATCCGGAACGATATCCGAACTGCACGAAAACGACAGAAAAACTAGCAGGATAATTGAAACTATTTTTGTTCTCATAATCGTACTCCTAAACTAAATTCAAGGGCTTCCGCGCGGGAAACGTGGGTTTTCAGACTCACTCCGGCCGATATCTTTTTAGCAATATAATATTTCAATCCCAAACGCTGGTACAATGGCCCAAATTTATCAGAAGGATCATATACGTAGAATCCGAATTGCGTATCGACCGCTAATTTATTGATAAATAGCTCATGACCGACAAAAACACCGATTCTTCTGTAATCCGTATTGGCATCATAATTATTTTCAAAATAGGCAATCGATTGGTATCGGATAAATTCCTTCAGATACAGCATCCAGAAAAAGTCGGTCCCGAACTGAATCGCACTTTTATGATTGATTCGCTTATCCGCATAAAACGAAGCCACATAAAACGGATATTGTCCGCTGTTCACCACATCACTTTCATTTACTCCGCTTCTGAAAACAATGTTATAACGAATTGGTTCCGTGAATTTCTCTTTCGGATGTACTATATACTTAACTGAATCTTTAGTCTCAATATCATAATTCAAACCTATGTTGAAAGCGATTGTATTTGTGCTCGTATTTGGCGCCTGAAGATTAGCATTGGAATGGTGTATGAAATTGATACCCGTCTGAACGCCAAAACCTTTCCAGATATTGGGCTGATGGTAATTCAGCATAAAATAGGTCGACGGCATATATCGTGCCCCGTAAGCCAAATTCCGGTAATTGGTTTCCCTGTCATACGGATTAGTGCAGTACGCAATGCCTTGTCCAACACGCAGCTGCATTCTTCTGCTGAAAAAGTAAAAGTTCATATGTCCGTACAAGCCATATAAGTTGCCCAACTCTGGGTTCTTATTGTCCTGATATTGAAACGAGACTCCGTAATCCGGATAATTATACCAGGATTCCCATTTTTGCGAGCCGAAGGTTTTTCTATTGAAACTTAAAACGGTTCCTTCCGGATGCCCCTTGATCAAGTGCATGATGTTGGTATGATGCGGCAGAATACTTCCGTAAAAGTAGTTTGCATCCACCGAATATTGCTTCATTTCTTCTTCCTGAGCAAAGAGGGTAACGGAAATAAAAAGTAGAATGTAGGTTAGTAATCGCATTTCGGGTTTTGAAAATCAGGCAAATATAGCAGATATTTCGGTTTACCCTTCTTTTTATGAAATAAAAAAAACCGCTGGTTTCAGCGGTTTTAAAGGAGAATACAAAAACAAAAATCATTTCGACACAGTCGCCTGTTTTTTGTTCATGTACTCGTCCACGTTTTTCAATCCAGATACGTAATCTCGCCGCAAATCGTTATAATCCGGCGCGATACTGTTCCAGGCGAACGCTAAAAAATCTGTTTCCAGAATTCCGGCTTGTTTAAAGTCTTCGAACGTTGCTCCGTAATCGTAAATGGCAATCTTCATGAAATAAAGGGCTCGCCCTTCTTTCCCTTCTTTAACGTAACAATCTGCAATTTCAAAACAAATTTTCTTTGCTTCATCATGATTTTGCTGATTTTGTTTCAAAACCGTTAAAAAACATCTGACTGCTTCAAAATACTTAGCCTCCTTCTTCAACTTCAACGCCTGTTCGTACACTGGATCGTAATTATTTGCGTATAACCCTGCCGCAAACAATAAGACGGTCGTCATTAGAATCGTTAATCTCATAGCCACAAAATTTAGATTAATTTTCTTCTTGTACGAAATAAATTTATTAAACTAAATCTCAAAAACAATTAATTTACGACAAGCAACTTGAAAAGTCGACAAATCTTACAATTAAAACACATTTGACGCTATCTGCCTGATATTCTCCGACTTACCCATAGAATAATAATGCAAAACCGGAATTCCGGCCTGTTGTAATTCTTTACTTTGCTGAATACACCATTCGATCCCGATTTGCGAAACCGCTTCATTGTCTTTTGCTTTCACCACTTCCATAATCAGATCATCCGGTAAATCCACTTTGAAGCGGTGGGGAATAAGATTCAATTGTTTTTTGGTTGAAATTGGCTTCAACCCGGGAATAATAGGCACTGTAATTCCGGCAGCACGGCATTTATCCACAAAATCAAAGAATTTCTTGTTGTCGAAAAACATCTGTGTGATAATATAATCGGCTCCATTCTTAATTTTTTGTTTCAAGAAATAAATATCGCTGTCCAAACTTGGCGCTTCCATGTGTTTCTCCGGATAACCGGCCACACCGATGCAGAAGTTTGTCTTGTTGGTGTTTTGCAGATCCGCATCCAGATAAACGCCATTATTCAGATCGTTGATTTGCGTTACCAATTCCGAAGCATAGGAATGTCCCTCTTTTTCGGGTTTGAAGTAGATTTCGCTTTTCACGGCATCACCTCGAAGTGCAACTACATTGTCAATCCCAAGAAAATCCATATCAATCAGAAAATTCTCGGTATCTTCCTTTGTGAACCCGCCGCACAAAATATGCGGAATGGCATCTACCTGGTATTTATTCTGAATCGCCGAACAGATTCCAACCGTACCGGGGCGTTTCTTTACGATTTTCTTTTCCAGTAATCCGCTTGGAAGTTCTTTGAATTCATACTCTTCGCGATGGTACGTAACATCGATGAAAGGCGGTTTGAATTCCATCAAAGGTTCAATGTTATCAAAAATGCATTTGATGTTCTGGCCCTTCAACGGGGGCAATATTTCAAAGGAGAACAAAGGTTTCCCGTTGGCTTTTTCTAAATGTTGTGTAACTTTCATTTCTTAGTTTACAGTTTATGGTTTATGGCTAATCCGCAATATTCGGATTCAACCATTTCTCCGCATATTCATAGGTGCAATTTCTTCTTTTGGCATAATCGCGTACCTGATCTTCTTTGATCTTTCCGAGTCCGAAATACTTACTTTCAGGATGTCCGAAATAATATCCCGAAACCGAAGAAGCCGGCCACATGGCCATACTTTCCGTTAATGTTACCCCTATGTTTTCTTCTACGTTTAACAATTTCCAGATCGTAGGTTTCTCCAAATGATCCGGACAGGCAGGATAGCCCGGAGCCGGACGTATCCCTTTATATTCTTCTTTAATCAGATCCTCGTTGGAAAGCTTTTCTTCTGAAGCATAACCCCAGATTTCCTTACGGATCTTCTCATGCAGATATTCCGCAAAAGCCTCTGCAAATCGATCTCCTAAAGCTTTAACCATAATGGAAGCGTAATCGTCGTTATTGTCTTCAAAGGCTTTGGCTTTTTCATCCACACCAAAACCGGTTGTAACACAAAAGGCGCCCATGTAATCCTCTTTACTAAGTTCCTTTGGGGAAATGAAATCAGACAAAGCGATGTTAGGCGCCCCTATGGTTTTTTGTGATTGCTGACGAAGTGTTAAGAAAGTTTCCAACACCTTTCCGTTTTCGTCATACAATTCAATATCATCATCATTCACCTGATTCGCCGGGAAAATCCCGTAAATACCTTTTGCCGTTAGCCAATTTTCTTCCAGTAACTGCTGAAGCATTTTCTGAGCGTCAGCAAACAAAATCGTCGCCTGTTCGCCTACCACATTATCCGTCAATATCGCCGGATATTTTCCGAAAAGCTGCCACGATCCGAAAAACGGCGTCCAGTCGATGTACGGAACCAATTCTTCCAATTTCAATTCAATGGTTTTTACTCCGATGAAATTTGGCTTTTTGGGTTGATAGGCTTCCCAATCCAGTTTTAATTTATTGGCTCTTGCCTGCTCGATCTTCAGATAACTCTTGTCACGTTGTCGGTTCAAAAAGGTTTCGCGAAAGGCTTCGTATTCCGCCCGAATCGTGCTGGCGTATATCTTTTTATCCTTATTCAATAAATTTCCGGCTACGGTTACCGCACGAGATGCATCGTTTACGTGCACCACAGTTTCTCTGTATTCTGGTGCAATTTTCACCGCTGTATGCGCTCTGGATGTTGTCGCACCACCAATCATGATCGGAATTTTGATGTTGCGTTTATCCATTTCCTTAGCAAGATAAACCATTTCATCCAATGATGGCGTGATCAGTCCACTCAAACCGATGATATCTACATTCTCATTAATAGCTGTTTCAATGATTTTCTCCGGCGGTACCATCACCCCTAAATCAATGATTTCGAAATTGTTACAGGCCAAAACCACCGAAACAATATTTTTTCCGATGTCGTGCACATCTCCTTTAACGGTCGCCATCAATACTTTTCCGGCTGAAGAAGTTGCCCCGTCTTTTTCTGCCTCTATATAGGGTAGAAGATAAGCCACGGCTTTTTTCATCACTCGGGCGGATTTTACCACTTGCGGTAGGAACATTTTTCCGCTTCCGAACAAGTCGCCCACTACGTTCATTCCGGCCATCAGATTGATTTCAATGACTTCGATCGGACGGGTTACGGACTGACGTGCTTCTTCCACATCAATTTCGATAAATTCATCGATTCCTTTTACCAACGCGTGTGTAATTCGGTCCTGTAACGAACCACTGCGCCATTCCTGCACCGCTTTCTCATGAGATTTGACATCGCCTTTGTAACTTTCAGCTAACTCCAAAAGTCTTTCGGTAGCATCATCACGTCGGTCTAACAAAACATCTTCTACATATTCCAATAACGTAGCATCGATTTCATCATACACCTCCAGCATTTCCGGATTCACGATTCCCATGGTCATACCGTGTTTTATGGCATGATACAAAAACGCCGAATGCATTGCTTCACGAACTTTATCGTTACCACGGAATGAGAATGACACATTACTTACTCCTCCCGAAATATTTGCATACGGAAGGTTTTCACGGATCCATTTGGTCGCTAAGAAGAAATCCAACGCATTGCGGCGGTGTTCTTCCATACCGGTCGCTACCGGAAAAATATTCGGGTCGAAAATGATGTCTTCCGCAGGGAAGTTGATTTCATTTACCAATATGTCATACGAACGTTTACAGATATCGATGCGGCGCTCATAAGTATCCGCCTGTCCCATCTCATCAAACGCCATGACAATTACAGCGGCTCCGTAACGTTTTATCAGTTTTGCATGATGAAGAAAAGCTTCTTTACCTTCCTTCAGACTGATGGAATTCACCACACATTTTCCTTGTGCGACTTTCAGTCCTGCTTCAATGATTTCCCATTTGGAACTGTCGATCATCACAGGAACACGTGAAATATCAGGCTCAGAAGCGATCAGGTTCAGGAATTTGGTCATCGCATAAACGCCGTCCAACATTCCCTCATCCATATTGATATCGATGATCTGCGCACCGCCTTCCACCTGGGCACGGGCGATGTCCAATGCTTCCTCGTATTTTTCTTCCTTGATTAAACGCAGGAACTTTCGCGAACCGGTTACGTTGGTACGTTCCCCTACATTCACGAAATTGGTCTCGGGCGTAACAATTAAGGGCTCTAACCCCGATAGTTTTAAATATTTGTGGCTTACTCCTTCGCTCATTATGCTTCCTCCAGTACTCTTGGTTTGTAATTGGCGGCTACTTCAGCAATTAGCTTGATGTGCTCCGGAGTAGTTCCGCAGCAACCGCCTATTATGTTGATTAAATTATCGTCCAGATATTCCTTGATTAATGCCTGCATTTCTTCTGCCGTTTGATCGTATTGTCCAAAAGCATTTGGCAAACCGGCATTCGGATGCGCAGAAATGTTAAACGAAGTATTGTGCGCCAACCGTTTCAAATACGGTTTTAGCTGATCGGCTCCCAAAGCGCAATTGAAACCAACGCTCAATAATGGTATATGCGAAATGGAAATCAGGAACGCTTCTACGGTTTGTCCCGATAAGGTTCTACCCGACGCATCGGTAATCGTACCCGAAACCATGATGGGAATATCGATATTGCGTTCTTCTTTCACTTCTTCGATGGCAAACAAAGCTGCTTTTGCATTTAAGGTGTCAAAAATTGTTTCCACCAACAACACATCACAACCTCCATCGATTAAAGCTTCTACCTGCTCTTTGTAGGCAATTCGAAGTTCGTCAAACGTTACGGCACGATAGCCCGGGTCGTTCACGTCGGGCGACATGGAGGCGGTTCGGTTTGTTGGTCCGATGGAACCGGCTATAAATCGCGGTCGGTCTGTGAATTCATCCGCTACTTCTCTGGCGATTTTTGCCGATTGGTAGTTAAGCTCGTATACCAGATCCTCCATGTGATAATCTGCCATACCGATAGTCGTTCCTGAGAACGTATTGGTTTCCACAATATCGGCACCCGCTTCAAAATAAGCACGGTGTACTGATTTTACTGCCTCAGGTTGGGTAAGGGAAAGCAAATCGTTATTCCCTTTTAACGGATGCGGAAAATCTTTGAAACGCTCACTTCGAAAATCTTCTTCTTCGAATTTGTAGCGTTGCAGCATAGTTCCCATCGCTCCGTCGAGCACGAGGATTCTTTCTTTTATCGCTTCGTTTATTTTTGACATAACTTTTGAGTTCTCAGTTTACGGTTAACAGTTCTCAGTCCTGAAAATTGTTACCAAAAATCGATTTGTTTATTATTTAGCCCCGTCCCGATAGCTATCGAGACCTTTCGCTTCAAATCCTAAAAATGTATGTTATCGTGAAATCAGAGAGATACCGAAAAAAGTATCCTGTTATCTGTCCCGCATAGCGAGGTAGAATGTAGCACCTTCTACAAGAGTAGGGTTGCTAAGGCTTCATCGGGTCTATTCCCTCTGCCTTTCGTGATAACATCAGCATGTTTAAGAACGCTGCAAAGCTAACAATAATTTTTAAATTTAGAAATATTTTCTACATATTGACAATGTGTGGAGTCGATTTAGAATTTTATTCCGCAATTTTTAATTATTACAGATTTTTATCCTAAAGCCTGTTTTAAATCATTGATAACATCCTGAACAGTTTCCAGCCCAACAGACACTCGCACTAAACCATCGGTGATACTTACTGCCAGACGTTCTTCTTCAGTCAATTTGCTGTGCGTTGTCGAAGCCGGATGGGTAACAATGGTTCTCGTATCGCCAAGGTTCGCCGACAAAGAACACAATTGGATTTTATCCAAAAACTGTCTTCCTGCTTCTATTCCGCCTTTGATTTCAAAAGCCACAATACTTCCTCCCAAAAGCATTTGTTTTTTTGCAATTTCGTACTGCGGATGCGATTTTAAAAACGGGTATTTTACTTTATTCACATTGGGATGACTTTCCAGAAACTCGGCTACCTTCAATGCATTTTCGCAGTGTTTTTCCACACGAATCGGCAAGGTTTCCAAACTTTTGGACAATACCCACGCATTGAACGGTGATAAAGCAGGTCCGGTATTTCTTGAAAACAGATAAATTTCACGGATCAGATCTTCGCGACCTACCGTAATTCCACCCAAAACACGTCCTTGTCCGTCGATTAATTTTGTCGCTGAATGCACTACCAAATCGGCTCCGAATTTTATCGGTTGCTGAATATAAGGTGTTGCGAAACAGTTATCGACAATCAGAATCAGGCTGTGTTTTTTAGCAATCTGCCCTAACAATTCCAAATCGATGATATCGACAGCCGGATTGGTTGGTGATTCGGCAAAAAGGATTTTAGTATTGGGTTGTATAAAATCCTCTATAGTTTCAGGCTGGTTGATATCGAAATAACTGGTTGTGATATTCCATTTCGGGAAGTATTTCGTAAACAACGTATGCGTCGATCCGAAAACACTACCTACCGAAACAATGTGGTCACCCGATTCCAGCAACGCCGCGAAAGTCGAATAAATAGCTGCCATTCCCGTGGCAAAAGCATAACCTGCCGCTGCACCTTCCATCTGGCAAATTTTCTCCACAAATTCGCTGGTATTCGGGTTGGTGAATCTGCTGTAAATGTTACGATCCTTTTCTTCGGTAAAAGAGGCACGCATATCTTCCGCATCTTCAAAAACAAAGCTTGAAGTTAAATAAAGCGGAACGGAATGCTCCAGGTATTGCGAGCGCTCTGTTTGGGTACGTATGGCTAGGGTTTCGAAACCAAATTCTGTATTACTCATTATATTGCTGTTGTTTATTATACTTATTTAATTTTTTCGGCTAATCGCAATATATCACCAAAGACTCCGCGGGCTGTTACTGCCGCTCCCGCTCCTGCGCCTTGGATCACTATCGGATGTTCGCCGTAGGATTCGGTGTAGATTTCAAAAATCGAATCCGAACCTTTGAGTTGTCCCAACGAACTTTCCTGCGGAACCGATACCAAGCTCACTTCCAGATTCGCACCATTTTCCACTGATAAATCGCCCGACAAATCACCAACATAACGCAATACATGATTTTCGGATTGGTTTACTTTAGTGTTTTGATAAATCGGGTTCAATTCTTCCAATCGGCCAAGGAATTCCACCACACTGCCTTCTCGCAGGTTTTCCGGAATCAGGTTTTGGATTTTCACTTCGGAGAATTCATTGATCAAATCCAATTCTCGGGCAAGAATCAATAGTTTTCGACCGACATCATTTCCATTCAGATCTTCACGCGGATCGGGTTCGGTGAATCCTTTTTCAATTGCTTCCTTCAACACATTGCTGAATTTTTTATCCGAAACCGAAAACTCATTAAAAAGGTAACTTAGCGTTCCCGAGAAAACGCCACGGATTCTGGTAATGTTTTCGCCCGAATGATGTAATAAACGGATTGTATCAATCAATGGCAATCCGGCGCCCACATTGGTTTCGTATAAATAATTCTTCTGATAGAAATTAAGGTTTTCGCGTAGGTTTTTGTAGAAACTGTATTCTTTCGTATTGGCAATTTTATTGGCTGAAACCAAATCAAAACCATTTTTGATGAGTTCCACATAATTGGCTACAAAATCTTTACTGGCCGTCGTATCAATCGCGATTAAATTCCCCAGATGATGTTCTTTCACAGCGCTTAAAATCGCTTCAACCGAGGATTCCTTTCCGGCATTTTGTAATTCCGACTGCCATGCTCCCGAAACACCTTTGGCATCAAAAATAAACTGACGTGAATTAGCAATCGCCACAATATTTAATTCGATTCCCTTGCGCTGGATTATGTTTTCACGGCTTTCCAACAACTGATCTATCAAGGTTTTTCCCACTGTCCCGTGTCCGAAAATCACCAGATTCACTTTTTTGGAGATTCCGAAAATCTCGCTATGAATCACGTTCAAGGCTTTTTTCAGCTGGCTTCTTTCCACCACCAAACTCACATTCTTTCCGGTAACGGTGTTGTTGAACAAAATCGGGATAATCTGATTGCGGATTAAAGCATCGTATGGCTTGTTGAAAGTCGCCAGTTCCTGTCCGATGATGGAAATAACCGAAACATTTTCAGTCAGATAAACACTGCTTACGTCATGCGTGTAAAAATCAAGTTCGAATTCGGATTCAATCGCGTCTTTGGCCCGTTGCGCATCTTTCGACTCCACCACCAAACCGATACCGCGTTCGGACGAACCTTGCGAAATGATGCTCACACTAATATTATTCTGAGCCAAAGCCCTGAAAATCCTAGCATCGATACCTGGTTTCCCTAACAGACCACGACCTTCTAAATTCACCAAAGTAACGTTCTCCAAAACCGAAAGCGATTTGATTCCCTTTCTTGAATTCTCGGAATTGATCAATGTCCCGTTATGTGTGCTGTTGAAGGTGTTTAAAATTCGAAGCGGAATTTTCTTTTCGATAAGTGGGATGATGGTTTTGGCATGGAGAATCGTTGCGCCGAAAGTGGCAATCTCATTGGCTTCCTCAAAAGACAATTGATCTATTTTTTGGGCGTCCGGCACTAAATCCGGATTGGCGGTAAAGATTCCGTCGACATGTGTAAAACTCTGCAGTTCTTCGGCTTCGAGGTAATTGGCCAATAAAGAAGCTGTAAAATTACTTCCGTTTCTACCCAACGTAGTTGTTTCATTATCGATGGTAGAAGCAATGAAACCTGTCACTATATTTACCGTCGTGCCGTTATTGCTTTTGAAGTGCGTTTGCACATTTTTACGCGAAACGATGTCGACCGGCTGAGCATTCCCGAATTTACCATCGGTTTTAATCAGATTACGTGTGTCGGAGAAGTTTGCGTTGATCCCTTTTTCCTTCAGCGCTTGAGTTACAACTTTTCCTGAAATCACTTCGCCTTGAGCCAACACATTGTCTTTTATCTTTTTACTGTAATCGCCTAAAAGTGCAACTCCTTCGAAAAGTTTTTCCAATAAGGTGAATTCCGATGTCAGATCCACCGAAGAATTCCCTTTCTGATAGTTCTTGAAGTTCTCCAACTGCTCCCGATAAACTTCATTTTTCTTTGCTTTCTCCAGAATTTCTTCCAGTTCGTCCGTTGCATTTCCGATGGCCGAAACGACCACCGCGATTTTCTCCTGCTTCTTGACTTTATCTAAAATGATATTGATTACTTTATCAAAACCTTCACCGTAGGCTAATGATTTTCCTCCAAATTTTAAAATTTTCATGCTTGTAGTATTTCCAGTTTAGTTGTTGTAAATATATTTTTGAGAATGCTGTTCAGCTGTTCGAATTCAATTAGAAAAGCATCATGTCCGTGGATGGATTGTATTTCGTTGTATTCGACGTCATTTTTTATTGTTTTCAGAATTTTATACGTTTCCCTATTCTCTTCAGCCGTAAAAAAATAATCCGAATTCACGGCTATTAAATGGATCTTAACGGATGTTTCTTCTGCGAAAGCTAAAAACTGTTCGCTGTCCATATCTTCTCCTATGGTTTTCAACAGATGATTCATTAGTTTGTAAGCGGCCAATTCAAATCGGTTTTCCAGTTTTTTTCCATGATGTCTCAGCCAACTCTCAATCTGATACATTTCCTGATTTTCATTTTTGCTTCGGTTGAATTTGGCTTTTAATGATTCAGGTGTTCGGTACAGCAACATGGCGTGCATTCGGGCGTCGTGAATCGGATTGTTGGAGTTATTCAGAATCTTATCCTGAACGAGCACGTTCGCAATCAGCCAGTCCGAGGATTTCCAGTCGGATGCAACCGGGATGAGATGCTGAATGTTCTTAGGTTGTAAAAAAGCCATTTCCCAAGCAATCGCTCCACCAACACTTCCGCCGATTACTGCAAAAAGTTGTTTTATATTTAGCGAGTTTAGCCCTTTCCAGAAGAGTTTAGCGATATCCTTCATGGAGAAATCTTTATAGTTTTCAATCAGATTTTCCGGATTTCCGTCAAAACCATTTCCGGGAACATTAAAAGAGATTACTGTATAAATAGTTGTATCAATAGTTTTATTTTCTCCGATCACTTCTGCCCACCAGCCCTTTTCTCCTGTTACCTCAGAATTTCCGGTTAACGCATGATTGACCAAAACCACCGGAGCTGTCCCGATTGACCGTCCGAACACCTGATAATACAATGGCAACCAACTTTTGCCAACGCCATTTTGCAATGTAAAATCGAAAATATCTGTTTTCTTTAATGTGCTCATTTTTATTTCTCTTTTAAAACTGCCGCCTTCAAAGGAGACCCGACTATTAGTTTACTTCTTCAATTTCTTAACTCATTTTATGGTAACAAAAAACCCCTGCAGGTGCAGAGGTTTCAGCTGTAAATTCTATGAAGTTCGAATTAAGCAAAAAGCATCCCCTGCGGATTGGTTCTCCACATCATATGCATCATCATTTGCTCATTTCGTTTCATTTCCATTATTTTAATTTCGCGACAAATTTAGATGTTTTTTCTAAATAAAAAAATAAAACAGTTATTTTTTCTAAAAAAATATCTTTTGAAGTCATTTTGTAGTTATTTTTTCTATTGACAAGTAATTCATTTACTCCCTTAAAATAAAACTGCCTCCCATAAATACACATCAGGAGGCAGTTTAAAAAACAAACAAACAATTTTTAACTAAGCAGCATTGTGCTGATTGTATTCTTTTACTAAAGTCAGCATGACCGGCGTGGAATTGATCAGATTATCACGTAGCGGACACCTTTCTTTCACGGTATCGATCCATTCTTTTAACAACGCTAATGGCGCTTCCGAAATTGGTTTCACTACCACTTCAATTTTTCGGAAACCCGCTCTTGAACGCGTTTGGACGCCTTCTGTTTTTTTTGTTTCCAGTTCACCGGCGATTTCCACTTCCAGGGATTGTAATTCAATTCCGAGTTCCTTCGCAACAAGCAAGCCCACTGCATTGATACTCCCTGCAAAACCTGCCAGCAGGAAATCGGTTGGACTTGGCACCTCACCGGATTGTGACGAAACTGAGTTACCTATTGTCACATTAAAACCGTTGGTTTTTACCAAAAACTGATTGTCATTTCCGGAAACCCCTGTTATTATTACTGTTCTGTTACTCATACCTTCTGGATTATTATTTAACAATTAGATGAACAGGAATTCGTTTTCCTCCGCGTTGATTTTAAGGATCAACAATTCTGAATCAGCAAGCAATCCTTCACTTACTGCAGCAACTGTAGTAAATAGGCTTCCAAAGAAAACACTTGGCGCATTTTCGATTGACGACACTATCGATTCAATTCTTTTTATTTTATTTTCTAAAACTGTCATGATATTAATTTTTTATTGATTGTTATTAGATGAACAGGAATTCATTTTCCTCTTCATTGATTTGCACGATCAGTAGTTCTGAATCCGATACCAAATCTTCACTTACTTCCACAAATTGAGCTTCTAACAAAGCGTTTGGTGCATTTTCTATTGATGAAACTATAGATTGTATTCTTCTGATTTTATTTTTTAAAGCTGTCATGATTTTATTTTTTATATGATTGATATTAATTGTAAATAAAAAAGTCCTTTCGGATTTGCTACCAAAAGGACTTTTACAGTTTGAACTATAACTTGAGATTAACTCATCCGATGTCGGTAACAATAATGATGCATGGAGTGTTTACAATTCCACTTCATTCGTTTCATAAACTTATTATTGATGGTTGTCGTTTTCATTTTTTAACTTCTATGTTGTTGTTGTTGTTGTATCGCTTTACGTCGATTTGATTCAAAAAAAAAGCCTCCGCGGTTAGCAGAGGCTTGATTCTATATTTTAAATTTTACTTTCAATTTAAACAATAGCGTCCCCTGCGGATATATTCCACTTACAAGTATGCATATTTCGTTTAATTGAGTTCATTTTTTCTTCGTTTTGATGGTGCAAAATTGGAAACTATTTTTCAAACCACCAAATAAAAAAACAAATTTTAACATTTTCACTTACAGAAACGCATTCAAACCCTTCATAACGACTCTTTTATTGCGAATTCACAAAAATTAAAAAAAAGACAAGTTTTATCTAAATATTAAATTTCTTTCATACATTTGCATCCGAAACAGAGGAAAAATTTGAACTGATTGCAACCTCAATAAAAAATGCTAAAGCAGTAACCACTACTCCTTTAGGCAATCCCTGCAATTATTTTTCCTCGCTTAAAATTTAAAAAACTTAAATTATGGCTTATTTATTTACGTCAGAATCAGTGAGCGAAGGGCATCCGGACAAAGTTGCGGATCAAATTTCAGATGCATTAATCGATAATTTCTTGGCCTTTGACGCCGATTCTAAAGTAGCCTGTGAAACTTTAGTTACAACAGGACAGGTTATACTTGCAGGAGAAGTAAAATCTAAAACCTATTTGGATGTTCAGCAAATTGCGCGTGATGTAATCCGTAAAATCGGATATACAAAAAGCGAATATATGTTTGAAGCCAACTCGTGTGGTGTATTATCTGCAATTCACGAGCAGTCTCAGGATATCAACCAGGGTGTTGACCGTGCCAGCAAAGAAGAGCAAGGTGCAGGTGACCAGGGAATGATGTTTGGCTACGCAACCAACGAAACTGCCGATTACATGCCTTTGGCTTTGGATCTGTCTCATAAATTATTACAGGAGCTTGCAGGTTTAAGAAGAGAAAATTCGGCAATCACTTATTTGCGTCCTGATGCAAAATCTCAGGTAACATTAGAATACGATAACAACAACAGACCGGTTCGTATTGATGCTATCGTAATCTCTACACAACACGACGATTTCGATGCAGAAGCAGAAATGTTGGCAAAAATCAAAAAAGACATTATTGAAATTTTGATTCCGAGAATTATTGCAAAATATCCTCAGTACGCTCATTTATTCAATGACAAAATCCAGTACCACATCAACCCGACCGGAAAATTCGTTATTGGCGGACCTCACGGTGACACAGGATTAACGGGAAGAAAAATCATAGTAGATACGTACGGCGGAAAAGGTGCTCACGGTGGTGGTGCTTTCTCTGGAAAAGACCCTTCTAAAGTAGATCGTTCGGCAGCTTATGCCACACGTCACATTGCTAAAAACCTTGTGGCTGCAGGAATCGCTGACGAGATTTTAGTTCAGGTTTCTTATGCTATCGGTGTTGCAAAACCAATGGGAATCTACATTAACACTTACGGAACTGCTAAAGTAAGTTTGACCGATGGAGAAATCGCTAAGAAAGTGGAAGCTATTTTTGATATGCGCCCTTACTTCATCGAACAACGTTTAAAATTAAGAAATCCTATCTATAGTGAAACTGCAGCATACGGCCACATGGGACGTAAACCAGAAACAGTTACCAAAACTTTCAAATCTCCGGGAGGTGAAGAAAAAACAGTAACTGTTGAGTTATTTACTTGGGAAAAACTTGACTATGTTGATCAGGTAAAAGCCGCTTTCGGATTATAATTTAATCATTAGTTCAAATAAAAAAACCATTCGTCGCGGCGAATGGTTTTTTGTTTTTATATAACTAATTCAAAAATTAAAGATTCGAAAAAAAATAAAACAATACGAAGACCACGATCGTCAGTACTAAAAAAGCCAATAAGGGCCAATTCTTTTTTAAATCAAATATCCCGTTCCGGACCTCAAAATAAAGCCTATACAGGAATGCTGAAAAAGATAAGCTTGCCAATCCCATGGTAATATTCAAATTGATTTCAGAATAATTCCCTCTGTCTAAAAACTGAATCAAAACTATTAATCCTAAATTCACAAACACTACCACACGAGTAGTACTTACGACTATTTCATGACGTTTTTCGATAACCTTTACAATTTACAATGCGTATTTAAGACTTAAAATCAGATATCTTGGCTGCACTGCATAACTGGAGAAACTGCTTGTTCCTCCTAACTGATTAAAACTACTGTCGTTAATCGATTTTGTATCCAATAAATTCGTGCCTGATAATTTCCACTCCCATTTACTGTCTTTCTTCTGATACATTAAAGTTGCCGACAGGAAATCATATTCCGTATCCGAGGTTTCCGATTTATTTCGGTTGTGGTAGAATGAATATTCCGATGTAAATGAGAAGGCGTCAAGGAAATAGTATTCTAAAGTCACCGACGGACTGTCAACATAATACGTATCATTCGAAAAATCATTAACCGTATAATTATACCCTAACTCCAGATTCGGAATTTTTTTGAAATTAGTTGAAAACTTCAGGTTATAGTTTTGCGTATACGATTCCGTTGTCTGTACCTCACTTGGATTGTTATCCGGGTTGGTGTCCGCATCCGGGAACACGCGAATATTGTTAAACTTACTCCAATTCAGACTCGCACCGAACGAAGCCTTATAATAGCGAAGGAACGAACGCCCGTAAGTTCCACTTCCTGATATCGTTTCATCCGCAAAATTCGAACTCATATTCGTGGACGAGGAAATCTGGTTGATTCCCGCAAACAAAACTCTGTTTTTAATTGCATCCACCTGTTTGGTATAAGTAAGATTGGCGAAGATATTTTCAAAATTGAACATGTTGTATTTGAAATAACGCAGGGAATGCACCTGAGAAAGTGAATTTTCCAACATTCTGTTACCTTTAAACAAACTGTTATAATTTGAGAACACAAAACCTTCAGCCAATTTGTTGATATCGGTAAAATTATTCGTCATGGAATAATTATAAGTCAGCGTTTCCGACTTCTTCAACTGCCATAACGCGTAGAAATCAGGAAGGATTCTGTTAAATGAATTTGTATTTGATGTTCCTAACTGCTCATCATTCGTATGATAATTATGCATGCTGAATCCGGGATTAAAGGTAAACTTACCGGTTATAAACTTGTAATGAAGTCCCAGAAACACATCATTAAATGCATAATTCACATCATTGTTATTGGCAGGATCAGTCAGGTCGTTTTGTGAACCGTTATCCAAAATCTGGAAAATACCGGAGTTGAAGTTTTGATACGAATACGTATTACCAGCAGTGAAATTAATATTACTTTTTGGCGTTACCATATAGTAATAATCAAATTTAGCATCAACCTTGTTGGTTTTCACAAAGCGATTCTGACTTACATCATTACGATCCTGTCCGGTAATGTAACCCGGTAAGACGAATGGTTGAATGGCCAGATTCGCATTGTAAAAAGGATCTTCGTCCTGATACAAATGTTGCATCTCGAAAGCAAAAACATTCTTGTCATCCAGCGTATAATAGTAATTCAGGTTCTGATTAAAAGAGAACGGATTTTGTTTCTTTTTCGAATAAATATCATTAAAAAACGTAACCGATCCTGTATTATCCGTCGTAGTCGCATTGGAAAGCAATACTGTATTTTCATCCTGTTTAGAGCCTTTAACCAAAGCATCGTAGTCGAAATGTACTTTTTCCGAAGGCACATAACTCGAACTCAATTTTAAAAACCCTAACTTACTATCTTGTTTTGTGGCGGAAGTTTCGTCATTGAAGGTGGTTGATTTATCGACTCCTCCGGCCTCATTTGGCCTTTCATCAACACGGGTTGATTTTACATTGGTGAGCAAATCAGTCTGACTTCCCATTAAAATACCAAAACCGCTTATGGTCCAAGCTTTTGAAGGATTGTAACTGAAATTGGCTGCTCCGAATTTCGTATCGATTTCCTTCGCCTGATTGTTTCGTAAGCCCATAATCCCCAAATCGTTGGAAGCCACATTAAAGCTGGTCCCTCCTCTTCGCATCATGTTCTTGAATCCGCCGGTAAACTTGAAATAATCCTGCATGGTGAGTGGTAATTCCCCTATGTTATTGAAGTTTCCGATGACATTCACGCTGTATTTCGGATTGTAATAAAACAACTTCGGATTGATGATATGCCGGTCTTCTTCATGGCCGACACCAATACCCGCAGTCATATCCCCAAACCAGAAGTTCTTTTTCCCTTCTTTTAGCTTGATGTTGATCGCAACATTTTCTTCGTTGTTTTCAAGACCTTTCAGATTGGTCACTTCATTATAATTTCGGAGCACCTGGATCTTATCCAATGCGTCGGCAGGGATATTTTTGGTAGCAATTTTGGTATCTCCATCGAAGAAATCCTTGCCTTCTACCATTATTTTTTGCACTTTTTTACCTTCAACCTGAATCTCGCCATCCTTGTTTACCTCAACCCCGGGAAGCTTTTTCAGAACGTCTTCTAACTTTCGCTCCGTCCCGTTTCTGAAGGAATCCGAATTGTAAATGATAGTATCTCCACTAATGGAAACGGGCATCTCTTTTACAATTTCAAGTTCCTTAAGCATCGTTCCCTCTTTCAGAGTGATATTTTTTACGATGTTTTGCGTTCCTGTTTTTATTGTGGTTTCATAAGGCTGATACCCCACATAACTTACTTTTATATCGTAAGTAGTATTGGGACTCAATACAATCTGAAAACGTCCTTTTTCATTGGTAATGGAGTAGCCATCCATTGCTTTTGTTGCCTGGTTGACAGCCATAATGTTAGCCATCTCCAAAGCAACTCCGGTAGTATCTTTGATTACACCTTCAAATTTCACATCTTGTGAAAAAGCGATTGTTGTCGCAAATAGTATAACAACAAGAAAAATATTCTTCATAAAGTGGTTTTGAAATAACAGATTAAATGGTTTTTAAACAATTTATGAATTAGTGTACCATTCTTACTCCGCCACCTCTGTTTCCACCTTGCGACTGCCATTGCTCACGCATTTCTTCCATTTTCTTGGTTACGATTTCATCGTACTCTTTTTGTTTGACAACCTTACCTTTTTTAGGTGCTTTTATTTCCACTTTATCTTTAGTATTCATAACCAGTTTCGAACACATGATTACTGTTTTTCCGTCGTTAACCTCAAGGATTAACCCCGGTAATCCCCAATAACCTTCAGGTCCTTGGTTAATAGGAATTTCAGGCGTATACCATGCCGTGATTTCGATTTCTTTCGGCATATCGAATTCGGTCATAAAACCTGTTTTC
Source organism: Flavobacterium sp. 21.1 (assembly GCF_057801535.1). NCBI lineage: Bacteria > Pseudomonadati > Bacteroidota > Flavobacteriia > Flavobacteriales > Flavobacteriaceae > Flavobacterium > Flavobacterium sp. 21.1. Next base: position 55,995 of record NZ_JBYNXA010000003.1, read on the forward strand.
TTTTCTTTATCACTTTCTTTCTTCGCTTCATCTCCTTTTTTAGCCTCTTCCTCTTTTTTCAGACGTGCATTTCTGAAATCGGAAGCGCTTACCGGCATGACCGCAGTAGCTTTAAAACAATTGTAATCACCGATTTTCTTGGTTTCACCTGTCATTTTCCATTTCAGTTTCGGCAAAGAATCGACGATTAAAAATTCTTTTCCCATGAATTCTTTATCTACGGTATACGTTTTCTCTTTTACATTTTTATAGTAAGTTCCGCCACCACCCATCATAGAGCTCATCATTCTGAATCGCCCGGCGTTTTGTCCCGGAGCTTCCAGTTTTTCTTCTTCTTTATAGATCGAAGTGGTTTTATCAAAATTAAGAATGAATGTTTTTTCAAACATTTTCTTCATCCGTTCCTCCATCATTTTTCTCATTTCCGGAGTAATGTCTTTGTTCCCGTCCATTCTGGATTTGAATTCGGCAGTACTTGTTTTGGATTCATACACGGCCATACCCTGAAAATCCTGAGCAAATGAAGTCACTGAAGAACAAAATATTGCTATTAATGCTAACGAAAGTTTTTTCATAATTTTTTAAATTAATATAGAACAGATTAGACGATTATAACATCGCTTTGTTACAAATTGTTTTATTAGACCGCCACTTTAACAAAAGGTTTAATCCGCCAAAAAAAATATGATAATTAAAGCCTGTTTCTCATCTCATTAAATTTTCACACCAATTTTTTGTACTTTGGTCGTCTATGCGCAATTTTCTGAACATCGCCTTTCTTTTATTTTTTTTCTTTGGCTTCGGTCAGGATAAAAACAACACCGTCACATTTATCGCTTCCGAAAAAAAAGAAGCGGATTCATTTGTCGGTCAGGATGCGTTTGGTTTTTATTATACCATAAAAGACAATGTCCTTAAAAAAGAGAACAATCAAAAAAAACTGGAATATAAGAATGTCGCTTTAGGCAAAATAGATCGGATCGATCTGCAAAACCCATTGCAATTGGTGGTTTTTTACAAGGAAATGAATTCTGTTGTTTTATTGGACAACCAACTGAACGAAACCGTCAAAATCAATTTTTCGGAAACCAATACGGAGCTTCAGCCGCAATGGGTAAGCATGGCTTCTCAAAACCAACTCTGGTTGTTTGATTTCGCCACACAGAAATTAGGCCTTTACAATTATCTCAAAAGAACCTTTAACCCTATTACCGTAACTTTTGAAGTCCCTATCGTAAAAACACAGTCCGATTACAACTATTTTTACTGGATCAATAAGGAGCATCAATTGTTCGCCTCCAATATTTTCGGTAAAATCAATTTCCTTGGCAATGTCCCGGAATATGACAGTATTCAAATTTTATCTTCAAAACAACTATTGCTAAAAAAGGGCACTGTTTTGAGTATTTATAATCTGGAAAAAGAAACTTCAGAAATCCTTCCGCTTCATGAAAAAAGCATTGAAAGTTTCTATTACAGAGAACAAATTTTATCTATTTTTACCGACGACGAAATCAGGAATTATAAATTAATATTACCATAATGCATATAGCTGTAGCAGGAAACATTGGTGCCGGAAAAACAACTTTAACCCGACTTCTATCCAAACATTTTAAATGGGAACCGCATTTTGAAGATGTGGTTGACAATCCCTATCTGGATGATTTTTACCATTCCATGGATCGATGGTCGTTTAATCTGCAGATTTACTTCCTGAACAGCCGTTTTCGTCAGGTATTGCAAATCCGTGAAAGCGGAAAGAAAATCATTCAGGACCGAACCATTTACGAGGACGCTCATATTTTTGCCCCCAATCTTCATACCATGGGACTAATGAGCAATCGTGATTTCGAGAATTATTCCACTTTATTTGAACTGATGGAGAATCTTGTAGGCGCACCCGACTTACTTATTTACCTGAGAAGTTCCATCCCTAATCTTGTGGCACAGATCCACAAGCGAGGGCGCGAATATGAAAACACGATTTCCATTGATTACCTGAGTCGTCTGAACGAGCGTTACGAAGCCTGGGCCCAGACGTACAACAAAGGAAAATTACTGATTATTGATGTCGACACCACCGATTTCGTTAACAACCCTGAACACTTAGGAAACGTAATCAACCGCATCGATGCCGAAATAAACGGATTATTTTAAACGGAAAAGCCTTGTATTCACAAGGCTTTTTTTATTATTTATAACTATCGAACAAGGATTTCACTTTAATTTGTTCTATTGGTTTTGACACCCTTATGATTTTTCTTTCGCCCGGTAGCAAATCAAAATAATTGTCGCTCAAATGTCCACTATCGGCAAAGAGATAAACATTTTTAGCCAAAACATCCGTTGTCACTTCAAAACTATTACCGTCTTTTTTAGTGATAGTGATTTTAGGCATCATGAGTTGTAACTCTTTCGGTTTTCCAAAATAAAACAATGTCGATTTCACGTTCCCATCTGATAAAACCAGTTTCACTGAAAGTACGGCCTGCATCAGATTGAATTTCGAAAATTCTTTTTTATCGATGGAAAAATACACCTTACTTGTATTGGCTTCTACCTGAATTTCAGAAGACGACTTCCACATAACCGACCCCTTAAAATCCATGAGTTCCAACTGAAGATTTCCTTTTTTCGCATTTAATTCATCACTGATCACGTAAACTTTATACTGATTCTGTTCGTCATCCACGGAAACCAAAATAGTCTCAAAACTCCGCTTGGCCTGATAATGAAAAGCTTTCCAATGCCCAAGATAATCCACCGAGCTCCACGATGTCACCGGCCAGCAATCGTTAAGTTGCCAGTACAACGTTCCCATGCAATACGCTTTTGCTCTGCGATGCGCCTCTATTGCGGTTTTCATTCCTTCCGCCTGCAAAAGTTGTGACACGTAAATAAAATCCTCAAACTTTGTCGGAACTTTAAAATTGCGTTCCATATACGTTTGAATCGTCTGATAGCCTGTTGGATGTTTCTGATGATTTTTTACCGCATCCGATGTAAGATTCAAATCATTTTCATTGGCAAAAACCTTGAATGTTTCCGGATTTGGCATTCCCTGAAAACCGTATTCGCTCATGAAACGTCCGACTTTCTTTTTATAAACTTCAAAAGGTTCCATCCCCCACCAAACGCCCCAGTAATGCGAATCACCCTGAAGCAAGCTCTCTTTTCTTCCCCAACCGATGGAGGGTGACGACGGCCAATACAAATTCTTTTCTTTTGATAACAGACTGTCAAGCGTCTTCGGAATCAGTTCATGAAACAGTTTTTTATAGTCGTTCCAAATGGCCGTAGAATCTTTTTTGGAATACTTATACTGTTTTTGCCAACCCCAATTGTGCCAGCCTTCATCGTTTTCGTTATTTCCGCACCAGATGGCAAGACTTGGGTGATTCTGAAGGCGGTTTACATTATCGACCACTTCCTCTTTGACCGAATTCCGAAAGTTTTTATCCCCCGGATACATCGCGCAGGCAAACATAAAATCCTGCCAGACCAAAATTCCGTTTTTATCGCACTCGTTATAAAACGCATCATCCGCATAGATGCCACCGCCCCAAACACGCAGCATGTTCATATTGGCATCTACGGCATTTTTCACGATACTTTTGTATACCGAATCCTTGGCTCGCGGTAAGAAACTGTCGGGCGGAATGTAATTGGCTCCTTTCATAAACACCGGAATGCCGTTAAGTTTAAAGTAAAAACTTTTCCCTACATTATCCTTTTCCTGAATTAACTCGATAGTTCGCAAGCCGATATGCAATTCCTTGGTGTCGAGATTTTTTTTATCCTCCGAAAGAGAAATAATAAAAGGATACAGATACGCTTCACCTAAACCATTACTCCACCAGCGTTTCGGATTGTTGATTTCATAACTGATTTTCAGCTGATTTTTCCCTTTTCTAAGTGAATGGGATTCAATTTTATCATTGATTTTCAACAGATAGTTTCCGGCCTTCTGACAATTGATATCAGCAACAAAAAGCAATTCTGCCTTGGAATCCGAAAGCGACTTCTGTTCGTATTTTACATTTTCGATTTGAGCCGAATTCCACAAATGCAATTGCACTTTTTTCCAGATTCCGGCCGTTACAAACCTTGGGCCCCAATCCCAACCGTACTGATACTGCGCTTTTCGGGTAAATATTTTTTCGTCGCCCGGTAAGGTGTATTTGAGTTTCTTTGCTTGCGCTTTCCCTTCTTTGACTGCAGACTGAAAAACAACCTTTAAGTTGTTGGGTCCGACTTTCAGTTGTTTTTTTATGGACAATTTCCACTTTCGGAACATATTATCAGCTTTTAAAACCGATACTCCGTTCAGAAAAACTTCCGCATACGTATCCAGACCGTCAAATTGCAAATCGATATTTTGGTTTTCTAATTCTTTAGCGGAAATGCTAAATGATGTTTCATATTCCCAATCTTCATTTTCAATCCACTGCAATTGCTTTTCATTGACTCCGAAAAAAGGATCAGGAATCAGTTTATTGTTGAACAAATCGGTATGGACCGTGCCCGGGACAACTGCTGGTTTCCAGTTTTCATCACCTTTTTTTCTGAAATCCCAGTTTTCTTTTCCCAAATCCCGATGGAGGTTTTGCGCCAATGCCACTATCGGCAAACAGAAAACAATCAAAAACCGTAAAATCATTCGCATTACAAAAGGACCGATTTTAAAGCTTTAACCTCATCGATATTGGCAATTTCTCCTCCATCCGTTATGGCTGAAGAATGAAAGAAACCGGTATTGGTATGCTCCTTTACTACTTTTATATTGGACGAACGTAATCCGCCACCCGGCATAATAGTGATACGGTTATTTGCCCTTTCTACCAGATGCTGCAAAACCGAAATACCTTCTGTCACATTAGGCATCGCACCCGAGGTAAGTATTGTTGAAAATCCGCATTGGATAACAGCCTCCAGCGATTGAAACACATCGGATACTTCATCAAAAGCGCGATGGAAGGTACAGGGAAGTGGTTTCGCTATTTCCACTAATGCAGAATTGCGGTATTCATTTACGGTTCGGTCTTCATTTAAAACCCCAAAAACAAATCCGTTTACTCCAAGTTTTTTGAACTGTCGGATTTCATTTTTCATTTGGTCTACTTCATCTTCGGTATACACAAAATTCCCACCTCTAGGACGGATCATCACGTATAAATCTATTTCCAATTCTTTGCGCGTTTGTGCTGTAATATCGAAATCAGGCGTAGTACCGCCCTCTTTAATATTATCACAGAGCTCCACTCGGTCCGCTCCGCCTTGCTGTGCAATTAGCGCCGATTCCGGATTGAAACAGGCTATTTCCAGTTTTTGCATTTTTTCTACTCCTACTTAATTTTAACCATTTACAAATTTTGAAGACATTCTAATAATGTCTTATGATTTCAGAAAATAATCAGCATCTATTAATTTATTTCCCGTATTGTCGTACTTCGCATAATTGAATCCGCCCTGAACGCAATACGCGCCATGTTCTCCCTTTTTATTCAAAGCAATAAAGCCGACTTGAATATCCTTCAGATTTTTGTTTCTGTTTTTAGTCAGTTTCACAATTCTCGCTACTGCTTCTTCACAGGCTTTTTGAGGTGATTTCCCCTGACGCATCAGCTCCACCACTAAGTGACAGCCTGCAATCCGGATCACTTCCTCGCCATGACCCGTTGCCGTCGCCGCTCCGATTTCGTTATCCACATACAATCCGGCTCCGATAATAGGCGAATCGCCCACACGACCGTGCATTTTGTAAGCCATTCCGCTTGTTGTGCATGCTCCTGACAGATTTCCGTACGCATCCAAAGCAATCATTCCGATGGTATCGTGATTTTCGATATTGACTTTTGGCTGGTAATTACTGGTTTTCAGCCATTCCTTCCATTCTTTTTCTGAGGCCTCCACCAACAGATTTTCTTTTTTGAACCCTTGTGACAAAGCAAATTGCAGAGCACCTTCACCAACCAGCATTACATGAGGTGTTTTTTCCATTACGGCGCGAGCCACCATGATAGGGTGTTTTATATATTCCAGACAGGCCACTGAACCAATATTGGAAAACTCATCCATGATGCATGCATCCAAAGTCACTCTTCCATCACGATCGGGTCTTCCGCCATAACCAACACTACGTTCGTTTGGGTCACCTTCAGGTATTTTTACTCCGGCTTCCACAGCATCGAGCGCGCGTCCGTTCTCTTTCAGGACTTCCCAAGCTGCTTCATTGGCCGGGATTCCGAAATTCCAGGTAGAAAGCACAATCGGTTTCTTTACTGTGCCTGAAGGAACAATCACTTCATCCTCTTCCGATTTTCCACGGAAGGAATTTAAAGCTACCGCTACTGAAGCGATGGCGGTGGTTTTTAAAAAATTCCTGCGGTTTGCCATATCTTTTTTGATTTTTTTTGAAGTTACTCCACAACGATTTCATCCACAAACAACCAGCAAGACGAGCCTGCGCCCGGTTTTCCTTCTGGGACTGTTCCTGCGTTTGGAGCGATCACTTTTATGTATTTTGCTTTTTGTTTACCTAAGTCGGCGGCTACAATTCCTTTCATCTGACTGATTTCTTCGGTATCCACTTTTTTTACTGACTGAAATTCTTTCCCGTCTTTTGAAACCAGAATTTCAATATATTTCGGATAATAGATCCAGCTTCCTTCACTCGTGAAAACATCGATCGTCACTTTTGAAATATCCTGTTCTTTTTCCAGATCGATTGTGGCTTCCATATCTTTACCCCAGAAACCGATCCAATCCCGGCCGTATTTTTCCATATTCCCGCGCATTCCGTCCACTAAAGTAAACGAGCCTCCTATTCCGTAATTTTCATGCGGCTGGTTAAGTAAATTTATTTTCTTTCCTGTGGATTTCGAAATAGTAAAAGGCTGTTCGATTATCGCGCTTTTCTGTTTACCGTTTTCGAAATATGCCGCTTTTACTGTTTGGCTTTCCGTTACCAAAATAGGTTGGCCGTACTTTTTAGAAGTGGCTGTCGGCGTACTTCCGTCGGTCGTAAAACGAATTCCGCTATTGGCTGATTTAAGTGCAAAAAGCACGCCCCTGCCACTGTCTGACGGACCCACTTTTGAAGTCACTTCAAACAACGCGCGACTGTAGTTTATCCCTTTTGCATCATAAAACGAAAAATGCTGAATCAGTCGGTTTTGAAAATTCTGGTATTTTTCCGGGTCTGAAGTTCCCCAAACCACTTCTGCCAGAGCGGCCATTCGGGGCATGATCATATATTCCACATGTTCGGGCGTATTGATGTATTCCGTCCAGACATTCCCTTGCGCTCCTAAAATATACTTTGCTTCGTCAGCTGACAGTTCTTTAGGTGTTGGCTGGAATGAATATACTTTTTCAACCGTGGTGTAACCTCCGATGGCTACCGGTTCGTTTTTCGGTTCGCCCTGATAATGATCGAAATAGCAATGAGATCCCGGCGTCATCACCACATTGTGTTTTTGCTTTGCTGCTGCAATTCCTCCTTCTGTACCCCGCCAGCTCATAACAGCGGCGTTTGGTGCCAATCCGCCTTCTAAGATTTCATCCCAACCGATGATTTGTCTTCCTTTGGCATTCACGAATTTTTCGATGCGTTTTATGAAATAACTCTGAAGTTCGTGCTCGTCTTTGAGACCTTCTTTTTTAATCAGCGCCTGACAATGCGGACAGTTTTTCCAACGGGTCTTCGGACTTTCATCTCCTCCAATATGGATGTACTGCGAAGGAAATAGTGTAATTACTTCCGCCAAAACATTTTGTAAAAATTCAAACGTATTTTCTTTTGTACAGAAAACGTCATCTAAAACACCCCATTGCAGTGCCACTTCAAACGGACCTCCGGTACAGGACAATTCCGGGTATGCCGCTAAAGCCGCCTGAGCGTGTCCGGGCATTTCGATTTCGGGAACTATCGTGATGTGGCGTTCATTGGCGTAGTCCACAATTTCCTTGATTTCTTCCTGCGTATAAAATCCACCGTATCGTTTGTCATCGAACTTCTGATCGTTATAATGGCCGACCATAGAACCTTTTCTCCAGGCAGCGACTTCCGTTAACTTCGGATATTTTTTGATTTCGATGCGCCATCCCTGATCATCCGTTAAATGCCAGTGAAATGTATTCATCTTGTACATAGCCAGATAATCTATATATTTTTTTATGAATTCCTTTGGAAAAAAATGTCTGCAAACATCGAGATGCATGCCACGCCAGGCATATTTCGGTTGGTCTTCGATTTCGAGACAAGGTATCTTAATTTCATTCTTTTTTTCTGTTGGAAATAATTGCTGCAGTGTTTGAAAGGCGTAAAAAAGTCCGATATTTCCTTTGGAGGAAATCAGAATTTGCGAATTATTTACCTTCAATTGGTATGCTCCGGATTGCTTGTCTTTTGGATTTTCGACCTGAATCTGAATTGTATTTAAGGGACTTTTGGAATTGGCCGTTGTCATCAGTTCGAAACCATAGGTGGATTTCAGGAACTGATTGAAAAATTTAATTTCAGTATCGCTTTGGGAATTTCCAATTAGAATTAGCGTTCCCCGGTTTAAAACAAAATTCCCTTGTTTCTGAATCACTTCTTTGGGTTGTGGAATTAGAGGTAAAGTGTTTTGGGCAAAACCAATATTAACCAATAAAACCAGAAAAAGCGCAACTATTTTAGACATTGTTATTTATGTTGTTGTTTTGGTAAATTTAGTAAAATAAAAAAGCCCCATCCCGTTTTAATAACGATATGAGACTTTTGTTTATTTATTTATCAAAGAATTATTTTTTTATTACTCGAAGCGTTTTCATTTTATCCCCCTGAGTTACAACAATATTATAAATTCCTGAAGGGTATTTACCTCCGATTTGCCAATCGGAAATGGCATTTGGCAAAATTTGTCTTTCGTCGACTAATTTTCCCAACATATCATACACAGAAATACAAACTGTCTCTTCATTGGAAACTGTTAAGTCGAGGCTGAAGTTTTCCTTAAAAGGGTTTGGATTAGCCATAACCCAGTAACCATTTGCTGAAACAGGATTAACACTTAGAGTACCAGACACAACTAAATTAAATTGCGTGAGGCTAAAACAACCTGTTGCGTTGTTGGTGACCCGTACATATATTGGTTGCGGGTTACTGGTGTTTGTTATAGTATTTGGCAGTGCCGAAACATTATCAACAGCATTGGCAAGTGTTGTAAAAAAATTAACAGTATTCGCAATCAAATCCGAATTTATTTCACTTCGTTTAGCATCTAAGTTAAAAAGGCCTACAGCTGGTGTAGCATCGCTAAAAATCACGCTATCGCTAGTGGGATTTACTATTGGCCCCGCCAACAAACCTGCAGAACCTGTCCACTGCAAACTAAATCCTCCCTCGCCAATTGGCCTATCAATAGCGATATAGAACGTTTGTCCTGCAGTTACATCTAGCCAGCGCACATAACCATATCCATTGGCTCCAGGTCCCGAAGAAGTCATTAAGGATGTTCCGTTCATTCCGGTATGATTCGTTGCCAAACCTGCCTGAACTGAATTTGTGGTACAACAACGTATAGGTGCTCCCAAATTAGAACAACTCCTGTTTGGGCCATAGACCCAAAAATCATAATCCACATTAATATCTGTATTCAATGGCCTAAGATCAAAACCTAATGTCCCACTTTGCGCGACAATAATTTTCAGCCAGATAGAACTATGCTCAGATCCTCCACAAGCATTAACTTCCTGAACGGTACCAATACCTGAGGCATTCGAGGTAAAAACACCACTTGCACTAATTGTAATGGCATTGACACAATCATTGGGCTCTTGTGCTTTAGCTATAGTAATAAATAACAACAATACAGGGAAGTAAAAATAATATTTCATAGGCAATAGGTATGGTAGTTAATAAAAAACTAAGGTAAAGCAATTTTTGATGTAAAAATAAAAGCCCCACAAATTGTGAGGCTTTTATTTCTTATCAAACCGTTCATTTCTTTTTTGAAGCTTCTATTTTAGCGTTAACTTCGGCTTCGGTTCCTTCAAAAGTTTCTACTTTTTCCGTTTCTTTTCCGTTTTCAACCGTCGTTGTTTTAATGGTTGCTTTAGCTTTACTGTCGTTGATTTCTTTTTCAACGGAAATTCGTTTCATCACTTCTTTTTTCATCATCCCTTTTTCACCGATGAACTTTCCGTTTTCGTCATAATGCGACATACACATAGCCTTTTCCTCTTCGGAACACCCCATTTCTTCGCACATTTTAGCACATTCTTCTTTGCTCATGGATGCCATTTTTGACATATCACATTTTGTTTTGTGTCCTGCGTGCATTTCTGTTCCGTCACAGCAAGCACCTTTATTTGCTGCCGAATGTCCGTCACCTAAAATCGGCGCCGTCACCAGTCCGATCAAACACGTTAATTTGATTAGGATATTCATCGAAGGCCCTGAAGTATCTTTGAATGGATCTCCAATGGTATCACCGGTAACAGCCGCTTTGTGTGCGTCAGAACCTTTGTATGTCATTTCACCGTTGATCATTACACCCGCTTCAAACGATTTTTTGGCATTATCCCAAGCCCCTCCGGCATTGTTTTGGAAGATCGCCCAAAGCACCCCTGAAACCGTAACTCCTGCCATATAACCCCCTAACATTTCAGCGATTAATTGGTTATTATTTGAATATACTAATTTACCTAACAACACAATTGCGATTGGGAAGCCGATGGTTAAGATACCCGGCAACATCATCTCGCGTAGCGCTGCTTTTGTGGAGATTTCCACACATTTTCCGTATTCAGGTTTTCCGGTTCCTTCCATAATCCCAGGAATCTCCCTGAACTGACGGCGTACCTCGTATACCATATCCATGGCCGCTTTTCCTACCGAATTCATTGCCAAAGCAGAGAAAACCACAGGAATCATTCCACCCACAAATAACATCGCCAAAACAGGTGCTTTAAAGATGTTGATTCCATCAATTCCCGTAAATGTTACATAAGCCGCAAATAAAGCCAATGAGGTTAATGCAGCCGAAGCGATCGCAAAACCTTTTCCGGTTGCTGCCGTTGTATTTCCTACCGAATCCAGAATATCGGTTCTTGTACGTACTTCTTTTGGCAATTCGCTCATTTCAGCGATTCCTCCCGCATTATCCGAAATAGGTCCGAAGGCATCAATAGCTAATTGCATAGCCGTAGTGGCCATCATTGCTGAAGCTGCCAAAGCCACTCCGTAGAATCCTGCCAAAGCGTATGATGTCCAGATAGCCGCAGCAAATAGCAATACTGTCGGGAACGTGGAGATCATTCCGGTTGCCAAACCTGCAATTACATTGGTTCCGGCACCTGTGGCCGATTTTTGCACGATAGCCAAAACCGGTTTTGTTCCTAATCCGGTGTAATATTCCGTTACCGAAGAAATTACTCCTCCGACCGTCAGTCCGACAATCGTCGCATAAAATACCCGCATAGAGGAAATTTCCTTTAGGCCTTCACCGTAGAATTCCATTTTCATGGTGGCGGGTAACATATGCTGAACTAAGAAAAAACAAGCTACCAATGTAAGACCAATAGCTACCCAGTTACCGACATTTAAAGCGCTCTGTACTTGTTTTTCTTTAGCATCGTTACTTGAAATTTTAACCATCATCGTTCCGATAATGGAGAAAAGGATTCCGAAACCAGCTATTGCCATTGGTAATAAAATAGGTCCGATTCCACCGAACGCATCATTGATATTTCCACCCATGTCCTTGATAACATAGTTCCCAAGCACCATGGCCGCCAAAACCGTTGCCACGTAGGAACCAAATAAATCGGCGCCCATTCCGGCCACGTCCCCAACGTTATCCCCAACGTTATCTGCAATGGTCGCAGGATTTCGCGGATCATCCTCCGGAATACCAGCTTCTACTTTACCTACTAGATCGGCGCCTACATCGGCTGCTTTTGTATAAATCCCACCTCCTACACGGGCGAATAAAGCGATGGATTCAGCACCAAGAGAAAAACCGGCTAATGTTTCCAATACTACGGTCATGTCCTGAGTGGAAGTCCACGTCCCGTGCATAAAATAATTAAAGAAGAAAATAAAGAAAGACGTTAGTCCTAACACGGCTAAACCTGCTACACCAAGTCCCATTACAGTTCCGCCTCCAAAAGAAACTTTTAACGCCTGTGGCAGACTGCTACGCGCTGCCTGCGTGGTACGAACATTTGTTTTGGTGGCGATTTTCATTCCCATGTTTCCGGCCAAAGCTGAAAAAAAGGCGCCAAAAACAAAGGCAACAACAATTAAAATATGTGTGGTGGGAACTATAAAAGAAATACTTGCCAGAGCGGCTCCTGCACCGATAACAAAAAGTCCCAGTAATCTGTATTCTGCTTTAAGAAAAGCTAAGGCACCTTCGTAGATGTGATCTGAAATCTCTTTCATTTTCCCATCTCCAGCATCCTGCTTCAAAACCCAACTCCTTTTGACCCACATAAAGACAAGTCCCAACAATGCCATAAAAACCGGCACGTAAATCATCATTGATTCCATAAAATTTGTTTTTGGTATTTAGTTAAGTTAATATATTAGTAAATATATAGAAACAAAAACAAATAAAAAAGCAATATTCTTTGCAGAATATTGCTTTTTATATAAAATTTTAAGAAACCTTTATTATTTGATACTGAATAAGCCAGCCGGTTTATTTTCCAAGGCGTTGAAACGGTCTACACATTCTTTAAGAATACGTTTAGCGTCGTTTACATCGCCCCAACCTTCAACATCAACCTGTTTGTGCTCCAAATCTTTATAAACCTGGAAGAAGTGCTCAATTTCTTTCACTAAGTGCGGGTTCATATCCGACAAATCGTCCAATTTGTTCCAGATAGGATCCGATACCGGTACACAGATAATTTTCTCATCCGGTCCTTTATCATCTGCCATGTGGAAAACACCGATTGGCTTCACTTCCATCACACATCCGGGGAAAGTTGGCTCATTTACCAAAACCAATACGTCCAACGGATCACCGTCCAACGCTAATGTTTCAGGAATAAAACCGTAATCTGCAGGATACATCATCGACGAGAATAACATTCTGTCGAAACGCATTCTTTTCAATTCGAAATCATATTCGTATTTGTTTCTGCTTCCTCTTGGGATTTCGATTAAAACATCGAAAGTTTTAATTTTATCAGCTGTCATTATATTAACTTTTACGTATTTTGAGGGTGCAAAAGTAGCATAAAAACAACTCTCGTACAAGAAATTCGGACAATTATAAAGCAGATTTAGTGATAATATAACAAAGCCTCAATAAGGTTGTTGTCTGCCGCGTTTTTTAAGGTAATAATGCCACAGAAAAAAAGTTGCAGCCGACCGATAAGGTTTCCAATTTTCGGCATACGCAGCCATAGCTTCTTTCTCGTGGATGTCGAATAATTCCTTTATGGTATTGACAACTGCGATATCGCCAAGCGGAATAATATCCGGCGATTGAAGGCAAAACATCAGATACACATCAATAGTCCAATGACCGATACCTTTGATTTTTATCAGTTCCGATCTTATTTCTTCCGGATCTTTTAACGCAAGACCTTCCACGTCCAGTGTTTTATCTGAAACCGCTTGAGAAAGTGCTTTTAAATAACTGGTCTTCTGCCGACTTACGCCACAAGTTCTGTACGCTTCATCCGAAAAACCCAATAGTGTTTCAGGCAAAAAATCAGGAAGCGCATTTTTGATTTTATTGAAGGTGGCCTTAGCCGAATCAATAGAAACCTGTTGCTCCAGAATCAGCAGACAAAGCGTTTCGAAACCGGGCGGTCGCTGCACAAAAGTAGGCTCACCATATAAGGCGACTATTTTTTGGAATTTATCTTCATTTTTAAGAAGATGGGCAATCGCATTTTTCATTAGAAGTAGAACCCGAAAGAGCCTTTAACCGCAAATTTGTTGGCATCCGGCACATCTAAATAATTTCCTCTCCAGCAAAAATCCAGACGGAAGCATTTAAAGATATTTCCGATTCCGGCATGGTATTCCCAGTACCCGTTTTCCGGAGCGCGGTAGGTCAAACCAGAAGCATTGATAGCAACATTTTCATCGGAAACAGTACCAATTATTCCTTTAATACCGACAATCTCACGCCAGTTTAGTTTTCGCAGCAAAGGTACTCTTGAGAAAAGTCTTCCGTTAAAATGATGCTCCAAATGAAACGAAGCATACCTGTCAACCAAAAACTCATAATACTGCAGGTTACTGAATGTATTCTCGATCTGGAACCACGATTGGTTACCCGGAACAACACCCATCAACCCTAACGGAACTTCATTAAATATTTTTCCGAGCTCCATGGTGGTGAACAATCGTCCAAATCCACCGATCAGAACCGGCTGGCGGTAATAAAACTGAAGTTTTCTGTAATCAAAATCACTATCCAGAACTCCTTTGAACCCGTGACTGTAATTGGCAAAAACACGGGCAAAATTGTAATCCACCAACAAACGCTCCACACCGTGTCCGATAGTTTTGCGGCCTGGCGTATAATCAACCCTGAATTCAACTTCAGATTGTTTTACTTCACTTTGTATATTTCCTGCTGCATCATAATAATCCAAACTGAACTGATCTGAAGCGGATTTTAATGTCCTGTAGGTAAGTCCGGCTTCAACCGTTAAATTCTTAGCCACTTCCATTTCCGCCGACAGCATTGTCAGATTAATGGAGGTTAGCTTATTATTAGTCCCGCTGGAAAACAATGAACTGGACGCAAAACTTCGTCCCAGAACATCATTCGTGGTGGTCAAACTTACACCAATCTGTTCGACGTCTCTTCGATGTCCTGCAGATAAGATCAGTCGGTTCTTTTTATTTACCAGCCATTTCCCTGAGATACCATATTTAAACTGATCATCTCTTAAACCATAAGCCACAAATCCTTCAACACGCCAAGGATCATTCGGACCAAAATAAGTTCGTCCACCGGCACGCAGACGCAGACCTTCCACATCATTATACCCGAACGAGGAAAAAATAGGTCCGTAGTCAAATTTATATTTGGGTATATTTACGTATCCGCTGGCCAGAATTGTTGCCAGATTATAGATCCGTTTGAATTTCGGAATTGTGTTTAAGGTATCTAAGAGCCCGTAGATTCCCTTCTCATTTTTACTTAAGTTCTCAAACCTGTTTTCTTCCCAGAATTCATCCGATTTATTATATGCCTCACTGTCGAAAGCATCTACTTCCGTTTTATAGAATTTATCGTCCTTCGGAATATTGAATTTGTGATTTTTTACCAATGTGGTACGTTTTCCGTATACCCCTTTTGATTTTTCTTTTTTAGAGAAACTGAAATCCGACATCATATGATCCCTTGTCAATAAAAAGACGGAATCGTTAAGCACGTCAAATTCCTGTTCGATATAAATTTCCTTTACCCAGTTGATGTTAGCACTTTTACTGGCCTCCATGTTGATTTTCTTGATAGCGAACGTAGTATCATTCACCCAAAAATCCCCTTTGAAAGTCAGTTCGTTCTTTCTTCTCGGATAAAAGATAATGTTATAACACCACTTATTGTCAATATATGCACTATCGGTCAACACGTAATTATACACGTTGATTCCCGTGCGCGAAAGCGGACTTACAAAATCCTTGTCGAAGAATTTAAGGTAATTATTATAGATATCATACTCGGCATAAAGATCTTTTATAAAAGTACTTACACCGTCTCCACTTCCTAAGCCGGAATTCTTATTCGCTGTAACAATTTCTTTCTTTTTATTTTTGACATTATCTCCGTAAACATCACTTAACGTTTCATTTATGAATATGGGCAGGAAAGCCTTTCCGGTTACTTTCGAAGTATCAATACGGTCCCAAATGAATTCCATTCCTTTAAAAATCTTATTGGCTTTGAAAGCACTGTCAATGGAGTTCAGGTCAAATTCGACTTTTTCATACTTTTCGTATTGGTACTGATCGAACATATGCAGACCATTTTTCCGCTTACGTTCCCATATTTTTCGAAGAATATCTATGGCGGGATTGTTCTTTTTAGAGGTTTTGCCGGTGTAAATTTTAACCTCCTGTAGCTGGCTGTCCGGTTTGATGATAATTTTCATATCCAGATCCACCGATTTCGTCAGCGTGATTTCTACAGTCTTGAAGCCCACAAAAGAAACCACAAGTGTTTTGTATGTTTTATCGGACTGAAGGTAAAAGCGTCCGTTCTCATCCGCAACGATTCCTTCATTAGATCCTTTAAAATAAACATTGGCATAACTCATAGGCTGATTGGTTTCATCATAAACCAATCCCCCAACCTTAGTTTGCGCCGACATGCTGATATAAAAAACACAAAAACTTAAAACAAGTAAAAATTTCCTCATATACCGTCAAAAAAAAACTTCACCAGTAAATTACTGATGAAGTTTCAAATATAGTTTTTTTTATAATCTGAAAATCATATTTTCCCACATTTCGGAAAATATAAAAAAGTCAGCGTTTACATGCTGTCTGATACGACTGATTATCTATACATTACTTTTTTAACCGCCTTGATCACATCTTCTGAATTAGGCAACCATTCTTTCAATAAAGTTGGCGAATAGGGAGCCGGAGTATCAGCAGTAGTGATTCGCTGAACCGGAGCATCAAGGAAATCAAACGCTCTTTCCTGAACCATATACGTAATTTCAGAAGCTACCGAAGCAAATGGCCAGGCTTCTTCCAGAACCACCAAACGGTTGGTTTTCTTAACCGAAGCAATGATTGCATCATAATCCATTGGACGTACAGTTCTCAAATCGATGATCTCACAAGAAATATTTTCTTTAGCCAGTTCGTCAGCTGCGATGTATGCTTCTTTGATGATTTTTCCGAAAGAAACAATAGTTACATCCGTTCCTTCTCTTTTGATATCAGCAACGCCAAGAGGAATAGTGTATTCTCCATCAGGCACTTCACCTTTATCGCCATACATTTGTTCCGATTCCATGAAGATTACCGGATCGTTGTCACGGATAGCTGATTTCAATAATCCTTTTGCATCATAAGGATTCGACGGAACAACAACTTTCAATCCCGGTGTATTAGCGAACCAGTTTTCGAAAGCCTGAGAGTGGGTTGCCGCTAACTGACCTGCTGAAGCAGTAGGTCCACGGAATACCATCGGCATTGGGAATTGTCCGGCCGACATCTGACGCATCTTTGCAGCGTTATTGATGATCTGGTCGATACCAACCAATGAGAAGTTGAATGTCATGAATTCCACGATCGGTCGGCAACCGTTCATCGTTGAACCTACTGCAATTCCTGCGAAACCTAACTCGGCGATTGGCGTGTCGATGACTCTTTTTTCACCGAATTCATCCAACATTCCTTTTGATGCTTTGTAAGCACCGTTATATTCCGCAACTTCTTCACCCATTAAATAAACCGATTCGTCGCGACGCATTTCTTCGCTCATCGCCTCACAAATCGCTTCTCTAAACTGTATCGTTCTCATAAATATTATGTGTATCTCTGTAAAATTGAAGAGCAAAAATAAAAATTTTATGTTACTTATCGGTTACGATATATATAATTAAGGTGAATTAATTCGAAAAAACATTTTTTGCAGAAACAAAAACGGCGGAAAACCTACTTTCACGAAAGGTTTGCATCTTCAATTAAAATAAAAAATCTTCAGCCAAAGCCACAAACAAATCGTTCTTTTTACATTTTATCGGAATATTTTTTCAAATTACTGATAATTTTACATTTATTATGCGTGCATACTATTTTATTTGAAATATTTGCTTAAATTCGTCGCTTGAAATAATCAACTTTATACCTTTATAAAAATGAAAATATTAGTTTGCATCAGCCACGTGCCTGATACTACTTCCAAAATTAACTTCATTAATGGAGATTCTGAATTTGATACTAACGGCGTACAGTTTGTAATCAACCCTAACGATGAATTCGGTTTAACAAGAGCCATCTGGTTCAAAGAACAACAAGGCGCTAACGTAACCGTGGTGAACGTTGGAGGTGCTGATGCAGAAGCTACTTTAAGAAAAGCATTGGCAATCGGTGCTGATGAGGCAATCCGTGTAAATGCTAATCCCACTGACGGTTTCTTCGTTGCAAAACAACTTGCTGAAGTAGTGAAAAATGGTGGTTACGATCTAGTAATTGCCGGTAAAGAATCATTGGATTATAACGGTGGAATGGTTCCGGGAATGCTTGCTGCATTGACAGGAAACGATTTCGTAAACTCTTGTATCGGTTTGGACATCAACGGAACGACTGCTAAAGCGGTTAGAGAAATCGATGGTGGTAAAGAAACCATTTCAGCTAACTTACCATTGGTTATTGGTGGTCAGAAAGGTTTAGTGGAAGAGAAAGACTTACGTATCCCGAATATGAGAGGTATCATGACAGCGAGAACAAAAGCGTTGACAATTTTGGAACCGGTTGCAGCAGACAATACTACAAAAGCGGTGAAATTCGAAAAACCGGCTGCTAAATCAGCAGTGAAATTGGTTAGCCCGGACAACTTAGACGAATTAATCAACTTATTACATAACGAAGCGAAAGTAATTTAATTACGAATTAAAAATTACGAATTACGAAATTTTTCAATTCTAAAATCTTTCAATTTTTCAATCATTAAATACTGAAAACATGTCAATTTTAATATACGCTGAATCAGCAGAAGGAAAATTTAAAAAAGTAGCTTTCGAGTTGGCTTCTTATGCTAAGAAAGTTGCGGAAATGATGGGAACAACCGTTACAGCTGTGACTGTAAATGCAGGTAATGTTTCCGATTTATCAAAATACGGAGTGGACAAAGTTTTAAAAGTGACCAATGACAAATTGGCTACTTTCAACGCTAAAGCTTACGCTGACGTTGTTAAACAGGCTGCTCAGAAAGAAGGAACTAAAGTTGTAATCTTATCTTCTACTACAGATTCATTATACCTTGCTCCGCTAGTTGCTGTTGGTTTAAATGCAGGCTACGCTTCTAACGTAGTTGCATTACCGGAGAGCACTTCGCCTTTCACAGTAAAAAGAAACGCATTCTCAAACAAAGCTTTCAACATCACTGAAATCACTACAGATGTAAAAGTATTGGGTGTTGCTAAAAATTCATACGGAGTTAAAGAATCAGCTTCATCATTAAGCGAAGAAGATTTTACTCCTTCATTAAACGATGCTGATTTCTCAGTAAAAATCGAATCAGTAGAAAAAGTTACCGGAAAAGTAACGATTGCTGATGCTGAAATCGTAGTATCCGCAGGCCGTGGATTGAAAGGTCCTGAAAACTGGGGAATGATCGAAGAATTAGCTTCGGTTCTTGGAGCGGCAACTGCTTGTTCTAAGCCAGTTTCTGATTTAGATTGGAGACCACACAGTGAGCACGTTGGACAAACAGGAAAACCGGTTGCTGCTAACTTGTACATTGCGATTGGAATTTCCGGAGCGATCCAGCACATTGCAGGAATCAACTCTTCTAAAGTAAAAGTAGCCATCAACACGGATCCGGAAGCCCCTTTCTTCAAAGTAGCTGATTACGGAGTAGTTGGAGATGCGTTTACGGTAGTTCCTCAATTAATTGAGAAATTAAAAGCATTCAAAGCGGCTCAACACTAAAATTCCGCACCCTATAATTATATAAAGCCATCTGAAAAAACAGGTGGCTTTTTTATTTTACAGAGCAAAAGTTTTTCGTTACTTTGCAAACAGCTTTTTCATTTCTGACGCTTATTTCTTACTTTCGGTACAGATCTATTATTTCAGTCAGGGGAAGAACACAATTATATCGTATTTTTATAATTTATTGATATAATTGCCGTAAATTAGTACTATCCATAGCTATTAACAAACAAAGAACTTTGTGCCTCAGTGCCATAGTGGCTAAACATATGAGCTTAGTAAAACTAACTATAAAGGGAATTTCGTACAGCCAGACTCAGAATGGCGCTTATGCACTAATCTTAAATGAGGTGGATGGGGAAAGAAAACTTCCCATCGTCATTGGCGCGTTTGAAGCGCAGTCCATTGCTATTGCCCTGGAAAAAGAAATTCGTCCGCCAAGACCTTTAACACACGATTTATTCAAAAATTTTGCCGACCGTTTTGACATTGTGGTAAAACAGGTCATCATTCACAAATTAGTTGACGGTGTTTTCTTCTCCAGCATTATCTGCGAAAGAGACCGTATCGAAGAAATAATCGACGCAAGAACTTCGGACGCGATCGCATTAGCATTACGCTTTAACGCACCGATTTTCACCTACAAAAACATTTTGGACAAAGCCGGAATTTACCTGAAAATAAACCCAACCGAAGAAGGCAAATCACCTGAAGAAAGCGACGATCCACTGGAACATCCGGAAACTTTCGGTCTGGTAGGGGAAGAAAAAGTAACCGGCGAATCCTATACCCAATACTCTTTGGCCGAACTGTATGAACTTCTGGAAGGAGCTGTTCAGAATGAAGACTACGAAAAAGCGGCTAAAATCAGAGACGAAATTTCGAAAAGAGAATCTTAGTCCGTTGGCAGTGCTCACACAGCAGTACGCAGTCAAAACAATCCAAATAACCAGACAATCGCATCAACGATCAAGTAACAATGAAGCAGTATTTAGATTTAGTAAAGCACGTTTTAGAAAACGGAAATCAGAAAGGAGACCGAACAGGAACCGGAACAAAAAGTGTTTTCGGTTATCAGATGCGTTTTGATTTAAGCGAAGGTTTCCCGATGGTAACCACTAAAAAACTTCACTTGAAATCGATCATTTATGAATTGCTTTGGTTTTTGAAAGGCGACACCAATATTGCTTATCTAAAAGAAAACGGCGTAAGAATCTGGGACGAATGGGCGGATGAAAACGGTGATTTAGGACCGGTATATGGCCATCAATGGCGCAACTGGAACAGCGAGGAAATCGACCAGATCCAGGAACTTATCGACACGTTAAAAAGAAATCCGAACAGCCGACGCATGCTGGTTTCAGCCTGGAACCCCTCTGTTTTACCGGATGACAAAAAATCGTTTTCAGAAAATGTGGCCAATGGAAAAGCGGCCTTACCTCCTTGTCACGCCTTTTTCCAGTTCTATGTAGCCGACGGGAAATTATCGTGCCAGCTGTACCAAAGAAGCGCAGATATTTTCTTGGGCGTTCCTTTTAATATTGCCTCTTATGCCCTGTTTACAATGATGGTTGCGCAGGCTTGTGATTTACAGCCGGGAGAATTCATCCACACTTTTGGAGACGCGCACATATACAACAATCACATTGAACAGCTGGAATTACAACTTACCCGTGAGCCGAAACCGCTGCCTAAAATGATTTTGAATCCCCAGGTGAAAAACATCTTCGATTTCAAATTTGAAGACTTTACTTTAGTGGATTATGATCCGCATCCTCATATTAAAGGACAGGTCGCTATTTAATCAACCACATAAACACTTACCCTTTACAATGAAACACTTTTTATTGTCCGTACTCCTATGCTTTTTTTCAACCTGTTTTTACGCGCAAAAAGACAAAACAATCTATCTGGATTCTCTTGGACTGGAAACTCAATTTCCTAACCATAAAACATCCATCACAATTGAAGATTTTGACAACGAAAAGGATGAATATAAATTTTCTGAATATTATAAATCCGGCAAATTAAAAGGAGAAGGCTTCTACATTGACAAATGGTATCGCACAAAAAAAGGGATCTATGTCACGTACTACGAAAACGGAAGCAAAGAATCTGAAGCTATCTACAAAAATGGCATCAGGCAGGACAAGTTTGTTTTATGGCACGAAAATGGGATAAAAAAATTAGAGGGAGAATATGTGCTGGATAATACCTCAAAAACACCTCAATCCGAGCTAGCAATTAACAATTGCTGGGATGAAAACGGGAACCAAATGGTGACGAACGGGAATGGTGTCTACACCGAGACAAACCGAATGGAATCATCGACCGGTGCTATAAAAAATGGCTACAAACATGGCGTTTGGGAATCACAAGTAGCAGTTTTAGGAATAAAACACAAGAATTATTCCGAATTGTACGATAACAGAAAACTGGTTTCAGGCACTTCATATGACGAAAACGGCGCACCGATTTCGTACTCGCAACTTGAAGTACAGGCAGGGCCAAAAAAAGGACTTCCCCATTTTTACAAATTTGTTTCCAAAAAGATTAAAAAACCTGCAGACGAGAATTTCCAAGGTACTGTAAAATTAATAGCCCGCTTTATTGTAAACAAAGACGGCAGTATTTCCGACATACACATAATGAAAAGCGTAGATTCCACTGTCGATGAATCATTTAAAGAAATATTATTAAGATATCCCACGTGGAGTCCGGCCTTACAACGGGGGCGAGCTGTTCGATCACTATTTTATTTACCAATCAGCTTTACGGTAGCAAATTAATAATCTCGGTCATTTAAAGTAATAAATAAATCTTTATCTTTAATACCATAAATCATTATTTATGGATAACAATCAACATGAATTGTACGAATATGCAAGACAGCGTTTAAAACAAAAGAAACACCTGTATTTTCATTTTGTCTTGTTTTTTGTTGGCAGCATTTTTATGATTATAGCCAACAAACTACTCAATGTCAAACCGGAAATTGACTGGTACCAATGGGGAATTACCATCTGGGGATTTATATTCGCACTCCATTTCATCCGAGTATTCATCACCGACAGTTTCATGAACAAAAAATGGGAACGGGCTCAGATTGACAAACTGATTATGAAACAGGAACGCAAATTGGAACAGATCGAAAAAGACCTTAATCAGAAAAACAACCCTTCACAATAATGATTGTATTAGTCGCAGCAGCTGCAGAAAACAATGCCTTGGGAAAAGACAATGATTTACCTTGGCATCTTCCCGATGATTTTAAACATTTCAAACAAATAACGACCGGCCATTACATAGTTATGGGTCGAAAAACCTTTGAGAGTTTTCCCAGACCCTTACCCAACCGAACGCATGTCATCATCACCAGACAGGAAAATTACCAAGCCCCCGAAGGCTGTATAATTGTAAAATCCCTGGAAGAAGCCATAAGTGTTTGCCCAAAAGAAGACGATATTTTTATCATCGGCGGAGGAGAAATCTTCAAACAATCGATGAAAATCGCTGATAAAATAGAACTTACCCGAGTTTTTGCCACTTTGGAAGCGGACACCTTCTTTCCCGAAATAAACCCGGATGAATGGAAACTGACATTTGAAGAGTTCCATCCAAAAGACGAAAAACACGCCTTTGATTTTTCGTTTCAGACTTACATTCGCGCATAAAAAAACATCCCGATATAAAATACCGGGATGTTCAAACTAACAAACTAAAATGTATCTAACTTTTAACGTTTCGGATTTATCCAAGTGAAAGCACCTGATAACATAAAATAAAAATCACCACTGTCAATAATAAACCTGTTATGAATAATATAACATTGGCGAATTTCTGAGAATACATCTCAAAAAAGCCTTTAATACCAAATACCACAAAAGTACTAAAGACAAAAAAAACTAAAATTTCCAAAAACAAATTTAACCCAAAGAACGTTTGCGGCACCCCTGAACCAGCATTATCTAAAAAGACATTACTGTTGATGCTTTCTTCAAGAACAAATGAGATTACCAGTGCCAGTAATACCCATTTTACTTCCGATGACAAAAGCTTAGACAACATATCGGTTTGTTTGTATCATATATGTAAAATTGCGACGAATTTTGACACCAAACAATCACCAAAATGGTGTATTTTGCGCCTCACTAAATTTAGTGATGCTTTAGTTTTTCTCTCTCATTATGTATATGAACACCTTCTTGTTAGTGAAATAAATTTACAATTATTTCATTAGATGGATATGATAAAGATTGTATTATCTTTGTACAAATTAATTTAATCGATGAACGACAACATCACTCCATACAAATCATCACAACTCGGTAAGAAACAACAAGTTACCCAAATGTTTGACACCATATCAGGCAATTACGATAATCTTAATCGTGTCATTTCTTTCGGGATTGATGTAAAGTGGAGAAAGAAGGTTTTAAAGCTTATCGATGAAAAAAAACCGAAGAACATTCTTGACATCGCGACCGGAACCGGAGATTTAGCGATTCTAATGTCCGACACGAGTGCCGAGAAAATAATCGGATTAGATATTTCAGCCGGAATGCTGGAAATCGGAAAACAGAAAGTGGCCCAGCGACAACTTACGGACAAAATCGAAATGGTCTTGGGCGATTCCGAAAAAATCCCTTTCGAAGACAACTATTTCGACGCCATTACGGTAGCTTTCGGTGTCCGCAATTTTGAAGATCTTGAATTAGGCTTATCCGAAATATTGCGCGTACTGAAACCCAATGGCCGCTTCGTAATCCTTGAAACATCCGTACCTACTAAATTCCCTTTCAAACAAGGGTATCATTTTTATACCAAAAACATCCTTCCGCTTATCGGAAAACTCTTTTCAAAAGACAAAGTGGCCTATTCTTACCTATCAGAATCTGCCTCACATTTTCCTTACGGGGAAGCCTTAAACAATATTTTGCGAAAAGTTGGGTTTATAGATGTTAAAGACATGCCTCAAACCTTTGGAGTAGCAACCATTTATTCGGCTTCAAAAAAATAATATGAGAAAATTATTTGTTTTACTTATACTTATCATCTCGACAAACAGTTTTGGTCAGAAAGGGATAGGTATGTTTGGTAAAAACCCTATTATCAATCTTGAGAATTTCGACAAACAACGCGTTCATTGGGGATATTATCTGGGATTCAACTCCTATGATTTCAAATTTGACTACATTGAACCGGACAAAGATATTGAGGTCCAGAGCACAACAGGTTTTAACGTCGGACTTATCGGAAACCTACGTCTTATGGAATATATTGATTTGCGTTTCGAACCGGGTTTATCATACACCCAACGAAATTTAGTTTATCCAAATATTGAAGACGCTTTTGACAGGCTTCGCGAAGTAAAATCGACATATATCAATTTCCCGTTGTTATTAAAGTTCTCCTCTAAAAGAATTGGTAACTTCCGGCCGTACCTTATCGGAGGTTATTCAAAATCGTTGAACATGGGAAGTAATTCAAAATCGAAAGACGACAATTACAACAATAAATTCCGAATGGAAAAAATGACTTCGAATTACGAACTTGGATTCGGAGTAGACCTTTATTTTGAATACTTCAAATTTTCACCTTCCATCCGAGGCGTTTTTGGCATTAACGACGAGTTGATCCGTGACAACAATCCGGACAGTCCATGGACCGGAAACGTGGAATCCATGAAAACGCGCGGCATTTTTATCAACTTTGCCTTCCATTAAGAAAATTCATTTTTCTAAACTATTCAAGTCGTTTGAATTCGCTCAGTATGATTGCGGTAGCGGTGGCGACATTTAAACTCTCGGTTTGTTGCAGATCACCGAAACGCGGTATGGAAAGTCTCTTTTGATTTATGCTTTCTATCGATGGTGAAATCCCGTTGGCTTCATTACCCATTATAAGAACCCCCTGTTTTGGAAGTTCGGTTTTATAAATGGAATCCCCGCCCATATATGTTCCGAAAACAGGAAGTCTGGTTTGGCTCAAAAATTTTTCAAGATCGGTGTAAACAATATTCACTCTTGTTATGGAACCCATAGTAGCCTGAACAACTTTCGGATTATACACATCAACGGTCTCCGTCGAACAGACGATCTCCTTAACGCCGAACCAATCACACAAACGGACAATAGTCCCCATATTGCCAGGGTCACGAAGGTCGTCAAGAGCGACTATTAATCCTTCTTCAACGATTGGTTTTTCATTTGGAATCTTAAACAAAGCCAAACAGGAATTAGGTGTGGTCAATGCCGATATCTTTTTCAACTCCGCTTCCGTTATAAGCGAAAATTTCCGCGGTGGAATTTCAGAAAAATCTTCCGAAGTACTAAAAAGATGCTCTAGTTCAAAATTGGAATTCAGCAATTCCTGTATTACCTTTATCCCCTCAGCAAAAAACAACTGATGCTGTTTTCGGAACTTTTTTTGCTGTAAACTGGTTATTATTTTTATTTGGTTTTTACTAAGCATAAAAAACGTATTTTTGACCTACCTTTTATTTTGATTTGAAAAAGATTTTTCCAAAAATAGCACTATTATTTGTATTAGGTGCATTCATATACTCCTGTTCCGTCGTTAAAAGAGTCCCGGAAGGCAAACTCCTTTTAACCGACAGCAAAATTTCAGTTAACAACAAAAAAGTAAACGAAGAAATCGTTGTTAACCAACAATATCAAAAACGCAACAGTTCGTTATTCGGATTTCCATTACGCCTTCAGATGTACAATGTGGCTAAAAAAAATCCGGATTCTTCTTATCATGTCTGGCTGGAACGAAAGCCCAACCGTCACAAAAACCTGGCTGCTATACTTTCTGAGAAACAGGTGGAACGCCTCGGACAGTCTTTTCTTGTTTCCGGTCTAAGCAATTTCCTGAAAAAAAACGGAGAAGCTCCGGTAATCATCGACGAAAAGAAAACACAAAAAACATCCAATCGTTTACTGAGCTATTATTTCAATAAAGGATATTTCAAAACAAAAGTCAAATACCAGATCGACACCTTAAAAAACAAGCGTGGTCACATAACATACACTATTGAAACGGGAAAACCTTACACCATAGATACTATCAGTTCCAATGTTGAAACTCCGGCACTGGATTCACTGTACCAAAAAACAAAACATTTATCTTTTATCAAAAGGGGAAAACAATATGATTCCAAAGATTTAATTGACGAAAGAAAACGCATCACAACCTATTTCAGGGACAATGGCGCGTACAAATTTCAGGAACCCAACATTTCCTACAAAGTCGACACCATTAAAACAGGTTATACCGCCAACGTAGAACTAGACATTGAAAACCAAACCATCAAAGAAGGCGATTCATTAATCACTGTTCCTTTCAAACTGTACAAAATAAGCGAGGTAAACATATTCACGGACACCAATGCCGGAAAAGAAAAATTAAAAGTATCCGACAGCGTTACGTATAAAGATTTCAACCTTTACAGTTCCGATAAATTAGCCTATCGTCCTAAAGCGATCACGGATGCAATTTTCATCACTAAAGGAAGTACCTTCAGCGACACTAAACGAACACTGACATCAAGATCCCTCAACAACCTTCGTATTTTCAATTATCCAACCATTGAATATGTGGAAGATGAAAGGGATTCAACAGGAAATTCCCTGATAACCAACATCATCTTACGACCTCGAAAAAAATACAGCTGGACTCCCGCTGTGGATTTCATGCATTCCAATATTCAGGATTTCGGAATCTCAGGAAATATGACCTTTTCCTGGCGAAATGTTTTCAGAGGCGCTGAAATTTTAGATGTATCAACGCGGGGAAGCATAGGTTCATCCAAAGACATGGCAAATCCTAAAGGCGTATTTTTCAACATCTCCGAATATGGTGCCGATGTCAAACTAACAATTCCGAGAATACTGTTCCCAATCAAAACGGAAAGGATAATCCCGAGATCCATGTTTCCTACCACAACCGCTACCATTGGTTTTTCAAGACAGAGAAATATCGGTTTGGATAAGGAAAATTTCTCAGGAATTATCAACTACAACTGGCTCCCGAAAAAAACCAATTCGGCACGTCTTGACCTGCTCAACATTCAGTTCGTGCGAAACCTGAATCCTCAAAATTATTTCAATGTATATGAATCGTCCTATGAGTCGTTAAATGACTATGCTCAGGTGTACAATACCAATCCCGACAACGTGGATCAAAATGGAAATCTGACCATTGAAGAGGGAGGAGCGGACAACTTCATCAACGATGTTTTAACCGGACAAACCACTTTGACACCGTCAGACGAAGCTTATCAGGACATCCGAAGCATTGACGAAAGACAAAACCGATTGACCGAAAACAACTTAATATTCGCCACGAATTTCACATATACGAAATCGACAAAAACGGATCTTCTGGACAATTCTTTCAACATTTTCAGAACAAAAATTGAATCTGCCGGTGCTTTTCTGAACCTGATTTCCAACCTGGGCCACGAAAGCCTTGGAGTAAACGGAAAAAAAACCTTCCTGGACGTGGAATTTTCCCAATATGTAAAAACCGAGTTTGACTTCATCAAACATTGGGATCTGGGAAGAAAAAAGGTCTTCGCCACGAGAGGTTTCTTCGGAATCGCCATCCCTTACGGAAATGCCGACAACGTACCATTCTCGCGAAGTTATTACGGAGGGGGTTCAAATGACAACAGAGCGTGGGAATCCTATGGTTTAGGACCGGGTACCAGCGGAGGAATCAACGACTTTAATGAAGCCAACATGAAACTGGCCTTCAGTGCCGAATATCGTGTTAATCTTTTCGGAAAATGGAATGCCGCCTTATTTGCCGATGCCGGGAACATCTGGAACATCTGGGATAACGTGGAAGATAAACGATACACTTTTAACGGATGGCAATCCCTGAAAGACATTGCTTTGGGAACCGGAATGGGAATCCGTTATGATTTCAACTTTTTCATCGGCCGATTGGATTTAGGATTTAAAACCTATAATCCGGCCAAACCCGACAGCGAACGATGGTTCAAAGACATGCGTTTTGACAAGTCGGTTGTAAATATTGGAATTAATTATCCGTTCTAACTATAGAAATTATTACTTTTGTCACCTATAATAAAATTACAACACAATGGCTCACAATATTAAACCCGGAGTAGCTACCGGAGATCAGGTTCAGGAAATCTTTAGATATGCGAAGGAAAAAGGTTTTGCATTACCCGCTGTAAACGTAACAGGATCAAGCACTTTAAACGGTGTTATGGAAACTGCCGCTAAGCTAAATGCCCCTGTGATTATTCAATTTTCAAATGGAGGATGTTTATACAACGCCGGAAAAGGATTGTCAAATGAAAATGAAAAAGCAGCTATTTTAGGTGGTATTGCCGGAGCAAAACATGTTCACACTTTAGCAGAAGCATACGGTGCAACCGTAATCCTTCACACTGACCATTGTGCAAAAAAATTATTGCCTTGGATCGACGGTTTATTGGACGCGAGTGAAAAACACTTTGCTGAGACAGGAAAACCATTGTACAGTTCCCACATGATCGATTTATCTGAGGAGCCAATCACAGAAAACATCGAACTTTGCAAAGAATACCTAACACGTATGAGCAAAATGGGGATGACACTTGAAATTGAATTAGGAATTACCGGCGGTGAAGAAGACGGTGTTGACAATACGCATGTAGACAGTTCAAAATTATATACACAACCGGAGGAAGTAGCTTATGCTTATGAGGAATTGATGAAAATCAGTCCGCGTTTCACTATAGCAGCCGCGTTCGGAAACGTACACGGGGTTTACAAACCAGGTAACGTAAAATTAACTCCGAAGATCCTTAAAAATTCTCAGGAATTCGTTCAGCAAAAATTCAACACAGAAAGCAACCCGGTTGACTTCGTTTTCCACGGAGGTTCAGGTTCAACTTTGGAAGAAATCAGAGAAGCTATCTCTTATGGTGTAATCAAAATGAATATCGATACCGATTTACAGTTTGCATTCACAGAAGGAGTTCGCGACTACATCACAGCTAAGATCGATTACCTTAAAACACAGATCGGAAGTCCTGAAGGTCCGGATTCTCCAAATAAAAAGCATTACGATCCGAGAAAATGGATGCGTGAGGGAGAAGTAACATTCAACAAACGATTAGAGCAGGCTTTTGCCGATTTAAATAACGTAAATACACTTTAATTAGAAGTTAGAAGTTAGAAATTAGAAGTCAGAAGTTTGAAATTAGAAATTAGAAATTGTCTAATTCTTGATTCTTAATTCGCAATTCTAAATTCATAATTCTAAATTCATAATTCTAAATTTAAAATTATGGCTTGGTTTAAAAGAACAGAAAAAGGGATACAAACCGCAACAGAAGATAAGAAAGACGTTCCTAAAGGGTTATGGTATAAATCACCGACAGGGAAAATTGTTGATGCAGATGAGTTAGCAAAAAACCTTTGGGTAAGCCCGGAAGATGGATTCCACGTTCGTATCGGAAGTAAAGAATATTTCGAGATTTTATTCGACAACAACGAGTTCATCGAGTTGGATGCCAACATGACTTCTAAAGACACTTTAGGATTTATCGATTCAAAAAAATACAGCGAGCGTTTGAAAGACGCTATGGATAAAACCAAACTGAAAGATGCTGTTCGTACAGCGGTTGGTAAATCAAAAGGTAAAGACCTTGTGGTTTGCTGTATGGATTTCGCTTTCATCGGAGGTTCCATGGGAGCTGTAGTGGGAGAGAAAATCGCACGTGGTATCGATCACGCGATTAAAAACAAAATCCCGTTCCTTATGATTTCAAAATCAGGAGGTGCACGTATGATGGAAGCCGCTTACTCACTAATGCAGTTAGCAAAAACATCTGCAAAATTAGCACAATTAGCCGATGCTAAAATCCCATACATTTCATTGTGTACGGATCCTACAACAGGAGGAACTACGGCATCTTATGCTATGTTAGGTGATATCAATATTGCAGAGCCTGGAGCATTGATTGGATTTGCAGGACCTCGTGTAGTAAAAGACACAACCGGAAAAGATCTACCGGAAGGTTTCCAGACTTCAGAATTCGTATTAGAGCACGGATTCCTTGATTTCATTACGCCGAGAAAAGAGCTGAAAGACAAATTGAATTTATACATCGATTTGATTCAAAACAACCAAATCAGATAAAACAAAATCCCGGGAATTTCTCGGGATTTTTTATTTTTACAGGAAATCATTATAAATGCGACCTCTACTTTTAATTGTACTACTGATTTTTGCTTTTGGCTGCACAAAGAAAGAGACTCCTGCAAAGGAAACGAAACCTTATATTATTTCCGAAATAAAAAGAAGGATTGATAAATTATATAAAGAACCTCGTAATCCAGAATTCCCGCCGGAACCCATTAGAATGTTTGATTATGGTTCTAACAATTTTATCATTGACCAAAAAGGCGACATCTATTACTATCAAACTCGCTATGTCGTCGAATTTTGCGCAACAGGAAGAAAAAATGACACGATTCCTTATTTTATAGACTTACATCCAAAAGACATAATTCAAGTACCTAACAATGCCATAACTGACTTCATTAAATTAAATTTAAGAAAAGGTGTTAGAAATTCTATCCACATAGCTTCTCAGCTTGACACTTTGAATTCAAAAAATAGCGTGGAATTAATGCAAAGCGTTGATAAAAATGCTTTCCGCAGTGATAGAGACGTATATGTCGTCAGACAAACCACCCAAGAAGAAGACACAGTCTTGCAGTACAAAAAGAAAGATACAGATTATTTTCCTGAAGACATTAAATGGGATAAAAACAGAATAAAGTTCAGAAAAGAAAACTAAACACGCATTGTAAAGGTCCGTCCCGATAGCTATCGGTATACCCGCGTTCCATCTGTCAACTGATTACTATCAACTGAACACTAATTTACATTCCGCTTCGGATCGCTTCAACAGGATCTAATTTAGAAGCTGCAATAGCCGGCACAATTCCGGAAATCAATCCGATAAAGGCTGCCAGAGAAGTTCCGATCACGATATTCCAGAAACCGAGCACAAATTCAAAATCCAGCGCCTTGGACAGCCCGGCCGCGATGCCCCAAACCAACAACATTCCTACTATCCCTCCAATTACGGACAGGATAATTGCTTCAAACAAAAACTGGAACATGATGAAACGGTTTTTCGCACCTAAGGCTTTTTGAATTCCGATGAGATTGGTACGTTCTTTTACGGAAACGAACATGATATTGGCTATTCCGAAACCACCAACCAACAGAGAGAATCCGCTGATGATCCAACCTACCATATTCATTTGCCCGACAATATTATCGATCATTTCGGTAAATCCGGAAAGAATATTTACGAAGAAATTATCTGGCTCGCTGGTTTTCAAACCTCTGAAATTGCGCAATTTATAAGTCAACTCCCCTTTAAACTCTTCGATATCGGTTCCTTTTTCGGGTTTTAATTCGATTACCGGGGTCAGCGCATCGTTATTATCTCCAAAAATTCTTCTGAAATTATTACTCGGAATATAGGCTCTGGTATCGTTACTACCGAAAATAGATTCCCCTTGCTTCTTCAGGATCCCTACCACATCGTAACGCTGACCGTATAAACGAACCGATTTTCCAATCGGGTTCATGTCGCCAAAAAGTGTCGTGGCTACTTCACTACCTAAAACGATAACGCCAAGGCCCGCATTTGATTCGGCTTCCGAGAAAAATCGCCCATCACCTACTTTCACATCATCAATAGTTTCAATTTCATTGGTAGAAGGCACAATTTCGATATCGCTGGCGGTTTGTTTTTCGAATTTAATATTTTCCCTTTTGGTGAAATAAGCAAAACAGCTTTTGTCCAGATTGGTCAGGGAACGTCTTAAATACAGATATTCATCATAACTTACATTTGGAAACTGTCCGATTTTCCAATCGGGAACATCGGTTGGTCCAAACGAGTATTTGAAAAGATAGATCGTGTTTTTATCCAGTCCGCTCAGGTCGCTTTTAATTTTTCGGTCCATGGAGTCCACCGCCGTAAGTACCGCGATGATGGAAAAAATCCCTACGGTCACACCCAACAACGAAAGCAATGTTCGCAACTTATTATTTCTAAGTGCGTTAAGGGCGAAACTCAAACTCTCCTTTAGAAGTCGGATATATAAAACAGCGTTGTTATGCTCACTCATGAATCGAAAATTTTAAAATTGCCTTTGGACAATATCTAAATAGGTATAAAAAACAACAAAAATGTTACAGAATTGCGAGACAAATCCTTCCCAGTCCTGATGGTAGTGGCATCTTTTATGACTCACAGGCAATAAAAACCTGTCAGCCATTAAAATAGAACGACCGGCAGGAAAATGGATAACAAAAAAGTCCTTCTCCTGACAGCTACCAGGACGCTTCAAAAAAATATAAAAAACTATGTTATAATGTTTTAATGTTTACATTACAATAACTACTTTTGCACCTCTAAAAAACAACGACACAATGAACACTGCAAAAACAATCCAGTCAGCCCTGATTTCGGTATTCGACAAAGAAGGTTTAGAGCCAATTGTAAAAAAATTACACGAGCACAACGTAACGATTTATTCTACCGGAGGAACGGAAGAATTCATTAAAAGTTTCGGCATTCCTGTTGTAGCGGTAGAAGACGTAACTTCTTATCCTTCAATCCTTGGCGGACGCGTTAAAACCTTGCACCCGAAAATTTTCGGCGGAATCTTAAACCGTCAGGATCATGCAGGTGACGTGGCGCAGATGGAAGAATTTCAGATTCCCCAGATTGACTTAGTGATTGTGGATTTGTATCCGTTTGAAAAAACGGTTGCATCCGGCGCAAGTGAAGCAGACATCATCGAAAAAATAGATATCGGCGGGATTTCATTGATCCGTGCAGCCGCTAAAAACTTTAAAGATACCGTTATCGTAGCCTCTGTGAACGAATATGCATTGTTCCTTGACATGATCACGAACGGAAACGGAGCAACGACTTTGGAAGAAAGAAAACATTTGGCAACCAAAGCGTTCCATGTTTCTTCTCACTATGATGGGGCTATTTTCAACTACTTTAACACAGACGAAACCGTTTATAAAGCAAGTATAGCAGGCGGTCAGGTTTTACGTTACGGAGAAAACCCACACCAAAAAGGATTTTTCTTTGGAGAATTTGACAAAATGTTCAACAAAGTTCACGGAAAAGAGCTATCTTACAACAATTTACTGGATGTAGATGCTGCGGTGAACCTGATTTCAGAATTCAAAAACAACAATCCAACGTTTGCGATCTTAAAACACAACAACGCATGTGGTTTGGCGACAAGAAATACTGTTAAAGAAGCGTATTTGGACGCCCTGGCAGGTGACCCGACTTCAGCTTTCGGTGGCGTTTTGATCTCTAATGCAAAAATTGATGAAGCTGCTGCTGAAGAAATCAACAAGTTGTTTTGTGAAGTGGTAATCGCTCCGGCTTATGACGAAAAAGCGATTGCAATTTTAGAAGAAAAGAAAAACAGAATCATCCTTATTCAGAATGAGGTGACATTACCTACAAAACAAGTGAGAACTTGTCTTAACGGTTTGTTAATTCAGGATAAAGACAATATTACAGACAATAAAGAGCTTTTAAAAACCGTTACAGTAACGTCTCCAACAGAACAGGAAGTAGCTGATTTACTGTTTGCTTCCAAAATCTGTAAACACACAAAATCGAACACTATCGTTTTTGCTAAAAACGGTCAGTTATTGGCTTCAGGAACCGGACAGACTTCAAGAGTAGATGCGTTGCGTCACGCTGTTGAAAAAGCAAATTCATTCGGATTCGATTTAAATGGTGCTGTTATGGCAAGCGACGCATTCTTCCCATTCCCGGATTGTGTGGAATTGGCGAAAAATGCAGGAATCACAGCGGTTATCCAACCGGGTGGTTCGATCAAAGACGAATTGAGTATCAACTATTGCAACGAGAACAAAGTTTCAATGGTATTTACCGGAATTCGCCATTTTAAACATTAATTTTATTATTTTTGTAGGCTAATTATTTATAAATAAATTAAACCCTCTTTTGAGTATGGGATTTTTTGATTTCATGACCGAGGACATCGCGATTGACCTTGGAACCGCAAATACCTTAATCATCCATAATGACAAGGTTGTTATTGACAGCCCGTCTATCGTGGCCCGCGACCGTATCACCGGCAAAATCATTGCTGTGGGTAAGGAAGCAAACATGATGCAGGGTAAAACTCACGAGAACATCAAGACCATCCGTCCGTTAAAAGACGGGGTTATTGCTGACTTCGACGCTTCGGAGAAAATGATCAGCATGTTTATAAAAAGCATCCCGGCCTTAAAGAAAAGAATGTTTACACCGGCACTTCGTATGGTGGTTTGTATCCCGTCAGGTATTACCGAGGTGGAGATGCGTGCCGTAAAAGAATCATGTGAGCGTGTAAACGGAAAAGAAGTATACCTGATCCACGAACCGATGGCTGCAGCTATCGGTATCGGGGTTGACATCATGCAGCCGAAAGGAAACATGATCGTGGATATAGGTGGAGGAACCACGGAAATTGCAGTTATCGCTTTAGGAGGTATCGTGTGTGACAAATCGGTTAAAATTGCCGGTGACGTTTTCACCAACGACATCATCTACTACATGAGAACGCAGCATAACCTTTTCGTTGGAGAAACCACTGCTGAAAAAATTAAAATTGCCATCGGAGCAGCGACCGAAGATTTGGATACGCCACCGGATGACATGGAAGTACAAGGTCGTGACCTTTTAACGGGTAAACCAAAACAGGTTAACGTTTCCTACCGGGAGATTGCCAAAGCGCTTGACAAATCGATTCAGCGTATTGAAGATGCGGTAATGGAAACTTTATCCCAAACGCCACCGGAATTAGCAGCAGACATCTATAATACAGGTATTTACCTTGCAGGTGGAGGTTCGATGTTAAGAGGATTGGACAAACGAATATCACAAAAAACAGACCTTCCGGTTTACATTGCTGAAGACCCCCTGAGAGCAGTTGTACGAGGCACCGGGATGGCACTTAAGAACCTACAGAAATTCAGAAGTATTCTTATCAAATAACGAAATAATAAATGCAGCAAATAATTAATTTTATACTTAAAAACAGCATCCGATTGCTGTTTTTGCTGCTTTTGATAACATCGTTAACACTTACCATTCAATCGCATTCCTATCACAGAAGCCAATTTGTAAGTTCCGCTAACGATGTGACCGGAGGGGTTTATCAGCGCATCAACAATGTGAAAGAGTATTTCCATTTGAGAAAGCAGAATAACGATCTTGCCAAAGAGAATGCTTATCTAAAAGAATTACTGTACAATAAACCCGATACGGTTATCGCTTCCACCGAATTGATTCCGAGAGGTTATGAAGACATTAAGGTAATTCAGTCGAAGGTAATCAACAATTCATTCAACGTTCCCGAAAACTATCTGACCATCAACAGCGGAAGCAAAGACGGTATTAAAGCCGACATGGGTGTAGTAAACAGTTTGGGAATTGTCGGAATTGTAGAAAAGACTTCCAAAAATTACGCTACGGTTCAGAGTATCCTGAACATCAAATCGCAAATTAACGCCAAGATCAAGAAATCGAATCACTTTGGTTCGTTGATTTGGAATGCGAAAAACGTTGGTTATGCACAGTTAATTGATGTACCAAGGTTAGCATCGGTCCGCAAAGGAGATACTATTGTTACCGGAGGACGTTCGGTAATCTTCCCGGAAAATATTCCGATTGGAAAAATCGACAGAATATTCATTGACAAGACGACGAATTACTATACGATCAATATCCGTCTGTTCAATGACATGACAAATTTAGGTCACGTGTATGTGATTGAAAATGTAAAACGCAAGGAAATCATTAAATTAGAAGAAGAAACAAAACCTAATGAATAGCACTTTTCTCCTAAATATTTTTCGGTTTGTGGCTTTGCTTGCCCTTCAGATAGTGCTGTTTAACAACATCAACTTCTTAGGATATGTAAACCCTTTTCCTTACATTTTATTCATCATCCTATACCCGGTTAACGCAAACAGAGCCGGACTCCTGCTGTCAAGTTTCTTACTTGGTCTGACCATGGACATGTTCTGCAATTCCGGAGGCGTTCACGCAACTGCCTGTTTGGTTTTGGCGTACTTCAGACCGTCCATTTTTAAATTTGCTTTTGGTATCAGTTACGAATACCAAACTGTTAAAATTGCGGACAAACTTTCTCCGGAACGCTTTTCATTTATTCTCATTGCAGTTTTACTGCATCATTTGGTATTATACCTGTTAGAAATCTTCCGATTTAATTTCGTTTGGGAAATTTTATTGCGAACTTTACTAGCCACAATCTTTACACTACTACTTTGCATTATAATTATATACTTAATTAAGCCGAGTAAACGATGAGAAAATTATTCTTGCCCAGTTTCATTGTTGTTATTGCACTAGTATTAATAGCAAGGCTTTTCTATTTGCAGATTTTAGACGATTCTTATATTAAGAAATCGGATAACAATGCAATTAAGATCGTATATGATTATCCGGAACGCGGCTATATCTATGACCGTCACGGAAAACTTCTGGTTGCCAATCAGCCTTCTTATGACATCATGGTAATCCCTAAGGAGATCAAAAATCTTGACACCTTAGAGTTCTGCACCATCCTAAACGTCACTAAAGAAGATTTTATAAAAAAAATCGAGAAAGCGAAGGTCTACAGTCCACGACTTCCTTCTGTTTTCCTTGCACAGCTGAATAAAAACGAGTACGCTGCTTTCCAGGAAAAAATCAGAAAATACGAAGGTTTTTACATCCAGAAACGTTCGTTGCGTGATTATCAGGTGAATGTCGGCGCAAACGTTTTCGGTTATATCACCCAGGTAAACGATGCCATCATAAAAAAATACCCTTATTACAAAAGCGGTGACTTGATCGGTATGCAGGGCGTGGAACAAACTTATGAAGAAGTTTTGCGTGGAGTAAAAGGCGTAAAATACCGTCAGCGCGATCGATTCAATAAAGACATCGGCCCCTACAAAGAGGGGATTTACGATACGATTGCCGTTCAGGGAAAAGATATCACATTGACACTCGATGCTGAACTTCAGGCGTATGGAGAAGCATTAATGAAAAACAAACGCGGAGGAATCGTGGCAATCGAACCAAAAACAGGCGAGATTTTAGCTTTAGTTACGGCACCATCGTATGATCCCGCTATTTTAGTGGGAAGAGAACGTTCTAAAAACTACACGGCATTATATAACGACTCCATCGCTAAACCTTTGTTCGACAGAGGTTTGTTAGCCGAGTATCCACCCGGATCCCCATTCAAGATCTTGACCGCTTTAGTTGCGCTACAGGAAGACGTCATTGATGAAAACACCCAATTCGTATGTAACCATGGTTGGTCGTACGGGCGAGGTTCTTTTATGAAATGTCACTGTGGTGGCGGTGTGCGTAATTTGAATGTAGGAATCTATAAATCATGTAATGCATACTTTGGCAATGTTTACAAATTGACTATCGACAAATTCCAAAAACCACGTTATGGCGTAAATGCATGGAGTGGTCACCTGAAAAGTTTCGGGCTTGGAAATTTCATGGGCTATGATTTGCCACCGGGAAGAAAAGGACATATACCAACCTCAAACTATTACGACCGCTGGTACCCTAATGGTGGCTGGAGAAGCACAACCATTATATCAAATTCAATTGGTCAGGGAGAGGTATTGATGACCCCGATTCAATTGGCCAACATGATGGCTACCGTTGCCAATGAAGGTTATTACTATACCCCTCATATCATTAAAAAGATCAAAGGGCAGCAAATCGACAAAAAGTTCCGAACCAAACACATCACTACGATCGACAAGCAATATTTCACACCCATCATAAACGGTTTGCATGATGTATTCAACTTTGGTACCGCCGCCGGAGTGCGCGTGGAAGGAATAGAAATATGCGGAAAAACAGGTACCGCGGAAAACTTCACCAAAATTAACGGCCAAAGAGTTCAGCTTCAGGACCACTCTGTTTTCGTTGCTTTCGCGCCACGACACGATCCAAAAATTGCCATCGCCGTATTAGTTGAAAACGGGCACTATGGCGCAACTTGGGCAGCGCCGATCAGCAGTTTGATGATTGAAAAATACATCAAAAAAGATACTATTACCCGAGTTGACCTTGAACGTCGCATGATGGAAGGAAGTCTTCAGGCCGAATACGATAAAGTTATCAACGGTTTTTATGTTGACCCTAATTGGGAGAAGAAAAAAGAGGCCGAAACTAAAGCTAAAGAAGATTTAAAAACAGACACAAAATCCGGCGAGAAAAAAGAGGAAAAAAAGGAAAGTCAGCAAAAAAACAACGCGAACGTAAAAACGACCGATCCTAACAGAAAAACAGCGGCTACTGGTAAAACAGAAACCGAGAAAAAACAGAAGGCAGAAACGAAATGAAAAATCAAAGCGTTGTAAATAACATCGATTGGATTACTGTGCTTATCTACGCTATCCTTGTGATCATGGGTTGGATGAACATCTATTCTGCTTCTCTACCCCTTGAAGAGACATCCTTTTTCGATTTGACACAGATTTATGGAAAACAAATGCTTTTCATAATCATGGCCATTCCATTGATTTTTGTGATCCTTTCCATGGACGCCAAAATATTTGAAAAATACTCGACTGTCTTTTACATTCTCGGCATTTTTTTGTTACTGGGCCTCTTCGCTTTTGGTAAAACCATTAAAGGGCAAACCAACTGGTATCAGTTCGGAGGATTTGGTTTTCAGCCTTCCGAATTCGTAAAAACTGCCACAGCTTTGCTTCTGGCTAAGCTTGTCAGTGACACACAAATCAACCTGAAATTATTCAAACACCAGGTAATAGCTTTAGCCATTTTCGGTTTTCCGGTATTTTTGATCTTACTTCAACCCGATGCCGGTAGTGCGATGATATTCCTCTCTTTAATATTTGTATTGCATCGAGAGGGTTTACCAAGCTGGTATTTATGGACGGGTTTCATAGGTATTGCTTTGTTCATTCTGGCACTGATCGTAAAACCTACATTCTTAATTGGTTTTGTGCTTTTGGTAATGATTATCCACTTCATTTTCAATACTCGAATTACCCGCAATCCGCTTATATACGCTATCGTTTTTATGACGATTACAGGAATGGTTTTATCGGTGGATTATGTCTATGAAAACGTGTTAGAGCCCCATCAGAAAGACCGTATTAACGTCTTGATTGGGGAAGACGTTAACATGCAAAAAGAAGGTTACAATCTTAATCAGTCCATGATTGCGATCGGTTCGGGAAGCTGGTTAGGAAAAGGGTATCTCGAAGGCACCCAGACCAAAGGAGGTTTCGTTCCGGAACAACATACGGATTATATTTTCACCACAGTAGGAGAAGAATGGGGCTTTGTCGGTGCAGCCGTAGTTATTTTCCTGTTCGTCTGTCTTTTTCTGCGTATAATTTATCTCGCAGAGCGGCAAAAAACCAAATTCAGCCGCATTTATGGTTATTGTGTAGCGACCTATCTCTTTACGCACTTCATGGTAAACATATCCATGCTTATTAAATTATTCCCGACTATCGGAGTACCGCTTCCTTTCTTTTCGTATGGAGGTTCGAGTTTGTGGGCATTTACGATCATGCTTTACATCTTCATTAAAATGGATGCCAATAAAGTTAATGAGTGGTAATTAAAAACTCCAGTTTTTATATTCAGATACTTTTTCCAATTTGCTTTCTTTTTCATCAGACAGTTTCGGAAAAAAATCGATTCCGGTCATTTTTTCTATAGTATCCACAGAAATTGCGAATTTATACAAAGGAAGATCTGAACTTTTATGCGGAACTAAAAATCCGATCATCTTCTTTCCGTCCTTGGTCATTAGTATTTTATAAAAATAATTTGGCACCGCTACTTTTTCTTTTCCAATGGTTTTCAGATTACCTTTGAGTACACCACCGGTTACTACGTAAAGTCCGTTGTATTTCTTCGCCCAATATCTAGTTTTTTGCTCCAAACGGTTCCAGACACCCTCATTAAAATCATGCTTTTGAGGTGATATATTAGAGGTGAAAAAAGTTTCTTCAAACGCTTTATAGGAACTCTTTCTGTCAGCGGCCGGGCACAAATGTCCCTTGTCATACCCCGAATTTTTATAATTTCTCCAATCAGCGGAATGTGTTTTTACTTTCGGATCCTGAACAAAAAAAGGCCGTTTGAAATCACGGTTTGAAAAATCAGCAGCTGTTAGTTCATAAGCCACCCACTGGGACTGTTCAAATTTTTCCACATAAGAAAAAGAGTAACCGTCACGATGGATTATACTACCGTCAGTACCTGTTGGATAGAAATCAAACGGAGAGACAATCGATAACGGCTTCGTTTCCGGCTTCGTTTCTTGCACTTTGGTTGTTTTTTCCACCAAAGAATCCACATTATCAGATACGGGTCCAATTGTCTTTTCTCGGCAGGAATACATTGAAAACAGTAGAAATAAAGCAAGTATTTTCATGGATTGATTCTATAAGATTTATCGCAAACTATTGATTTATGCTTCAATATTTAATAAATTTGTAAAGATATTAATTCAAAAGAAGCCCCTATGAAAATAAAAACAAATTTAATCGTAATAATTACTATCATGGGATTCCAAATCGGATTCTCACAGGAGCCCGCAAAACCAGTCGAAAATCCGATTCCTGCTACGGAAAAATCCTCAATTGACGTAGCAAAAGAAAAAGAACTGGCTGAAAAGGAAAAGGCTAAAATGGAGAAAGAGATAAAGAAAGCGGAAAAAGAAAAAGAAAAGCTCGATGACGCAAAAAAAGATGTTGAAAAAGCCAAGGACAAACTGAAAGACGCTAAAGAAGAACTCGAAAAAGAGCAGAAAAAATTTGACCGAAAAATGGAAAAAGGCAAATTAGACACGGATCAGGAACTGAAAGCGAGAAAAAGACTTTTGAAACTTCTTGAAAAACAACAAAAATGTGAAGAACAACTTCAGAAAAAACAAAAAACATTAGATAAATTAATGAAATAAAAAAAAGCCATTCACAATGTGAATGGCTTTTTTTTATTGCTTGAGCGGTTTTATTTATTTAACCTCCACTAATTTACTTTTCTTCTCTTTCAAATTGATCGTTCCTTTTGCAATTGTATTGGATTTCATATCCGAAAGAATCTTCATGGCTTCCTCTACATAAACATCATTGGCTAAACTTTCATGCCATCTTTCTCTTTTCTGTGCAAGTACAGAATCCTTTTTAAACATTTCTTGCTCATACGCTAATGAACTAAATTTCAAAGTACTTTTGTAGTCAGTCAATGCTTTAAATTTCTTAGCGGTTACTTCTACAGCGTCTTCATCAGCTTTGAACTTTTTGAAATTCAGACTGTAAGTATTAATGTCTTTACGTTCGTTAATCCATTTAGCATTCTCGTCGATTAATTTGAATTGCGGACTAGCTGCCATTCTGGCTTTGCTTTTAGCAATTACATCATCAAAACTAGCTGTTTTACTTACTTTATAGGATGCCTCGTCAATTTTATCCCAAGGCATGGCATTATCAACATCGCGCTCGCCCATTTCGATATAAGAATATCGGTCCGGCATTACGATATCACTCAATACACCTTCTCTTTGGGTTGAACCTCCGTTAATTCTATAGAATTTCTGCGTTGTTGTTTTCAAAGCACCTAAATCTCCGAAAGAACTGCTTCTCACAAACTGATTCAGATCAATCACATTTTGCACGGTTCCTTTTCCGTAGGTATGTTTACTTCCGATCACAATTCCGCGTTTGTAATCCTGAATAGCTGCAGCGAAAATTTCAGAAGCGGAAGCTGAGAAATTATTCACCATTACTACCAATGGACCATCCCATTGTACACGAGAATCTTTATCATACAGAACCTCTTTTTTTCTACCTGATGATTTCACCTGCACTACCGGTCCGTCTTCGATAAACAAACCGACCATATCCACAACGGTCTGAAGTGAACCTCCACCGTTATCTCTTAAATCCATCACAATACCTTCTACTCCTTGTGCTTTCAATCTTTCAATTTCCTGAGCCACATCTTTGTAGGCATCTCTTTTATCTTTATTTTCAAAATCAATGTAGAATTTAGGCAAATAGATAACACCATATGTTTTGTCACCGTCTTTAACGACGCTTGATTTCGCATACGTTTCTTCCAATTCCACCACTTCACGAATGATTTTGATAATTTTTATGGTACCGTCAACTTTCTTCACGGTTAGGCGAACTTCAGTTCCTTTTTTACCTTTGATCTTTTTAACAACATCGTCGATTCGCATACCTACAACATCAACCGGTTCTCCGTCGCCTTGGGCAACTTTCAGAATTAAATCACCTTGCTCCAACTCTTTACCTCTCCACGCCGGTCCACCCGGAATCAACTCGGATATTTCAGTAATGTCATTTTTCTTAACTAAACGAGCTCCGATTCCTTCCAAGGTTCCGCTCATGCTGATGTCGAATTTATCCTTTTCTTCAGGAGCAAAATAGAAAGTGTGCGGATCAAATCGCTCTACAATTGAATTCAAGTATACTGAAAACCAATCACTTCTATCCAACTCACCCACAAATTCAAAATATTCATTCAGTGATTTTAAAGTGGTTTCACGCGAATCTTCCTCTAATTTACCAAACGTTTTTTCGGTATACTTCGGATCTTTTTTCTTTTTGTCTTCCTCTAATTTCAATTTATCAGTAATCGACGAAAGTACGGACAGTTTAAGCTGTTTCTCCCAACGGTCTCTCAATTCTGTTTTATTTTTCGAGAAAGGCATTTTCTCATAATCCGTATTGATATTGTCTTCTTTGTTGAAATCAAACGGTTTATCCAGAATCTCTTTGTAGATTTTTTCAGACTCTTTCATACGCTCCATTAAACGACCATACGTCAATTCAAAGAATTTCAGATCCTTGTTTTTGATCTGGTCATCAATCTGCGTTTCATATTTCTTAAATTCGTCAATATCGGATTGTACAAAGAAACGTCTTGAAGGATCTAATGCGTCAATATATTCCTTATAAACACTTTTTGAAAATGTATCGTCCATTGCTATCGGATCGTAATGCCCCTTCTCCAAAACAAAAGTCAATAATTCCAGTAAAAGCTTATCTTTTTCCGGATCTTCTTTTTTGGTAGGCATAAAACTCCATAGTACTGCAGATAAAGCCATTATCAACAATACAATCTTATAATTTCTCTTCATAAATTGCCAAAAAGTATTCATTACTATTTTTCACTAAATTACATAAAAAAGAAAGCCTCTTTCTTAATGTTCCAATAATTTTTTGTTAAAGGTTTCTTTTCACCTTCCTATTCAAAATCAAAAATTGTACCAACACACATTTAGAAATTGCTTACTTTAGCGAAAGTAAAAAAATAATGGCGGAATGGCACAAAAACCTTTGATATTAGTCACCAACGACGACAGCATTACAGCACCGGGAATCCGCGCACTGATTGAAGTGATGAAAGAATTAGGCGAGGTGATAGTTGTGGCGCCCGACAGTCCGCAATCGGCCATGGGACATGCCATTACCATCAACAATACGTTGCATATTGAAAAAGTCGTAATCGATAAAGAACTTGAAAATGAATACAGTTGTTCCGGAACGCCGGTTGATTGTGTTAAAATAGCAGTGCATGAAATCCTGAAACGCAAACCCGATTTGTGCGTATCAGGAATCAATCACGGTTCGAATTCATCCATCAACGTAATTT
Organism: Flavobacterium sp. 21.1; assembly: GCF_057801535.1. NCBI lineage: Bacteria > Pseudomonadati > Bacteroidota > Flavobacteriia > Flavobacteriales > Flavobacteriaceae > Flavobacterium > Flavobacterium sp. 21.1. The sequence continues at coordinate 100,442 of NZ_JBYNXA010000003.1, forward strand.
ATTCCGGAACTATGTCGGCCGCCGTGGAAGCCGGTATCGAGGGAATTCCTGCTATCGGATTCTCCCTTTTGGATTACAGCTGGAGCGCCGATTTTGAACCGGTAAAGCCTTATGTGAAGAAAATAGTGGAGGAAGTTTTGGAAAGAGGTTTACCCGAAGGCGTGGTTTTAAATGTCAACCTTCCTAAAAAACCCATAAAAGGAATTAAAGTCTGCCGACAGGCCAAAGCCGTGTGGGAAGAACGATTTGACAAGCGAACTAACCCACAGGGAAAGGAATATTACTGGCTGACCGGAGAATTTGTCAACCTTGACAAAGGCGAAGACACCGACGAATGGGCGCTGAAACACAATTATATTTCAGTTGTTCCCGTTCAGTTTGACCTGACCGCTCATCATGCCATTCAGCAATTAAACAGCTGGGATCTAAAATAATTACGAATCAGAAATTACAAAATGGATAAAAAAGATCTATTTATCGGTTTTATTGTTGGAATAATAACAGCCACTTTCGGGTGCATGTTAATTTTATATTTTTTTGCCCACGCCCGTTCCCTGGAAGATATTCAAATAGTTCGTGCGCAGGGCCTATTGGGAAAATTAATCACCCTTGGCGCTATTATTAATCTGATCGTTTTTGCAATTTTATTAAAACTGAACAAAGAATTAATGGCCAAAGGCGTTATTTTAGCGACGATAGTTTTCGCAGTTCTAACGGTAATCCTATAACAATGAAATACTACATCATAGCGGGTGAAGCATCCGGCGATTTGCACGGTTCTAATTTGATGAAGAACATTTTGAAAGAAGATCCAACTGCTGAAATCCGTTTCTGGGGTGGCGACCTTATGCAGCAGGCCGGCGGCACTCTGGTCAAACATTACCGTGATTTGGCTTTCATGGGCTTTGCCGAAGTAATTGCAAATCTGAAGACCATTCTCAACAATATCAAAATTTGTAAAGCCGACATTCTGAATTTCAAACCTGATGTGATTATTTACATTGATTATCCTGGTTTTAATATGCGAATAGCCGAATGGGCCAAAAAACTGGGCATAAAAAACCATTACTACATTTCCCCGCAAATCTGGGCATGGAAGGAAAACCGAATCAAAGCCATTAAACGCGATGTCGACAAAATGTATGTGATTCTTCCTTTCGAAAAGGATTTTTACGAAAAGAAACATCATTTTCCGGTGGAATTTGTAGGTCATCCGCTGATTGACGCAATTCATAACCGCCCGAAAACCGATGCCGCCGAATTTAAAAAAGCAAACAAATTAGACGACCGACCTATAATCGCTCTTTTACCCGGGAGCCGAAAACAGGAAATTTCCAAAATGCTGTCCGAAATGCTATCTGTTATGAAAGACTTCCCGGATTACCAGTTTGTGATTGCCGGTGCTCCCAGTCAGGAATATTCTTTTTATCAACAGTTTCTGACCAACGATCAGGTACATTTCATTTCCAACAAAACCTACGATTTGCTAAGCGTGGCATATGCTGCTTTGGTTACTTCCGGTACAGCGACGCTGGAGACTGCCTTATTTAAAGTTCCGGAAGTCGTACTATATAAAGGCAATTGGATCTCCTATCAGATCGCCAAACGCATCATTACCCTGAAATACATTTCGCTTGTTAATCTGATCATGGATAAAGAAGTCGTAACCGAATTGATTCAGGACGATTGTAATCCGAAAAAGATAAAAATCGAACTGGAAAAATTGTTGCGTCCGGAATACCGCAAGACAGTTTTGGAAAATTACGATCTACTTGAAGAAAAATTAGGCGGTGAAGGTGCGAGTGCAAAGACAGCACAGTTGATTTATGCTTCCATAAAATAAATCGTATTTATAAAAAGTAGGAATTTTCTTTAATTTTATTATTTTCTGTATATCTTTGATATTATGAAAATGACAAAATTTCCTATAATACTACTTACCGTATTTTTTCTGTTTGGCATTGTCGCAAATTTTTATTTGCGACCCAACATGACATGGATAATAGTTAGCAGTCTGATTGCATTAGTACTTTTCGGCATTCAGTTCCGACTTTCGAACAAACACTTCTTACAGAAAAATAATTTCGCTCTTTCTGCGTATCTGCTTTCTTTTTGCGTGGGAATGTCAACCCATTCACTTCATTATCAACCCGACTACAAAAACCATTACAGTCATCATTTAATCGAAGATACTACAATCCGCGGAACCGTTTCCGAAAGATTAAAACCAAATGCCTTTGCAGAAAAATATTATTTCAAAATCCACAATATAAACGGCAAAAAGGTCTTTGGAAAAATATTGCTGTCGGTTTCTAAAAAAGAAAGAAAGGAACAATTTCATGCAGGCGACAAATTGCTGATAAAAGGATTACCCTGTTTGGTTCCAAAATCCTTCAATCCCAACCAGTTTGATTATGCTGCCTACCTAGAAAAGCAGGATGTTTATCATCAACTTTACTTGCAATCGGGTACTTATCGAGAAATCGGCATAGCAAAAAACTTTGATTACTACGTCGAAAACTATCGAAGTGCTTTACTGAACAGTTTCCGACAGCATCGGTTTTCAGAAAGTACAAACCATGTACTCTATGCTTTATTGCTCGGACAGCGACAGGACATGGATCTTCAGACCAATGCCGATTACACCAATGCCGGGGTAATTCATATATTGGCGATTTCGGGTCTGCACATTGCCATACTGTATGCCCTTTTACTCTTTTTCTTAAAACCGTTAGACCGTCTGAAAAACGGAAAACTAATACAGTTTATAATTATCATAGCTTTTCTTTGGCTCTTTGCAATACTGTCTGGACTGTCGGCATCGGTAGTGCGTTCGGTAGTAATGTTCAGCATTATCAGTTTTGGCAGGTACCTTAATAAATCGGGAAACATTTATAACACCTTAGCCGTTTCAATGACGATCATCTTACTGTTTAATCCAAACTTTCTTTTTGATGTAGGATTCCAATTGAGTTATATCGCCGTCTTTTCAATTGTATGGCTGCAACCTTTTTACAGTTCGTTGCGACTTTCAAAATACAGATCGATCAATTATTTTGCAGACATCCTTACGATTTCATTTGTAGCACAAATTGGGGTTTTACCGCTGAGCCTGTACTATTTCCACCAGATTCCTTTATTGTTTTTTTTGGCGAACTTAGTGGTCATTCCGCTTTCAAGTTTTGTACTGATTTTGGGGATCATTGTGCTCGCCTTAAATTTCATCACCCCCACAATTGCAATCGTGTTTGGAAAAGTGTTGGAAATCTCAATTGACCTGATGAATCAATACATTGCGTGGATTGCTTCTTTTGAAAAATTTGCGATCAAAGATATTCCCTTCTCATTCTCTCTATTGCTGATTTCCTATCTTGTTCTAACGGCTTTGGTGCTTTGGTTTTATGAAAAAAAATATTCGAAACTTGTTCTGTTTTTAAGCAGTGCGCTGACTTTTGAAGTTATGCTTCTATTTGCGATATGGGAAACCAAACAAGGGAGTGAGTTTGTCATTTTCAACAGTAGAAAAAACACCCTGCTGACAGAAAAACGGAATGGCAAAGTAAAAGTCTACACCAACGACACTTTACCTCGTGAAAATGCAAATCTGAAAACTTACAATCTCGGCAATTTCAATCAGGATTTTGAAATTCGTCCTTTGCAAAATGTCATTTACTACAAGCAAGAAAAAATATTGATTATTGACAGTCTCGGCATTTACTCCCTCAAACAAAAGCCAGACATCCTGTTATTAACCCAATCTCCAAAAATAAATCTGGTCCGGGCGATCACAATGATTCATCCAAAACTGATAATTGCCGACGGAACGAATTACAAAAGTTACGTAAAGCGATGGGAGACGACTTGCGAAAAAGAAAAAATCCCTTTTCACGCTACTTCGGAAAAGGGATTCTATAGGATTGAAAATTAATTCATTTTTTTAAGTTCTTCGATTACCTGATCGGCGGTCATGTATCCGACTATTGGCGCTTTCACTTCACCTGTTTTATCAAAAACATACATCGAAGGATAGCCCTGAACCTGTAAGAAATTGGTAAACTCATGAGCCGAATTACGCCCTTTTCTATTCGGGTCATATCCTGGATTCGCATATTTTTTATCCTTATAAGTCACTTCAAAATTACCTTCTCCGTTAAATTTAACCGGATAGTAATTTGCGCTGATGTACTCTACAAATTTAGGATCATGAAAGGTGTTTTTGTCCAGCATTTTGCAAGGGCCACACCAATCCGTGTATACATCCATGAAAATTGGTTTTGCCTTTTTCGGCTTATCTTTCTGAAGTTTCAAAGCCTCATCCAATGTCATCCATTTGATTTCTTTAGCATCTGTCTGTTGCGCTTGTACTGCCAGATTTCCTAAAACAAACAATACGGCAAATAGTATCTTTTTCATCTTATTATCCTTTTTTATTATTATTCAAAATTTGATTAGCTCCTGAAATCCAGGCTTCCGGTCCACCGGCAACATATCCCGTGCTGCCCAATTGCGTGAAATTGGTTTTTCCGTCTTTCGTGTCTGCATTTACAAACCAAATGGTAGGATACCCCTGAATTTTAAATGCACTTTGCAAAGAGTAATTTTGTTGTTGCAATGTCGGATCCAATTGTTTCTTTCTTGGAAAATCCAATTCTACAAGTACCACATTATCTTTGGCCCATTTGACAAATTCTTCTTTGAAAAAAACTTCTTTCTGCAAACGAATGCACCAGCCGCACCAATCACTTCCGGTAAAAAACAACATCAGCGGTTTGTGTTCTTTTTTCGAAATTTCCATGGCTTTATCGATACTTGTATGCCATGTCAACTCCCCTTCCTGAGCAGAAAGCACCAAAGAGTTCAAACAAATGAACAATCCTAAAAGTAATTTCTTCATCTTATTTTCTTTTTAATCAGCTACTAAATAACAAAAATAATGCCGATTATTACTTAACGTCCTGCATTAATTTTTTCACCATTGGAGAAATGGCTATTAATGCGATTCCAGCAACCAAAGCATAGATAGCTAATTGCTCGTAGCCATCGGCGTATACATTTAATTTTTCAAGATTAGTGGCATTTTCGGAAGCTTCTGCGATATTAGCCCCTAACAAACCGGCAAAGTACTGTCCGTAAGCACTTGCGAGGAACCACATTCCCATAATTACCGCCTGCGTTTTCTGAGGCGATAATTTGGTCATCGCGCTCATTCCGATTGGCGAAAGACATAATTCACCGAATGTGATGATGAACCAACCGAAGGTAAACAAGTCCAAAGATGTTTTACCAGACGCATCGGCAAAGAATTTAGTATAGTAGAAAACCCAGAAACCACCAGCCAGGAATAAGAATCCTAAACCGAATTTCACCACGGTATTAGGTTCAATTTTTCTTTTGTGCATCCATAACCAAACCATTCCGATCAAAGCAGCAAAAGCGATTACGAATAAAGAGTTCACCGCATTGTTAACTCCGTTAGGATCTAACCTTACACCTAATAAACGGTTATCCAAATTATTTGCGGCGAATGCACTTAATGAACCTCCACTCTGTTCAAAAAAGGCCCAAAACACAATGGAAAACAACATAAAAATCACAGCTGCTATCAATTTTTTGTTTTGTGAAGCGGAGAAATCCTTCATTTCATAAAACAAGTACAATATTGAAACCGGACCAATGATGTACATGAACCAATCCGTATATACCGTATTTGAAACCATGACCATTATTATGGGAATGATTAGAATTGAGCCGACATAAGTCAAAATTTCATACAGTCGTCGTTTCGACTTATCAATATGAGCCAATGGTGATAAACCTATCGCGCCCAAACTCTTCTGCGTCTGTGTAAATGTTAACAAACTAATGATCATTACTATTGCCGCAAACCCAAAAGCAGCGTTCCATCGTAAACCTTCAGGGACCAAACCACTCCATAATTCGCCTTTTCCAACAGCCACGCAAATGTAACCTCCAATAAGCGCTCCTAAATTAACACCGGCATAAAACAAAGAAAATCCGGCATCCCTTCTGTTATCATCATCTCTATAAAGTTTACCTACCATAGATGAAATGTTCGGTTTAAAAAAACCGGTTCCCACTATAGTAAAACTAACCCCAATAAAGAAAAACTGCTTGGGATCGATTGACAAGATTACACTTCCTACGATCATCAAAAGTCCACCCCAAAAAAGTGACTTTCTAAAACCAAAAATCTTATCTGCGAAAAGTCCGCCAATAAAAGTGAATGCGTAAACCCATGCCTGTGTAGCGCCGTATTGTAAATTTGCAATGGTATCGTCCATCATCAGCTGATGCACCATAAAAAAGTACAGCATCCCGCGCATACCGTAGAAACTGAAACGCTCCCACATCTCGCTAAAAAATAAATACCAAAGCTGTTTCGGGTATTTCCCTTCAAAATTCTGGATATCGTTTATCTTTATTCCCTTGAAATCCTGAATTTCATCTATAGTTGAACTCATTGTAATTTATTGTTATTTTTAATTTAATCCCTTTTCTTTCATAACTGCATTCAATCGTTTCAGGATTGACAATCCCAATAACGTGGCAAACAATAGAAGTAAACAATTTACTAGGAAAAAGTTCGCTTTATTTTCATAATCATACCACATACTCGCCAATACTCCAGACAATTTGTTTCCTATGGAAATCGACAGGAAGAACCCTCCCATCATCAGGGCCGTTAATCGCGGCGGACTAAGTTTCGAAACGATGGAAAGTCCCATTGGCGACAAACACAATTCCCCTATGGTAATTACTCCGTAGGTTCCCACTAGCCAAAGTGGTGATACCTTAACAGCTCCGTTACTTCCTATATAAACCGCTGCGACCATAACTAAACAGGATAACGCTGATATGAAAAGACCCAAAACAATTTTAGAAGGGGTGGTTGGTTCTTTGCCTCTCTTTCGCATAAACATAAAGAAGCCCACCACCACAGGAGTCAGTAAAATGATCCAGCCCGGATTCACCGATTGGAATAATTCAGTGTTAATTAAAGAAACGGTCTGTTCCGGATTTTTTTCCAGTTCGGCGCGTTGTTTGTCAGAGACATTGGTAAAATACACATCTTTCCCCTGCTCCTTAACCGGCTCACCTGCATCATCTTTTACGGCTTGGAACTGGTTATCATATTTCTGAACTTCCTTGGTCTGAAAATCTTTTTGATCCACCAGATAAATTCCGGTCAAAGCTTTTTCAGTAGATCCTGTTACCTGTCTGTCGGTGTAATAATTAGCCCAACGGGTTAAAGCCGTCCCGTTTTGTTTGAAGACCGCCCAAAACAACATCCCGACCGCAAAAATAGCCAAAAGCGCTCCCAAGGGACGTTTGTCTTCGTGATTCGCTTTCAGATACAGGCGAACATAAAAAACGATAATCGGGATACAGGCAAAAATGAATGCATCAGTAGAGTCACTTTTGAAAATATTGTCCGGAATCATCCATCCTATGGCTCCGCAAATGATCGCAGGTAAAAAAACCATTCCAAGAATTCGGCCTAAACTGATATCCCCTTCCTGCACCGGCTTCATCACATTGGCACTCTGCAGATGTTTTCTGCCTAAAGTAAAAATGATCAGACCAATGAACATTCCCACACCTGCCGTTATAAACGCAGCACTCCAGCCGTATTGGTTACGCATAAAAGCAGCGATGATATTACAAATGAAGGCACCGATATTGATTCCCATATAGAAAATATTGTACCCGGCATCTTTATTGGCTTTGTATTCTTCGGTTGAATATAAATTCCCAACCAGCGTTGAAATACTCGGCTTAAAGAATCCGTTACCGATGATTATCAGTGCCATTGAAACATAAAAGGCAGTGATATCATGAAATCCTAATCCGATGTAGCCCAATCCCATCAGGAAACCTCCCAGATAAATTGCTTTAAAATAACCGAGTACGCGGTCCGCCAGATAACCGCCCAAAAACGGAGTCAGATAAGTTAAGGCGATGTAGGTTCCGAAGATGTCATCGGCGTATTTATCAGAAAAAGCCAAACCGCCGGTTGCGGCAGGGTCAATCATGTATAAAACAAAAATCCCGATGATTAAATAGTATCCGAAACGTTCCCACATTTCGGTAAAAAACAAAAAGAGCAATCCTTTCGGATGTTTATTTCTCATAGAAGTTATATTAAAAAAAGCCCGCAGGTTTTCCTACGGGCTTGAAAGGTATAAAATATTTTTGAATTGGCTTATTACACGCCGTGCATCATTTTCTTTAAACTCGGTGATAAAAAAGCTAAAATAACTGCCGCAATACCACAAAGTATCACAAACACCATGAAGAATTCAAATAAGTTATGAATTGTAAATCCAGCAAATGTTTTGTGTTCACATTTGATTAAGTTTTCATTTTCAATTTTACTTAAATTTTCATCAGAAAGAAATTTTAATTTCGATATGTCAATTTTAAATTTCTCTTTTGATTCTTGTTTTAATTTTTTTAATTCTTCTTGTTTAGTATTAAATTCTTTCCTTTGAGAATCAATTATTTTTGCATTTTCAGATTGTAATTTTTCAAATTCTTTTTTCAATTCTACATTTTTACCAAAATCAGCTACTGCTAAGTTTGATTGCGCTAACAAGAATAATTCTTTTGAATTTGGTTGATACGTTTTATCTAATACTTTTTGTAAATCTATATTTTGCTCATTAGCAATTACGAATTTATCACCAGTTGCTGGCATAATTGCCCCTAACGAACCTGCTAAAGCATACCCGGCAGCATTAGCAATAAAGAAAACTCCATACAATAATGACGCAAATCTCTTTGGCGCTAATTTACCAACTAAAGATAGCCCAATTGGAGATAAACAAAGCTCTCCCATAGTTTGAATTAAGTATAATAACATTAACCATTTGATGGCTAATAAACCCGAATTACCTAAATCTTTTACATTGTGAGCAATAATAAAATAACTCAACGCAATTAAAGCCAAACCAATAGCTTGTTTCATTGGTGAAACCGGCTCTTTTCCTTTAGATCTTAATTTATCCCAAAGCAAACTGAACGGTAAAGCCAATGCCACTACAAAAAGACCGTTGAAAATCTGAACCATTGATGGTGGCATATCCCAACCAAAAATATGTCTGTCCGTTTGATTATCCGCAATGAACGTCAAGGATGATCCTGCTTGTTCAAAGGCTGCCCAGAAGAAGATAATAAAGAAAGAAACAATATAAATCACCCAAATTCTTTGTCTTTCTATTTTATTCTCTGCAGAACTCATAATTAAGAATGCTAATGAAATGCCCGCAGAATAAATAAACGGATAAATGATTCCTTTAATTAATTGCCCCATTTCTACTGAAGTAAAACCAAATTCACCCACTAATAAAAATCGAAACACAAAAAATAATACCGCAAATATTCCGATAGCAATACCTATTGATTTTCCTGTGAAATTCGCAGTTTGCGTTTCACCTTCTTCAAAATCATGGTGTGTATTGTGTTTTGGCAGACCTCCAATTGGCCTTCCTTCCGGAGTAACAACATACTTATTTTTAAGAACAAAGAATGTAATCGTTCCTATAATCATCGCAATCGAAGCTGCTAAAAAACCCCACTTGAAAGCGAAAATATCCCTAACTCCTTCATCATTTTTAACATCTCCTAAAAAAGGACAAATAAACTGCCCTAAAAAGGCGCCCATATTGATTCCCATATAGAAAATAGTAAAGGCCGAATCCAATTTACTTTTCTCTTGCTTAGGATACAAACTCCCAACCATGGAAGAAATATTCGGTTTAAAAAACCCATTCCCAAAAATGATGATGAATAAAGCCAACCACATAATTGTTTTAGCCCCCCCCATATTTGAAGTAAATGTTGAAGCGCTAAGGAACAACAAAAACTGACCAATTGCCATTAAGGTACCCCCAACTAAAATACAATTTCTGTTTCCTAAGTACTTATCGGAAATAAATCCACCCAAAAGTGGTGTTAAATAGCACAATGCCAAGAATCCTCCATAAATAATAGCCGCATCAGCCTCTTTAATCAATAGTGAATTCACCATGAAAAGTGTCAATAACGCCCGCATTCCGTAGAAATTGAAACGCTCCCACATCTCGGTTCCAAATAATACCCAAAGCCCTTTAGGATGTCCTTGTTTAGCTGTAATTTCGCTCATTTTTGTTTTTGGTATTTTAGCTTAATATTTACTGTTTATAGTTTCTCTTTGATAAAGTTGGTCATTTTCGTGTACAATTGTAAACGAGTTTTTCCACCGTAGATTCCGTGATTTTTGTCCGGGTAAAGCATCAAATCAAATTGTTTGTTTGCCTGTACCAGTGCTTCGATCATCTTCATGGTATTCTGAACGTGAACGTTATCGTCTCCTGTTCCGTGAACTAAAAGTAAATTACCTTTCAATTTACTTACGTGAGTAATCGGTGAATTATTGTCATAACCACTTGCATTTTCCTGAGGTGTCTGCATGTATCTTTCTGTGTAGATAGAGTCGTAATTTCTCCAGCTTGTTACCGGCGCTACAGCAATAGCTGTTTTGAACACATCTGCCCCTTGGAAAATACAGTTAGAAGCCATAAAACCTCCGTAGGACCAGCCAAAAATACCGATTCTTGATTTGTCAACATAAGCATAAGATCCAAAAACCTTAGCTGCGTCGATTTGATCTTCTACTTCAAATTTCCCTAATTCTTTCTGAGTACATTTTTTGAATTCCGCACCTTTAAAACCTGTTCCGCGACCGTCCACACAAGCAACGATGTAGCCTTGTTGCGCCAACATCATAAACCAATAGTCATCCGAACCGTTCCAGTCGTTATTCACCTGCTGAGACCCGGGACCCGAATACTGATACATGAATACCGGATATTTTTTAGTTGCATCGAAATCTTTCGGTTTAATCATCCAGGCATTTAACTTATGCCCTTTTTCAGTCGTCAATTCAAAGAACTCTTTTGAAGGCAAATCGTATTTCGCCAGTTTCGTCTCCAAAGCTTCGTTTGACACAATGGTTTTGATCACTTTCCCTGTTTTCACTTCGCAAAGTGTGTGCTTAGGCGCATTTTTTGCACTTGAAAACGAATTGATAAAATATTGGAAATTCGGGCTGAAAGTAGCTCCGTTAGTACCTGTTTGTGTAGTCAAACGTGTTTTTGAAGATCCGTTTAATTTAACACTGTATACGTCACGGTTAATGGAACCGTTTTCTGTAGATTGGAAGAAGATCACTCCATTTTTCTGGTCAAAACCATAGTAATGTGTTACTTCCCATTTACCTTTTGTAATCTGGTTTTTCAGTTTACCGTTTTTATCGTAATGATAAATATGGTTGAAACCGTCTTTTTCGCTGGTCCAGATAAAACTGTTGTCGTTTAAGAATGTTAAATTATCCGTCACATCAACATATGCTTTGTCTTTTTCATTCAAAACCACTTTAGTCGTACCTGAATTTCCATCAACGAACAATAAATCCAAATTATCCTGATGGCGGTTCAGTACCTGAGCACTTAAAGTGTTCGCATCGTTAGTCCACTGGATTCTTGCGATATAAAAATCATTGTATTTATCTAAGTTGATTTTTTTGGTAGCTGCTGATTTCAAGTCGTACACATGCAATGAAACCAAAGCATTTTTCTCACCTGCTTTCGGGTATTTAAAAACATTTTGAGCTGGGTATAATCCCTGAAGGTACATATCCATTGAAAATTCCGGAACCTGAGATTCGTCAAAACGGATAAATGCTAATTTATCACCGGATGCATTCCAGTCGAAAGCGCGTACGAAAGAGAACTCTTCTTCGTAAACCCAATCGGTAACCCCGTTAATTACGGCATTTTTCTTTCCGTCTGTAGTAACCTGAGTGTGTTTCTTTCCAGTCAGGTCATATACATATAAGTTATTCTGATACACGTATCCGATTTTACTACCGTCAGGAGAAAAAGTCGGCTCTTGTACTTTATAATCTGCTAATTTTGTAAGTGATTTAGTTGCGATGTCGTAGATGAAATAATCTGCAACAAAAGAATGACGGAAAATTGGGTTGGAATGATTCGCAATCAGAATTTTCTTTTCGTCTTTACTGAAGGTATAACTGTCAATCCCTTCCAATTCCTTGAAATTTTTTGAGTCAAGTAATGTGGACACCTTTTCCAGCGTAGCAAAATCATACAAATCAATCTGTGATGACTTTGTTGCACGATCAAAATTAAGCACCGTGTACTGGTTGGTATTCTTCATTGCTTCCAAGGCAGTCATTCCCTGCGTTCTGAAAGCCCCGCCCCAAATTTCTTCAAGGGTTACTTTTTGCTGTGCCATCGCTGTAAACGACGTTAACACCAACAAAAACAAGCATTTAAAAGTATTTTTCATAAATTTGATGGTAAAAAAACTCCCAATTTTAGTGAAAATTTGTCAATTGAGTACAATTTATTTTGTTAAAAGGAAAAAATAACACTTTTTAGCCCTTTGTTGTTAACCGATTATTTTAACGTTTCATCGACAAAAAAATCCTATCAGAAAATTAGAAACAGGATTTATCCTAACTTAATCATTTTATTCTTAAATTAAACCTTCGAACCACAAACCTTATTTGGGATTATGATTAAAAAAGCGGCGTTTTGCATTTTTCTTCTGTTTACCCTCCAACTTTCCTTTGGGCAAGTTTTTGATTATGAAATACTTAATCAAAAAAACGGCCTGCCTTCGTCTACGATTTTTTCTGTAATTCAGGACAGTCGCAACCTGATTTGGATTGGGACAGACGGCGCCGGTTTGGTTCGTTATGATGGCAAAAATTTTACAATTATTGACAAATCCAACAAAACTGAAGGATTTTTCGTAACCGATTTAGCGGAAGACAGTAATGGAAATATCGTTATTGCAACAAAATACAGCGGCTTATTAGTTTATAATGGAAAAGATTTCATTAAAGATCTCAACGGTCGTAATTCTCCAATAAAAGGGGATTATGTACAGCGTCTTTTCGCAACCGAAAACGGCGTCTACTGCTTTACGGACCAAGGGGTCTTCCTTTTAAAAAAAGACTATACAGTCATACCTTTTGCCAAATTCGATAAAACAACCAATGTAAACTCAGTCTTTTCGGACAGTCGTTCCTGCCTGTATGTGGGGACCGATGAAGGTCTTTTGAAAATTGAAGAAAATACGGTCACCAAATTCAGTCCGGGCCAGTTTTCAGGGTACACTTCCATTGTATCCATTACTAAAGATGAAGCACTGATCGGTAACTACAAAGGCGAAGTATGGCGGCTTGTATGTCCCACAGCGACAGACTGCAATGCTCATCTGGAAACCAAAATTGTGCTGCCCAACAAAGAACCGTTTTTCATCAAAAAGATGCTTCACGGAAGAAGTGGGTTTGTCTGGATGGCCGGAAACAAAAAGCAGGGGCTGGCGATGTACAAGACCAACAACCTCAGTTTCATCAATAGTGCCAATGGGTTCACCGGTGAAAATGTTCTGTGCATGTTTCAGGACAAAAACGGACAGCTTTATTTAGGCACCTACGGGAATGGACTGTACCGAACACGCTCCCAGAGCTTCTACAGTTATAATAATATCCCTGAACTTAACACGCCTTACATATTTTCCATCGTAACCACTGAAAAAGGGATTTATACCGGAACGGTTAATGACGGTTTATTTTATTTTGAATCCAATGCAAACGGCGATCTGCAGTTAAAGCAAAAATACCCAAACCTGGAACGGGTGACGGCTCTTTTTGAAAATCACAAGAAGGAAGTGTTCGTAGGAGCGCGTGAAGGCCTATTCAAAATCAAAAACCGCCAACTCATTCCGTTATCCGTAAACAGTAAACTTCCTGAAGAAAAATCAGTGCGGTTCTTTTTTCAGGACAGTCAAAAGCGCTACTTCATAGGCTATTCAAAAGGACTAGTACTTTTAGACGAGAACGAAAAGTTTATAAAAACCTTTAACGAATTCGAAGGTCACAATGTTACCACCATAGAGCGGATAAACGACAAGCAATGGTACATTGGCACAAATTCGGGGCTATACAAACTTTCAGAAACCGGCACGAATATTTTTTCCACTGTCAAAGTCATTGATGCAACGATAAACACCTCCTGTACAGACAGCTACGGCAATTTCTGGTTCGCTACCGGTGACGGACTTTATTACATCAACAAAAAGCTAATAAAAAGATACAATAAAAAAAATGGTCTTGCATCCACCTTTATCTTTACGCTTTCAGCTGATAAAAAATCAGCTATCTATCTCGGACATAATCTTGGAATCTCAAAGATCACGGTAGACGAAAACGGATTACTAAAGAACATTCTGAACTACAATTCAGACAATGGATTCAGTGGATTGGAAACTAATGCGAGAGCACAAACTAAAGATCAGGACGGAAATCTATTTTTCGGAACCGCTAACGGGCTTTACATCTACCTGACCAATTACACGCCAAAAAGAAAGTCCGATCCGATATTGATGATCACCAATATCGATGTCTTCAAGCAATCAAAAGATTGGAACACCCCGGAAGCTTCAGACGATTACTGGTTCAATATTCCCAGACAGGGTTATGTTTTTAATCCCCAGGAAAACCAGCTTACTTTCAGTTTTGGTGTACTTAATTTTGCTGCAGACGGAGAAACCCTTTATTCGTTCCTCTTAAAAGGAGCCGATGAAAATTGGTCGCCACCGTCCGAATCGACTGAAGTGACCTACTCCAATTTAAAATACGGTGATTATACCTTTCAGGTCCGATTAGTTGATAAACTCGGAAACGTAAAAAGCCCTGCTGCAAAATATGCTTTCAAAATTGACACACCGTACTACTTTAAATGGTGGTTCCTACTGCCTATTTTCTGTTTTATCGGGTTGTTTTTGAAGTTGATTTTTGACCGTGCTTCCACTTATAATAAAGATTTCATTAAGAATTTATCCGAAACGGATGATGACAACAGAGAAATACAGACCTTCTTTTTCTTTTTAGGAATCATTTTCCCAATCACCGAAGTCATCAATCTCTATTTCATAAAACGAGCCAATTCGGAGTTACTGGTCAACCTCATTATCGGAATGTCGTTTATTTCCCTATATCTTTTTTCCAAACGATCTAACGCCCTCAACAAATACCTTAGAACCATTTTTATTGTGATCTTGGTGAGTTATGCGGTTCATGTTGTTTCGAAAATTGCCACACAACCCTTTGATAAAATCACGTATACGGAATTCCTACTTATCCTGTTTTTCTCCTATAGTGCTTTTAAAAATGTGAGACATTATGTTGTTTTTGTTGTGGCATTGCTGGCATCGCTGTTGATTTTACTTTTCAACATTCCTTCGGAAACCGAGCAGATCATTACCCTCATCAATACGTCCTTTATTGTTTTGGTTATTAATTATGCCCGACGCATATCGATTTTAAACAATAATGATAAGGTATTGTTCTCTAACAGCATCATCAACAATTCAAATTCCTTAACCATTGCGACCGACCGAAAAGGAAGATTAACATTCTGCGGAAAATCAATCCAAAAAATCTTAGGATATACTCCTGAAGAAGTTATGGGCGAAAACTTCTGGAAATTAACTCAGGACACAGAATTCCAGGACATTGATTACAACGACATTTATGTCCCGGATTCCATTTACACGCGAAAACTCAGATGTAAAAACGGCGACTACAAATACATACAATGGACCGACCAAAAGTACAGTGACAATCTTTTTGTGGCCAACGGACAGGACATCACCGGTAAAATAATTGTGGAGGAACAATACCGAAATCTCGTTCAGTTTGCTTCCGATATCATCTTCGAGGTGGATAAAAAGGGCTATTTCACTTTTGTAAATCAATTTGCCGAAAAATCCTTGGGATATCCGATGGACTACTTTATCGGAAAACATTTTTCAACCCTTATCAAACCGGAACACGCCAAGAAAATTGAAGATTTCTACATCAAACAAAGTGAGAACCAAACTGATTTCGATATCATTGAATTTCCAATTTTAAAAAGCGATGGTGACGAAATGTGGGTTTCACAGAAAGTAACCATCAAAAAAAATGAAAACGGAAAAATAATCGGCTACTCCGCGATTGTAAGGGACATCACCAAACTGAAAAAAATTGAACTGGAAGAAGGTCTGCGTCAGAAAAAAAACCATTTCCTAAACCTGACGCTGAATCAACTTTCCACCTTAAACTTCCTGACTTATCCAAACCAGGAAAGCCTTATCGGACATATCATCAAAGAGGCCGCATTAGCACTCGACATAAGCAGGGTCAGTTTATGGAATAAAACCGAAGAAGGCATTGAACTGTTTTGCCTTTATGAAAAGGACGGCGACTATTTTTCCAATAACGCTTCTATGAAAAAAGCCGACTTCCCTGTTTATTTTAACGCTATCGAGACCAAACCTTTCATCGTGTCTTCCGATGTTGATTCCAGTCCGGAAACACTTGAATTTAAGGACAACTATTTTAAAACTAACGGCATCAGATCTCTACTCGATTTCCCTATTTACGTTTCAGGAAAATTAAAAGGAGTTACCTGCTATGAAAATACAGGAGAAGCCAGAAACTGGACCAGCGATGAAATTAATTTTGCCAGAACTGTTTCCGACGTAATTGCGTTAGCCATAGAGACCCTGAAAAGAAAAAGTGCAGAAGAACTGATCGTATACAAAAGTGAGGTTTTATCGTCCATTTCGAAAACAACCGAAAAATTATTGAAAAGCAATAGTCTAAACGAAATTTTTGAAGAAGCCATGGGCTATATCGGTGAAGCTACTAAGTCCGACCGCATGTATTATTTTGAGAATGATACGAAGACCAATAACATAAGCCAGCGTCTCCAGTGGGTACGAGATGAAAAATTCGACAAAATTGACAGTTCTAAATTTCAGAATTTCCCACTTTCGGATTACCCTCAATTTGCTGCTCAGCTTCTCGAGAACAAACCTTATCAAAAAACGGTAAGTAGTATCGAGGATCCGGAAATCAGAAAATTTCTGGAGGATTTCAATATAAAATCTTTCCTGATCCTTCCGCTGTTCATTAAAAACACATTTTATGGTTTTATCGGTTTTGATGATTGCAGTAAAGAAAGAGAATGGTCAGTGGATGAAATCAATATCCTTCAGACATTCACCAATAATTTTGCGTCTACCATTGAACGAATCAACAACGAAAAAGCCATAAAAGAAAGCGAGGAAAAATTCCGATTGCTGGCCAATAACATTCCGGCAACAGTATATCTTGTCAAATACAACGCGGAAAGAACCAAAATTTTCTTGAACGATGAAATTGAAAAACTGACAGGCTATTCCAAAGAGGAATTTTTCGAAGGTGACATTGACATCTATGACTTATATCATCCGGATGAAAGAAAACAGGTTCGTTTCGACATCGATAAAGCTATAAAAGAAGGCGTTCCTTTCCATATTTCATGCCGACTTATTAAGAAAAACGGAGAAGTAGTCTGGATAGAGGAATACGGAGAAGCGGTAGCCGGTGAAGGTGAGATTTCGTATTTGGAAGGGGTTATCATCGAAACCACCGAACGCCGAAAAATGCAGGATGCCATCAAGGAGAAAGAAATTGCACAGGCAGCCAATAAAGCCAAGACCCAATTCCTGGCCAACATGAGTCACGAAATTCGTACTCCGCTGAACGGAATTATCGGATTTAGTAATCTGCTATTGAAATCCGACCTAAATTCCGTACAGAAACAATACATGGTAACGGTCAATCAATCTGCCGATGCCTTGCTGGAAATCGTGAACGACATTCTGGATCTGTCTAAAATCGAAGCCGGAAAACTTGAACTTTATATTACAAAAACCAATTTACATGATCTCATCAACCAGATCATCGATATGGTAAAATATTCGGCCCACGAGAAAAAACTGGATCTGATCATCAATATCGATGAAAACATGCCATGTCTAATCTGGATTGACGAAATCAGGTTAAAACAAATCCTCATCAACTTATTGTCCAATGCGATCAAATTCACGCAGGAAGGTGAAATAGAGCTGGAAATCAAGTATGAGACCTTAGAAGATGAACGGACAAGGATGAAATTCATGGTGAAAGATACGGGTATCGGAATACGTCCGGAAAACAAGAAAAAAATATTCGAAGCATTTTCGCAGGAGGATAATTCCACCACCAGAAAATATGGTGGAACAGGACTTGGAATTCCAATCTCAGAGAGTTTATTGCGATTGATGAACAGTGGACTTAAAATTGAAGACCGACCGGGCGGCGGAACGGTGTTCTTCTTTGATCTGGATGTTAATGCAAAACCATGCGGAAGTCTGAAAGAATTGGAAAACAACAAAATAAGCAAGGTTTTACTGATTGACAACAATGAAAACAATGTACATGTCATTAGCCGAATGCTGAACCATTATTCAATTGAAGTACTTGTCAATAAAAACTACCAGAATGCATACAAGTATTTATCGGAAGTCGATCTGTTTTTTGCGGATTATGAACTGATAGGTAAAGAAGGGCTGCAGGAACTTTCCAAATTCGACAAACCTATAATCCTGATGCAGAATTCCAATGCCACAGAAATTGTACTTCCGGTAAAAACAAACGTAAAACCAATTGTAAAACCGGTAAAAATACATGTATTGCAGCATGTCCTGAACGAAATCAACAATTTGGCAACAGATGAAAAATTAATTCAAGAAGAAAAAGACACTAAGGCGGTTATCATAGAGGAGATTTATAAAGTACTGATCGTCGAAGATAACAAGATCAACATGCTTCTGTCGAAAACGCTGATACAGAAAATAATACCGAATGCCATCATTTATGAAGCCGTAAACGGAATAGAAGCAGTGGAACAGTTCGAACTCTATCATCCGGAAATCATCTTAATGGATATTCAAATGCCTTTAATGAACGGATATGAAGCCACACAGGAAATCAGGAAAAAAGACAACGATTGCATTATCATTGCGCTGACCGCCGGAATTATTGAAGGGGAAAAGGAACTGTCAAAATCCATAGGAATGAATGATTATGTTACCAAACCGATTGAAAAAAAGGTATTGGAACAAGCACTTATCAGGGGTACGAAAAAATTGAAAAGCTAAATTATAAATTCCGAAAATGTATCTTTGCAGTCAAATGTATACAACAAAAATAAAATGACTAAAGCGGTAAGCGGATTTTCGAAATTATCGAAAGACGAAAAAATAAACTGGATTGCAAATACGCACTTTTCAAATCCGGATCAGGCTGTAACAACCATAAAGAAATATTGGAACGCCGATCCCGATCTGCAAAAACTGCATGATGAATTCATTGAAAATACGATTACCAATTTTTATCTGCCTCTGGGGGTAGCGCCGAATTTTTTAATCAACGGAAAAAACTACACGATTCCGATGGCTATTGAAGAGAGTTCAGTTGTGGCTGCCGCTTCTAAAGCCGCAAAATTCTGGTCACATCGAGGTGGTTTCAAAGCCACTGTGATCAACTCAGAAAAAATTGGGCAGGTACATTTTATTTACGCTGGAAATAAGGAAAAACTAAATCAGTTTATAAACGAAATCAAACCGAAGTTCTTCAGCGAAACAGAGAGCCTTACTAATAACATGCAGAAACGGGGCGGCGGCATCCTGAATATTGAGCTACGCGACAAAACCGGTGATTTAGCAAACTATTACCAGTTGCATGCTACTTTTGAAACCAAAGACAGTATGGGCGCGAATTTCATTAATTCCTGTCTGGAGCAATTTGCAAAAACATTAAAAGAACAAGCGCAGAAAAGCACTTTACTGTCTGAGGAAGAAAAAAACATTCAGATCGTGATGAGCATTTTATCTAACTATGTCCCGAACTGTATCGTTAGGGCTGAAGTTTCCTGCCTTGTTTCAGAACTAAAAGAAGACAAACATATTTCGCAGGAAGAATTTGCTGAAAAATTTATCCGTGCGGTCCAAATTGCTGAAGTAGAGCCTTTCAGAGCGGTTACCCATAACAAAGGTATCATGAACGGCATTGACGCAGTGGTTTTGGCGACCGGCAACGACTTCAGGGCTGTGGAAGCGGGAATACATGCCTATGCTTCCCGAAACGGCCGTTATTCTAGCCTTTCCCATGCCAAAGTAGAAAACGGTGTTTTCACCTTTTGGATGGAAATCCCGTTAGCGCTGGGAACTATTGGCGGACTTACAAATTTACATCCGCTGGTAAAAATGTCGATGGAGATGTTGGAAAATCCATCCGCCCATGAATTAATGCAGATCGTAGCCGTAGCAGGTCTTGCGCAGAATTTTGCTGCACTACGTTCCTTAACTACGACAGGTATCCAGCAAGGACATATGAAAATGCACCTCATGAACATTTTGAATCAGTTCAATGCCAATGAGAGCGAAAGAAAATTAGTATCAAAACATTTTGAGCACCATACCGTTTCTCACTCGGCAGTGGTGGCTTATCTTGAAGAAATCCGAAAATAAAAGAACTTTGGAAACAACATTTTACAGCAACGGCAAACTTTTACTGACAGGCGAATATGTAGTGCTTGACGGGGCAAGAGCTTTGGCGCTGCCTACAAAATTTGGTCAGTTTCTTCGCATTCGTCCTGGAAAAGATCGTTCATTTTCATGGAAGAGTTACGATTCGGATGGTTCTGTATGGTTTGAAGACACGATTCTTTTTTCAGACATCACAGACAAAAACCACTTTGATCCCACGCAAGGCATAAAGAATACACTTGTTGAAATTTTACACCAAGCCTATATTCAAAACAGCGATTTTATAAACAATGCTGAAGGTTACGTTATCACTACCGAATTAACATTCCCAAGATTCTGGGGATTAGGAACTTCATCAACACTGATCAACAACATTGCGCAGTGGCTCGAAATTGATGCATTTGAACTGCTGCGAAAAAGTTTTGGAGGAAGCGGTTATGATATTGCCTGCGCACAAAATGATTTTCCACTCTTGTACCATCTGGAAAATGAAACCCCAATAATTGAACAGGTTGCTTTCAAGCCAAGTTTCGCGGAACACCTTTACTTCGTATACCTCAATCAGAAACAGAACAGTAAAGAGGCGATAGCGGCTTATTACAAAAAGCAACAGAATATTACCGAAACCATTGAAAAGATCAATGCCATTACAAACATCATTCTGAACACCGGTAATCTCATCACGTTTTCAGAAGCGCTTAACTTCCATGAAGTCGTTATGTCGCATGTTCTGGAGATGCAAACGGTAAAAGAAGTTTTTTTTCCTGACTTTCCGGGCACCGTAAAAAGTTTAGGCGCATGGGGAGGCGATTTTGTACTGGCCGTTTCCGACGGTAATCCTGCACCGTATTTTAAAACCAGAGGTTATCCCATTGTCGTCCCTTATAAGGACATGATAAAATAAAAAAAACGCTCCGTTAAACGGAGCGTTTTTTTTATGGATTCTGGAGTTAAATTCCTATTGGAATTCTACTCTGTTATCTTCGATTTTAGCAGCATTCTTAAGAGCCATTACAACTCTTCCTGAAGCTGACCCTTGATTTTGTGATTTAAGTTTAGTCACATAAGCAGTATAATTAGGTAAAGCCGGTGCTTTTGCAACCGCTTTAGTTCTGATCATGTAAACTCCCATTTCACCGTCAATCAATTTTGAAGTCTTACCTGCACCTAATCCAAATGCTTTACCTACAACTTTAGGCTCGTAACCAACGTTTGGAATAGCAGCATTTGTAAGTGATAAACCAGTCGCATTTAAAACACTTGCGCCTGACTTTTGAGCAACAGCTTCTAAAGTAGCACCTGCCATTTTAGCTTTGATCAACTCAGCTTTCTTCTTATTTCTCAAGATAGGCTCTACTGCAGTTCTGGCTTGTTCAACAGACATAAGTCCTGTTTCATTTTTAGCTTTAACTCTGGCAATGATGTGCCCTTGCATGTTGTCAAATTTCTTAACAGCACCTTCTTTAGTGTCTTTACCGAAAGCCCATGAAATAACAGCTCTTTGAGCTCCAACTTCCGGAAGATATTCATCGATACCTCTTACAGTTGCAGGAGTAACTTTTAACTTAGCCTCTTTAGCCACGGTTTCGAAATCTTTTTCGTTAGCATCAGCTTCGAATTTAGTAGCTGTTGTATAGATCTGATCCGCTGTAGTTTCAGATGGCTCAACTTTTAAGGCAACTGTAGCTAAACGAACTGCATCGTATTTAGCATCTACTTTAATTACATGGTATCCGAATTCTGTCTCAACGATTCCCATTGCTCCAACCGGATTGTTGAATAAGAAATCGTT
The DNA here is from genome assembly GCF_057801535.1 of Flavobacterium sp. 21.1. Taxonomy (NCBI): domain Bacteria; kingdom Pseudomonadati; phylum Bacteroidota; class Flavobacteriia; order Flavobacteriales; family Flavobacteriaceae; genus Flavobacterium; species Flavobacterium sp. 21.1. Next base: position 122,730 of record NZ_JBYNXA010000003.1, read on the forward strand.
AAACGGTTTTACCATTTGACCTTTAGTAACATTGTCATAAGATCCACCGTTTTGTTTAGAACCTGTATCATCCGTGTTGATCATAGCCAACATTGGGAAACTTGCAGGATTAGCTTTTACTTGAGCCAATAATTCATCAGCTTTAGCTTTAGCTTCTTCTTTTGTGCGCTTTACAGCTGCCGGTGCTTTGCTTCCTTCATAAGAAAGTAAGATATGACTAACTTTAGCTGAAGATCCAGCCTGTCTTCCTAACATTTTAGACAAACAGTAGTAACCGTTGTACAAGTAAGGTCCGAAAACTTCACCAGTAGGCAAGTTAAATAACTGCTCTTGGTTTTCTAATGGCAAGTCTTTTTTAGCAACGTAAGTAGAATCAAATTTAACATCTGAATTCGCGTTTACGAATTCTTCCGCATTAACTGCTGCTTTAAATCCAGGCAAAGTATCATTTTTACCGGTTTTGTCATTATAAACTACTCTTCCTGACAATAACCCGTTGATGGTAGTTTTCATTTCAGCTTCATCAGCTGCAGAAGGTTTGTTTTCGATGAAAACGAACTCGATATCTCTTGAATTTTCAGATTTGTATTTCTTCTCGTTCTTTTTCATGTAGTCCATGATTTCAGAATCAGAAACTTTTACCTGATCGTCTTTGATCGTAGAATAAGCCACAGTCACATAATCAAAATCAACTTTATCGTTTTCAACAGCGTAAGCCGCTTTAGCCTCAAGTTTTGTTGTTACCAAACCAGATTTCACCATAGTAGTGTACATCTGCTCAGTAGCCATTTGCTCAACTTGCTTTTCAAAATCCAACCAAGCATTCCATTGCTCTGGCTGAGAACTTTTAATTGTTGCTAAATATTCGTTGAATTTATTAACGTCAAAAACTCCGGCAGAATTTAAAAACTGAGGATTTTGCGCAAAGTTTGGATTTTGCTTCATTACGTTTAACAATTGGTCTTTTCCAATTTTCAAACCTAACTTTTCGTATTCACCTTCTAAAAGGATTCTTTTTACTTCCTGCTCCCAAACACCATTCGCTGCCTGAGTATTGCTGATTCCCTGGCCGTTTTTCTCTGCCATGGAAACTTTCTGTAAAAATTCCTGAGCCGAAATATCCTCTCCGTTTACGCTCCCTACGTTTCTTGAGGTTTGATTAAAGCCTCCGTTTTGGATAACATCACCAACCACAAATGCCAATAAACAAAATCCAATCACTCCGATAAGCAAGATTGAACGTTGTCTAATTTTTGATAAAACTGCCATTTCTTATTTAGTTAAATTTTTTATTCAGTGGGCGAAAATACAATTATCTATTAAATAATAAAATAGTATGCAAATTTTTTTAGCCCCTAATTCCGAATTATTTGTTGTTATTTTTAATTTTTTGCGAAAAACGTCTTCTAAAGAAAAACATGAATACGGCTGCCGCTGCAAAAAGAAAACTCAATATTGCATTTTCGTTGTTCTGCAATCTCAGTATCCCGTCGTAAATAAACAGGGCTGCCATAAAAAGATATATATAATGTATGTAGTGTAAAATTTTCATTTCTATTCTAATTTAGTTACTTCTCCTCTACTGTTCTGCATGTTAAAGACTTTGAAATCCCTGCTGAAATCCACTCCGGGACCTTCCAGGTATCCACCGGCCTCATCGGTATATTTAAATTGTTTTTCGGTAAAAAACCATTCATTTTTCTGATCATAATACAACTGCTCCGTTTGAAGTAGTTTACCGTCATGGGAGGTAATGCGTACATTGCCCTGCAGATCGATAATATCCGTTCTGGCATAGGTAATGGCATAATCCGCATCTACATAACTCTTATTTTGCTGATCATCGTAAAGCGTCACATGAACCCCTTTCGGAAACTCCGTAAACGGATATTTTGCATTGGAATAATCCAGCATTTTAGGACTTACCAGAATTGCTTTTATCTTTCCTGAATCCGTATATTTCAAATCAACATTGTCAGCTTCTCCGGAAGGCGAAAACGCAACCGAATTGATTCGGCGCACGTCCTTAAAATTACTTTCGCACGAAAAAAACACAGTCACGGCTAATACCGTGACCATAGTGATTATGTTGTTTTTAAGAGTATCCCTCTTCATGCGCAGAATTTGATTAGTCGTATTTCGGTTTAACAAACCATCGGTCGCTCAATGACAAACCTACATTCACAGAAAAATAGTTCTCCTGGATCAGACTGTTGCTTGTTGTACCTTTTTTTCCATATTCCAAACCGATATTGATATTGGAAACATTGGCCCCAACCGGAAACCCAAACCCTAAGGTAAACGCTGTATCTGTTATTGTTTTATCATTAAGAACCAATCCAGTATTTTCATAACGGAATCCCGCACGATATACTACTCGGTCAAAATAATTCCTGAACGAATTGTATTTAGGAATATAATAACCTCCTAATGCAAATCGCGTCGAATTTTTTAAACCCACATTTGGCAAATTACCCTGGTTTCCTAAATCATTCTTACCTTGAAATGTCAGCTCCGTCCCTACAAACCATTTTTTGCTTCTACCGAAAGCTGTTCCCAAAGACACCTTTGAAGGCGTCTTAATTGTTTCATCGGGCACATCTACATCCTGATTTTCACTCACAAATTCCGTCCCTGAAACACCGTAACTCACAGTTGCCACATTTCTTGTAATTTCAGCATCCAAATTACTTGGCGGCGTGTAGGTTAAACTACTGGCCCACTCCATTTTGTTTTGCAATTTAGTCTGATAATACAATCCGGTCACCACTCCAACTCCGCTGTAAACCGTTTTATTTCGCGTTCTTGATCCTAGCGGAACTTCCGGTTCGGTAATAAATACAATTGAAGTCGTTTCAATAGTTCCAAAATTATATTGAAGGTCCAGACCAAAACTAAATTTCGGTGTTATTTTGTAGGCTCCGCCAAGGAAAACCTTATTAAGTCCTCCTTCACCCTGATAGGTCTTGGTTCTTGTTTCTGTCCCCGCATCATTTGTCGCTATACTCTTAACATTATACCCCACGGAAGTATAAGGCACTAATCCGAAACCAACTGCAGCTTTACCTAAAGGTAAACCGATGGCAAGATAATCTATGGAAGTTCTGTTTGCGGTTTCTTTTTCGGAATCCGTCTTAAACGTAGTTTTCGTACTTGTAGCCCCAAGTGTCAATGCAGTGTATTTCAAAAAAGAATAAGACGCGGGATTTTGAAGGTTGATGTGGATACTGTCTACAATTGTTCCGACACTCCCCATGGCTCTGTTCTCATTGGTTCCTTTAAACTTGGCATCTCCTATTCCGTAAAATGAATTGGGCGAAGAAACACTTTCCTGAGCCAAAAGCGCAGTAGAAAAAAGCAAACTAATGCCTAAAATTATCTTATTAATCATTTTCGATTTTATAATGGTGTATATGGCTCAAACTTTCCAAAAGAAAATTTGAATTGGCAAATATGGTGTTTTTTATGTTTTTAGCCAAAAAATCAGCATCGCCTCCTGTTAAAATTACTGTTAAAACTTTATACTGTTGAAGGTATTGATTTACAAATCCGTCGATTTCATTTAAAATTCCGTTCACCACTCCCGAGTGTATCGCCTGTTTGGTGGAATTCCCGATATAATGCTCCGGTTGTTCCAATTCAAGTAACGGTAATTTTGCCGTATAATTATGCAAAGCCTCATAACGCAGATGCAACCCCGGCGAAATTGCACCGCCCAAATAAACATCGTCTGCGGTAACAAAATCATAGGTAACGCATGTACCCGCGTCGATGATCAGCCGATTTTGATTCGGATACACCAGTGTGGCGCCCGAAGCAAGAACCATTCGGTCGACCCCTAAGGTCTTCGGCGTTTCATAATTATTTTGAAAAGGAAAATGGCTTTCAGAGGAAATCACATTCAAAATCGAATGTTTTTTTAGCAGATCTACAACCTCAACATCAAGTTTTCCGACCGATGAAAGCACCGATTCTGTAATTTCAGGATTTTTTTTAAAAATATTTTCAATTTTTTTTTGTGCCTCTTCTCTCAAAAAAACATCCTGAAACAAAATGGTATGTTTCTCAAAGACAGCAACTTTAATTCGGGTATTCCCCACATCTATGGCTAAAAGCATATTTTTTGGATTGTGAAAACAAAGATACAAATTGATTTTTTTAAAAAAATGTTTTGGAGAAATGAAAAATGACTCTATATTTGCACTCGCAATCAGCAAGCAACACACGCTTAACGAAAGCAGACATAATGGTGCCTTAGCTCAGTTGGTAGAGCAATGGACTGAAAATCCATGTGTCCCTGGTTCGATTCCTGGAGGCACCACTTAAAAACCCTTGACTTCATACGATTTCAAGGGTTTTTTGTTTTTTATCGTTTATCACTATCTTTGACCCTCACAATTAAGACCAATGCATTTGTGAATTCCGACAACAACATAACAATTGAGCTTTCTTATATTCTTTGGGGTATGGTATTGCTACTTGCAACGGCCCTCGTGTATCTGTTTATCCGATTATTAAAAGCGGAAAAAGAAAAAAAGATTTCCGAAGAAAAACTCCAACAATTGGAAAATCAAGTCAATCCCATACAACTTGAAAATCTGGAGTCACGGTTAAATCCGCATCTGTTCAAGAATATTTTAAATTCCATTCAGTCACACGCTTATCAAACGTATTTTGCATTGGACAAACTGGCCAATGTATTGGATTACATCTTATACGAAAGCAAAAACAAATATGTCAGCCCAAAAGAAGAAATCGAGTTTGCACTTAACCTGATTGAAATCAACAAGATCAAAATAAGTCCGCTTTTCGAACTGAAAGTAAAAACCAAGATCGACGAATCGGAACCCCTTTACGAACAAAGGCTTTTAGCACCGTTAATTTCCATCGATTTAATTGAAAACGCATTCAAACACGCCGACTTACAAGGAGAAGATTCTTTTATTTCGATAGTTTTCGAATTTAAAAACAATGCCTTTCTGCTTTCGGTTTCAAATAAGATTTCACCCAAATCACCCATTAAAAAAGAAAAAGGCGGCATCGGATCCGAAACACTGGAAAGACGTTTGCAGATTTTATACAAAGACCATTATAAACTTGACCGATTTATCGAAGACGATATTTATATTGCGCATTTAAAAATCGATTTACTTGAACACAAAAATAAAATGCTTGCTACTGGATGATGAGCTGCCCGGGCTTACGTATCTGAAAATGCTGTGCGAACAAATTCCGGAACTCGAGATTGTCAGAGCTTTTAACAATCCGAAGACTTTTTTGAGAGAAGTACCCAATTTGGATTTCGATCTGTGTATCATGGATATCGAAATGCCGGAGATGAATGGTTTGCAGGTAGCCAATCTGCTACATGGCAAACTTATTATTTTCACCACTGCCTATAAAGAATATGCTGCCGAAGCTTACGACATTGACGCGGTGGATTACGTTCGGAAGCCTGTAAAAATGGAGCGTTTGCAACAGGCCATTGCCAAAGCGCGAACACGCCTCAACACGGCAAAAAAATCAAAAGATTTTATTCAGCTGAACACCAGTAAAGGAAAAGCGCTTATTTTCTTCGATCAGGTCTGTTACATAAAAGTAGCCGAAATCGACAGTCGTGACAAAATCATCCAGTTCTTTGACGGTTCCGAAATCACCCTGAAAAACATTTCGTTTGACAAACTGATAAACATACTGCCAAAAAACAATTTTGTCCGAATCAATAAAAAGGAAATCATCGCCTTAAAAAGCGTTCAGGTGTTTTCGTTTGATGAGATCATCACCAACATTCATTTGCCGTCGGGACAAAACCTGAAACTGATTTTGAGCGAAACCTATCGTACGGAATTCCTGCAGAAAGTGAAGATGTAAGTTTCGTTACTTATTTTTCCCTACTCATTACATATTTGTTTCCATTTACTTCTACCCGGTTTTTAGCTGAATTATTAATCTCAACTTTGTAGGGATTTAAACTACACTACCTATGAGATTGTACTTGTTACTCCTGATTTTGATCGGTTTTCAAAGTTCAGGACTGATGGCCCAAAACCAAGCGCAGAATACCCCTGCCAAGGAAGAACCAAAAACAAAATTCGCTTTTTTTGACGGCGTAATAGTAGCCGGTTATGTGGACGACGGCGCCTTTCTGAATTTTACCGGACCCAACATCAACTGGACCCAAAACAACCACAAATTAATTCTTGGCATGCTGCCTTCCCTTCGCATTAAAGAAGACCACGGCACTACCAAGAACTCCATGGTTACCCCAACATTGGGCGGCGGTTTGACTTATATTTACAAAAAGTTCGCCATTCAGCTTCCCTTTTATTACAACACAAAAACAGCTACATCTAACGGGGAATGGAATCTTGGCATCGGTGTGGGTTACCGTCTGAAAAGTTAAAAGCAACGCTCTATAAATAAGATCATGAAAACACTAAAGAACAGTTTTTTTTACATCGGAATCATTACCCTCTTTTCTTTCTTAATGTACTGGATCATCGAATTCGGTACCAAACTGGAATTAGGCAAAAACATTAAAATGCCGGCGCAAACTGACCAGTGGAGCAGCTTTACGGAAGCGTTCATGCACAACCTGCAGCATCCGTTAGCTATTTTGCTTGCTCAGATCGTTACCATTGTATTGGCCGCTAAATTATTCGGCTGGGTTTGTACCAAAATAGGACAACCTACAGTAATCGGTGAGATGGTTGCCGGAATCGTATTAGGGCCATCGTTAGTCGGCATGTATTTTCCTGAGTTTTCAGCGACCCTTTTCCCGGAAGCATCTTTAGGTAACCTGAAGTTCCTGAGCCAGATCGGATTGATCCTTTTCATGTTCATCGTCGGAATGGAACTCGATCTGAAAATCTTAAAAAATAAAGCGCACGACGCTGTGGTGATCAGCCATGCCAGTATAATTTTCCCGTTTGCCTTAGGATTGGGACTGGCGTACTTCATTTACGATTCGTTTGCTCCGGAAGGCGTTCGTTTCCTTTCTTTCGGACTGTTTATGGGAATTGCCATGAGCATCACCGCCTTTCCGGTATTGGCGAGGATTGTACAGGAGCGTAATATCAACAAAACAAAACTCGGAACCATTGTAATCACGTGCGCCGCCGCCGATGATATCACGGCCTGGTGTATACTTGCCGCTGTAATTGCGATCGCAAAAGCCGGTTCGGTTGTTAGTTCGTTCTATACCATTTTGATGGCTGTGGCTTACGTTTTCCTTATGATAAAAGTCGTTCGTCCGTTTTTAAAACGCATCGGTGATTTGCATACTTCGAAAGAAAGCATGAGTAAACCGATTGTTGCTATCTTCTTTTTAACGCTTATCATTTCAGCATACGCTACCGAAGTTATTGGAATCCATGCCTTATTCGGAGCCTTCATGACGGGGGCAATCATGCCTGAAAATGTGAAATTCCGCAGTTTGTTCATTGAAAAGATTGAAGATGTTGCCTTAGTGCTATTATTGCCGTTATTCTTCGTATTTACCGGTTTACGCACGCAGATCGGTTTACTGAACGATCCTTACTTGTGGAAAATAACCGGATTGATCATTTTGGTTGCCGTAGCCGGGAAATTTTTCGGAAGTACGCTGGCTGCCAAATTTGTGGGTCAGAACTGGAAAGACAGTTTGTCCATCGGCGCCCTGATGAACACCCGGGGATTAATGGAACTGGTAGTATTGAATATCGGTTACGATTTGGGTGTATTGGATCCAAAAGTATTTTCGATGATGGTGATCATGGCGTTGATAACCACTTTCATGACCGGACCGGCTTTGGATCTGATCAATTGGGCATTCAAATCTAAAGCGGAAGAAATTCCTCAGGAAGTGAAAGAGAACAGTAAATACAAAATCTTATTCTCGTTCAAGGATCCGGAATCGGGAAGATCGCTTTTCAAACTGGCGAATTCCCTGACCAAAAAATTAAACAACAATGCGGAACTGACTGCCATGCACCTTTCGCCATTAGACGAACTGCATCATTATGATATCGGACAATACGAAAAGGAAAGCTTTAAGGAAATCGTGGAAGAATCAGAAACCTTAAACCGAAAAATCACCACATTGTACAAAGCGTCGACCGATATTGACAATGATATTTCGACTGTTGCCAACAAAGGGGATTACGATTTGCTTTTAATTGGTTTAGGGCAGTCGATTTACGAAGGAACACTGTTAGGAAAAGTACTTGGTTTTACGACCCGAATCATTAATCCGGAAGTTTTACTGAACACGGTGACCGGAAAGGAAAACCTGTTCGATTCCTCGCCTTTTGACGACCGCACCAAAAACATTTTGACCAAATCAAGCATTCCGGTAGGTGTTTTGATTGACAAAGAATATACGAAAGCCGAGAGGATTTTCATTCCGATTTTTGAACCCAGTGACAGTTCTCTTATAGCTTATGCGCAGAAACTGATTCACAATTCGGGAGCTCAGGTCATTATTCTGGATGCAAACGGGCAGATCAAAAACGACGCGGAAACCAAGGAAAGAATCCGCGCTATTGAACAAAATGCGCCGAATCACATTACGCTTCAAAGTCAGAAAGCGATTGAAAAAGACTTTCTGCAGCTGCAGGATCTAATGATCATCAGCCTGGAAAGCTGGAAGAAACAAGTGGAATCGAAAAACCTTTGGTTATCGGACATTCCTTCTACTTTGATTATTTCTGATAAGAATTTAAATTAAGTTTACTAAAAAACCCTAACTGTACGGTTAGGGTTTTTTGTTTGAAATGGTTTGCAGGTTTTTTTACTAATCGGTACAACCACCGATAGTGCGGATTTGCAATCCGTGCTTTTATTGTTTATATTTTAGTTCAATCAGCTGTTCGCTATAAAAACAAAACTACAACTTTTATGGTTGTAGTTTTTTATCTGCTTTGGGAGCACGGATTACAAATCCGCGCTATCGGGATTGTTTTGTACCTATGTATAAAATGCCTTAGATCTTATCTCCGCTTATACATCAGACCTTCATCCATAAATTTCTTTTTAAAATACCCGTTTGAATTATCTGATATCAGATGCAAAATTTGTTTACTTTTTGGATAATACTCAAACTGTAATTCGTTAAAATACTCATTGGAAGCTTGAAATCCATGAGTAACAGTATTTTTATTCGTTTGTTTGTCAAAAATCAAACGATTCGGAACCGGCAACGAGTCTCCAGAAGTATTTACACAATAAATATCAATATTCTTATAAGAACTTTTATAGTACGTTTTTGGCAAACTCACTTTATCGCTGTCTTTAAATCTATATTCCAAAACAATTACGCTTGTTGAATCCGACCATTTATTGGTATTAACCATTAAATAATTTTTATCTGTCAAATTATTGTGTTCAATATAATTATCCAAAACCTTCTCAAAAAAAGCATCACCTCGTCTATCACAACCTACCATTATACTAACCAATAGTAAAATTAAAATGATTTTTAATGATTTTTGTCTGCTTTTTCCATACCAGTTGTTTTGAATTCATCTCCGGCTCCAGTTTGACAAGAGTCCCAACATGCCGTATCGTTAGTCCGTACAACACTGCATACACTTGGCTTTAAATTCATCTAGTAAGGATTGATCAAATTTCACCAATAGGGGCGCTTCCGGGTCATTTGTGACATCAAATAATTTCCCGTTTTCAAGATCTAATTCCAGCCAGCCCATAGGAACGGTACTCTTATCTTCATTAAGTAAAACGATCTGAATTGTCACCTTCTCTTGTGTGGCTTCATTTATAACAATTGAATAGTCATAACCTATCCTTCTTTTAAAAGAAGTATTGAAATCACTTGTTTTGACCAACTTATCCAAAATTTTGACACATGGTTCACAGCTGGCATCAGGAGCAGTATTTTTGACTGCTTGTCCGGGATGAACCTTTTTAACTTTGACAACGGTGTCTTTTGGAACACTCGTCACTTTTTCTTTTACTTCAGGTTCTTTCTCATTCCCGCTTTCCTTTTTTTGCGAACAATTGAAATGCAAAAAAAGCAACAGCAGTATCAGTACACGGGAAAAATTATTTTTTTTTGTCATTTTGAATAAATTAAGACATATCAAATAAAAAGCTAAGTTATGTCATTACATAAAATTAGAAGGCTTTCTAAAGCAAAAAAATCCTTCAACCTCAACATCCTAATTTCTCAGCAAAAAAACTGTTTCAAATTGAAAAAAAATTATTTTGAAACAACAATCGTGTTTAAAAAAACACACCTCCTCAATATCAATTACTTACCATAAAAATCGATTCAGCTTTTCGTTTACAATCCTTACAATTTTTGTAACTTTAAGCATATAAAAGTCTGATAGTATTGGCATTAAACGTTTAAAGCAATTAGGCTATGAATCTTGATGATATACCTCTATGGCTCATCTTTGTACTGACCTGCTTGTTAGTGGTATCTTCCATTGACGGAGGTTATCGTATTGGAAACCAGATCCATAAAAAATCAGATAAAGAAAAAGAATCATCTGTATCCGGTATTTCAGCTTCCATTTTAGGGTTATTGGTCTTTATCCTGGTGTTTACTTTTAATATCGTTTCCGAAAGATACGACACCAAAAAAGCACTGGTGCGTGAAGAAGCGAATGCAATCCGAAGTGTATGGCTCCGGTCTGAATTTCTTCCGGAATCAGACCGCAATGAGAGTCAAAAACTAATTAAAGAATATGTTGGTTTACGCGCTAATCTGCCTGGGACCGACGAGTCATTTCAGCAGAAATCAGCACGAATCGAAAAGACAATTGCTTTATCTTCCGAAATCCACAGCAGACTCTTCGAGATTGCAGTCCGAAATGGTAAGAAAGATTTAAATTCGGACATAGGCGCCTTATACGTCGAATCCATAAACGAAATGATTAATCTGCATCATACGCGCGTAGCCGTCGGCTGGCAGGCAAGAATCCCAAACGGATTTTGGATTATCCTTTACATCCTCATCATCCTTTCCATGTTCTCGGTCGGATACCAAATGGCCATAGCCGGCTCCAGCAGATCATGGTGGTCTACACTTATTCTGGCACTCTCTTTTTCGATTGTGATTACTTTAATAGCCATACTGGACCGTCCACAAAACAACTTCATCAGAGTATCCCAACAGTCTATGGTCGACTTGCAGCAATTCATCAACGCAGAGACAAAATAATTAAAACCCCGAATGAAACATGAAACATTCGGGGCATTACCATTTTTGCAAACAATAAAAAATTAAGGTATGTGAGCTACACCGGTTCCGGTAATCGTACTGTCATATTCCTTTTCTTCCAGATCTTCAGTTTGCTTGCCTATTTTTATTTTAGGATTATCAGCTGTCCCTGTAATAACCATAGGGATACCAATGATTCCAAATGGCGGTAATCCCAAACGCATTTTCAGGTTCAACTCCCCGTCAAGAGAGACCTGCCCTTCGATTCTCGGACGAAAACCGGAGACTTTGAATTTGAACCGCTCAATAGTCATTATGTTATTTTTCACTGTGGTTTTTATATCGATTTGTGACAGCTTAGGATCCTTGATTTCATCATGATTCGTTTTATTACCGACCGCATTAAACAATTTGAACCCCTTCATTTTAACATCTCTCACCGACAAAACACCTCCACCGGACAATGAAGGATAAATCGGATCCATATTCCCGTCTAAATGTCCGCCGATTTTATAATCCAAGGAAACAATTCCTTCCGCATTTTCAGCAGCCGAAGCCATCTCGCGAAACATCTTTATCTCGTTGTAGGCTTTTTTGACATCAAAATCATTGGCTTTGATCGAATAGTCGAAAACCGCCTTTTGGGTGTTTATTGCCGAGTATGTTGCATTCATGACAAACGGACTTCCGATCATCCCGAACTTAGTATCCCTGAGATTAATTGTTCCGTTTTTCATAGCCAGTTCTCCATTCAGGCCGTCAATATTCAATCCTTGAAAATTGACTTTTTTGGCTCTGGCTTTCAGATTGAAATCGAAATTGGACGGAATGATTACCACCCCTGTTTCTGGCACCTCAGTTTTAGAGATACTATCGTTGGTTGTGACAGCTAAAGAATCGTTAGAAGTACCGGACATAAATTCATCCACATTAATATAATCGGAATCAACTGAGAATTGTCCTTTCAGCACCGCGTTGTCTGACATGACAAAATTGATGACATTCTGCATTTTTCCGTTCATCTTAAAATCAGACTGACCATAAACTGCCCGGAAATCCTTAAAATACATATCGTTCTGATTGAACGTAAATATGCCTTCTTTGATCACAAAAGGCAAAGGAAGATAATCCGATTTGGTTCTGATATCGCGCAAGACCATGGTCCCTTTATTATTCAGCTTATTATAATTGCCATTTACCGCATCACTTTGTCTTCCCTTCAGGCTCACATCAGCTTTCACATAGCCTTGAACATCCAGATCCTTTCTGGAAAAGACTTTATAAATGCGTCCCAGATCCAATTCTCCATTGGCCTTGACATCATAGGTAATATCATCGAAATTCGCCAGGTCGGCATCAACAAAAATCGGTTTCCCTTCAAAATCGAACTGTGCAGGTTTAAGGGTAACCTTCATATCTTTATATTTCCCGGTAGTGTTCAGCACATTTGCGGTAATGTTTATATTTTCGATCGGATTCGGATAGTATGCTGTTTTGATGGCGCCTTTCTGCAACACCAAAGCGCCTTTCGTTACCGGAAACAGATGCGCTTTCTGATCAAATTCCCCATTTGCCTTAATATCGGCATTCAGTATTCCTTTGAAACTCATATTCTGAATCCCAATAGCGCGATGCAGTTTTCCTAAATCGAGTTGTGATTTGATTTTAGCATTGATATCAGGCGTTTCCAATCCTTTCACTTCGGCAATGCCGCTGAAATAATCTTTCCCGACATTAAAAAACAACGAATCTACTTTCACATACATATTATCGGGATTCAACGCCGGTATTTTGGTGTCGAAATTCAGATAAATGTTTGATGCCGGAATATTGGCTTTTTTATAGGAAACAAAACCGTCACGAACCTTCATGTTAAAATTTAAATCCGGATTCCGTTTTTTGGATACATCCGAAATCCCTTTAAAGACCAATAAAAAATCCGTGGTTCCACTTATTTCTGTTTGTTCCAGCCATTTTATGTATTGAGGAGGGAGTGCAGTGAAGAAATCGTGTAACTTGCTGTTTTTGGATTTTACACTTAAATCAATATCATAACCACTTTTAAGAATGTTCAGTTTCCCATTAAAATCGATAGGAAGTTTGTTTAAAATCAGATTGTTCTGCTGAAAAACAAAAGCCAGCGAATTGGTATTGATGCTGGTTAGGAGTTCTGCGTCGATTTTTTTATTCTTAAGATATTCTTCTCCTTCAAAAATAAGATCAAAAGAAGCAATGGTCGCTTTTGTTTTTAAATCAAAAATGGCTTCATGCAAATCACCTTTTCCTGTGTAGTTAAACCCTCTGGCGTTAATCAGAATTTTAGACGACTTATCATCATATACAAAACGACTATCCTGAATGACTATTTTATCAAGTCGCAACGAAGCTTCTGAGTCGTCCTTTTTCTTTTTGCTCTCTGAAACATAAACATTGTAATTCGCTTCTCCTTTCTCATTGATCATCACATGGATATCGGCTTCGGAAATAATAATCTCATCGATTTTGACTTCTCCCTCGAAAATAAGCGACTTAATATTGATCCCGAACGCAACTTCTTTCGAAGAAACAAACTTCTGCTTTTCATAAGGCGCCGACCCTTTTAAAGAAAAATCATCAACCGTAAGGGTTAAGGACGGAAAATGATGAAAGAAGGAAAGGTTGGCTTTGGTAAAATTCAATTCCCCTTTCAACCTTTTGTTCGCCATCGTCCTAACCTCCTGAGCAATTTTTCCGGGGAACAAAATCGGCAAAATGAACATTAGAAACAATACAGAGCTAATCGCTATAATAGTGATCTTTAACAACTTAATTGATATGGACTTGCGATTTGTACTCATATTACAAAATTACAAGCCATTTCTGTTTTATAACGAATTTGCCTACCTAACGCCTTATATATCCGTTGAAATGCTTCCTACAGAACATAAAAAAAGGGGAAACTAATTCCCCTTCTCAATCCAATCGTTTATTTTTTTCTCGAGTAACGCCAGTGGCATCACGCCGGATTCCAATACTTTTTGATGAAATACTCTGATATCGAATTTGTCTTTCAGTTTATTTTCAGCTTTTTTTCTAAGTTCAATAATTTTCATCTGACCGATTTTATACGATAAGGCCTGACCCGGCATCGCCATATAACGCTCGATTTCTGAAATAATGCTGGCCTCGCTTTCTGCTTCATTTTCCAAAGAATATTTGATGGCCTGCTCGCGTGTCCAGCCTTTATCATGCAATCCGGTATCAACTACAAGTCGGATCGCGCGGTGCATTTCATTGCCCAGCATTCCGAAATACTGATACGGATCCGTATACAATCCCAGTTCCTTACCTAAACTTTCCGTATACAACGCCCATCCTTCGCCATAAGCGCCGAACCAATTGAATTTTCTGAAATCAGGCAATTCTTTGTTTTCCTGTTGTAGTGAGATCTGGAAATGATGTCCCGGAATCGCTTCGTGAAGAAACAGATCTTCATCACCGTAATAATTGTATTTTTTTACATCCGGAATCGGCACATAGAAAATTCCCGGCCTTGAGCCGTCGGCCGTTCCCTGAATGTATTCTGCGCTGGCCGTTTTTTCACGAAATGCTTCCGTTCTTCGGATTTCAAACGGTGTCTTTGGCTGTAACGAGAAAAGTTTGTCTACGTTAGGCTTTATCTTTTTATGAATTGCTTCAAAATTCGCAATCACTTCCTCCGGTTTTTTGAAAGGCATTAGTTCCGGTTTATTTCGGACATAATCGAAGAATTCCACGATCGTTCCTTTAAAACCAACTTGTTCTTTTACCTTCTCCATCTCCGCTTTTAAACGCGCTACTTCTTTCAATCCCAATTCGTGAATATCGGAAGGTTTCATCTCAGTAGTCGTCCATTGTTTTGCGTACACTGCATATAAATCTTTTCCGTTCGGAAGACTTCCTATACCGCTGGTTTTTCTGCAAGCCGGAAGGTATTTAGTTTTTAAAAACTCAGCCATTTTTTGGAATTGCGGCATCAGTTTTTCGTTGATAACCTTCGTATAATCCGCTTTTAGGGAAAGTTTTGATTCTTCCGAAAACGTGTTAGGCATTGTCTTAATGGTCGAATAGAAAATATTGTCTTCAACGTTTTGGGTAATCTGTCCTTCGAATTGCGGAATTATTTTTTCCGTAAGCACGGCCGGCAGTACCATTCGTTTCTGAATTCCTTTTTCCATGTAGATCATCGCCGAATCAATCCAAACCGAATACAGTTCCATTCGCTTCAGGAAATTGCGATAATCTTTCTCCGTTTTGAAAGGCTGAGCATTGGTTCCGCTTGCAAATTGCGACATGGTCAGATGCGTACCCGAAAACTGGTGGATCGGCATGAGATTCGCTTCCTGTTTCAACAGGTCTTTCCCAATGGCCATTTCCCATTTGATGATCTCATAACTGATTTTTTCTTCCGCAGAAAGACCGGTAGTATCCACGTCAGAAAGTTGTTTTTCGTATTTATCGAAAAATTTACCTTGTTTTTCTCTGTAGGCATCGGTCATCTCAAACACAAACTGATCGTTGTAATCGTTCTGACCGTTCAATGTTGCGTCCAAAGGATTGAGCGCATTCTTTTCCTTAAAATAATTATCGGTAACCGATTTAAAATCAACGACCATTTTTTCTTCTTTTTTACAGTTTACAAATAGCAATGAAGCCAACAAAACCGACGCTATAGAAAGCTTTTTTTTCATATTTTGAATTTTAGATCAAATAAGTTTTAACCGTGATACACTCGCGAAGCAATAATTTTCCCTTCACGGACCTCCAAAACCTCAGCCACCAACATATCCTCTTCTCCATCCACCTGACGAACGTATTCCATGAAAATTCTGTCCGTATTTGCTGTTAACGAAGTTACCTTATAATGAAGGCTCGGCAAACGATCAAACGCGTCCTGCCACCAGTTGCGCATCGCTTCTTTTCCAACCACAAGACCATTGGTTTCGGGCTGACGGATTTTTAATTTCGGACTGAAATGCTGCGCCTCATCGTCATAAAGCGCCAATAATTTTTCAAGTTGTTTGGTATTGAATGCCTCAAACCAACGAAAGGCTATTGATTGTAATGTTTCCGGACTCATCGTGTAGTATATTAACAACACAAATATTGGAAATAAAATCCAAATCTGCATCACTCCTTTTTTCATATCTTTGGATTTATGAAGATAGAAGGTCAAATAGAGAAAATATCCCGTTTTGAACACCTGGAACTTTTAGCCAACCAGATTGTGGAAGGTTTTATTTCCGGCATGCATAAGAGTCCGTTTCATGGTTTTTCTGCCGAATTTGCCGAGCATAAAATCTACAACGCGGGCGAAAGTACCAAACACATCGACTGGAAGTTATTTGCAAAAACAGATCGTTTGTATACAAAACGTTTCGAAGAAGAAACCAACTTACGCTGCCATTTGATCATTGACAATTCGTCTTCGATGCATTATCCGAAACTGAAAGACGGACAGTTCTTTTATGAAAACAAGATTGGATTTTCTGTCTTGGCCTCGGCAGTTTTGATGAACCTGCTTAAAAAACAACGTGACGCTGTGGGATTAAGCATTTATTCCGACACGTATGATTATTATGCTCCGGAAAAAGGAAGCGAGCGTCATCATCGTATGCTTTTAAATCAGCTGGAATCGATTCTGCAGGCGCCGAAAGAAACCAAAAGAACCGACACCATTACCTATCTGCATCATATTGCAGAAAAAATGCACCGCCGTTCCATGATCATTTTATTCACGGATATGTTTCAGGGTGAAGATGACGAACGGTTGTTCAAAGCGCTTCAGCATTTAAAACACAACAAGCACAAGGTAGTTCTGTTCCATGTTATTGATAAGAAAACCGAATTTAATTTCGATTTTGACAACGCACCGCGAAAATTTATCGACGTGGAAACAGGTGAACAGGTCAACCTATTTGCCGAAAACATCAAAAAAGACTACGAAAAACTGGTGGAAGCCTATTTTGAAAAGGTGGCAAATACCTGTTCGCAATACAAAATAAAGTACGTTCCCGTCTCGGTTGACGAAAAATTTGAAAAAATACTAACCACGTATCTTATTGAAAAACAAAAGTTTAGATAAACAGGTTAAAAAAAATAAAATTATTTTCATCAAAACATTTGCAAGGGTTGAAAATGGTTGTATATTTGCATCCGCAATAAAGCACTGGTTTGGTAGTTCAGTTGGTTAGAATACATGCCTGTCACGCATGGGGTCGCGGGTTCGAGTCCCGTCCAGACCGCCAGTAAAGAGTAAAAGAAAGCCTTTCGAAAAGAAAGGCTTTTTTGCCCTCTTAGATAATATTTAAAACAGTTGTGTTGTTTAGGTACGAAAGTACCAGGTTTAGTAGTTAGACCAATGAAAAGCTTTCCATTTTTATGGAGAGCTTTTTTAATTTACAACCCCAAGCATTTTTTAAAAACTGAAAGTCAGTCACTTAAAAAATTTATTGATTTTTTTCTAAAAAATATTGCATAAAGACAAATTTCGACTTACTTTTGCAACGCAATAAAGCACTGGTTTGGTAGTTCAGTTGGTTAGAATACATGCCTGTCACGCATGGGGTCGCGGGTTCGAGTCCCGTCCAGACCGCCAGTAACAAAAAAGCTTCGAGAAATCGGAGCTTTTTTTGTTTTACCTATATTTGCTTTCAACCCCAGCACTATGAAAAACCCGCGACTGGCATTACTGATCGGTATTTTTTGCATTTCCATTTTCCCGATATTGGTGAAATGGACGCCGGTTTCCGGTTTAAGTTCGGCGTTTTTTCGAATGGCCATCGCGACAGCTATAGCAGTTCCCATTGTATTGCTCCGAAAAAAACTGGAAATCCCCAATCAAAAAACCGCTTTGATTATATTGTTATGCGGAATCTGTTTTGGGTCTGATATCGCCGTTTGGAACATTGCCATTCAGCAATCTTCCGCAACACAAGCTACATTGCTGACTAATTTAGCTCCGGTTTGGGTTGGACTGGGCATGTTTTTCTTTCTGCCGGAAAAACCCAAAAGAAGTTTCTGGATCGGCGCTTTCTTCGCTATTGTAGGAATGATTGTCTTAATTGGTTACGAAACCTTCTACCAGTTCGAATTCGACATCGGTTTTTGCTTTGGATTGCTTTCGGGAATTTTTTACTCCGCCTACATATTACTGAGCAAATATGTTCTTAATCAGATGCAGCCCGTAAGTTTTATGACATACAGCATGAGCGTTTCAAGTATTTTTCTTGCGCTCATTCTGTTGATTTTCAAACAACCCTTTTACGGATTTTCAACTACCGTTTGGAGCGTTCTACTCGTTCAGGGAATTTTGTGTCAGCTGGTAGCATGGACACTGATCAGTTATGCAACGCAAAAAATGGAAGCCAACCGCGTTTCCCTAAGCCTACTCAGTCAGGCTTTAATAACACCAATCATCGCATGGATTTTTCTGAAAGAAACAATTACGCTTCAAATGATACTGGGCGGTATGATCATTTTATTCGGAATCAGCATCACTTTCTTTAGACGGAATCAAAACTAAAACCAGAAGTTTCGGTATTCCCACGCCTTTGCCAGGAACAATCCGAAGTAAATCACACAAACAACAAACTTCATAAACGTGGAAGTAAGAAAACCTATGAAAGAACCCGCAGCAGCTTTCATGGCTCTTTTATGATCCTTACTATCGTAAATTAATTCCCCAATCAAAGCACCCAGAAACGGCCCAACAACAACACCTAAGGGAATCGGCGCTATCAGACCGACAAGCAGGCCGATATTGGTTCCCCAAACACCATAGGAACTTCCTCCAAACCGTTTGGCTCCTTTGGCCGGAATTACATAATCCAAAACCGTTACAACAACTACAATCACCAAAGTAATTCCCAAAACCCAATAATTATCCGGAACCGCTTTGGTTAGATACAACAAAAGTAAACCTGCCCAACTAATAGTCGGCCCCGGCAACACAGGAAGGACACTTCCCAATATTCCGACAAGCATAAACACAAAACCGGTGATTAATAAAAAGTATTCCATCTTTTTTTTACTATTTTTGGCACTTAAAATTAAGCTTTTACAATGTCTAAAAAACTTTTTGCATTAACTGTCTTTTCACTAACGGTTTTTTCATGTCAACTTTTCGACAAGAAGACGCCGTCTGAAGACGAATTGCTGCAAAAAGAACTAAAGAAAATCGACTGGAAAAAAGTGGACGCGTTCCCGTCAATCGATGCCTGCGACGTAATTACGGATGAAGCCCAGCGTAAACAATGTTTCTTTGAATATTTAACGCAGACCATACAGGAAAAATTGAGCGTTGACACCTTAGCGATTCTTTATCCAGACATTGACACCATTGAAGTAAAGGTAACAGTATTTCCCGATTCCCGTTTACAATTCGAACCACAATTCCCGAAAGACAGCGTTACTTACGATAAGATTAAAATCGACAGCATTTTACACGCCAAGCTAGTGGATTTGCCAAAAGTAAACCCGGCTATTAAACGAGGGATCCCGGTAAAAACACAATTCGTCTTGCCGGTTATTTTGAAAACCGAATAGCCTATTTGATATTTTCGCGTTTCCATTCGAAGCCTCCAACCAGGGAGTACAAGGCTACGAAGGTGCTGAAAAAAGGATAGATCAAACCACTTATCACTACGGAATACATGCACATTTTGAGGAATCGATTGGTTTGGTACATCAGAATAAAATCCACGACAAATTTCACCGAAAACAAAATCAGAAGGAATTCCCAATCCATCAGGTTGAAAACGGTCAACAATAAACCGAAAACCAGAAAAAAGTTGGCTACAAAAACCATAATCGCTAATCCTTTGGCAAAATCACTTTGGTAAGCGGATGCTTTTGAAGCCCAACGCACTCGTTGTTTGAATAATCTGAACCAGCTTTTCTCCGGTTTTGTAGTTACGACAGCATCGTTGTTTTTCAAATAGCGTACTTTTTCAGGAAATTTGGCTATCGCTTTCTGCAAAAGAAAAACATCGTCTCCGCTTGCAATATGATTGTTTCCGTGAAATCCTTTCAAATCAGAAAAAAATGTTTTGGTATAAGCAAAATTGGCTCCGTTGCACATAAAAGCTTCGTCCAAACCGAAACTTCCGATACTCGCACCCTGCAAACTCAGCAAATCCATCTGTTGAAAATGAGACAGGATTCCGCCTTTTGTTGGAAATTTAACTGCTCCGGCTATCATTTCAGCATCGCTGTTCTGAATACAGGCATCATAAACAGTAAGCCAATCCTTCTGGACAATACAATCCGCATCAGTAGTAATGACCCACGGATGTTTTGCAATGGTCACCGCACGGGTAATCGCATCTTTTTTGGGTGATTTGGAAACCCTCACATTATCTAATATTGTAAGTTGTACCCAAGGATTTTCCATGCGCCAACGGTTAATAACCCGAACAGATTCATCCTTTGATTCGTCATCCACAAAAATAATTTCGAACTGATCTTTCGGGTAATTCAGGTGAGACAGGGACTGTAATAAATCCGGAAGATTATTTTCTTCGTTCCGGAAGGGAATCACAACGGAAAATCCGGTTTTTTTTTCGGAAGTCATTTCCTGAAAATACTTCACTCTCGAAAAACCCCAAATCAACAATCCGATAAAGAATACGTAATTGATATAAATCAACACTATAAGTAAGTTTACGATTTCCATTGCGCTTTAAAATTTAAAACAAAATAACTCCCGATTACCACAGGAATTACTACATTCAAAAACCACATCAGCGTACTGATAAATATGACAATCCATTCGTTTACACCCAACATTCCGAAGAAATAAACCGCAACACTTCCTTTCACGGCAAAATCCAGAAACTGAAACGTGGGTAACGACGATGCTAAAAAATAAACACTGGTTATGGCCGCCATTAACAGCAGATACGGAATTTCAACATCGAAAATTAAAAATAGGAAATAATACTGATGCGAAAAAACCAAATAGCGCCCGACGGCTAATAAAATGTTTTTCTGATGAATACTTTTCGGAATTCCGTTTATTTTGTGAATGAGTTTTTCAAGGGAATATCCTTTGATATCGATCTTCTTGATGAAGAATAAAACGCCGGCTGCCAGAACCAATATTCCGAATAAAATCCCAACCGTTTCTGCGGTAATTATTTCGAATTTCGCATTAAAATACAACAATCCGAAAATCCCGAAAATCACCGTAAGTATCATTTGGATACCGTTACAGATCAGATTCAGAAAAACTATTTTTTTGGTTTGCGACTTATCAAAAAACAAGGCTTTCCCTGCATATTCCCCGATGCCGTTTGGCGTAAACAATCCGGCGGTCAATGCCCCCAAAACCTGCTTTGAGGCTTCCTTTAATTTTATTTTATTGATGACTTCCACTAAATTCTGCCATTTCAAAATTTCCAGAAAACGGTTTAAAAAAGTGAGGAATAAAATCAGGACAATATTCCCAAATGATTTTTTTTCTTTTAAAAGCGTCATGAATTTAAACCAATCGAGTTTGTCGTTGTTGGCCAACTGATCATAAATAAAATAAAATGCGCCCCCCACAACCAAAAGTTTGATCAGAAGAACAAGGAATTGTTTAGCTTTGTGGGGTATTGGAATCATCGGTACAAAAGTAATCAATTTGAAAATGTGGCGATTTGAAAATTTGAAAATGAATACCGTCGTTTTCAAGAACTGTAAACCGATAACTCACAAATGGTAAACGAACGCATCATCTTAGGAATTGACCCCGGAACGACCATTATGGGTTTCGGACTGATCAGGGTCATCAATAAAAAAATGGAATTCATTCAGCTGAACGAATTGCAGCTCAATAAAATGGACGATCATTACATGCGTCTGAAACGGATTTTCGAGCGCACTATCGAACTGATCGAGACCTATCATCCGGATGAAATTGCGATTGAAGCACCGTTCTTCGGCAAAAACGTTCAGTCGATGTTAAAATTGGGACGTGCCCAGGGAGTAGCTATGGCAGCGGGTTTGTCGCGAGGCATTCCGATAACCGAATATGAGCCCAAGAAAATAAAAATGGCCATTACCGGAAACGGAAACGCCAGTAAGGAACAGGTAGCCAAAATGCTGCAGCAATTGCTCGGTTTAAAAGAATTACCGAAGAATTTAGACTCCACAGACGGACTGGCAGCAGCGGTTTGTCATTTTTTCAATTCGGGCAGAGTTGAGATCGGAAAAAGTTATTCCGGCTGGGATTCTTTTGTGAAACAGAATGAAGACAGAATAAAAAAATAAGAATATATTTGTAAGAATCATTTAAAAAAAACAAGTATGAAAATGTTTAAATTTTTGGCTGTGTTCGTATTGGCAGCCTCTTTATTTTCCTGTTCATCTGACAGTTCTTCGGACTCGTCTCAACAACAAGGAGAGTACTTTAACCTTACCTATAACGGAACATCAAAAACCGTAAACAACTGGAATGCAATAAAACAAGAAGGTTTTATTGAAGTTAGTGCGGATACTCCGGATGGTTTGGGTCTTTCTTTAAAATTCAACACACACGGAAACCTTTATCAGTCTTTTACGCACCCAAATTCGATGTCAAGCACCTTCCCGTTGCAGACTTCATTTGCTTACTATAGTGACGATACTTTTAACTTTGATCTGACAGAAATCAACACTACTAACAAAACGATCAAAGTTACTTTCAACGGAAAAGTATATGATGACGAATACGATCATACATCAGCCTACAGTACTGTTAGCGGTTCATTCCAGATTTCTTATATTGACTACACCCCAACAGTGACAGGTCTTGGAACTTATGCCAAAATAAACAATCAGGATTGGTATGCTGTGCAAAGTGGGTCAACAGGTGATCTTTCCACTACAACGTTAAATATCAAAAACGGAACGCAGTATGAGATTGGGATTGTTTATCCTTACTTCTCTCCGACTACAGGAACGTTCAATTTTAGCGACAATACCGCAAACAAAAGAGTTGCTTTCTCGAAATACGATACTGCCACTCACCAAAATATTGAATACAATGTATCGGGAACAATAACATACACGGAAGCTACTCCAAATTATGTTAAAGGAACGTTTAGCTTAACAGCAACGCACCCAACTAATGGTTCTACAGTAACAATCAGCAACGGAACTTTCAAAGAATTGATTCCGTAAACAAAACTAATAAGGGCTGTTATCAGCCCTTTTTTTTATGGCAGGAATTTATATCCATATCCCTTTTTGTAAGCAGGCATGTCACTACTGCGATTTCCATTTTTCGACTTCACTTAAGAAGAAAGACGAGATGGTTATGGCCCTGGTCAAAGAAATAAGCTTGCGTAAAAACGAGTTTGACAACGAAATTGTGGAAACCATTTATTTTGGCGGTGGAACGCCTTCTATATTACCCATCGAGGATTTACGACTTTTGATAGATGAAGTTTATAGAAACTATACGGTCTCCGAAAATCCGGAAATAACGGTAGAAGCCAATCCGGATGATCTATCAGAAGAACGTATTGCCGAAATAGCAAATAACCGAATAAACCGACTCTCCATCGGCGTTCAGTCTTTTTATGAAGACGATTTAAAACTGATGAACCGGGCTCACAATTCGGCGGAAGCGAAAAAATGTCTGGAAATTGCCACGAAGTACTTCGACAATATTTCGGTCGATCTGATCTATGGAATTCCGGGTCTTACTAATGAAAATTGGCTGCATAATATCCAAACCGTTCTGGACTTGAACATTCCTCACATTTCGAGCTATGCCTTAACGGTGGAGCCAAAAACCGCGTTGCAGAAATTCATCAAACAAGGAATTGTTCCCCAACCTGATGATGCTGTGGCACACGAACAGTTTCTAATGTTGGTGAACACACTCGAAGCTAACGGATTCATACATTATGAGTTGTCTAATTTCGGAAAGGAGAATTATTTCTCACGAAACAATTCGGCGTATTGGCTCGGCAAAAAATATATTGGCATCGGTCCGTCGGCACACAGTTATGACGGAACCAACCGAAGTTGGAATATCGCCAACAATTCACTTTACATAAAAGCTTTAACTGAAAACAGATTACCTTCCGAAACGGAAGAATTAACTGTAACTGATCGTTATAACGAATACATCATGACCGGTTTGCGCACCACTTGGGGCGTTTCTTTGGAAAGGATCAAAGTCGAATTCGGGGAGAATATGCTGCATTATCTGCTTGAAAATGCGCAGCGGTATCTTGACGATGAAAAACTGATTTTACAAGACGACATTCTCAAAACCACTAAAAAAGGAAAATTCTTTTGCGACGGAATTGCGTCTGACTTGTTTTACTTAAATTTGGAGGAATAAAAACAGAACCGCAACATTTTATCCGCCACGTCATCCTGAACTTGTTTCAGGATATTCTTAAGTTTATGAAAACAAGCTACGTCTATTTAGTAACCAATACTTCCCGAACAATTTTATACATAGGTGTCACATCGGATTTACCGAAAAGAATTTCAGAACATAAAAACGGCACCGGTTCTTTATTTACCCAAAAATACAATCTTAAAACACTGATCTATTTCGAAGAATTCACAGATATTACTCAGGCTATTGCAAGGGAAAAGCAGCTGAAAAACTGGCGCAAAGACTGGAAATGGAATTTGATTAAGGAAAACAACCCAGAATTAACGGAATTAATATTATTTTAGATGCTGAAATAAATTCAGTGTGACATAAGATTTTTTTACATCATCACTCTGAACTGATTCTCAGGATATTTTTAAATTGTAGATGCTGAAATAAATTCAGCATGACGAGTGCACCAAATTCAGCATGAAACATAAATGAAAGCCACTATACAACACAACGAACAAACTTTCAATATAGATTTATCAAAACCACTGGATATTTCGTTACCCTTAAGCAATACCGACCAAAATCCGATTGCCTGGTACATCGAAAAACCGGAAATTGAACCGGTTCGTTTCGGAGATTGGATAGGTAAAGTTTCGGAAGGAAGTTCGTCTACCAATTTCAACAATATCTTTTTCAATCCGCACGGACACGGCACCCATACCGAGTGCTTAGGACATATCACGCGTGATTTTTACAGTATTAATCAGTCACTAAAGCATTTCTTTTTTACAGCAGAAGTAATTTCCGTTTTGCCCGAATCGCAGGGTGAGGATTTTGTGATCACCAAATCACAGGTTGAAAAGGCTTTAGAAGGTAAGTCGCCCGAGGCCATCATTATCAGAACAATACCTAATTCCACAGAAAAGACTTCGAAAAAATATTCGAATACCAACTGGCCTTATCTGCTGGAAGAAGCCGCGACTTTTATCCGCGAAAGCGGTATCCAACATTTGCTGATTGATTTGCCAAGCGTGGATAAAGAACATGACGAAGGAAAACTATTGGCACACAAAGCCTTTTGGAATGTAAAAGATGTAAACAACCTGAACAGCGATGCAAGGATGAATTGCACTATTACGGAACTCATTTATGTAAATGATGAAATCCCGGATGGCAGTTACATACTAAACCTGCAGATTGCATCGTTTGAAAATGATGCCAGTCCGAGCAAACCCGTGCTGTATTCAATAGTGTAAACCATAAACCAAATTTAGAAATGACTATCGATGTCTATTACGATTACTGTCTGGCAAAAAAAGGAGTTACCGAACATTTTCCTTTTGATGAAGACACTTTGGTATTTAAGGTAGGCGGAAAAATGTTTGCCTTGTCGTCATTACAGGAATGGGAGAACGGGACGCCTTCGGTAAACCTCAAATGTGATCCCGATTGGGGACTTGAATTACGGGGCCAGTATGATGATATTCAGGCAGGCTATCACATGAGTAAAGTGCATTGGAATACCGTAAAAATAAACGCTTCGATTCCGGATTCATTTATTAAAGAACTTATTGACCATTCTTATAATTTGGTTTTTAAGGGTTTAACAAAAAAACAACAAGAGGAAATCAACAATTTTTAAAAATAGGCACTACATTTGATGCCAATTTCACGACAAATTTTTATTCAATAACGATGATTGACAATTTAAAGAAAATATTGAACGAAGACCAGGATCCGAAAGCGATCGAAAAAATCACTTCTAAACTGGAAAATTTATTAATGAGCAATGAAGAAGTGGGCTACATCGCCGTGCAGAAAAAACCGGCCGTAACCATCTTACCGGACAGCATTGTGGTAACCAACAAAAGAATCATCCTTTGCAAACCGAAAAATTTAGGCTTGTCAATGGAATTCACGGATTATGACTGGGACGATATTGCAGCTGCATTTGTAAAAGAAGGAATTCTAGGTGCTGATTTCACTTTCACAACCAAATCCGAATTGACGCATACCGTTGACTATTTGCCAAAAAATCAGGCTCGAAAACTATATACATTTGCCAAAGAACAATTGGACTTGTTGAAAAATCCTGGCATGACTGCTGCTCCTGCTCCTGTTGTAGAAACAGTTCCTACTGCAGAACCAACTCCTATTCAGGAAGAACCGATAGAAGAGATCGAAACAGAAGAAGTAACTTCATTTGCCGAAATCATGCCGACAACTCCTGCTATTCAGGAAAC
This sequence comes from Flavobacterium sp. 21.1, assembly GCF_057801535.1. Taxonomy (NCBI): domain Bacteria; kingdom Pseudomonadati; phylum Bacteroidota; class Flavobacteriia; order Flavobacteriales; family Flavobacteriaceae; genus Flavobacterium; species Flavobacterium sp. 21.1. The sequence continues at coordinate 149,473 of NZ_JBYNXA010000003.1, forward strand.
TTATGAAGATCCGGCTCCTCAGCCAACTTCAGGTGAAAAAAAACTAAGTGAGATGAGCAGTGATGAATTGTTTGCCAAATTGCAGAATTACAAAAAACTGTTGGACAACGGATTGATCCTTCAGGGTGAATACGACAAATTAAAAGCCGAAATTTTACAGTATATGTAAAAAACAGGGATAAGCAAAAAGTAAAAAGGGATAAGTGGTTTTATTACAACTTATCCCTTTCTTTTTGATTCTTGACTCTTGGTTCTTGTCTCTTTTTACTTTTTCCCGGCTCCCTAAAACCTACAGCACACTCTTTTGCTTCTCAACATAAGCATCCGATTGCAGTTTTAACAACTCGGAAGCTGCTTTGCGTTTGTAATCGTAAATTTCCTTGTCTTCCCGTATATCAGCATACACTTTATCATAAATGCCTGCATCGGTTTGTTTTTGCAGATTACGTTGGTACACATGCTGCTCGATCCATACTTTCAGTGCTGTTTCATTGTCTTCCAGCTTGAAATCGTATTCCCCACGCGGAGACAATAATTTAGCTATGATCGGCGAAGTTTCAACTGCTAAGAACAGTAACATAATAAAGAACGACGGCAACCAAGGCAATTTGTCTAAGGCATTGATTCGGGCCATCAGTCCGTCGAATCCGTCAATGATAGGTTTTGAATCGGCTACTTTTTTGTCTAAATCGGCTTGCAGGTTTTTGGATCGCGTTTCTTTATCGGCAATGGTTTTAGCCGATGCGGATTTTAACGAATCTAACTGTTTTAAAGCCAAATCGTGGGCCGATCTCTTTTCTTTATAAATCGGGCCTTTTCCCATTTTTTTGGTTCCGGCGGTACCTTCCGCTTCCGTAATGTAGGATTGGTATAAATCGGCTACTTCTTTTTCTTTGGCCTTGATGTTTGATTTGATGCTGTCGATTTCTGATTGGTTTTTCGTTACATCGCCTTTGAAATAATTGGTCACCTGATTTTTATTAGCAATGGCCATTTCATTTTTCTCTTTCAGTAAAACCGTATTGATTTCTTTTTCGAAGATTTTGATTTCCAGCGGTTTTGAAATCACGATAGCGATGATCATGGCCAACACGATTCGCGGAGAAGCCTGTAATAATTCACTTCTGAATTTATCGCGTTTTCTGATGGTCGAAACGATAAAACGATCCAGATTGAAAATAAGTAAACCCCAGACTATTCCAAAAAAAACAGCGTAATATACATTGTCGAAAACCGTAAACAAGGCATAACTTCCGGCAATAAAAGCCATAATTGCTGTGAAGAAAACGGTGGCACCTACGCCGACATACTTGGTTTGTTCGCCTTCGCTGCAAGTATCGAGCAAAGTTCTATCTGCGCCGGAGCACAGGATAAAAAAACGTTTTAACATGATGATGATTTTTGATTGATGATGATACTGCAAATTTAACGCCATTTTTTATATTATACTGTAAACCAATGATTTATTTTAATCTACATTCCGTTCCATATCTATATCGGCATTACAAATCTTTTTATATGAAAATTCCAAACAATTATATTTTGCTGATTATCAGGTATTTGTGTTAAAATAATTGTTAAATTTGTATCTTATACCGCAAGTTTTCAAAAGCCCCTTTTCAAATTTCACATAAGGATTACTCACTGATTCCGAAATATTAAATTTTGAACTTATGAAAACTGTCCACTACAAATTCTTATTGCCCTTTTTGGTTCTATTCTTTGTGAATAATTTGCTCTTTAGTCAGGCAGAAGCCGATAAACACATGTATCTGACCGCAACGACCATGCATTGGAACACCAAACTTGATAATCCTTCTATGGATGACTGGAAAGCCGTCGAAAAAGAGTACTTCGATAAGGTGATTATGAAAAACGAGTTCATAAAAGGAGCCAATGTTGTTACCCATTATTTTACGGCCGATAATACTGAAATCATCTTCGTGTATGCCTATGAAAGCTGGGACAACATCAAAAAAGCCTGGGATCGCAATGAAGAGCTGGTAAAACAAGCCTGGCCGGATGAAAAAAAACGAACTGCCTTTTTTGAAAAACGAAGCAGCTTTTACGATGGTCATCATTCCGATGAAATTTACGCTGCACTTCCGGGCGCTAAGCTGATGCCAAAAATAGCCGATAAACAAATGATTTATTACGTCAGAAAAAGTTCTTTTGCCAACCCGAAAGACGGAACCGATAAAGAATTCAATGAATTGAACAAACAGTTATTTGATGCTGTAACTAATAAGAACGAATTCATAAAAGCCTATTATCCGCATTCGCATGCATGGGGTTCCAACAGTACCGATTTTTTGGAAGTCTTTGTAGTAGAATCGTTAGGCGACATTGAAAAAGCTTTTAAAAGAGACGACGAACTCTTTAAAGCACAGTGGAAAGATGAAAAATCCCAAAAAGAATTTGATAAAAAAATAGGCAAGTATTTTCAAAAAACGCATTCCGACTATATTTACCGTTCGGTACCCGGACTTGAAAAATAGTGTTGATAAGGACAATAAAAAAATCCGCTTCTTCTCTCGAAAAGCGGATTTTTGTTTTTTATGGACTAATTCTTATTTGCTCAACTCCACAAAATATTTGTAGAACAAAGGAATCGTTTCAATACCTTTCAGATAATTGAACACTCCGAAATGCTCGTTTGGCGAGTGAATCGCGTCACTGTCCAAACCGAAGCCCATCATAATGGTTTTGGATTTCAGTTCTTTTTCAAACAACGCTACAATCGGAATACTTCCTCCGGAACGCACCGGAATCGGTTGTACGCCAAAAGTATCCGCATATGCTTTCGCTGCTGCCTGATATCCTACAGAATCAATCGGAGTTACATAACCCTGACCACCGTGGTGCGGCGTTACTTTTACTTTTACCGCTTTCGGCGCAATGCTTTCGAAATGCTTAGTGAACAATTGGGTGATTTCTTCCCAATCTTGATTCGGAACCAGTCGCATAGAAATCTTAGCATAAGCTTTGCTTGCAATTACCGTCTTAGCGCCTTCTCCGGTATAACCGCCCCAGATTCCGTTTACGTCAAGCGTAGGACGGATGGAATTTCTTTCGTTTGTTGTATATCCTTTTTCTCCGTAAACATCAGCAATGTCCAATGCTTTTTTATAATCATCTTCGGAGAACGGACGCTTGCCCATTTCGGCTCTTTCTTCTGTAGAAAGTTCTTCTACATTGTCATAGAATCCCGGAATGGTAATATGATTGTTTTCGTCATGCATTGAAGCAATCATTTTTGTCAGTACGTTGATTGGATTCGCAACGGCACCTCCGTATAATCCGGAATGTAAATCGCGATTCGGGCCCGTAACTTCCACTTCTACATAACTTAATCCGCGAAGACCTGTTGTAATCGAAGGCTGTTGGTTAGAAATCATTCCCGTATCGGAAATCAAGATCACATCATTGGCTAATTTCGCCTGATTGCGCTCCACGAACCAGCCTAAACTTGCAGAACCTACTTCCTCTTCCCCTTCAATCATGAATTTCACGTTACAAGGAAGACAATTGTTTTGGATCATGTATTCGAACGCTTTCACATGCATATACATCTGACCTTTGTCGTCACAGGCACCGCGTGCGAAGATTGCTCCTTCAGGATGTAATTCAGTAGCTTTGATAACCGGCTCAAATGGTGGTGAAGTCCACAAATCAATTGGATCCGCCGGTTGAACATCATAATGACCATAAACTAAGACGGTCGGTAAATTTTTATCGATGATTTTTTCTCCGTAAACGATAGGATATCCTGGTGTTTCACACAATTCCACCAAATCACATCCTGCTTTTTCCAGGCTTGCTTTTACCGCATTGGCAGTATCGATTACATCTTGGGAGTAAGCGCTGTCTGCACTTACAGAAGGGATCTTCAATAATTCTATTAACTCATTAAGAAAACGTTCCTTATTGTCCTGAACGTACTGTTTGATATTGTCCATTATGTTGTTAAAATGATGAAAGCCAAATGTACAAAAAATCAAAAAGAAAATACTCAATTCCGAATTTCAATACTCAATTTGTATTTTTCATGAAAATTCACAAATCACAAATCTCTAAAAGTAAAACAGTTACCTTACTCAGCGTAAAAAGTTTTGCGAATTTACCTTTTGAAGTTTGCAGTTTTAAAAGTTATGTATATCTTTGCCCCACTTAATGAAACAACTACTTGTTTTATAAGCCTGCGGGTGTGGTGAAATTGGTAGACACGCCAGACTTAGGATCTGGTGCCTCACGGTGTGTAGGTTCGAGTCCTATCACCCGCACAAAAGCTTCTCAAATCGGGAAGCTTTTTTTATGCCTTTATTTTTCTGAGATTATCGGATATCCACAACTTCCACATTAGGCTTTTCAATAAATATCAACACTCAAAAATAGCCTCAAAGGAAAAATTAAACTACCTTTAGGCTTATTAAAGTGATTCAGAATAAGTAAATTCAGTTATTAATTTAAGGTTAATAAAAACACTTTCGCCTGAATTTCAAATAACTGATTACCGCATTCTTTAAAAAGGTCAGCAAAAAAGTAATGCCATGTTAAAAATAATTTCATTTTTCGGTTTACAGGACACGGATCTTAACGACAAAAGATTAATCCTCGTGAAAATAATCCTGATTTTTCTTTTTATCCTTTCTGTTTCACTTTTCATTGGCATGTTCTTTCAGAGCCAACATATTCTGCGTTATTCTTTAATCCTTTCCATCGTTTGGACGGTAAGTTTAATATCAGCGTTCCTCGCAAAGAAAGGCAACGTACGGGCGGTCGCATCATTTTACATTTCTTTTCTACTGATCATGATCATCCTGTTCTCGTGGAGCGGTGGCGGAATCAAGGCGCACGGCATCAAGCTTCTGCCGATTGTCGTATTATTTGCCGGTCTGACCATGGGAAAAAGGGAAATATGGGTTTTCGGAATCATTGCCGCATTGGGAAGCTTCCTTCTTGTTTTAGCAGAACATTTCAATTTACTCACCCGAAAAGAGCCACTCGGACTTACCCCTGTAATTCACTGGATATTCACCATAACCAGTATTTTTTTATTGTGTTTACTGGAGAATCTTTCTGTTGAAACATTACGAAAGGCCTTAGCAAAATCCCAGGAAGAATTGGAACTGAGAATCAAATCAGAAGAAGCCATAAAACTCCGAAACGAAAAACTGGTCGAAATTTCACAATTTCAATCGCACATGGTTAGAGGCCCTGTAGCAAGCATCGAAGGATTAATCAGCATCATCAATTTTGACGACCCGAACGACCCGAAGAATTACGAAATCATCCAAAAACTCAAAACCGCAACAGAAAATCTGGATTCCGTAGTGAACCAGATTGTGCAAAAAACAGACGAAATCAACGAAACAACAAAATAAAAAAGTTCGTTTTTTATTTTAACGGACGAAGTGTATTACTGTAAGTGATCACATACGGATTTGATTGCGAAGGATCCTTCATCACATAAATAAACTTATGCTTTTTAGCATTTTTAGTATCGATCACCGCTTCCTTTTTACTTCCTTCATCTGTTATTTTGGTGTCAAGTGTATTATCAATAGTGATGTAACCTGCAATTCCCGTACTCAGATTACTGATCGGAACTCCGGAATAAATCGATTTCTTTTCATTGGTGACGGTGACTTTTTCTCCTTTGAAACCTTTGGTCAGAATAATAACCGACGCTGTTTCGCCGGTAGCTTTCATCTCCGACAAAAATTTCTTTTTGGAACTTTGGGAAACAGATCTGAAATCATCACGATATTGAACCGTAGGCTCTTTTTTTTCTTCTGCAACTGTTTTCTTAGACGAACACCCTATGGCAAAAACCACCATCAGCAAAAAAGTAACTATATTTTTCATACGCTTTCATCATTAATCCTAACTATCTTAACGCACCAGACTACAATCTATTATATCTTTGTATAGTTAAATAAACGTCAAAATTTTCATGGTTCAGAAAATCGGACATCGCGGCGCCAAAGGATATCTGGCCGAAAACACATTGGAATCCTTCCAAAAAGCACTGGATTTAGGGGTTCACGGAATCGAACTCGATGTTCACGTTTGTGCTTCGGGCGAAGTGGTAGTCTTTCACGATTTTACCGTAGAACGAATGACCGATGGCAAGGGTGAGGTTCACAAACTGACCTTGTCCGAATTAAAAGAGCTAAAAGTAAACGGCGAATTTGAAATTCCGACCCTGACCGAAGTCTTCGATTCAATAAACCGAAAGTGCTGGATCAATGTCGAACTGAAAGGACATGGAACTGCCCAGCCGACCTGCGAACTGATTGAAAAATACATTACCGAAAAAGGCTGGACCTACGAAGATTTCATCGTTTCCAGTTTCCAAAAAGACGAATTGGAAAAAGCAAAAGCCATCAATCCTAAAATCCGATTAGCCACTTTATCCCAAGCCAGTGTGGAACAGGCTTTGGAATGGGCAGACGAACTCTCAGCCTACGCTATTCATCCGCATTTTTCACTACTGACCAGCGACAACATTCACGAAGCCAAAAAGAAAGGCTACAAAATAAACGTTTGGACCGTAAATCATTACGAAGATATCGAACGTCTGGAAGCCCATATTATCGACGGAATTATTTCCGATTTCCCGGATAGATTATGAGTACAAATTACGACATACTTATTATAGGCGGCGGTGCGGCCGGATTCTTTACCGCCATCAATATCGCAGAAAACGATCCGACATTAAAGATCGCCATTCTTGAACGGGGAAAAGAAGTACTTTCCAAAGTGAAAATTTCAGGTGGCGGGCGCTGCAATGTTACTCATGCCTGTTTCATTCCCAATGATCTGGTGAAATTCTACCCAAGAGGCGAAAAGGAATTAAAAGGCCCTTTTCATCAGTTTTGTTCTGGAGATACTATAGAATGGTTCGAAAAACACGGCGTGGAACTCAAAATCGAAGAGGACGGCAGAATGTTTCCGATATCGGACAGTTCGCAAACCATCATCGATTGTTTTTTAACAGCCACGAAGAAATTAGGAATTGATATTCTGACCGGGCAAAGTGTTCAATCCATTTTTAAAGGAGAAAATTATTGGAAAGCAGACACCAATCAGCAATCATTCAAATGTGATACGCTTGTGATTGCAACCGGCAGCAATCCGAAGATATGGGAAATGCTGAATTCTTTCGGACATACTATTGAAGAACCGGTTCCTTCGCTGTTCACCTTCAACATCAAAGATGCGAGAATTAAAGATCTGATGGGCGTTTCAGCCTTTACCTCCGTTAAAGTGAAAGACTCCAAACTCAAAGCATCCGGACCTTTACTGATAACCCACTGGGGCATGAGCGGACCCGGAATCTTACGCCTTTCCGCATGGGGAGCAAGAGAATTGGCAACCAAAAACTATCAATTTATTTTACAAGTCAATTGGCTCCACGAAACCGATTTCGAAGAAGCCATGGACACTCTGAAAGATCTGAAAGATGAAAATGCAAAAAAACTGGTCGTGAAATTCTGCCCGTTTGATTTTCCGAAACGTTTGTGGGAGAGCTTAGTTAATGCATCGGGAATTTCAGTTGAGACCAAATGGGCCGATCTGTCCAAAAAACAACTGACCGATTTAGCCAATCAGTTAACCAACGGACAGTTTCAGGTAAACGGAAAAAGTACTTTTAAGGAAGAATTCGTAACCGCAGGAGGCATCAATCTAAAGGAAATCGACTTTAAGACCATGCAAAGCAAAATCCACAACAAACTTTACTTTGCCGGGGAAATTTTAAATATCGATGCGATCACAGGCGGATTTAATTTTCAGAACGCCTGGACAGGAGGATTTTTAGCGGCACGTGCCATCACTGAAAAATAAGGTCGTTACTCCAAACCTCCTTTTAACGATTCCTGCCATAGCTTTAAGTCACGCCATTTTCCTTCATAAGCCAATCGTGCCTGACGCGGCCAGGTCGAAGGATTATGGAAAGCGAATTGTTCCCCTGCTTTATTCAGAATCTCATTACAGCGGTCTACCGACATTTCAGCAAAACTCTTCCAGGTCAAAATACCCGAGGTTTTAAATAACTGTTCAATCTTTGGCCCTACACCTTCAATTACCTTCAGATCATTCTCTTCCACATCTCTTCCCAAAACCGAAGAGGCAAAATCGTGATCAAACTCGTGAAATGACATTGGCTCGGCTGAGAATCCCAAAACATGACTACCGGACGCAAGTTTCGCTTTTAAAACTTCATTTTCAGATAAAAGCACAGCCATTCTTCTTTTTAGTTTTTCAACTTCAGAAGCATCCTTTGAACTTGAATTTACACCCGATTTCCCAATAACATAGCCTAACAAAACACCGACTAAACCAATAAGTAAAACAACAAAAGCTCCCATATTTCTAATTTTTTAGTTGATTCAAAAATCCATATAACAAACAGTTGGTTAAGAAAATGAAACCCTGAAGAAATGTGATTCCGGAGCGATTTTTGGGTAACCGTAAATTTAACGATAAAAGAAATTACCGCTCGCTACAAAAGTGTTGTTATAGATAAAAAGCAGAAAAAGTCGACGAAAAAACTACCAGTTCAGATAAACAATGGCAGCGTTTAAAATGGCCGCAAAACTAACCCATCCCAAATAAGGTAAAAGCAACATTGCCGCTATTTTATCCACCCTTCTGAAGACAATATAGGTTTCATAGATCATCAGCCAAAGCAGTGCTATTTCAGCCAAAGCCAGCAACGGGTTATGCAGACCGAAGAAAAGATAGGTCCATAAGATGTTCAACCCTAATTGAATCGCAAAAAACTGCAGTCCTTTACGAACGTTGATCCGATCCAACTCCATGCGATCCCAGACCAGACCAGCCGATATTCCCATCATGATAAAAAGCACGGACCAAACCGGAGCAAAAACCCAATTGGGAGGCGTGAATCCCGGTTTTATCAGGGTTGGATACCAAACCTCAACACTATCGCCCATGATGATTTTGGAAAAATAACCCATGCACAGGCAGGTAACAACAACGGTAAGGATTCGAGTGATTTTTTGCATTTGGATAAATTAGGTTTTCAAAAATAGGAAAAAACCGCAGATTCCAAAGCACTTTAGCACTGAACTAACTAAAAATGTATCTTTGCTTAAATTTTTCAACTTTTATGATTTCTGAAAAGGATTTTATCCAAAAAAACTATACCGTATCCACAGAAAGCGGCAATTTCGAATGGAGCGCTCCCAGCAATATCGCATTAGTTAAATACTGGGGAAAGAAAGACAACCAGATTCCGGCCAATCCTTCGATCAGTTTTACGCTGAACAACTGCAAGACGATCACCAAATTGGGTTTCGCAAAAAAAGAAAATGACGGCACTTTTTCATTCGATCTGCTTTTTGAAGGACAACCTAAAGAAGATTTCAAGCCGAAGATCCAAAAATTTTTCGAGCGTATTTTTGAATATTGTCCGTATCTGAAAGACTTCCATTTCACGATCGACACCCAAAACACTTTTCCGCACAGCTCAGGAATTGCTTCATCGGCATCGGGAATGGCGGCTTTGGCAGTGAACATCATGAGTCTGGAAAAGACTTTGAATCCGGCTATTTCGGAAGAACATTTCAACCAAAAAGCTTCTTTCTTAGCGCGATTGGGCTCAGGAAGTGCGTGTCGAAGCGTAAAAGGTGAAGTAGTTGTTTGGGGAAATCATGCAGAAATTGACGGAAGTTCTGATTTGTTTGGTGTGGAATTCCCTTCCCCTATTCACGAAAATTTCAAAAAATACCAGGACACGATTTTATTGGTAGACAAAGGCGAAAAACAGGTTTCCAGCACGGTGGGACACGATCTGATGTTCGGACATCCTTTTGCGGAACAACGTTTTTCTCAGGCGCATCACAATTTATCAGCCATCAGGAACGTTTTGGAAAATGGAGATATAGCACAGTTCATCAAAATCGTGGAAAGTGAGGCGCTGACTTTACACGCGATGATGATGACCTCAATGCCTTATTTTATTCTGATGAAACCTAATACACTGGAAATCATCAATAAGATCTGGAAATATCGGAACGAAACACAAATTCCGGTTTGTTTCACCCTGGATGCCGGCGCGAATGTACATGTGCTGTATCCGGACAATGTGAAAGAACAGGTTTTACAATTTATTCAGGACGAATTGGTTGGCTATTGTCAAAATGGTCAGTACATTTGTGACGAAATTGGCACGGGAGCTGTAAATTATAATTGATTTTTTACTACTTTTACGTTATTACGAATATCCAAAACCAGAACAAAAATGAAAGGACCGCTTTTTTATTCTAAGATCTTACTCTTTGGAGAATATGGAATCATCAAAGATTCTAAAGGCTTGTCTATCCCTTATAATTTCTATAACGGAGCGTTGAAAGTAGATGAAAATCTATCGGAAGAGGCCCAAAAATCCAATGCAAGTTTAAAGCGATTTGTCTCTTACCTGAAAGATTTACAGAGCGAACAGCCTGAGTTGGTAACCTTCAATTTGGATGCTTTAAAAGCAGATGTGGAGCGGGGGATGTATTTCGACTCCAGCATTCCGCAAGGGTATGGCGTAGGAAGCAGTGGTGCACTGGTGGCGGCGATTTATGATAAATATGCCAACAAGAAAATTACAGTTTTGGAAAACCTTACCCGTGAAAAATTATTGCAGCTGAAAGCGATCTTTTCTGAGATGGAATCGTTTTTCCACGGAAAAAGTTCAGGTCTTGATCCGTTGAACAGCTATTTGAGCTTACCGATTTTAATCAATTCCAAAGACAATATTGAGCCGACCGGCATTCCTTCACAAAGTACTGGAGGAAAGGGTGCCGTTTTCTTAATTGATTCGGGGATTGTGGGCGAAACAGCTCCGATGGTGAACATCTTTATGGAAAATTTAAAAGAAGAAGGATTCCGCAAAATGCTGAAATCCCAATTCATAAAATACACCGACGCCTGTGTGGAAAACTTCCTGCACGGCGATATGAAATCCCTTTTTGAAAACACTAAAAAGCTTTCCAAAGTGGTTTTGAACAACTTCAAACCAATGATCCCTGAGCAATTCCACCAGGTTTGGCAAAAAGGAATCGAGACTAACGATTATTACCTGAAACTTTGCGGTTCCGGTGGTGGTGGTTATATTTTAGGATTCACACAGGATTTGGAAAAAGCCAAAAATGCGTTGAAAGACTATAAACTGGAAGTGGTGTATCAGTTTTAACCCATGGTTTTAAATTGTAACGACAGGTCGATCAAACATTGCATTATTTAGAAGAAATATTCCGTGATGTTGCATATTACTGCCAATCCTATTTGTTTGGCTTTGCATTGCTTTTTGTGTTAGCTTTCTTTGTTCGACAATCTGGCAAAATAGCTTTGTTTACGTCCGGTAATAAAATCATTCCTGTCATAGGGATTTTGTACCTTGTTTCCTGTGTTTGCAATTATGCGATAACATTTTTTATGGCATGGTACTCCGGTGTTTCTTATGAACAGTATGCTTTTTTAGGAAATGTGATATTAAATAATATTTGGCTTGCCATTATTATTCCGATTTTATTTCTCTGCATACCAACACAACTGTTCTGGTTTAATTTTGTCAAAAACAAGAAATGGTTGATTTTCTTACTAACTTATTTCTTTATTTTTTCTTTTGAGAGGACATACATATTTTTTTCAGCATTTCACAGGGATTATTTACCCTCAACATGGACAATGTACCAAGGTGATATTTTGATTGAAGTAGCAATAAGTGTTTTGACATTTTTCATTGTAACAACCATATTCCATTTTAGAAAAGAAATTTTCTCAAGAGTAAAAACAACTTATAACTCTAAAACTTTTAAAACTTAGTAGATGCTCACTCGTAAAACAAAAATGTTACTGATGAAAATCCTCAGTTTGTTTTCTGTGGTGCGGGGGTATAACATCCCTATAATTGTCATCGCACAATATCTGTCGTCCATTTTTATTTTGGCACCTGAGAAAAGAGCGTTGGATGTTTTACTGGACTGGCGTCTTTTTATCATTGTTTTTGTTTCCACCCTAACGATTGCTTCGGGTTATATCATCAATAATTTCTACGACTCAGAGAAAGATCTGATCAACCGTCCTAATAAATCAATGCTCGATCGTTTGGTCAGTCAGAAAACGAAACTTCAGGTTTATTTCGGATTGAATTTTTTGGCAACAGCGCTCGCTTTTATCATTTCATGGCGCGCCGCTTTGTTCTTTGCGGTATACATTTTCCTGATCTGGTTCTATTCGCACAAACTCAAGAAATATCCAATCATCGGAAACCTGACCGCTTCTTTATTAGCAGTTTTGCCGTTCTTCGGTATTTTACTGTATTTTAAGAATTTCTATCACGTTATTTTTGCCCATGCCACCTTTTTATTTCTGCTGATCCTAATCCGTGAAATGATCAAAGATCTTGAAAACATAAAAGGCGATGTAGCCAATAACTACCAAACCATTCCGGTACGTTTCGGCGAAAAAACATCCAAACAACTCATAACGGTGCTGACCATTTCAACCGTGCTTCCTATTTACATTCTGATCGCAAGATTTGATGTAGGCTATATGGACATCTACTTTTACATCAGCCTGATCGTCCTAATCTTTTTCCTTTTAAAACTGTGGAAGTCCCAAACGCACGATGAATATGTGAAACTGCACAACACCATGAAACTACTTATTGTAGCCGGTGTTTTCTGCATTGTACTTATCGATCCTTCGGTTTTGGTTCACGGTCGGGCTGTTTTGAAGATCTAAATCCTAATATTTACATCTGAAACGTAGTAAAACAATCGTTTTGTCCGTGTTGTAACAAAATCCCCATTTCCAAATCCTAAATCCTTATCTTTGCACAAATTATAGTGAAATGAACAACGGAAAAGGAAATAATAAAAAAGGTTCTACATCAAAAAAAACAAGTGGCGGTTCGAAAAAATCAAGCGGTCCGGCTAAAGCTACGTTTAAGAAAGATGATAAAAAAACCGGTTTCCCTAAAGCAAAACCTGCTTTCGATAAAAAACCAAAAGCACCTAAAAAACCTGCCAATCCGGACGAAATCCGTCTGAACAAATACATTGCCAATTCGGGCGTTTGCTCACGCCGTGATGCCGATATTTACATCCAGTCCGGAAACGTAAAAGTAAACGGTGAAGTCGTTACCGAAATGGGGTACAAAGTCCAACTGAATGACGTCGTAAACTTCGACGGGAACACCATTACGCCGGAGAAAAAAGAATATATTTTATTGAACAAACCAAAAGGTTTCACCACTTCCAAAGAGGAAGACATCAATGCCAATAACGTATTGGATTTGGTTCGTGGTGCTACGAGAGCCAAATTACAAGCGGTAGGACGAATGGACAAAACAACGACCGGTTTGTTATTATTTACCAATGACACCGACATCGTTCGTAAGTTTACGATTCCGAATCAACGCTCTTCGAAAGTATACCAGGTTTCTTTGGATAAGAATCTGAAATATGAAGATCTGGAACGAATCGGAAGCGGATTGACCATCGACGGTCACCGTGTTTTTGTGGAAGAAGTATCGTATATCGAAGATCAGCCGAAAAGTGAAATCGGAATCAAAATGAAAACGTCCAATGTAAAAGTGGTGCGTTCCATTTTCGAACATCTGAAATACGACGTTCTAAAAGTTGACCGAGTGGTTTTTGCAGGTTTGACAAAAAAGAATTTACCAAGAGGCAATTGGAGATTCCTTACCGAACAGGAAATCATCAATTTGCGAAACATCTAAATAGAAAAAAGGCTAACATTTTCGTTAGCCTTTTTTATTACATCTTACTAAGCTTTTCTTCAATTGCTTTAAGTCTTTGCTCAAGTTCCTGAACGGTGGTTTGAAGTTGTTTGTTTTTTTCCTGCTCCTGTTCGATGATTTTCTGCTGTTCCTGAACCGCTTTTACCAGAGGCACGACAAATTCTGCGTAACGCAATCCGTAGAAATCGTTTTCGTTTTTAGGTTTGTCAACCCCGCTGAAATCAAAATTGTTCGCTTTGGCTGCTGCTTCTACTTCCTGTGCGATAAAACCGGTAGTGATTTCTGAGTATTTTTCACCGCTCAACCCGGAAGCGTCGGTAGTTTTCCCTTTAGAAACCCCTGTCATCTCATTGATTTTTTCACGGTTCAAACGATAAGTCACCGGGCGCAACTGCTGGATAAATTTAAGTCCCGGCACGTCTTCCTTAATATCTTCCTTAAAACGGCCATCTGAAATATTGGTCCAGTTTTGGTACCCTCCGATCGAGCTAACAAAAACATTTCCGATACGTACCATATTGCTCGCGGTTGCTGTCGCATCAATCCCCAAACAGGTCGTGTTGAAGAAAGTATTGGTATTAGGTCCCGTGTTATATCCAAGTGCTGTATTGTATGATCCTGTTGTGGTTGTAGTAAGTGAACCGCCTCCAACCGCTGTATTTTGGAAACCGGTGGTATTAGCAACAAGAGCAGACGTCCCATTAGCAACATTATAATATCCCGTTGTATTGCCGAAAAGTGAACTCATCCCGCTTGACACGTTGTAATTTCCGGTGGTATTGGCCACCAAAGCACCTCTCCCAATTGCCGTATTACCATTTCCGGAAGTATTGGTATAAAGTGCATTCAATCCAACAGCGACATTATCACTTCCTGTGGTATTGGATTTAAGCGCCTGAGTTCCGAAACCTGAATTATACCCCCCCGTGGTATTTAATGCTAACGTATTCCAACCATTTGAAGTGTTATAACTCCCAGTAGTATTGTCATTAAGTGCACTTAGCCCCGTAGCAGTGTTACCAATTCCTGTTGTATTGGCATTTAGCGTTTCATAGCCTATAGCAGTATTTTCGTTTCCTGTTGAATTAGCACTTAAGGAACCGTAACCTGCAGCAGTGTTTTTGCTTCCTGTGGTATTTGATCTTAACGAAATGACTCCCGTGGCAGTGTTAAAATTTCCGGTAGTATTAGAGTATAAGGTACTGTTCCCAGTAGCCGTATTCTGACTTCCGTCGGTATTGGAAAACATTGCATTCAATCCGGTTGCGGTATTCTCATTTCCTGTCGAATTTGTAAAAAGGGCAGCATACCCAGTTGCGGTATTATAACTACCTGTTGTGTTTAGATTCAGCGAATAACCGCCAGAAGCCGAATTAAAATTCCCTGTGGTATTCGTATAAAGCGCACCGCTACCATTTGCCGTATTAGACATTCCTACAGTATTGGAATACAAAGCATTATATCCTGTAGCAACATTTTCCGCTCCGGTAGTATTGGCATGCAGGGATTTGAATCCCACCGAAGTATTGTTGTTTCCTGTCGTATTGAAATACAACGCTTCTGAACCCATAGCCGTATTATTGCTTGCAGTGGTATTGGAATATAGAGCCCTTTTACCATGAGCCGTATTTTCATTTCCGCCGGTATTGCTGCGAAGAGCCCATGCTCCACTGGCTGCATTACTGTTTCCTGTTGTGTTGGCATAAAGGGTAAAGGCACCCGTTGCTGAATTTTCATTACCTGTGGTATTATTGAAAAGTGCATTGTAACCTATCGCTTCATTGTTCCATCCTGTACTATTGTTTCTTATCGCCCCACTTCCAATTCCAACATTATTGGATCCGGTAGTATTGCTATACAGGGAATAGCTTCCAACAGCAATATTATCATTACCTGAAGTATTGGTATACAAAGCAGATGGCCCGGCAGCAAAGTTATAATCGCCATCAAAATTACTATACAAGGCATTATACCCGATTGCAGTATTATAGAACCCGTAGGCGTTAGTATACAATGATTGCGTTCCTACAGCCGTATTTCTGCCCGCATTAATATTGGAATACAAGGATTTATAACCCAAAGCCGTATTTTCAGCTCCGACTGTATTGGAGTAAAGGGATTGCGTCCCCAGTGCTGTATTATACGTGCCACTTGTATTGCTGTATAACGACTGATAACCAACAGCAACAAGATGAGAAACAGCAGTATTGGAGAAAAGGGATTGGGTACCCAAGGCCGTATTGTAGAAACCTGTAGTATTTGCGTATAGGGACTGCGAACCCATTGTAATATTCCCGTATCCGGTTGTATTTTGAAAAAGAGACTGGTAACCGTCAGCCGTGTTTCCGCCTCCAGTTGTGGTAACAGCGAGGGCATAAGTTCCATTAGCTGTATTAAAAGAAGCTGTAGTGCTGGAACCTAAAGCTCGATAACCATTTGCCACATTTTCCATTCCTGTTGTATTGGAAAGCAATGCTTCGGTACCCATCGCCGTATTACCGATTCCTACACTGTTGTCACGCAATGCGTTTACTCCGGTAGCAGTATTGGAACTTCCGGTAGTATTGTTCATTAACGACTGATATCCGATTGCCGTATTTCTTATAGCATTAAAGTTTGTATAAAGTGATCGGTATCCTACGGCCGTATTCTCTGTACCTGAAATATTACTATAAAGAGACTGATGCCCATAGGCTACATTAAAAAAACCTGTTGTATTGTTAAGCATTGCCTCAACTCCTGTTGCTATGTTACCATACCCCGTTGTATTGTAACGCAGTGCAGAAAGGCCTGTAGCGGTATTACTATAACCTGTCGAATTGTTCATCAATGCAAAACATCCACTTGCTGTATTATTAGTTCCGGTTGTATTCGTAAAAAGCGCATCAAATCCATTTGCCGTGTTGTAACCGCCAACGGTATTCATATAAAGTGAGTTGACTCCACTTGCCGTATTGTAATTGCCTGTAGTATTGGAATAAAGCGAAGCATATCCTGAGGCTGTATTATTTACTCCCGTTGCATTTGAAAAAAGCGTGTAGCTCCCATTTCCGGTATTAAAACTTCCAGTAGTATTTGCTGCAAGCGATAGCGTACCAAGAGCAGCATTAAAATTCCCCGAAGTATTCGAATAAAGAGCCTCTGAACCGATGGCAATATTTATGCTACCCGTTGTATTGGAAAGCATGGCCTGATATCCCAGTGCTACATTACGAAATCCTGTTGTATTACTGTTTCCGGCCTGATAACCCAGAAAGACAACACCTCCAGCATCTACTCGGCCGGCCTTCTGATTATTCACCTTAAAATTTAAAGGGACATTATCGGTTGTACCTAAAAAATGAACCCCGTCTGTCGTTCCGGAATTCCCAGTTAATTCCCAACCCGCTTTGCCTTTTATGCCGACCCAGCTTGTGGAGCCATTATCCCAATAATAAAATCCCGGCTGATTGCCTGCTGCTGTTGTAGTAAGATAAACCATCATCCCGGTCTGTGCTGCACCCGGATTTACCGCTGGAAAAACATCTATTTTCGGAATAAGGAGCCCATCCATAATGGAAGGGACCGCCTGATTACTGGACTTAATATCCAATTGTGCGTTCGGAGTAGTTGTATTAATTCCTACCTGCGAAAAGGCTTCAAAAGAAAGGAAAATCAATCCAAGAAGGGGTAACTTTTTTTTCATACTTGATTCTATAAAGGCTGACTGTACTTTTGGGGTATACAAAAATGGATCAACTATTTTCCATAAAAAAGCGATAATAGACGAACGACTTTTTAAATAGACGGACGACTTTATTTTTGTTAAAATTTTTATACATTTGGCTCAGTGGCAATCCCTTATGAAAAACTTAAACTGCATAATAATTGATGACGATGAAATCGATCGCCTGACGGTTGTTTCACATGCCAAAAAATTCCCTAATCTCAACATCGTGGGGGTTTATGAATCGGCCGAAGAAGCGCTGGAATTGATTGAAAAAGAAACAGTCGATGTTCTTTTTCTGGATATCGACATGCCCATTATTAGCGGCCTGGATTTCCGAAAAAAAACGCTGCATATCCCCGTTTGCGTTTTCATAACGTCCCATCCGGAACATGCAGTGGAAAGTTTCGAACTGGAAACACTGGATTTCATCGTAAAACCGGTAAAACTGGATCGTTTTTCGCAAACTATGACCCGCATTTCCGAATTCATGGAAATCAAACACAAAGCATCTCTTTTTGAAGCCAGCATCGGCGGCGATACCGTCTACATCAAAGAAGGTCATCAGCAAACCAAAGTTAAACTTCACGATATTTTGTATCTGGAAGCTTTAAAGGATTACACACTCATTGTTACTTCCCAAAAAAGACATTGTGTTTTATCAAGTATCGGTATGTTGCTAAAGGAAAGTCATTTTCAGTCTTTCATAAGAATTCACCGAAGTTTTGCGGTACAGAAACAATTCATCAGGAAAATTGGCTCACAGGAAATTGAATTGAACAATAATGTTGTGATTCCGATCGGCCGTAGTTATAAAGATAATTTGAGCTCCATCTCATGAGAAAAATCTTTTTATGGCTGTTAGTATTTTGCCCGATTCTGTTGTTTTCACAAGCAACTATTAAAGAACTGAATCTGCTCATCAGAAATTGTGAAAACCTTCTTGAAAACAACGATTACAAGCAATTGATTATCGCTGCTTCTAAAGGAATTGACAAGGCGGACAACAACGCTTATTTCTTATCCCGATTTTATTACTTCAAGGCTTACGGTTACGAATACGATAACAATCGTTACGAAGCTGCCGTTCCCTTTTATGAAAAATCATTGGCTTATTCCAAAAAAGGAAAACACTTAAAAGAAGAAACCCTGGCCCTGATGCGGTTAAATTATCTGTATTACTCTACGAAGAGATTTGATGACAGGGAAAAACTGATCGGTTATATTAAGAAAGTACTCGACACCACTAAAAATATCTATACGCAAGGAATTTTAAATGGCAGTATGGGTGAATATTATCTCGATAAATCCGAATACGAAAAATTCATCGGTTATAAACTGAAAGCCATACAGTACCGGAAAAAATTCCCTAAAGACGATGCCAACAACATAGTGAATATTGGCATTTCCTACTCACAGATAGCCAGCGCCTACATCAAGATGAAACAATATCAAAAAAGCATTGAATATTCGGATTATGCATTGCCTTATCTGAAAACTTCAGCAAATGCAGTCGCTTTTCTTGATGTTGACTACATGAAATGTTATGTCGCTTTGAATGAGCCAGTCAGGCTGCGAAAATACTATTCGGAAATTCATGCCTTGGTTAGCAAAGAAGATTCGCTGCATTTGAACATCAGCGCCGCAAACCGACTGATGGCCGACTATTACATGGCAAACAAACAAATAGACAAAGCTTCAGATTATGCAAAAAATGCTGTTTTTTATGCCTTGAAATCCAATGACGAGGAGATTTTAATGGAAGCCAATATCTGTAAAGGAAAATTGGAATACGAACAGAAAAAATATCAGGATGCGATCAAAACACTCAGTTCAGCTTCAAAATATGCTTATGAATTTGACAAGGAATGCTTCATCATTATAAATAAAAAATTATCGCAATGTTATGACGCTTTAGGCGAGTGGCAAAACGCGTACAAATACCAGGTAATTTACAGCGAAAGCAATGAGATGATGCTCACGGAATCAGCAAAACAAAGCATTGCCAACGCTGAAGGCAAATATCAAAACCAATCAAAACAGGAGAAGATCAGTGCGCTTTCATCAGAAAACAGACTAAAAAACCTCCAAATCGAAAGTACGCGAAAACAGCAAATCTATCTTGCAACCGGTTTCGTTCTCCTTTTGATTATTGCTTCATTACTGTATAAGCAGAGCCAAAACACTAAGAAAACCAATAAAAAACTACTCTTGTTAAATACCGAACTGGATCAGGCCAATAAAGTAAAAACCCAGTTTTTCAGCATTTTAAATCACGATTTAAGAAGTCCTGTCGCTAATCTGATTCAATTCCTTTACCTACAAAAAGAACATCCGGAACTATTGGATGATGAAAGTAAAGAACGCATGGAAAAGAAAACGATTACCGGCGCTGAAAATCTTTTAAACACCATGGAAGACCTGTTGCTTTGGAGTAAAGGGCAAATGGAAAATTTCAAGCCTCAGCCAAAAAACATAGTGGTCACAACATTATTTGAAGACATTGCCAATCATTTTTCCGGTGTGGAACATATAACAATTGCATTTGAAAATACGGATCTGCTTCAAATAACAACGGATGAAAATTATGCAAAAACCATCCTCCGAAACCTAACGGCAAATGCGATAAAAGCACTGGAAAAAACAAGCAATCCTACCATTGTTTGGAAAGCCTGGAAGGAAAACGGGCAAAACTATTTATCCATTACTGACAATGGTCCGGGGGGAACGCAGGAAAAGTTTAAAGCGTTATACGATGAAAAAGAAGTCGTAGGGATAAAGACCGGGTTGGGACTGCATCTTATTCGCGATCTGGCCAAAGCCATTGACTGCAGAATTAATGTTGACATTCTTGAAAAGGGAACCCGATTCACTTTAGTTTTTGCATAAAAAAAGCCTAACTTTCGTTAGGCCTTGTTTATTTTTTCGAACTATCGATTATAATAATGCGTCGATTGCTTCAGTGTATGTGTTTTTAGGAGCAACTCCTACCTGACGTCCTACAACTTCACCGTTTTGGAAAACCAATACAGTTGGGATGTTACGAACACCATATTTTGCTGCAAACTCCTGATTCGCATCAACATCAACTTTTCCGATTACTGCTTTTCCGGCATATTCCTCACTGATCTGATCAATGATTGGAGCCACCATACGACATGGTCCACACCAAGCTGCCCAAAAATCTACTAATACCGGTTTTTCTGATTTCAATACCACTTCATCAAAAGTTGCATCTGTTATTGCTAAAGCCATAATTTCATTTTTTAAATTGTCTGACAAAAGTAGAATATTATTTTGAATTGTTTACCTATTGAAAATCAGTTTTAATTATGATTAAATTGATATTTTTTATACTGATCAGAAAGAACTTTTTGAAGCGTCCTGTTTGGCTTTTTCAAAATCAACCGCAGCCTTTTCTATTTCCCGAAGCTTTTCCTCAATACTGAGGTCTTCTTTTTTTCTTATTTCCGACACAATTTTATCGAACTGTTTTTTGAGCTCTTGCAGAAAATCATCTTTCCCGTCCGAATGCAATTTTAAATTTTCCATAGTTCAAAGCGATTAATTCAGTTTGAAGTTAATCTGTAACCGTTCCAACTCACCTAACATCTCATTCGAAACCCCTACTTTGAGTTTTCGGCTAGGCATGGTGAGTTTGGTCACCACTTTAATTTCTTCTTTTTCTTCCGGGATGGTTATTTCGACTTCATCCATACTCTCATCGGTATCGCCCACCTCATCGGACTCGTTCATCTCACTCACTACCGGAACTTCTACAATTTTTTTAATGCGTTCCAGTTCCATCACTTCAAAAGTAACCGTAGTTTCCCCGGCATTGGCTTTAAATAATTCGTTGAGTTCCATAATAACCTGTTCGCGTAATTCACTGATAGAAAACATTAAGATCAGCTTTTTGGCGAATTTCGGCAACACATCCTGCAATTGCATCACATCTATAAACTGCAAACGAGGATCGGATTTCTTACCGGTTTCCCGATTTACCCACCCTTCTTTCACATTCACCTTTATATACACGAAATTATTCTGACCCAAATAATGACGGAATTTCAGATATTCCTCATCAAAAATCCGGAACTCGTAACTTTCATCGTAACCTTCCAAATTGAAAGTCGCCCAGCCTTTTCCGTTTTTTGCGGTTCGGTGCTGGACATTAGTTACAATTCCACCGAAAGCCACATTTTTCCCAACAAGCTGATTTAAATCTTTCAATGAATCCAAACGGCTCGGACAGAAATATTTCATTTCATATTTATAATCATCCAACGGATGTCCTGAAATGTAAATCCCTACCACTTCTTTCTCTTTGGCGAGTTTTTCCATGGTATACCATTCTTCACAAGGCGGCACGGTAGGCTCCGGAATCTGTACTTCGGAAGCATCCCCAAATAAACTTACCTGCGACGAGTTTTCATTTTCCTGCGTTTTTGAACCGTAACGCATCGCTTTTTCCAAAAACGTAATATTATCGCCGTCATGATGGAAATACTGCGCACGGTGCGTATTGATAAAACAATCGAATCCTCCTGCCAGCGCTAAGTTTTCAAAAGCTTTTTTATTGGCTGCACGCAAATCAATACGCTTGGCCAAATCGAATATGGATTTGTATTTCCCTTCTTTACGGGTATCCACTATGGTTTTCACGGCACCTTCTCCAACGCCTTTGATTGCTCCCATTCCGAAACGAACGGCGTAGTTTTCATTTACCGTAAATTTATAGAACGACTCATTCACATCCGGACCTAATACATCCAAGCCCATACGCTTACATTCCTCCATAAAGAACGAAACCTGTTTGATATCGTTCATGTTATTGGAAAGTACCGCCGCCATATATTCCGCAGGATAATGCGCTTTCAGATACGCGGTTTGATAAGCAATCCATGCATAACAGGTCGAGTGGGATTTGTTGAAGGCGTAACTCGCAAACGCTTCCCAGTCGGTCCAGATCTTATCCAGTTTTTTTTCATCGTGACCGTTGGCCATCGCCTGATCGATGAACTTGGATTTCATCTTATCTAAGACGTCTTTCTGCTTCTTACCCATAGCTTTACGAAGAACGTCGGCATCACCTTTGGAGAAATTCGCCAGTTTCTGAGACAGAAGCATTACCTGCTCCTGGTATACCGTAATTCCATAGGTTTCGGCAAGGTATTCTTCGTTTGCGTCCAAATCATAGGTGATTTCTTCTTCACCGTTTTTTCTTCGGACGAAAGACGGAATGTACTCCAACGGCCCCGGACGATATAATGCGTTCATCGCAATCAAATCCCCGAAAACGGTTGGCTTCAGCTCTTTCATATATTTCTGCATCCCAGGTGACTCATACTGGAAGATTCCGACAGTTTCGCCCCGCTGGAACAGTTCGTATGTTTTTTGGTCATCAATTGGAAAAGTATCCGGATCGAGCTGGATTCCGGTACGGTATTTTACCAATTTGACCGTATCTTTAATTAGGGTAAGGGTCTTTAACCCCAGGAAGTCCATTTTCAACAGACCGGCACTTTCCGCCACCGAGTTGTCGAATTGGGTTACGTACAAATCGGAATCTTTGGCTGTAGTTACCGGTACGAAATTGGTAATGTCATCCGGCGTAATGATTACCCCACAGGCGTGAATACCCGTATTACGAAGAGATCCTTCCAGCATTTTTGCCTGCTGAATGGTTTCTCCTGCCAAATCTTCTTCGCCGGCAATCGCAATCAGTTCTTTGACGCGATCGAATTCTTCGGAAGATTTCAATGCCTTTTTCACTTCGCTTTCGTCTTCTGCCAGAAAACGCGCCAGATTCCATTTACCAGGCATCATCGCCGGAATCAGTTTTGCGATTCGATCTGCTTCAAACAACGGTAAATCCAATACACGGGCAGTATCACGAATCGCCGATTTGGTTGCCATCTTACCATAAGTGATAATCTGTGCCACCTGATTCGCGCCGTATTTGTTGATTACGTAATCCATAACCAATCCACGGCCTTCGTCATCAAAGTCGATATCGATATCGGGCATGGATACACGGTCGGGATTAAGGAAACGCTCAAAAAGCAGGTCGTATTTAATGGGGTCGATATTGGTGATTCCTAAACAATACGCCACTGCAGAACCCGCTGCAGAACCACGTCCAGGCCCTACCGAAACTCCCATTTTACGCGCTTCGGCAATGAAATCCTGTACGATCAAAAAGTAACCCGGATATCCCGAATTGGAGATGGTCAATAACTCAAAATCCAATCGTTCCTGAATGTCAGGCGTAATTTCCTCATATCTTCTTTGGGCTCCGTTCATGGTCAGATGCCTTAGATAGGCATTTTCACCTCTTACACCTCCATCCGCTTTATCTTCGGGGACCATGAATTCTTCAGGAATGTCGAATTTTGGAAGCAATACGTCGCGATACAACGAATAAGCTTCTACTTTATCAATGATTTCCTGAATGTTGATGATCGCTTCGGGCAAATCGGCGAAGATCTTTTTCATCTCCGCCTGCGATTTGAAATAGTATTCCTGATTCGGCATACCGAAACGATAACCTCGACCTCTACCAATAGGTGTTGCCTGTTTTTCACCGTCTTTTACACACAATAAAATATCGTGAGCGTTGGCGTCTTCTTTGGCTACATAATAGGTATTATTGGTCGCAATCAGTTTGATATTGTGTTTTCGGGCGAAGGCAATCAGGGTTTGGTTCACGCGGTTTTCGTCTTCCTGATTGTGACGCATTACTTCGATGTAGAAATCTTCCTGGAATTGGGACTTCCACCAAATTAATGCCTCTTCTGCCTGATTTTCACCAATATTTAAAATTTTGCTCGGGATTTCACCATAGAGATTACCCGACAAAACAATAATATCTTCTTTATATTTTTCCACTACCGTGCGATCGATACGAGGTACATAATAGAAACCTTCCGTATAGGCGATGGATGCCATTTTCGCCAGATTGTGATAACCTTTTTTATTCTTTGCCAGAAAAACGACCTGATAACCGTTGTCTTTTTTGGATTTGTCTTTGTGGTCATCACAAACATTAAACTCGGCACCAACGATTGGTTTTACAATAGTCTCCGTTGGTTCCTCTCCGTTTTCTTCAGCAGCTTTGTTTTTGGCTTCAGCACCTTTATTATGATTCAGTACCGCACTCACAAATTGAAATGCACCCATCATATTTCCGACATCGGTCATCGCCACCGCCGGCATTTTATTCTTTACGGCTGCATTTACCAAAGCACCAATAGATATGGTGGACTGTAATACCGAAAACTGCGAATGGTTGTGCAAATGCGCGAAAGACGCATGCTCCAGATCTTTTTTATCTTCTTCGGAAATAACCTGCCCGACTTCTTCCTGCTGAATCTGTTTTAATCGCGCACGGATTTCATCGGAAGCTGCTTTCAGGTTGATATGCTTTAAGCCGATCAACTTGATTTCCTGCGGATTGTTCTCACGGAAACGGTGGTAATAATCTTCGGTTACGTCGAGTTCTTCTTTGGTAAAAACCTCGCGTTTGATCAATTCAAGGAAACAGCGTGTGGTTGCTTCGACGTCGGCAGTCGCATTGTGTGCCTCTGCAAACGGTTCTCCGAAAAGGTATTGGTGTAACTCGGTTAGTGTGGGTAATTTGAATTTTCCGCCACGACCTCCCGGTAGTTTTAACAACTCGGCTGTGGTTTCGGTACAGGTGTCCAAAACCGGCATTTTTGACATGTCGGAACCGACGCTCATACGGTGAAATTCACACCCCATGATGTTCACGTCGAAACCAACGTTCTGTCCTACGATGTACTTAGCTTTCGACAAGGCAATGTTGAATTTCTCCAACACTTCTAAAAGCGGAATTCCCTGCTCCATGGCCAATTCCGTGGAAATACCATGAATTCGTTCGGCATCATACGGAATATTGAAACCTTCCGGTTTTACCAGATAATCCTGATGCTCGATAAGATTTCCCAATTCATCGTGCAGCTGCCAGGCGATTTGGATACAACGTGGCCAGTTGTCGGTATCGGTAATAGGTGCCGACCAACTGCGTGGCAATCCGGTAGTTTCGGTATCGAAAATTAAATACATTCAGCTGATTTTTAAGCTGTAAGCCTTACGCTACAAGCAAAGTTTACAAGAAAACAAAAGTACAATTTGAGAAGCGGAATGTCAATTTTAGTTATCAACAAATACAAAAGACGCTTGCTAAATCAGCGCTTGACGCAAAGACTGGAACAGGAATTACAAAAAAGCCCGTCCCGATAGCTATCGGGATATTCGCGCCAAAAAAACCAAATTTCAATCTTTGAAAAAAAACAAAAAACCACCTCAATTGAGATGGTTTTAAATTGTATCGAAAATGCTTTATTTTAGTATCTTCCTCCACGATTTCCACCGCCGTAGCTTCCACCACCGCGATTGTTTCCATAACCACCACCAGAACGGTTGTTATTAAAACTTCTTCTTTCACCTTCCGGTTTCGGCTCGGACTTATTCACTACAATAGTACGACCGCCTACGGTAGCCCCGTTTAATTCTTCGATAGCTTTCTGAGCCTCAGCATCATCTGCCATTTCCACGAATCCAAACCCTTTACTTCTACCTGTAAATTTATCGGTGATAATTTTAACTGAAGTCACTTCTCCGTAAACTTCAAAAGAACTTCTTAAATCTGCTTCGTCAATTGAAAACGGAAGACTTCCTACAAATATGTTCATATTCTAAATAATTTTGATAAAGATAGCATATTAAATTTACAAAACACACATTGTTACACTTTTCTTTTCAAAATAAAATTTATCACAAAAAGACCACTCCTTTCGAAGTGGTCTTTCTCAATATCTAATAAGAGCATTTTAATCCAAAGGAACCTGGTAGAATACCCCTTTTGTAAAATTCACTTTAACACCTTCTTCATTTTCAGCGATAAAGTCAAAATTCCCGGTAACTATATTACCTACTACAGAAATAACAATTTTACCTTCTCCAATCCCTGCTCCGGTTTGGTATATATCCCCTTCTCCGTCAAGCGATTCATAGGTTGCAGTATTTACATCATTAACACCAAGAGTATAAGTCCCGGGAGCTGTTGAACCGGTATGTAACGTCACAATATCAGTTCCCACGGCAGCAACAATAGTCAATCCGCCTTCATCAGAAGCGTGCATGTCATTCGCTTTCCATAGTGCCCCATTTTTAGTAGCCTGTACGGCAGGGCTGTTAAACTGTATATCTTCACTGCAAGAAGCAAATGCCACTGCCAAAACGAATAACGATACTATTTTTTTCATTTGTACTGATTTCATGTTTAAGTTAAATCTGCTTCCACAAAAATAGCTTTTATCTGATTATTTCCAAGTTTTTTCTCTTAAAGTTCAATCAACAGACTATCAATCGATAACACATTCTAAAATTGAATCCTTAAAGTTATTGCGTTACAGATTTTTTTATATCTTTGCACCCTTAAATAACCGAGGTCGAGTACCTCAAATTAATCAAAAAAGATTATGTCAGTAAAAATCAGATTACAAAGACATGGTAAAAAAGGGAAACCTTTTTACTGGATCGTAGCAGCTGATGCTCGCGCGAAAAGAGATGGTAGATTCTTAGAGAAAATCGGAACTTACAATCCAAACACTAACCCTGCAACTATCGACTTAAACCTTGATAGCGCTGTACAATGGTTACACAATGGTGCTCAGCCAACTGACACTGCAAGAGCTATCCTTTCTTATAAAGGTGCTTTATTGAAACACCACTTAGACGGAGGTGTTCGTAAAGGTGCTTTAACTCAAGAGCAAGCTGACGCTAAATTGACTGCTTGGTTAGAATCTAAAGCTGGTCAAGTTGATGCTAAAAAAGCTGGCTTAACTAAAGCGGAAGCTGATGCTAAAGCAAAAGCTTTAAAAGCTGAGAAAGAAGCAAACGAAAAACGTATTGCTGCTCAGGCAGAAGCGGCTAAAGCTGCTGAAGCAACTGAAGAAGTAGCTGAAGAAGCTGCAACTGAAGAAGCTCCTGCTGTTGAAGAAAACAACGAAGAAACTCAAGCATAATTTTAGGCGGTTCCATGCGTAAAGAAGATTGTTTCTATTTAGGCAAAATCGCCAAAAAGTTTAGTTTCAAAGGGGAAGTTCTTATCTATCTTGATACGGACGAACCCGAAATGTATGAAGATCTGGAATCGGTTTTTGTTGAATTCAACAAAAACCTGATTCCTTTTTTTATTGAAAAAAGCGCACTTCATAAAGGCGACTTTCTGAGAGTTAAATTTGAAGAAGTGGACAGCGAAGAAGATGCCGACCGCCTGATCAACAGCGCGATCTATCTTCCATTAAGTTCGTTGCCAAAACTCGAAGGCAACAAATTTTATTTCCACGAAGTGATTGGTTTTGATGTTGAAGATGTTCGCTTGGGCAATATCGGAAAAATCGTTTCCATTAATGATTCGAGCGCACAACCGCTTTTCGAGATCATGAAAGACGGTACTGAAATCTTAATCCCGATGATCGATGAATTCATCGTTCAGATCGACAGAGCCAACAAAAAAGTGGTTTTGAACACACCGGAAGGATTAGTGGATCTTTACTTGGGGTAAATTACCCATATTTCAAACAGAACTTACTGATCATGTTTCAATTTAAGCAGTTCAAAATAGAACAAGACCGCTGCGCCATGAAAGTGGGTACAGATGGTGTTTTATTGGGAGCCTGGACTCCGCTCATCAACAACCCCTATACTATTTTGGATATTGGCGCCGGAACCGGTTTGGTTGCCCTGATGCTTGCACAACGCAGTGATGCGGAACAGATCGATGCCATAGAAATTGACGATGAGGCCTACGAGCAGGCTGCCGACAATTTTGAAAACAGTCGGTGGAACGACCGTTTGTTTTGTTATCATGCCGGTTTGGACGAATTTGTGGACGAAATGGAAGAAGAATACGACCTGATTGTTTCAAACCCGCCATTTTACACGGACAACTTTAAAACGGATGATTCACAACGCGATTTAGCGCGATTTGAAGACGCAATGCCTTTCGAAGAATTAGCGGAAGCCGCTTCCATCCTGCTTTCGGATAACGGAATTTTTGCTGTTATTATCCCATACAAAGAAGAAGAACATTTTATAGGCCTGGCCAAAGAAAATGAATTATACCCACTAAAAATAACCCGCGTTAAAGGCACTCCAACGACCGAAATCAAACGCAGTCTTTTAGCTTTCACACGCATTGAGCAAACTCCGCTTGTTGACGAATTAGTAATTGAAACCGCCCGTCATAAATACACTCCAGAGTACATTGAACTAACCAAGGATTTTTATCTGAAACTTTAATTCGGTTTAAAAATATCCCTGAACTGATATAAAATGCGCTCAAGAAGTCGCAAATCTTCGGTAATGATTTCAGCCGTACCTTTCATTTCCTGTTGAAATGGTATCTCTTTTTTGTAATTCGTCCTTAAACTTTGTGGCAAGGTAATATCCATCATTATATTCCCGTCCTTATCCGGAACCAACGAGATGTTTTTCACTTCTCCTTTCAGCACTCCGAATTCACGGTCGGGATAATTAGCCAAACGGATATTGACTTTCTGGCCCACTTTTATTTTACCCGAATTGTGTGCAGGCGCTTTTACTTTTCCGATAAATTTTGTTTCCGCCTTCGGAACTACTGAAAGAACATTTTCACCAGCCGAAATAGTTTGATTTTCCACCCAGATCTGAGCAAAAGCAACCTCCCCTTCAATGGATGATT
This sequence comes from Flavobacterium sp. 21.1, assembly GCF_057801535.1. NCBI lineage: Bacteria > Pseudomonadati > Bacteroidota > Flavobacteriia > Flavobacteriales > Flavobacteriaceae > Flavobacterium > Flavobacterium sp. 21.1. The sequence goes on from NZ_JBYNXA010000003.1 coordinate 178,717, forward strand.
TCAAAACATAATTAAGCTCCCAATCTTTGATTATTTTCTTCAGCTGGTAAAAGGATTCCGTTACATTTCTGTGCAAATTCACTTCTTCTTTTGTGCCGCTTATCTCTATTCCTTTGACCGCTCTGGTGTTTTCAATCAATGATGATTTCAACTGCGAAATGGAAGATAAAAGGTTTTTATAATTTTTTTCCGATTGCAGGTAATTCAGCTTTTTGGTTTCAAATTCCTGATCAGATATCACCCCTTTATTATGCAATGCAGTATAACGATCCATTTCATTCTTCTGGAGTTTCAGCTCCTGCTGGTTGATGCTTTTTTGCTGCATCAACAAATCCAATCGCCGCTGAATTTGGACACTTTCCGATTTCTGAGCCTTATTCTCAACTTCAAATGGTTGCAGATTAGCATTCAGTCCTTCCGCAATAAAATCTTTCTGAAAAACAGCATAAGCACTTTCAATTTCACCCAATTGTGCATTATTCAATTTCTCAAAAGGGAATTTCTCACCCGGTTTTAACTCATTCATCAGTTTCTTTAAATGAAAAACATCCTTATAATTTGCCGCATTTTCAATAATGGCAAGCGGCGTGTTTTCACCGACAACACTTTTATCCTTCACCAAGATCGCTTCAATGCGTCCGGAAACTTTTGCCACCAGTTTCTCCGGCGGAATATTTGTAGTGATTACGATTTCCGTCGATACAATATCCGGATACTTCAAAAACCAGGAAGTAAAAAACAACATGACGATGATTCCGAAAATCAGAACGGTTCCCCAACGAATCATCCAATGCGGCACTTGTGTGAGGATGTCCTGAACTTCCTCACTGCGTAGTTCGAATGTATCTTTATTTTTATCTTCCATGATTAATTTCCTAACTGCAATTGGTTTCTGACCAATTCGAAATAATTTCCTTTTTGCTCTACTAAAGCTGAGTGGTTCCCCATTTCGATAATTCTTCCCTTATCCAAGACCACGATCTGGTCGGCGTTCATGACGGTACTTAGACGGTGTGCGATCACGACAACGGTCTTATCTTTAAAAAAGTACTCCAACTTCTGCATGATCTCTTTTTCATTATTGGCATCCAAAGCCGACGTTGCTTCATCGAACAACAACATTTCTGGATTTTTATAAACAGCTCTTGCTATCAACAAACGTTGTTTTTGACCAGTACTCATTCCGACTCCTTCAGAACCTATTTTAGTATTATAACCTAATGGAAGTCCAGAAATATATTCCTTGATATTAGCCACGTCTGCAGCGTAAACCAATCGATGCTTATCAATAATATCAACCCCAATTGCGATGTTGTTAGCGATCGTATCGTTAAAAATAAACCCTTCCTGCATCACGGCACCTACATTGCTTCGCCATGCTTTTTGGGAAATGTTTTTAAGTTGTGTATTTCCTATCGAAATCTCGCCTTTTTCGGGCTCATAGAACTTCAGCAGTAATTTCATCAATGTTGTTTTACCGCTTCCGCTCACACCTACAATAGCTGTAACCTTGTTGGCAGGAATGGTCAGATTCAGATTTTCCAAAACCGGAATGTCGGAGCCCAAATATCGATACGAAAGATTTTTTACGTGTATATCTTCATTTTTCGGTGCATCATGGGTCTGATTTTCTTCCTGTTGGACTTCATCTTCTTTTTCGTGGATTTCAGACAAACGGGCCAATGAAATTTTCGCATCCTGAACTTCTCTGACAAATCCAATGAGTTGTGTTATTGGCCCGTTCAAACTTCCTACTATCGAACTTATAGCCATCATCATCCCCATGGAGATTTCACCATCAATTACGAGTTTGGCCGATAAAAACAGGATAAAAATATTTTTCAATTCGTTGATTACCGAAGAGCCAATGGTTTGAGTCTGCTCCAATACCAGCCCTTTTATGGAGACCTTAAACAATCTTGCCTGCACGTATTCCCAACCCCATCGCTTTTGCTTTTCAGCGTTGTGCAGTTTGATTTCCTGTATGCCGTTGATAAGTTCCATTACTTTACTCTGTTCTTTACTGACTTCGGAAAACCTTTTGTAATCCAATGCTTCTCTTCGTTTTAAAAACAGGGTTATCCATCCGAAATACAAAACGCTTCCGGCAAAAAACACGAAGAAAATCTGCATATTATAATACGCCAGAACTCCTCCCATAATTATCATATTGATCACCGAGAACAAAACATTTAAGGAGGAAGTTGTCAATATTCGTTCGATACGGCGATGGTCGTTGATGCGCTGCATGATGTCTCCGGTCATTCGAACATCGAAAAAGGAGATCGGTAGATTCATCAGTTTGATAAAAAAATCGGAAATCAGCGAAATGTTTATTCTTGTGGAAAGATGCAGTAGTATCCAGCTTCGAATTAATTCCAAACCAGTTCTTCCCGCAAACAAAAACAATTGGGCAAACAAAATAAGATATACGAAATTCATATTCTGATTTTGGATTCCAATATCGACGAGACTCAGTGTAAGAAATGGGAAAATCAGTTGCAACAAACTGCTGGCCATCAAACTTATGCTTAACTGAACCAGAAAAGATTTATAACGCCATAAATATTGGTACAGCATACCAAAACCCAGTCCTTCTTTTTCATCCTCATCAAACTCAGACCGATGGAAATTTGGAGTAGGCTCTAACAATAAGGCAATACCTTCTTCAGTAGTGTCATCAGCATTATTTCCTATCCAAAATTTCAGGAATTCTTCTTTGGAATATTCCAAAAGCCCCTGAGCCGGATCGGAGATGTAAAAGACATTCTTTTTTATTCGGTACAAAACCACGTAGTGATTGTTGTTCCAGTGCAGAATGCAAGGCAAAGGCGCCTCGCTTAGTTTTTCCAGCGATAATTTTACCCCAAGACTTCTGAAACCGATCTTTTCCGCGGCATCGCTTAGAAACAATAAGTTACTCCCTTCCCGGGTGGTTTCAGAAAGATTTCGCAGCGTCTGGATGTTCAGGATTCTCCCGTAATACCTTGATATTATTTTCAGGCAAGTCGGGCCACAATCTTTACTGTCGGCTTGTTTGTAGTGGGGAAAATTTTTAAGCATTATTTTTAATTAATTCCTGCATACCATAATATTCGATTGCCTTTTTCTTTAACGGATTTGTACTCCATTCCTCCCATACGTTAGTATATGGATTATAACCACATTTCAAAGGTTTTGAATATTGGTCTTCCGGATTTTCCGTATAAGCGCGACAATCAGTGCAAATATGGCGAAATTCACAGTCTTTACAAACGTCTATCTGATCTTTTGTGATGTTCCAGTATTTTTTAAAGTTCGGATGATTTATTGCTTGTTCAAGCGTAGTATCTTTAATATTCCCGAAACTCTCTTTCATTGACGGGCAGTTTTTTATGTTGCCGTCTTTGTCTATGGAGGTCTATGGAGATTTTGCGGTTTAGACAGGTGTTGTGATGCTGAGATTCTGTAAAAAGGTTCTTATTTATAACCAAACCCATATTTGTAATCAATCCACAATGCATAGAATTGTTTACTATATCTTTTGTGTAAATAATATAACCCCGGTTATTAAGCATGCCCTCAATATAATTACTCCTAGGAGAATTTGTAATCACAAAATAAGCAACTCGCGGATTATTAAAAACCATTTTTTTTAAACTATCTTCTGATGTGTTTTCCGAAAATTGAAATACAAAACCTACTGAACTTATCATAGATTTATTTTTCTCAATATATATCAAAATATCATTTATAGTTTGAATCGCATCGTTTTCATAAAACCTCAACTCCACAGCCTTACATTTTAAGATATTTAATTCAAAAAATATTTTTTCAAATTTAAAATTATCCGCGACATCAATTATAGCATTATTTATTTGAAAAGACTCATGCCAATCAAGATTCATTTTAGGGAACCAATCGGGCCTAAGTGTAAAAAAAACATATTCTTTTTCTAATAAAAAAGCAATATATTCATCTATAGTTTCATCATACTGATTATTATATATTTTTTTTATTTCACAAACAGATTTACCTTCATATAAATTTAAAACTTCATATAAGTCATTTGGAATGAAATCAAATTTATTCCTTTGTAAATCACATATCAAACTCCTTTCTGCTCCCTTAACTGCAATACACGATGCAAATAATTTAATTTTTTTAATCGAACTCAAATTTAAAAATCTTTGATATGGGTTTGTAAAAATTCTGAGGAGTAATTTGATTGGATTGGTAAAAATCAACTTCTATCGTCATTCTCTTTCTCAGTGTAAGTTCCCTTTTTTCCACTTTTTCTACTTTTTGGAATTCTAATGGAAAACCACGTTTGCAAAAATCATTCATATTTTTTTTCAGTTAAAAGTTCAGCTATATCTTTATCGATATAGTAATTGCATGATTCCGAAACCCAATTATATTGCCCCATCGGATTAATTTCCAAAAAAACAAATGTATTCTTCGGTGTTAAAATCAAATCTATCGATCCTGAATCACAACCAACAATCTTAACAAATTCTTTTATTTTTGATAACACTGTTCCCTCTAACTTAAATGGAACATTTCTGTTTGGCTTCTCCTCATTATAATTTCTAAAATCTATTTTTGTTTTTTCATCATTTTGTGAAAAGATCGCCATTGCATAAAAATTATCCAAAATATAAAAGACCCTTATCTCAATTTCTTTTTCAATATATTCTTGTATTAGGGACGAAGAAAAACATTCAGGTATTTTTTCAAAATCCACAGCGATTGTCCCTTTCCCTTTATAAAAACAATTTTCTTTTTCAAGAAATGGAGAATACGATAATGATTTCGTGATGTATTTTTTATTAATCTCAACAAAATTTAACAAATCATATTTATTGTTAGTGACTAATGTTTTTGGTATTTCAAACCCTACCTTTGCAGCTACTTGCAAATTGTAAAGTTTGTTATTTTCTGCTTCATGGATATATGATCCTATATAATTTTTTTTATTGCTTTTTTCAAGAGCAGCCAAAACTGAAAATTGTTCTTTTTTCAAATAACTTATCCACTCAGTTTTTTTTAAATCCGGAGGCAATAAAGGCATGTACCCTCTTCTGTTCCAAACAATAAAATCAGAAAGAGAAGTCGAAGTTCCTTCGCTTGAAATTCTAATATTAAAATCATACCGACCAGAATCCACATTCCTCCTTTCAAAATCAGCGCCGTAATAGTCTAACCATTCAAGCACATTGTCAGTTGACTTGTCATTACTTTCAGTAACAATGATTAGACCTTTCACTTTTTGTAATTGTTTATCCATTCACCAATATTGATATCTTGGCCAAAAGAAGCGTCCTTTCTTCCGTCCACATCCCATAAATAATGCTTCATTTCGCTTTCAGAAACTCGACCTGCTTTGTATTCTTTTACCATCAATATTGTAATTTTCTTTCCAACAGCACTTGTGTGATTAATATGGGTCATTATAGTCACAATACCTTTCTTCAAAGAATCATTTTCCCATTCCCGTAAATAATAAGACGGAAAACCATATTTAGATATAATCTTATAAGTTTTGTCTGCATTAATGCTGTCGATAATAAAAAACAACTTCTTATTTTCTTTTATTTCTTGGTCAAATCGCTCCTTTAGCTCAATAGACATTTTATTTAGTTGGTTAGGAACAGATGGTAATTTTGAAACATCAATTACATTTAAATTTGTATTCCCAGCGTCAACCAAACTATCCCATACCGAATTTGGCGTCCTAATTTTGTATTTTCTTTCCAAAATAGTATTTTGCTTTCGAATGGCCTGATCGTTAAAAAACATTAATTTGATTTCATTAGAAACGTATTTTTGATCTCTCTTAAACAAATAGTTTTTAGAACAGGACACAAAACATAACGACAGTATAATAACTGATAAATATTTCATCTTAATTTCATGAAAAGAAGCCGAACCCCAATAGATGGTTCAACTTCTTTAATTAATGGTTCAACTTTAATAATCTTATGGTCTTGGAGCATCAGCAATTACAGAGATATACGAGTTTTCCTCATTCTCTGAATTAATCTCATGATTCCCATCTTCATCATAAAACACATCACTCACATATCCGGCAAAACATTCATATCCTGTATGAACAAATCCTCCTACATAATTTTTTGATACCAAACCTCCTTGAAGTTCTAAAAGTTCAGAATTCTGCAATCCTTTAAAATCACTTAATTTTTTCATACTTGATCAATTAGGACAAGAGATAGAGGTACATGCCGTTGCCGACTCTCCTTCATTATATTGTCCGTCATAATTCGCATCATTATAACTATCCGTAGTTGTAACCGTACAACCGTTGGCATCTTTATAAGGATCTTTGGAAGTCGGGACCCAATTTGCTACTTCTGGCAATCTGCCACCTAAAATAAATCCCAGTTCTGTTTTCTCATTTTTAAAATCACTCAGTTTCTTCATTTTTCTCTGTTTTAGAATTAAAAAATATTTACCATTATACATTCTATTACAAATCAGAAATCATTTCTGCGCACAAAATAAATTAAATTTGTAAGAATATTCTGCTAATATATAAATACTGTACGAACCTGCCAAAACATTTATTACTTTTTTACAATTTTTCCTACAAACAAATACTATCAAAGGAATAAGCAATCCCAATTGTTTAAAACAATCATATTAAGCTTATATCAAGCGAGATGTAAGAATTTATCACCGACGTTAATTATTAGAAGCTTCTTTTAAATTACTATCTAAATCAGGATACAATTGCTTAACCCTCCATTTTTCATAACCATAATTTGGCAGACCAATGGTTCTTCTACGTTTATTCAGTTCTGCAACCGGAACATCTGTTCTATTTTCGTAAGAGCCATAATACTGCTCTTTGCCATTATACAAAAGATACTGATCGTACATCACTGCGTAGGTGTATGGCGCCGCTGTTCCACTTTCTAAAAAACTTCTGACTTTTGGCATAAAATAAGAAAGACGCTCTTCGTCATTAGTATGCAAGAGCATTGTAGTAATGTCTACAAAATGATTTTCATCAACAGTATAGTTTCCAATGATCTTTTTGCCAGAACCCCTTGCCTACTTAATTATTTTTTTGAATAAAAAAAGCTATAGACTGCCGAAACTCGTAACAACCTATAGCTTTCTGAATAATTGAGGGGAAATTCTTCAGATCGCTGCTCCGCTCAACGAAACAACGCATCTTCACTTTTGAATTATAAAAATCTTCGATAAAAACCTGGCAGAAAAAACGTTCTGCCAGATTTAAAAATAACTAACTACTAATTTTAAAGGATGAACCTGAATTTTTCGGTTAAATAAAATCGATTTTAAAATGTGGCACTTGTTTACAGGCAAGTTCTTCGCAATGACTTCCGTATTGAGCGCACATTTTGTTTTCGCGGCATAAAGTTTTTTCTTTTTTAATGCTTTTTTGCAGGTTCTTGGATAATTTCTCAACTCCCTGGATACGTAAAATGTTTTCTAGCATAATTAAAGTTTTTAGTGTGTGTTAATAACTATATTCGTTTTAGAACATCAGTACTGTTCTCTATACTCTATCTTTTTTAGGCGCGTACCAACATATTTTCTTCCAAAATTTGCCTTTCTTCCGAAAAATCGTTTAGGAAATACTTAAGATCACTTATTTCGTACCCTTCCGGAAACAACTTCCCGTTAATGATTTTAACCGGCGTGTAATTAAAACCATTTGCAAGACACCAATGGTACTGTTGGTGCATCTGATGTTTGATTCGCATGTCTATAATGTTACTCGCCCATTTTGCTTTCCATTCCTCCAGTCCTATTTTCTCGATGTGCCAGTTGATCATGGCCTCCGCTGCTTTTTCCGGAAAGGAAACATTCAGAGCCAATATATTTTCGACAACCACTTTATACGGATTTTCATTGTTTTCGGTATTGATATTAAACAATACATTTAAGCCCATACGCTCCGGAAATTTACTAACCAGTTTAAAAGCTTCTTCAAAAACATTATGGCAATGGCCACAACTCGGACTGATTATCACCGTCAACTGAGCGGTAGCATTCTTACTCCCAAAAGACAGTCCCTCAAGTTCGTCAAGATCTTGTTTTGCAACGAGTTCTTTGGAAAGGAAATTAAAAAGTGAAAAATTTCTTTTAAGTTTTACGGATTCGACAACTGCCCTGTCGGCAATACTCTTGGCTTCAAAAATCGGTTTAACCAACATCCAAACGGAAACAAAGAAAAAAGCAGTAAATACAAATTCGAAGAAACGGATCGAAAATGCCGCAGGAAAAGATTCGTTCTCAAATACGAAGATAAGAACCTGACTCACCACTATGAAGGAAATAGCTAAGCACAAAACGCACCATTTTTTCAATTCCACTTTTTGCAACCAAATCGAGTATAATAATATAGGAAGGGAAAACACACTAAGGAAACCGACAATCATGGCCGAATCCTTTGGCTGGATCGCTATAGCCATAACACTGATCCCGAAAAACAAAAAGGGTAAATCCGAAAACTGCAGCCACTTTTTTCCTGAAGTCGAATTGATTACGGAATTACAGGAAGCATTCGGTTTTATAGCGCAAATTTTGGAAACCAAAGCATTGGCATAACCAAAACGTTCCTGAAGAATGAAAACACCCGCTACCAATCCGATCAAGGAGGTGAACAACAGAGCAAGACTTCCGGCATTGTATTCATTATAAGCCAATGAAATCGATAGTAAGACTACCAAAGGAAGAGCATAACGCAGCCATTTTGTATTAAAAGATTCTTTTTTAATATCAATTACTTCATTCGGTTCAATTGCTATAACGATCTGATCCCAGTCGGTAAGGAATTCATTAAAAGAGACATCATTCTTTTTACCGTTTTCAAATTCGACAGTAACACAAATATCTTTTTTGTGCGCCAACACCATATCTCCGTTAAGGAGGGTTAAAAAATATTCCGGTAGTTCCACAAACTGTTCTTTCGGAATTTTGATGGCGGCATTGGGGATGGACAATGAGTTTAAAGAATCGGTAATGGCAAATACACTTGGGTAATTCGGATGGGAAAAGAAAAATGTTCCAAAATCATCTTTTTGGTCTGCATAATTATTTTTAACCAGATACCTTTTAACGATGTTTATCATATAGCTTTTTTATTTTTATCAGTAAGACAACAAAATATTTAAGGCAAATATTCCGCTCTTTCACTAACAAAAAAAGCCCTCATTTTTACAATTTGCAAATTATTACATGCATAATTTATAAATTATCAACGTAAATAAAAATTATAAAATTCTGTATTTCAACAATTTAACAAGAAAAGCAGAAAAGCAGGATTTCAAATACACAAATCCGGCGTATTGCATTTAGTTTCGACATACTTTTGGAAAAATCAATAGTCAAACACAACTAATCATGAAAACTAAAAAATTAAATTTATCGGATTTTGCATCAAATGAATTATCAGGAAATCAAAAAAAGGTGATTTTAGGAAAGGGAGATGCACCAATGATGACGGCTTCATTTATAGATGATCCTGTAGTGGTATCATCAACGACAACGACAACAACACCGACAGTTCCCCCAATTGTAGGAGGGAACAATGGAGACGGAAAGATAATAGGTTAATAAACTTTACAATTCACTATCCAGTTTTTTAGCAAACTGAACGGGTGTAACACCTGTTCTTTTGCTAAAGGATTTTGTAAATGAAACTGCATTCTTAAAGCCTACACTTTCAGCGATGGCTTGTGTAGAATATTTTCGGTAGGTCGGATTGGTTATCATCTCATTGATAACATAATTAATCTTCAGTTCGTTGGAATATTCACTAAATGATTTACCAAATCGTTTATTGACCACATAAGACAGGTATGTCGTATTTGTTTTGATTTTTTTGGCAACAAATTGCTGCGTAAAATCCGGATTAAGGTATAAGAGTTTGTGCTCCAGTTTTTTTAGTTTATCAACTATTTCATTCTCTTTTATCTCATCAATACTGATAATAGCATTTTCCTTCCTGGCTGTACTTTCAACAATAATAGGATCAGGCGGAACCAACCCTGTTTCTTCTACTTCCGTTACTTCTTCTACTATTAAATTCTTCTTTTCATTTTCTTCCTTGTACTGAAGGATAAGTTCATTTAATTTTCTATCTGTTTTACGTTTATCACTTCGATACTTTATTAAGCCCAAAACAAGCAATACGAATAAGACCGCCAGGAAAACAAAGGCAGCATTCGTTAACAGGTGCTTATTTTTGTACCTCTTCTGCAAATCATTCATCTCATTCTGTAAATCGTTGCTGCTTAGATTATAGTTAACATCGATGGTTTCACTATTTAATTTAGCCTCATTTTTTTCAAAATTTTCCAGATATAATCTCGAATGCTTTAATGCTTTGTCATATTCTTTTTTACTGGCATAGATCTTTGCCTGAAAATAATTGGAATAAATAAAGTGGTTGATATTTTCCTTACTGCTGTTGTAAATCGAATCCACTTTTTTAAAATAGATCAAAGCGTTATCATACTCTTTAGTGTTATAATACACCTCACCTAAGTTGCAGTTACTGGCACTGTATTCTTTAAACATATTGTTGGACTTGGTTTCCACCAATAATTTATGATAGATTTTTTCCGCGTTACCGAAATCCTTTTTCAGATAATATATATTAGCCAGACCCAATTCGGCATTGACTTTGAGAATCTTTAGATTCCCGGAAAATAAAATAGTTTTTTTATAATAGTACTTCGAAGAATCCAGCATCGAAATGTTCTTCTCGTTAAGCATGTATTTTTTTTCGTAGAAGCCTCCTAAATTAAGATTGATCAACGCTTTACTGTTTGCGAATTGCTCATCATCATACAGGTATTCGATCTTATCTGTAATCCTATCCGATTCCTTAGCAGCGCGAATCGCTAATTCATAATTTCCAACTTCTTTATTTATTTGAGAAATGTTGTTATTGAACTTAACTACCTGTTTTAAATCGTCAAGTTCTTCAGACAGTTTTTTTCCTTTTTGATAATACTCAAGTGCTTTGCCATAATTCCCTCTTTTCCATTCCGCCAATCCACCATAATTAAACAGATAGGCATTCATTTTTTTCTTTTCAGTTCCGGAAGGTACTTTTTTTAGTAAATCAAAAGCTGTTTTATATAATTGTTTTGATTTTATGCTGTCTCCTTTTATCTGATACAGATAGGATTTTAGCCCAACCGCAAAAGTCTGATGAAGATAATCATTAGATTTTTCAATTTTGTTTGCGTAAAAAAACGAACTATCTACATCAGAATTAATCAGCGCCCTGGCTTTATCCTGCATTTTTAGATATTCCGCATTGCTCAAGACCACGCTTTTTTGGGCAAAAAGCGAGCTTGTCAGCAGGAAAACCGAAAAATAATATAATAGCCTCATTACGTTCTTTACGAAAATTTATACAAAAATAGTCAATATACATTTAATTTAGGTTAGGCAAAGATTATTTGGTTTAAATTATAACACTCCTAAATTGAATAGTTAAATTTCTTTGCTTACTTTTGTGAACCAAAAATTTTATTACAATGAAACCAGACTTATTCCAAGCTCCTGATTATTACCTGTTAGACGACTTACTGACAGACGAACATAAATTAGTGCGTGATGCTGCTCGCGCATGGGTAAAAAAAGAAGTATCCCCGATTATTGAAGAATACGCTCAAAGAGCAGAATTCCCGAAACAGATTGTAAAAGGTTTGGGAGAAATCGGTGGTTTCGGACCCTACATCCCTGCAGAATATGGCGGAGCAGGTCTGGACCAAATCTCTTACGGATTGATCATGCAGGAAATCGAGCGTGGTGATTCCGGCGTACGTTCTACATCATCGGTTCAGTCTTCTTTAGTAATGTACCCGATCTGGAAATACGGGAACGAAGAGCAACGAATGAAATATTTGCCAAAATTAGCGACTGGAGAATGGATCGGTTGTTTTGGTTTAACAGAGCCGGATCATGGTTCTAACCCAGGCGGAATGACAACCAACTTTAAAGACATGGGCGACCATTATCTTTTAAATGGTGCAAAAATGTGGATTTCCAACGCTCCTTTTGCAGATATCGCAGTAGTTTGGGCTAAGAATGAAGAAGGAAGAATTCACGGTTTGATCGTGGAAAGAGGCATGGAAGGATTTACAACTCCTGAAACACATAATAAATGGTCTTTACGAGCTTCGGCTACCGGAGAATTGATCTTCGATAACGTAAAAGTACCTAAAGAAAACTTATTACCTAACAAATCAGGTTTGGGAGCGCCGCTTGGATGTTTGGATTCAGCGCGTTACGGAATTGCCTGGGGCGCTATTGGTGCTGCAATGGATTGTTACGATACCGCTTTACGTTATTCTAAAGAGCGTATACAGTTTGACAAACCGATTGGCGCAACTCAGCTACAACAAAAGAAATTAGCCGAAATGATCACTGAAATCACCAAAGCACAATTATTGACTTGGAGATTAGGCGTATTGAGAAACGAAGGAAGAGCTACTTCTGCTCAGATTTCAATGGCAAAACGCAATAACGTAAACATGGCAGTTGAAATCGCACGTGAAGCACGTCAAATGTTAGGTGGAATGGGTATTACCGGAGAATATTCAATCATGCGTCACATGATGAATTTAGAATCGGTGATCACTTATGAAGGAACTCACGATATCCACTTGTTAATCACAGGTATGGATGTTACGGGATTCTCCGCTTTCAAATAATAGAGCAAAATAAATTAAATGTTTTCAGAAAGAGAGTCTTATCTAAAGGCTCTCTTTTTTTGTGGTTTTTTGGTATATTTGAAATAAAACTTTTCCTATGAAATTAAATGAATTTTTACTGCCGGAGTTTCTTCATGAAATGGCAAACACAAGAAAACTATTAGCCTCATTATCAGAAGAACATTTTGATTACAAATCAAATGAAAAAGCGATGAGTCTTTCACAATTGGCAAATCATATTGCAGAAATACCAACCTGGATCCCGGCTACTTTTTTACATCCCGAATTGGATTTTGCAAAAATCAAATATATTGCACCCAATCATCAAACCGTAAACGACCTTTTGGCCTTTTATGATGCTAATGTAGCAGAGGCGACTCAACTGATGAAAGAAGTCAGCAACGAAACTTTACAGGAAAACTGGACAATGAAAAACGGTGAAACCGTATATTTCACAATGCCAAAAGTATCCGTATACAGAATGTTTGTCATGAACCATACGATTCACCACCGCGGGCAGTTAACCGCTTACCTGAGAGCCGTAGGCGCCACAGTAGTAGGCATGTACGGGCCTACTGCCGACGAACAGTCCATGTAACAATAAAAATCAATGTTAAAAGCTTCCCGGATTCGGGAAGCTTTTTTTAAATTTGTTGTTCAAACCTAATGCTATGAATATTCAGTTTATCAATAAGAATATCCAAACCCAAAGGAATATCTTATTAAACCATCCGCTTTATAAGCAAATTCAGAACGTAGACGACTTACGCCACTTCCTTGAAGGACACGTATATGCCGTTTGGGATTTCATGTCATTGCTAAAAGCCCTTCAGCAAAAGCTGACATGCACCACCACACCTTGGTTTGCTTCTCCTAATGCCGAAATGCGTTATCTGATCAATGAAATTGTTCTGGCTGAAGAGTCCGACATAAGTCTTGACGGAAAAAGGCAAAGTCATTTCGAGATGTATCTGGATGCAATGAAAGCCTGTGGCGCAAATACGAACACTGTCGATACATTTTTAGAAAGTGTCATCTCAATGCAGAATATTTTCGTATCGATTAAAATCAGTGATTTACATCCGAAGATCAAAGATTTCCTTGACTTTACATTTCAGGTAATTGAGCACGGAAAATCGCATGAAATTGCAGCCGCCTTTACTTTTGGAAGAGAAGATCTGATTCCCGATATGTTTTCTGAAATCCTGAAAAATTTCCAGGCCAATTTCCCGGAAACCGACTTGTCCAAACTGATTTATTATTTCGAAAGACATATCGAATTGGATGCGGACGACCACGGACCAATGGCGATGCAGATGATAACCGAACTTTGCGGAAATGACATCCAAAAATGGAAAGAAGTGGAAAGCATTTCCATTCAGGCACTGGAAAAACGCATTGGATTGTGGGACGCGATCGAAGAACACATTCACGAAACCCATTTGGCAGTATAAATAAAAAGTCCCGATCGATTCGGGACTTTTCTTTTTTATTTCTTACGATTCCGGAGCCAGTTCGACTTCCAATCCGTCGATGGCTTCCGTTATGTGGATCTGACAACCCAGCCTACTATTTTCTTTTACATTGAAGGCTTCCCAGAGCATCGCATCTTCGTCGGCCGATTTTTCCGGTAATTCCACATCGTTTAAAACGTAGCACTGGCAGGACGCACACATGGCCATTCCACCGCAGATTCCTATAGTACCTTCAGGAGCCAATTCATACGCACGAACCAATTCCATGATGTTCATGTTCATATCGGTTGGCGCCTGTACCTCATGAGATACTCCTTCTCGGTCAATAATTTTTATGGTAACGTCTTGTGACATATCAACTTAATCAATTGCTTTTACAACGGCTTTCTCTGCTTCTTTTCGGGTTCCGTCAAAACCGTCAACACCGGAAACTGTAGTATATTTTAACACGTATTTTTTACCCGGATTCAGTCTGTTGTAAACCGACTGACACATCAATGTGGCTTCATGGAAACCACACAGGATCAGTTTTAGTTTACCCGGATAAGTATTTACATCACCAATAGCATAAATTCCTTCTATATTGGTCTGATAATCCAAGGCATTGTTTACCACAATGGCATTTTTCTCAATTTCCAAGCCCCAATGAGCGATCGGACCTAATTTCGGAGTCAGTCCGAAAAGGGGAATGAAATAATCGGTTTTGAGATTACGGTGTGCCCCGTTTTCATCAATATCGATGGATTCTAAATGTTCCGACCCATTTAAGCCAACTACTTCCGCAGGTGTAATTAAATGGATTTTTCCGGCATGTTTTAGTTCCTGAACTTTTTCTACGGAATCCAAGGCCCCACGGAATTCATTTCTTCGGTGAATTAATGTAACTTCTTTAGCTACATCAGCAAGGAAAATACTCCAGTCTAAAGCGGAATCCCCTCCTCCTGCGATTACAATTCGCTTGTTACGGAATTTTTCCGGATCTTTTACAAAGTATTCTACTCCTTTATCTTCATAAAATTCTATATCTTCTATTAACGGCTTTCTCGGTTCAAAGCTTCCCAAACCACCGGCAATGGCAACGGCTTTGGCTTTGTGTTCCGTTCCCTTATTAGTGGTAACGATGAAGGAACCGTCTTCCAGTTTTTCGATTTTTTCGGCCACTTCTCCTAACGTAAATCCGGGTTGGAACTGTTTGATCTGCTCCATCAGATTGCTTACTAAATCGCCCGCTAATACGGAAGGAAATCCGGGAATGTCGAAAATTGGTTTTTTGGGATACAGCTCGGTCAATTGTCCACCCGGTTGTGGCAGACCATCGATAATATGGCATTTCAGTTTTAAAAGTCCGGCTTCAAAAACGGCAAAAAGCCCCGTAGGACCGGCACCGATGATTAATATATCAGTTTCAATCATTTTTTTTAAGTTTCAAAGTAACAAAGTTACAACGTTGTTAAATCAACAAACATGATTTATATCAGTTTTGCGTGAGGGATGGGAGTGGCATCCTTTTTTGGTGGCTGAGGCTCTCGAAGTCACCGAAAAAGATATAACGTACAGCCCGACCCCCGTGGTCACGCCCAAAAATCAGGCAATATTCACAACTGTTTCAATCTGTGGAGCATACTTCTTAATCGTAGTTTCCACCCCTGCTTTTAGGGTCATCTGGTTGATTTTACAGGAAATGCAAGCACCTTCCAAACGTACTTTTACGTGTTTCCCGTCTTCAATTTCCACCAAGGAGATATCCCCTCCATCGGAATTCAAAAACGGACGGATTTCAGCCAATGCTTTTTCTACGCTTGTTGTTAGTTCTTCTGTATTCATCTTTTCTAATTTGAAAATGAGATAACTTGAAAATGAGATAACCTGAAATCTAATTGCTGATTCAAATTATCTCATTCGCTCATTGATTTATTTTTTAACCGCAGAACAACCTGCCATTGTTGTAATTTTTATTGCTTCGGTTGGCGGAAGGCTGTCGTTTCTTTTTACGGTTTCCGACACCACGCTTCTTGCCAATTCTTCGAACGCTGCCTGTACAGCAGTCGCCGTTTGCAATGCCGCCGGACGACCGTAGTCTCCCGCTTCACGGATGCTCTGAACGATCGGCACTTCACCAAGGAAAGGTACATTCAAATCTTCTGCAAGGTTTTTAGCGCCTTCTTTCCCGAAGATGTAATATTTATTTTCCGGTAATTCTTCCGGAGTGAAATAAGCCATATTCTCAATGATTCCCAATACCGGCACATTGATGCTTTCGTTCTGGAACATCGCCACCCCTTTTTTAGCATCGGCCAAAGCCACAGCCTGAGGCGTACTCACCACAACCGCACCGGTAAGAGGCAACGACTGCATGATGGATAAATGGATATCTCCGGTTCCCGGTGGTAAATCAATCAACATGAAATCCAGTTCGCCCCAATCTGCATCAAAAACCATTTGGTTTAACGCTTTGGATGCCATAGGTCCTCTCCAGATCACCGCTTGGTCCGGGCTGGTAAAAAATCCGATGGAAAGCAATTCCACTCCGTAACTGGTAATCGGTTTCATTTTTGATTTACCGTCTACCTCAACGGAGATCGGTTTTGATTTTTCAACGTCGAACATGATCGGCATGGATGGTCCGTAAATATCGGCATCCAAAACTCCTACTTTGAAGCCCATGTTCGCTAAAGTCACCGCTAAATTGGCCGTGATGGTAGATTTTCCAACGCCTCCTTTTCCCGAAGAAACAGCGATGATATTACTGATACCCGGAATGGATTTTCCTTTGATTTCCGGTTTCTCGGGAGCTTCTACTTTGATGTTGACTTTAACTTTTGCTTTTTCGTAGATCTTTTCGTGGATTACTTTGATGATATCTACTTCAGTACGTTTTTTAATGTGTAGGGCCGGTGTGTGAAGTGTTACATCGACTACTACTTCGTCTCCGAAAGTGATTACATTTTGCACCGCGCCGCTTTCGACCATATTTTTTCCTTCTCCCGCAATGGAAATGGTTTCCAGTGCGCTAAGAATTTCTTTTCTGTCTAATTTCATATTATAATGAGAATACTTTAAATCTTTCTTTTTCAGCCTTTTATTAAGACTGATTTTAGATTGCAAAGATAACTTGAAAAGTTCAATAGAGAAAAGGCTAAACGCAAAAGTTTTGTGAATTTTTAAGATATTTTTTGAACTTCGGGCTGCCAGAAATGCTTTTCAAAATCAACGATCTGATTATCGACCACTTTGACGCCTTCGCTTTCCAGCAATTGCTGCATTAGATTGGTGCCATCGAAATGATGTTTTCCGGTAAGCACACCTTTTCTATTGACTACTCTGTGTGCAGGAATATCCTCTTTCAAATGGGATGCATTCATGGCCCAGCCTACCATTCTTGCGGAACGGGCCGCTCCCAAAGCTTTGGCAATCGCACCATAAGACGTAACTTTTCCGTAAGGGATCTGGCGGGCTACCGCATAAACTCTCTCAAAAAAATTATCGTTATCCGAAGCCATTTTTAACTGGTTAAAATTTTGAAAATGGTAAACAAGGAAATGATTCCGGTCACGGTTCCGATGATGTAGTTTCCGTTGGTCATCAGGAACGAAGGTTCATCAGCTTCTTTTCTCTTAAAAAATAAAATGTAGAGATAAAACATAAGAAAAGACCCTGAGACCGAACCCAAAACAAACAATGAGATATCCGATTGGTTAAAGAAAAACCATCCTTTTCGGGAACACCAGATACTTATCACAACATGGTACGGAATAGGCAGTAAATTGAGAAACGCCAGCAGCATGCCCAAAAAGAAACGACTGGTTTTGGTTCTCCTTCTACCATCTTCCTCTTTCCTTTTTTTCTTTTTGCCGGCCCAAAAAAAATAGACGGTCAATGCTAAAAAAATAAAAACCCCGACTTCCTGTAAAAGAACAACTATATCGGGATTTCTATCAATAAATTTTGCGAATAAAACAGCTATATACGTTTGAAAAAAAACCGTTACACAGGCACCCAAAGCGAAAATAACAGCCCGGTTTCTTCCGTCCAAAGCACTGACTTTTGCCGCCGTCATGTTAAGTAGTCCCGGAGGAGCCACACCAACTGACGCTGCGGTAAAACCGATTATTAGCGGCAAAAAATAATTCATTATTTGATTTTGAATTGGATGTAAGTAATCGGTTTATCCTGCTCCAAGTACTGGCTTTCGTAGAATGTCTGAATCGCCGTAACCACTTCAGGCGCTCCTTCGTTTTTATACACGTTATGATTCGCATAAATCACTTCATGTCCTTGTCCGTGCAACAAACCTAACGTATAACCGTGCATGAATTCACTGTCGGTTTTCAGATTCATCAGTCCGTCATGTTTTAAAATCTTCTTGTAGCGTTGCAAGAACTCGGAATTTGTCATTCTGTGTTTGGTGCGCTTGTATTTTATCTGAGGGTCCGGGAATGTGATCCAGATCTCATCCACTTCACCTTCTGCAAAACAATTCTCGATCAATTCAATCTGTGTCCGTAAAAAAGCCACATTATGCATGTCGTTATCTACTGCTGTTTTGGCTCCGCGCCAGAAGCGGGCTCCTTTAATATCGATACCGATAAAGTTTTTTTCGGGATAGCGATTTGCCAAACCAACGGAATATTCTCCTTTTCCACAACCCAATTCCAGAACCAGCGGATGGTCATTTTTGAAGAATTCCTTGTTCCACTTACCTCTCAACGGAAATGTTCCGTTAACCACCTCATCTCTTGTTGGCTGAAAAACGTTATCAAATGTAGCGTTTTCCTTAAATCTTTTTAACTTATTTTTACTTCCCACGACGTAATTTAAAATTTTGGTAAAATTAAGGAAATATACCGCAATAAAAATAGTTTTACTTTGCAGTATTATTTCGCGGCCAAAGATAAACAATCTTTTGAAAGAATTGGCTATTAAACAGTTAAGCGGATTTAGTTCTTCCACTTGAAAAAAATGAGTAAAAAAAGAATTTTAGTAGCGCCTTTAAATTGGGGTTTGGGTCATGCCACACGCTGTATTCCAATAGTTCACGCCTTGGAAAAAAACGGTTTTGAACCCATACTTGCTTCTGATGGCGTTGCCTTGGCGCTATTAAAAAAAGAATTCCCGCATCTCAGGGCCTTGGAACTTCCTTCCTATAAAATTCAGTATGCCCAAAACGGGACCAATTTCAAATGGAAACTGTTTCAGCAGATCCCTAATATGATGGAAGCGGTTCGTCATGAACGCAAAACAGTGGAGCAATGGATACAGCAATACGACATCCACGGCATCATCTCGGATAACCGTTTGGGGGTCCATTCTAAGAAAACGCCTTCGGTCTTCATTACGCATCAATTAAATGTCTTAACCGGAAACACTTCCTGGATTACAACAAAGATACATCAGCTTTTTATCCGAAAATTTGACAAGTGCTGGGTTCCTGATGTGGCTGAAAAACCAAATTTATCCGGAAAACTGGGGCATTTGAAAAGCACCAGCCTTGACCTGAAATACATTGGTCCGTTAAGCCGTTTTCAGAAAAAGGAATTTGAAGAAATATACGATCTGATGGTAATTTTATCGGGTCCGGAACCGCAACGTACTTTATTGGAAGAAAAACTGAAAGTGGAATTAAAAAATTACGACGGCACCATTCTTTTAGTCCGAGGTGTGGTGGAAGAAGAACAAAAAAGCAGCAAGCGTTTTAACATGACCTGCTACAACTACATGAATTCAGCCGAACTGGAAACCGCTTTCAATCAAAGTAAAATGGTACTGTCGCGTTCGGGTTATACGACCATTATGGATTTGGCAAAATTGGGCAAAAAAGCTTTCTTTATTCCGACGCCAGGACAGTATGAGCAGGAGTATTTGGCTAAAAAATTAAAAAAGAAAGGCATAGTTCCTTCATCAAAACAAAGTGATTTTAAAGCCGAACACTTGCTTCAGACCGATCTTTACCAAGGGATGAAAAACATTAGTTCCGAAGAACCAAACTGGGAAGAATTATTTAGCCTTTTCTAAGGTAAACGAAAATTCGGAGCCGAAACCGTATTTACTTTCGACATAAATTTTCTCGTTATGCGCTTCAATGATGTGTTTTACGATCGACAGACCCAATCCTGAACCACCTTCCGAACGCGCCCCGCTTTTATCCACGCGGAAAAAACGCTCAAACAATCGGGGTATGTTATGACTCTCGATTCCCTCTCCGTTATCCGTAACCCGCACGATGACTTTTTCATTGGTAAGATTTTCGATGCTGACTTCCGTTGTCCCTTTCTCCCTTCCGTATTTTACGGAATTTACGATCAGATTGGTTAATACCTGTTCGATTTTTTCCTGATCGGCACGGACATTAATAGGCTTGGTGTATTTCATGTCGAACATCAGCATGATGCTTTTCTGATCGGCTTTCATTTCCAACAGATCAAAAACATTCTGAACCACGTCCACGATATTGAATTTCGTATAATTGAGATTCTGGTCGCCGGTTTCCAGTTTGGAGATCATATCGAGGTCTTTTACGATATGAATCAGTCGTTCCACGCCTTTTTCGGCACGTTCCAGGTATTTCTTGCGGATGGATTTGTCGTTCATAGCTCCGTCCAACAATGTTGACAGATAGCCCTGAACGGTAAATAAAGGTGTTTTCAGCTCGTGAGAAACATTCCCCAGAAACTCTCTGCGGTATTCCTCACGAACTTTCAACATTTCAATTTCGATTTTTTTCTCTCTGGCAAATTTCTGCACATCAAGAGTCAAGGTCGCCATATCGGTAGTGATTGGCTGGCTTCTTAATGTAGTGGAATCCAAAAGGGATACGTCGTCGTAGATTTTCTTGACGCGTTTGTAGATGAATTTCTCAACGCGGAACTGCAGTACAAAAAAAGAAAAAAGGAAAATACCGATGGTAAATGCGGTCAAAAACGAGTAATTGATTTCAAGAAAAAAATACAGCAAAATAGCCAGCAATCCAGCTGCAAACAACGTGATATAGAAAGCAGATTTTACAGCAAATTTGTATGATTTCTTAAAACTGATGCTCATTTACAGTTCGAGCTTATAGCCTACTCCTTTAATGGTTTTAAACAAATCGTCTCCGATTTTTTCTCTTAATTTTCTGATGTGAACGTCGATGGTTCTTCCGCCCACGACCACTTCATTGCCCCAAACCTTATCCAGAATCTCTTCTCTTTTGAATACTTTTCCGGGTTTAGTTGCTAACAGATAGAACAACTCAAATTCCTTTCTTGGGAGTATGATTTCCTGTTCACCGTTGATAACCTTGTATTCTTCACGATTGATTACAATTTCACCAACACGGATCACATCGCTCTTCGCTTCCTCCTCTTTAAGTCGGCGTAACAAAGCCTTTACTTTACTAACCAGCAATTTCGGTTTGATCGGTTTGGCTATATAATCATCGGCGCCGGCGTCAAAACCTGCCACCTGTGAATAATCCTCGCTTCGTGCCGTTAAAAAGGTAATAATAACATCGGTTAATTCGGGAATTTTACGAATGTTCTCGCAGGCTTCCATCCCATCCATTTCCGGCATCATCACATCCATGATGATAAGCTGTGGAAGTTCTTTTTTCGCTTTTACAATGGCTTCTTTACCATTGTTTGCCGTTACTACCTGATATCCTTCCTGCGTTAAGTTATACCCAACGATTTCCAAAATATCCGGTTCATCATCAACCAGCAAAATTTTAATGTCTTTCTTTTTCATAATTGACACTCTAGTGTGTTTTCGGGTTGTAAAGGTAAAGATAATACAAAACGCTTTATGTTGTATTTCCTGACTTAACGATTATTTAATGTGGTAACAATTTGATAATAGAATGCGAACAAAAGCATAACAACCCTATAACTTCAAATTAACGCAGCAGGAGTTCCTTTGCCGAAAAATTAAACAACACGAAAATGAAACTTAACTTTTTAGTAACCGCCCTTTTATTTACAGTTTTTGCTTTTGCACAAAAAGGAACGGTTACAGGGCGCATTACGGATAAGGATATGAATAATGAAGCGCTTCCTTTTGCTACCGTAATGATCAAAGGAACAACCAATGGGGTGAACACCGACGAACAGGGTAACTATTCGATTTCGGTTTCAGAAGGTAGTCATATCTTAATGATTTCCTTCTTAGGGTATGAAAGTGTGGAAATTCCGTTTACAATCAAAAAAGACGAGACCAAAACCGTAAATCAGGCACTTGGTTCAAAAGGCGTAGAACTTCAGGATGTCGTTATTAAGGTAGACCAGAACCGCGAAAAAGAAACGGCACTTTTGGTGGAGCAGAAAAAAGCGGTTGAAATCAAGCAATCTATCGGTGCCCAGGAACTTTCCAGAAAAGGAGTGAGCGACGTTGAAGAAGGACTTACTAAAATGACGGGAATTTCAAAAGTGGGATCAAGAGGTCTGTTTGTCCGCGGATTGGAAGACCGATATAATAATTTACTGATCAACAATTTAGCGGTTCCTTCGAACAATCCGTTTAAAAAGATTGTTCCTTTGGATTTGATTCCAACCGATGTGGTTAGTGTGATTGAAACGTACAAAACTTTCAATCCTAATATTTATGGTGATTTTGCTGGTGCGACTTTCAATATCGTTACTTCCAAAACCAACACGAGTATTTCAAAAATATCGTTTGGAGCCGGTTTTGTGACCCAAAACAATCTGAACAATTTTTACATCACCAGCGATGCCGACAATTCCAAAGGATTTTTCGGTTTAACCGGAAATGACCGAGCTTTACCTTCGGAATTCAATGATACGCCTTATCCGCCGGTGACGCTTAACCGTCAGGATGCCGTGGACGCTTTCAAAACCGGATTCGATATCAAAAAAACCAAATCTCCCCTAAACACCAGTGTCGGAATTTTGCACGCAGAGAAATTCAACCTGAAAAACAGCGATAAGATAAGCTATCTGATTTCCTTGAATTTTGACAATGCGTTCCAATCCAGAAAAGGAAGCGACAGAACTTTGAATCCCGGTAACTTAATCCAGTATTCGAATAACTTCACCACTACAACCTACAATTACAAGACAAATTTCTCTTCGATTTTAGGATTGAATTATGCTTCGGAACGACTTAATTTATCGACTAATGTATTGTATCTTAAAACTTCTGAGAATTTGATTCAGGATCAGTTAGGATACCAGAATGCACAAACTGATGTTACCAACTACCTGATCCGTACCAATCAATTGGATGAAACTAACTATTTAAACGGACAGCTTTTCGGGGATTATGCACTTACATCAGACAAAAAACATTTGGTAAAAATGGGCGTTTCTTTAGCTAAAACAACTTACGGTCAGCCCGACAGAAATTCATACACCGGAAAACAGCTTGCGGAAGACGATGTATTAGTGAGTTACGGAGGAAACAACTTCCTTAGACAATATCTGGATGTTAAAAACGATGTATTCAGTTCGGCTTTCCTTGAATACAACTTTAAATTCGGAAAAGATCATAAACTATCTGTAGGATACAACGGAAACAGCAATGGAACCGTTTCCTCTTACCGATTCATCCAAACTATCAAAAACTTCAACACCAGCAGTATTTTCAATCTGAATCCGTTTACCGCTAACGCGCAGATCAAAAACGACTTATTGGATTTTGAAATCTCTTACCAGGAATCAAGTAATGCCAACTGGAAAGCAAAACTGAACGAGTTCAGCAATGCAGGATATGCTAATTTGTTTTACAAGTTTTCCGAAAAATTCGATGTAAACGCAGGGGTAAGAGCTGAAAACTATGACAGAACCACTAAGTACAAGAATATCGGTGCTTTCGATCAGCCTTACACTACCGTAAATAAAAACAAATTATATGTACTGCCTTCATTAAATGCGAAATATGCAATCAATGAGAACACAAATATCCGATTGGCAGCATCGCAGACGTATTCCAAACCGGTTATCATGGAATCTTATCCGTTACAGATCGTAAATCCGGACAACACCGTTTTCCAGGGAAATCCATACTTGGTTAACAGTGACAACACTAACGTGGATTTGAAATTCGAGATGTTCCCTACATCTAAGGAAATGTTTGCTGTCGGTTTATTTGGAAAAAACATCAAAAATCCGATCGAGCGTTCTTATTTAGCAAGTCCGGGATCGACCATCGTTACGTTCCTGAATTCTGAAAACGCAAAACTATATGGTCTTGAAGCCGAATTCATTTTAGACCTTGGAAGAGCCTCCTCTGCACTTACCGATTTATCATGGGGATTCAATACGTCCTTAATGCAAACCAAAGTAACGGTTCCGGATGTGGTAACAGGACCAAACGGAAATACGTCGCCAAGTATCGAAACACATAAAGACCGTGAATTACAAGGTGCTTCAAAATGGTTGATCAATTCCGATTTGAAATACCAGTTCAATATGAACAGCACCTGGACCAATACGGTTTCTGTTGTGTATTCCGTTTTCGGAAAACGAATTTACAGTGTGGGAACAGCGGGACTGGATCATATTTATGAACTTCCGGTAAGCCGATTGGATCTTGTCCTGAACAGTAAATTATCCAAACATTTCGATTTAAAATTATCTGCGGACAATATTTTAAATCCGGATACGAAATTTGAGTTAGGTAAGGAAAATGTTAACACCTTCAACGAAAGCTCTTACATCATGAGAAATTACAAAAAAGGAGTAGGATTCTCATTTAATTTAGGATATACCTTTTAAACATAAGGGATACGAAGAAGAACAAATAAAAAGCAGCGGACTCCGTTGCTTTTTTTGATTACAATTACCTAATGCTGATAACTTTTACTTTACCTAAAGTTGAAATTCCTTTAATGATAAGTTGATATTTAGTTAACTGGTTCTTCCTGAATTTAAAACACCTTTGTATCAACGAATTAAACGAAAAACAACAAGAAACAAAAAACAAAAACAATGAAAAAATTAGTATTAAGCTTAGCTATTTTAGGTACACTTTTTACAGGTTGTTCAAAAGATGACGAAGAAACCAATACACCTGTAACACCGGTAGTAGGCGAAATCAGCGGAAACATTACAACCAGTACTTCTTACGCTTACGGAAATTATACTTTAAAAGGAATTGTAAGAGTGAAATCGGGTGCAACTTTGACAATCGCTGCAGGAAGTACAGTAACATGTGATAAAATCAACGGTGATAACGCTTTAGTGGTTGAAAACGGTGGAAAATTAATCATCAACGGTTCAGAATCTTCTCCGGTTGTTTTCACAGAAGTTTCTAAAGTTCCGGGATCTTGGGGTGGAATCATTATGTATGGTGATGCACCTGTAAAAGTTTTAGGCGGTGGAAACACTTCGATCTCAGAAGACGGAATGTCATTGAACTACGGAGGAAGCAATCCTGCACACAACGGAGGTTCTTTAAAATATGTACGTGTAGAATATGCCGGTAAAAAATTAGCGGACGGAACAAAAGAATTAAACGGATTCTCTTTCTATTCAGTAGGTTCAGGAACTACTCTTGATCACTTGGTATCTTATATGGGCGCGGATGACGGTTTCGAATTTTACGGAGGAACTGTAAGTTTAACAAATGCTATTTCTTACGGTAACTATGATGATTCATTTGACTGGCAAGACGGATGGCAAGGTCAGAACAACACGAACTGGTATGCTTACCAAACAAACAAAGGAAACTTTGGTATTGAAATCGAAGCTTCTGCAAACAACAATGATTTCTATCCTAAATTCACTAACGTAACTTTAAAAAGAGCAGCAGGATGTACTCCTGAAGTTGCAGGGGACGTACAGATTGATGCAATTCAGTTCAAAAAAGAAGGTAACGGAGACTTTACAAATGTTGTTATCGACGGATACGGAAACTACACTGAAGGAGGTACTACTTACCAAGGTGCTGCTGTTAAAATTCAGGACGCCACTACTAATAATAATCAGGTAAATGGCTCTAAAATTAAATTGACAGGTGTTAAAATCACTAACACATCTCAAAATGTTGCGGGTGCTACACCATCCATTACAGTAACTTTCCCAGCTGGAAAATTCACCACTAACACCACTGCTACAGGGGCTTCTTTACAAGCGGGTACATGGTCTACGGTTAGCGGAATTAACTTAATTCAATAAGTTATAACTTGTAATTACTGCCAAAAACGCTCTTTTTTACAAAGAGCGTTTTTTTGGCATGTATTTTGAAAATATTTTTATATCTTTACACAATATTAGTTCACATGAAGAGAAATTACTTTTATATTATTCTTATTTCGGCCTTCTTATTTTCCGCGAGCGCAATGGCTCAGGAGGGTAAGGCCGCACCTGTGAACAAAACCCAAGAAAACACTATTGAAGGATTAAGCATTTACCCCAACCCAACCAGCGGGGATAAAATTTACATCGTATCTAAATTGGCGCTTGACAAGGAGGTAGAGATATTCGATGTGCTTGGAAAAAGAATCCTTCAGACCACACTTAGTTCTAGGGAACTAAACATAGGCAACCTAAATGCCGGCGTTTACATTATCAAAATAAGAGAAGGCGAAGCTACAGCTACAAGAAAGCTGATAGTGAAATAATTACGTTTCGGCTGTTCATTAGTATTTTACCTTAATTTTACGTTGAAAAGTTTTACATTCTGTAAATACTTGTTATATTTGTCG
Organism: Flavobacterium sp. 21.1; assembly: GCF_057801535.1. Classification (NCBI taxonomy): domain Bacteria; kingdom Pseudomonadati; phylum Bacteroidota; class Flavobacteriia; order Flavobacteriales; family Flavobacteriaceae; genus Flavobacterium; species Flavobacterium sp. 21.1. Next base: position 205,536 of record NZ_JBYNXA010000003.1, read on the forward strand.
TCCAATTTTTAATTTCAATCAAAAATGAAACAAATTTACGCTTTATTGTTAACATTGATGGTTAGCACACTTTCGTTCGGACAGGTAAACTATCTTAACGATAGCTTTAACTATACTGACAATTCATTATTAACCAGCAACGGATGGACCGCGCATAGCGGTGGAGGAACCAATGCAATTGACGTTGGCGCATCCAATGGCTTAACTTATGCCGGTTACAACAGCGGCGCTGGGAGCATCACAGGAGCTACCGCCGGAAATGCCGCTAAAGTAGACAATACCGGAGAAGATGTAAATAAAGCACTTACTACTGTTCCAGGTGCCGGAAGTGATATTTATGTGTCTTTTTTACTTAATGTTACTGATGCAACCACTGGATTTTTCATGCACCTTTCACCAAGCAACGCATCAAACCAAGCTGCCAGAGTGTATGTAAGGCCGTCCGCGACAAACCCAACCACCAGTTTCAATATTGGTCTTTCGAACACTACCACTACAACATCTGCATTTGGTACAACCGAATTAAGTCTAAACACCACCTACCTGGTTATTGTCAAATACAACAATTCCACTACGGGAGCAGGCAGCCTTTGGATAAAATCAAGCGGAATTCCTGCTAACGAAGCGGCTGCCGGAGCACCGGAAGCAACTGCAACCGGAAGCGGACAAGCAAATATTGACCGTATTTGTTTAAGACAATTTGCTTCAACTCAAAATGAAACCATTGACGCTTTATATGTTTCTTCAACTTGGATGGGTACAACGCCATGCAGCCTTACTTTAGGAACAGAAACAGCTGCTTGTAATGCTGTAACTACGGGAATCGACACTTACAACATAACAATTCCTTTTACGGGCGGAAACTCGGGAACATACAACCTGTCCACCAACGCCGGTACAATCGGAGGCGATAATCCTTCAGCAATGGCAAGTGGTAACATCACTATTTCAAATGTAACGGAAGGAACAAATGTAACCCTAACTATTACAGGAACTTGTGGATTAAGCAAATTCATCCCTGCCACACAATGTAAACCAGTAAACACTTTACCATATAACGAGCCATTCAACTACACTGCAGGAACGGCTTTAGGAGCAACACAAATGTGGACAACAGACAACACAGGTGATGACATTGTCGCAGTTTCAGGCAACTTATCTTATACCGGAATCACAGCTACAGGGAACTCTATTAATTTTGTTGGGGGTGGAGCTGAAGCGAGAACGCCGTTCACACCAACAACTTCAGGAACAATATTCGCATCCTTTATTATCAATATCTCGGACATTTCGAATATTGTAAATGATCTGACAGACCTAACTTATTTTGCGGTATTCAACGATAATGGCAGCGGAAGTACTCCTGCCAGAATATGGCTGAGAAGAAACGGAACACAATTCCAATACGGTTTATCAACAACAACCAACAGTGCTAACATTGTTTGGTCTTCCAACTTGTACAATCCTGGAACGACTCAGTATTTATCACTTGGATACAACTTTGCAAACAGCTTGTTAACTTTAAATGAAAACCCTGCAATCGGAGGTAGTTCAGCCCCTTCAGTTTCAGTTACTTTAACATCCGGCCCAAGTTCAATTGGAGGATTTATGTTCCGTCAGGATTCAGCAAACACAACTCCAACCATCAATATCGATGAGTTAAGAATTGCTACGACTCCAAACTTTACTTTGTCAACAGCAAGTTTTAACAATATTTCAGGATTGAATGTTTACCCTAACCCTGCTACCGACTATTTACACATCACTACAGCAGCAAACGGCGTTAAAACCATTGCTATTTATGATGTAGTTGGAAAACAGGTATTAAACACAACAACTTCAAACGAAGTAATCAACGTTTCCTCATTAAACGCTGGTATCTATATGGTTAAAATTACTGAAGAAGGAAAAACAGCTAACAGAAAGCTAGTTATCAAATAATTCTTTTTCACCTTATAAAGAAAGCATCAACGAAAGTTGGTGCTTTTTTATTTTTGTACATTTGCCCTATGTTTTCAACGTCCGACATTTTTCACATCGCTTCCAAAAAAGAGTTTGAGAAAATCACGCTCAAGGTATTCCGTTATCAGTACGATAACAATCCGGTATACCAAAATTTCTGCAAGCTGCTGAAGAAGGACAAAACAAACGTAAAATCACTAAAAGAAATTCCGTTTTTACCCATACAGTTTTTCAAAACGCACGAAATCTTAAGTTCCACCGAACCGGTTCAAACCACATTTACCAGCAGCGGCACAACCGGAATGACCACAAGCCGTCATATGGTGACCGATTTGAATTTTTATGAAGAAAGTTTCCGACTGGGGTTTTCCCAATTTTACGGAAACATTGAAGACTACGTGGTTTTAGCATTACTCCCTTCTTATTTAGAACGCGAAGGTTCCTCTTTGATTTATATGGTGGAAGATCTGATCGAACGCTCCAACCAACCGGAAAGCGGCTTTTATCTAAACAATTACGATGAACTGATTGAGAAATTAACCGAATTGGACAACGCGGGACAAAACGTTTTATTGATCGGTGTCACCTATGCTTTATTGGATTTGATCGAGAAGCAAAACTTTCAGCTAAAGAACACCATCATCATGGAAACCGGCGGCATGAAAGGAAAACGCAAAGAAATCATCCGAGAAGAATTGCACGAAATCCTGTGTAATGGTTTTGGTGTTTCCAAAATCCATTCGGAATATGGCATGACAGAATTATTGTCGCAAGCCTATTCGTTAGGCGATGGTATTTTCGAATGTCCGCCCTGGATGGAAGTTCTCATTCGCGATACCGAAGATGCTCTTTCTTACATAGCTGAAGGCAAAACCGGCGGTATCAACGTAATTGATCTGGCCAATATCAACTCCTGTTCGTTCATCGCTACTCAGGATCTGGGCAAAAAATATCCCAACCATTCCTTCGAAGTATTGGGACGTTTTGACAATTCCGATATCCGTGGCTGTAACCTGATGGTTATCTAATCCGATTCACTGATCACAAACATCTGGACATAAAAAAACCTGCAGAAGAACTGCAGGCTTAACTTATATTTTAAATTGATTATCTGACTTTAATCACATAATAATTTTTCTTACCTTTTTGCAATAACAGGAATTTTTCATTGATAAGATCGCTTACTGAAATCATATAATCCTCAGTCACCTTCTCTTTATTCAAAGAAACCGCATTTTGCTTCAATTCCCTTCTTGCGTCGCTGTTGGAAGCAAGGAATCCGGTCTTGGCAGCAAGAGCAGCGATCATATCCATCCCCGCTTCAACATCAGCCATCGTTACTTCCGCATGAGGCACTCCTTCAAAAACCTCTAAAAACGTTTTTTCATCCAATTTTTTCAGGTCGTCCATACTCGGACTGAAAAATGCCGCCGAAGCCTCAATTGCCTTTTCAAGCTCTTCTTTACCATGAACGAATTTAGTCACCTCTTCTGCTAAACGTTTTTGCAATACACGCACGTGCGGGGCCTCGTGATGTTCAGCAATCAGTTTTTCGATTTCCTCCTGACCGATAAACGTAAAAATTTTGATGTATTTTTCCGCATCAACATCTGTAGTATTCAACCAGAACTGGTAAAATTTGTATGGCGACGTTTTATCAGCATCCAACCACACATTTCCACCTTCAGACTTACCAAATTTAGAACCGTCAGCTTTTGTGATCAGCGGACAGGTCATCGCATAAGCCTTCGCTCCTTCCCCACCAATTCTTCGGATCAACTCCGTTCCCGTAGTGATATTGCCCCACTGATCCGAACCACCCATCTGCAACAGACAGTTGTTTGCTTTATATAAATGGTAAAAATCGTAACCCTGAATCAACTGGTAGGTAAACTCCGTAAACGACATTCCTTCTCCAACCTCTCCACTCAGACGTTTTTTAACCGAGTCTTTCGACATCATGTAATTCACGGTAATGCGTTTTCCCACATCACGTGCAAAATTGATAAACGAAAAATCCTTCATCCAGTCGTAGTTATTCACTAAAACAGGCGCATTGGCATCAGTAGAACTAAAATCTAAAAAACGGGACAATACATTTTTAATCCCAGCTACGTTTTTATCTAAGGTAGCCTCATCCAATAAATTACGCTCATCTGATTTTCCCGACGGATCACCAATCATTCCGGTTGCACCTCCTACCAAAGCAAAAGGTTTGTGCCCGAAATTTTTCAGGTGTACCAATAAGATAATCGGCACCAAACTTCCGATGTGTAATGAATCTGATGTAGGATCAAATCCGATATATGCTGCGGTAGATTCTTTTGTCAATTGCTCTTCTGTTCCCGGCATAATGTCGTGAACCAATCCTCTCCAACGTAATTCTTCTACTATATTTCTCATTTTTAAAAAACGGTTTACTTTCGTTTACAACCTTTTTGGCCGTACGTCCGCAAAGATAAAACTTATTATGAATTCGCGGATTTGGTTACCCTCTTATTTAAGTCCCAAATTCGTAATTTGTCAATCGCAATTAAATTAGTATTTTCGCTATATGATATTAGTCACCGGCGGCACAGGATTAGTAGGCGCTCATCTCCTACTTCAGCTACTTCAGGAAAATGATGCGGTTCGGGCCATCTACCGTAATCCGGCTTCCATTGCAAAAACAAAAAATCTTTTCGAAATCGAGAATAAGACAGATCTGTTTGAAAAAATCGAATGGGTTCAGGCGGATATCACCGACATTCCAGCTCTGGAAAAAGCTTTTGAAAATATCGGATATGTTTACCATTGTGCGGCACTGATTTCATTTGATGCAAAAGATGAAGACCAACTGCGAAAAATCAACATTGAAGGAACAGCCAATATTGTTAACTGCTGCATTGATTTCGACGTAAAAAAACTGTGCCATGTCAGTTCCATAGCGGCTTTGGGCGATGTACGAGAAGGTGAAAATATCATAACCGAAGAAACCGAGTGGAATCCGGAAAAAAATCACGGTGATTATGCGCTTACGAAATTCGGAGCCGAAACGGAAGTCTGGAGAGGTTCTCAGGAAGGACTTGAGGTAGTGGTTGTAAATCCGGGTGTGATTTTCGGCAAAGGATTTGGCGATGCGGGAAGCGGTCAGTTGCTGCAAAAAATCCAAAACGGATTTCCTTTTTACACCAAAGGCTCAACCGGAATCACCTGCGTGGAAGATGTCACAAAAATCATGATGCAGTTGATGAAAGCCAACATCAGCGGAGAGCGTTTTACGATCGTATCCGAAAACATTATGCTGCAGAACCTGTTAAACAATCTTGCTGATACGATGCAGAAAAAAAGGCCTTACATTTACGCAAGACCTTATATGACTTCTATTTACTGGCGACTGGACTGGCTGCTTTCCAAACTCTTGAATAAAAAGAGAACGTTTACGAAAGCCACTGCCAAATCATCCCATTCCACCGAAATTTACGATAATTCCAAAGTTATCAATCAGCTGAAACATTCCTTCCAACCGATGGAACACTGCCTGACTACTGTATGCCGGGCGTATAAGTAGGTTTTAATTCCTTTCCGGTTTCTTTCACTGACTGTACGTTAAGTGCTTTTTTACTTGCTTCAATTTTTTCAGCCACTTTCTTGAATAATTTCTGATAATGGTGCGGATCCGAAGCGTAATAACGATTGCTCTTTGCAAACGTCAAGCTGTCGATATTATATTTCTTATAAATGATCTCGTTCACCTTTATGCTTTTTTGGGCGAATTCCGTCGAATTTAAATTCTCGGCCGACTGAAGTACGCTGATATCATACAAGATATCAACCATAACATCCTCACTCAGGAGATTATCCGGTTTCTCCACTGCTTTATCAGTACAACTGAAAACAGCAAGGCAAGCAAACAAAAATAGCAGTCTTTTCATATTACCTGTCAAATAATAAACGCTGACCAAAACATCCTTCTTTCACTTTAGCATTCGAATACACTAATTGTCCATTAACGAAAGTATGTGAGATTCGCGATTTGAAATTCGTCCCTTCAAACGGAGACCAACCACATTTATATAAAATATTGTCTTTATTTACATTCCAAGGCAGAGCGGTATTCACGATCGCTAAATCCGCGTAATACCCTTCACGGATGAAACCTCTTTTTTCTATTTTAAAAATTTTGGCCGGGTTGTGCGCCATTTTCTCCACAATTTTCTCCACCGAAATTTTCCCCTGCAAATACGCTTCAAACATAGCCACGACAGCATGCTGTACTAAAGGCCCGCCTGAAGGAGCAGTGGTATAAGGATTTTGTTTTTCTTCCCAGGTGTGAGGCGCGTGATCGGTTGCGATTACATCGATTCGGTCATCCAGCAAAGCTTTCCAAAGTCCGTCTTTATCCGCTTGTGTTTTTACCGCAGGATTCCATTTGATCAAAGTCCCTTTAGTATCGTAATCCGCGTCGGTAAACCATAAATGGTGTACGCAAACTTCTGCGGTAATTTTTTTCTCCTCTAACGGAATTTTATTACTAAACAATTCGGTTTCTTTGGCTGTGGAAACATGGAAAATATGCAGGCGTGCTCCTGTTTTCTTAGCAAGTTCAATAGCTTTCGAAGACGATAGATAACAGGCTTCTTCGCTTCGGATCAAGTGATGAAACTTCATTGGAATATCATCGCCGTATTCCGCTTTATATTTTTCTAAATTCGCTTTTATAGTAGCTTCGTCTTCACAATGTACCGCGATCAGCATCGGCGTGCTTGAAAAAATCCTTTCCAATACCTCTTCATTATCCACCAGCATGTTTCCGGTTGACGAACCTAAGAACAGTTTAATTCCGGCTACATTTCTCGGATTGGTTTTTAAAACTTCTTCCAGATTATCATTGGTCCCGCCCATCATAAATGAGTAATTGGCATAGGAAGTATGAGATGCGATTTCGTATTTCTGCTCGAGCAATTCCTGGGTAACCGCATTCGGAACCGTATTGGGCTGCTCGATAAACGAGGTAATCCCTCCGGCAACCGCAGCACGCGATTCGGAAGCGATGTTTCCTTTATGGGTCAGTCCCGGTTCACGGAAATGCACCTGATCATCGATAGCGCCCGGAATCAGAAAATTCCCCTCGGCATCAATCACATGGTCAATTCCCGGCTTATTACTGATATCCGTGCCAATTTCTTTAATGAATTCACCTTCAATAAGCACATCGCCTTCAAAAATTACTCCTTCATTTACAATCTTTGCGTTTTTAATTAATGTAGAATTCATGCTTTTTATAATCTGTTGAATATTTTTCTGATTCGTAAGGAAATCACACCAAAAATCGCTTCTTTGATGATGGCATTACTCATTTTGGATTGTCCTTTGGTCCGGTCGGTAAAAATAATAGGCACTTCCACAATTTTAAATTTGTTGACGAAGGTCCTGTATTTCATTTCAATCTGGAAGGCGTATCCGATAAATTTTATTTTATCGAGATTGATTGTTTCCAGTACATTTCTGCGGTAGCAAACAAATCCGGCTGTCGCATCGTGAATTCGCATTCCCATTATAAAATCAACATACATCGATGCGAAATAGGACATCAACACACGGTTAAGAGGCCAATTAACAACATTTACACCCGTCACATATCGTGAACCTATGGCCAAATCGGCACCATTAATGCAGGCCTGATAAAGACGCTCCAGGTCTTTTGGGTTATGTGAAAAGTCGGCATCCATCTCAAAAATATAATCGAAACCTCTTTCCAAAGCCCATTTGAATCCATGAACATACGCGGTCCCTAAACCGGCTTTTTTCAATCGTTTCTCAATGTGAAGACGCTCGGAAAATTCAGCCTGAAGTTCTTCCACTCTTGCAGCGGTACCATCGGGTGAATTATCATCCACGATTAAAACATGAAAAGGTGTAGCTAAAGAAAATACGGCGCGGATAATGGCTTCAATATTTTCGATTTCGTTATAAGTAGGTATAATGACTACGCCTTTGTTCATTTTTTAATTCAAATTTACGTGCAAAAATACATTATTTATAACTCGCTTTTCATAATAAAATTATAATAAATTTTCGCAATCTGTCAGAAAACTGACTTCTTTCGACAAAATGCGCAACCCTACCTGTTCATTAACAACGGGCCAAATCAGGAGGTGTGCATTTGAAAGCAAAAATTAGTACTTTTACATCCGATATGATGGATCTACTACTTAACGAAAGAGCTATAGAAAGCAAAGACTGGGCCACGGTACTGTTTGTCCTGTGTTTTACCATACTTGCCATCAACAGGACTATCTTTGAAGTCCGATTTAACGAATTCATAAAAATCGCAGTTTCGGATAAGTACCTGAAAATCTATAAAGACAGCGGGAACATGAACAGTTGGTTTACCATCTCTATGTTTCTCGTACAGTTGATCTCATTCGCCTTTTTGATTCAAATTACGTTGAGTTATTTCGGGTTGACAACGAAGTACAATTGGATAACCTACATACAGATTACAACATTACTAGGTGTTTTCATCCTTTCTAAGTACCTTATCGAGAAAATTATTGCCACAACTTTCAATATTGAGGAATTTAACGAACAGTTTAATTTACAGAAAGTTAACTATAGGACCTACATCGGACTTTTGGTTTTACCGGTGAATATTTTACTTTTCTACAATGATTTTTTGTCAAAAACCTTGCTTCTCGTTGTGATTTCAATCATTTTGATAATTAACGTGACTACATACTTCTTTTCTTTGAAGAATTATCAAAACTTAATCCTAAGCAAGTTCTTTTATTTTATTTTGTATCTTTGCGCACTTGAAATAGCGCCCTATTATTTCATGTATTATTGGTTTACAAAAAGTTAGAATAAATTGATTTTATTTAGATTATGAAAGTGAAAACTATCTTGGTTTCTCAACCAGAGCCTAAAGTGGAGAATTCACCGTACTTTGAACTACAGCAAAAGCTGAAGATCAAAGTTGATTTCAGACCTTTTATTCACGTAGAGGGCGTCCCAGCCAAAGAGGTACGAGCGCAGAAAATCGACTTAAACAACTTTACAGCGATCATCTTAACCAGCAAAAACTCGGTGGATCATTTCTTTAGAGTTGCTGAAGAAATGCGTTATAAAGTACCTGAAGATTTAAAGTATTTCTGCCAATCCGAAGCCATCGCTTTCTATTTACAGAAATATGTGGTGTACCGTAAGCGTAAGATCTATGTAGGTCAGAAAGACTTCGTTGATTTGTCGCCGCTTATCAAAAAATATAAGGATGAAAAATTTCTTTTACCTTCTTCCGATCAATTGAATGCGGATGTACCGCAAACATTAAACGGCCTGAAAGTAAACTGGATTCCGGGAACTTTTTACAGAACTGTAATGAGCGATCTTTCCGATTTAAAAGACGTTTATTATGATGTTTTGGCTTTCTTCAGCCCGACAGGAATCAAATCCTTATTCAAGAATTTCCCGGATTTCGTACAAAACAATACGAGAATCGCGGTATTTGGAAGCACTACTCAGAAAGAAGCCTTAGATCACGGCTTACGAGTGGACATTATGGCACCAACTCCGGAAACTCCTTCCATGACAATGGCTTTAGAGAAGTATATCATTAAAGCTAATAAAGAATCTAAGGAAAAATAACATTACTCATATTCCATACTAAAGCAGTCCGATGACTGCTTTTTTTATGCCCAAATATTTCTTCCGGGTTGAAGCAGCACGGTCATAAAAACAAAAATCCCACCACGCAAAGCGGGTGGGATTTTCTATATAAGTATTCTTATGAATTACAATTGAGGACCGGCCTTCACAAGATTTTTACCTTCTTCGTTATCGGTATACTGAACGAAGTTGTTAACGAATCTTCCCGCTAAATCAGTTGCTTTTTCAGTCCATTCTGAAGCATCTGCGTAAGTGTTTCTAGGATCAAGAATTTCCGTATTTACACCTTCTAAAGCAGTTGGTACTTCCAGGTTGAAAATAGGCACAATTTGCGTATTTGCTTTCTCCATTGAACCGTCAAGGATTCTGTCAATGATCGCACGAGTATCTTTAATTGAGATACGTTTTCCTGTTCCGTTCCAGCCTGTATTTACCATATAAGCCGTGGCATTGTGCTCTTCCATTTTCTTCACCAATTCTTCCCCATATTTTGTTGGGTGTAAGCACAAGAATGCTTTTCCGAAACATGCAGAGAATGTTGGCTCCGGTTGCGTAACTCCTCTTTCTGTACCGGCCAATTTAGCGGTGAAACCGGAAAGGAAATAGTATTTTGTCTGCTCCGGGGTTAATTTCGAAACCGGCGGCATTACTCCAAATGCATCTGCAGTTAAGAAGATTACTTTGGAAGCATGACCCGCTTTTGAAATCGGTTTAACAATGTTGTCAATATGGTCTATCGGGTAAGAAACACGTGTATTCTGCGTACATGAGCCATCTTTGAAATCAATCACACCATTTGCATCAAGCGTAACGTTTTCCAATAAAGCATCACGACGGATAGCACCAAAAATGTCCGGTTCGTTTTCTTTACTTAAATCAATGGTTTTAGCATAACAACCTCCTTCAAAGTTGAAAACACCATCATTGTCCCATCCGTGCTCGTCGTCTCCGATCAATTCACGTTTTGGATCCGTAGATAAGGTCGTTTTTCCTGTTCCTGATAATCCGAAGAAAACAGCAACATCACCATCTTTTCCTTTATTCGCCGAACAGTGCATTGAAGCGATACCTCTCAAAGGAAGATAATAGTTCATCATTGAGAACAATCCTTTCTTCATCTCCCCACCATACCAGGTTCCTCCGATCAACTGGATTTTCTCGGTAAGGTTGAAAGCAATATAAACATCGGAATTTAATCCGTGAGCAGCATAATCTTTAAAACTTGTTTTAGAAGCATTCATCACGATGAAATCCGGCTCTCCGAAGTTTTCCAATTCCGCTTCAGTAGGACGGATGAACATGTTTTTCACAAAGTGTGCCTGCCATGCCACTTCCATGATGAAACGCACTTTTAAACGTGTATCTTCATTGGCACCGCAAAAAGCATCCACCACAAACAATCTTTTTGAAGAAAGTTGGTTAACCGTCGTTTCTTTCAAAGCATTCCAGGTATCCTGAGAAATTGCTTTATTATCGTTTACAGCTTTGTCAGATGTCCACCAGATAGTATCGGTAGTAACATCATCTTTTACAATATATTTATCTTTTGGAGATCTTCCCGTGAATACACCCGTCATTACGTTAACCGCCCCAAGTTCTGATAATTGCCCTTTTTCAAAACCATCCAATGCAGGATTCAGCTCTTCATTATACAAGAAATCATAAGACGGATTATAGATAACTTCCACAGTATTCTTAATCCCGTATTTCTCTAATGAAATTGTTTTGGTAACATTCATAATTAAAAATGTGTTGTTTGTTTGTTTTATAAGATTGCAAAAATAAAAAAAATTAATTTCGGTCGACCTTTTTTAACCATTTATTCTGCTTTTTCTACCTGAATTTTAGCAAATAGCACAATCCATCCTAAAATCATCAATAATCCTCCCAAAGGCGTTATGGGACCAATGATTTTTGTGTTGATCGAAGTCACCGAAGCGGTCGACAACAAATAGATCGAACCGGAAAACATAATCACTCCGGTCGCAACCAATCCTACGATTATTTTTTTTGTTTTTGAGGATATCAGACCGGTCATTCCGACAAAAAGAAGAAACAGGGCGTGGTACATCTGATAACGCACCCCCGTTTCGAAGGTAGCTAATTCGGCTTCACTTAAAACTGATTTCAGGCCATGTGCTCCAAAAGCACCTAAAATAATAGCCACACCCCCCATAAAAGCAGCCATTGCAATGATTTTTCTATCCATAATTTTCAAATTACGCCCAAAGTTACTACAATTTTTAACGTTAAATAATAAAACTAATCCGATTTCGATTTCGTAATAATATAACAATTTCCTATTTTCGTGAACTTTTTAAAACAAACCTCATCATGCGAAATATTCTAATCATAGGAGCGGGTCGTTCAGCATCCTCACTTATTAAATATCTGCTGGAAAAATCGGAAGCCGAAAAACTACACATCACCATAGGTGACCTATCTTTAGAATTAGCCCAAAAAAAGACACAAAACCATAAAAACGCTTCGGCCATTGCTTTGGATATCTTCAACGAAAACCAGCGTAGGGAAGAAATTCAGAAAGCAGACATCGTAATATCCATGCTACCTGCCCAATTACACGTAGAAGTAGCTAAAGACTGCATCACTTATAAAAAACACATGGTTACGGCTTCTTATATTTCCGATGCTATGCAAAGCCTCGATGAAGCGGCTAAAGAGAACAATCTTGTCTTCATGAACGAGATTGGCCTTGATCCGGGAATCGATCATTTAAGCGCCATGAAAGTGATTGATGAAATCCGTGAAAAAGGAGGAAAAATCATTTTGTTCGAATCGTTCTGCGGCGGATTGGTTGCCCCGGAATCGGACACAAACCTGTGGAACTATAAATTTACTTGGGCTCCGAGAAATGTGGTTTTGGCCGGTCAGGGCGGAGCTGCAAAATTCATTCAGGAAGGCACATACAAATACATCCCGTATCATAAATTATTCCGGAGAACCGAATTTTTAGAAGTAGAAGGTTATGGAAAATTTGAAGGCTATGCGAACCGTGATTCTCTAAAATACAGAGGCGTATATGGTTTAAACGATGCACTGACCGTTTTCAGAGGCACCATCCGTCGCTGTGGATTTTCAAAAGCATGGGATATGTTTGTGCAATTGGGGATGACCGACGACAGTTATATGATTGATGATTCGGAAACAATGAACTATCGCGAATTCGTTAATTTATTTCTGCCGTACCACCCAACCGATTCGATAGAAATAAAGTTACGCCATATCCTGAAAATTGACCAGGACGATGCCATGTGGGATAAATTAGTGGAACTGGGTTTATTCAACGCAGATAAAATCATAGGCCTTAAAAATGCGACTCCGGCACAGATATTAGAAAAAATACTTTCCGACACCTGGGCATTACAACCGGACGATAAAGACATGATTGTCATGTATCACAAAATAGGATACGAATTGAACGGCGAGAAAAAACAGATCGACGCTACCATGGTATGTCTTGGTGATGACCAGACTTACACCGCAATGGCGAAAACGGTTGGATTGCCGGTTGCCATGGCCACATTGCAAATCTTAAACGGCAACATAAAAACCCCGGGTGTGCAATTGCCGCTGAACAAAGAAGTCTACTTGCCAATCTTAAAAGAATTAGAAGACTATGGTGTGGTTTTCAATGAAAAAGCTGTCGAATACAAAGGATATAATTAACAAAAAGCCCCTCTTTGGAGGGGCTTTTTTTATGAAACATCAGCAAGCTTTTTCTTTTGCTTGTTAATTTCGTCCTGCAACTGACGGCGGAGTTTTTGCTCCCGCTCGATTGCATTGCGTTTAAACATTTCGAATTCTTCTTCCACTTCCGTCAACTTCTGTTTGGCATCTTTTGTTATATTGTTAGCCCCTTTAAAACGAACGCTTAAAAAAACCGCAAATATCAGTAACACGGAAACCAGAGACCACATTACGGAATGGTATAAAGTTTTAGACAACGACATACCAAAAAGCAAAAACGTTTCATTCGCCGTATCGATGGTTGACGCTTTCGCGTTTGCCTCGTCCAATTTCAACGTCAATTCCTTTAGTTCTCCGTTTTTGGATTCAATTGCTTTTTTTGAATCTGCCAGATCATTTTCATTTCTGGACAAAAGCGTCATCACATCAAATCTTAACGTTTCAAGATCTGTCTTCCTGACCAGTTTTACACCATTTTGCTCGGCGGAATTAGCAACAATTCCGTTAACCTGATTTTCAACTGTGGATTTGGTGATCGGCTTCTCAGCCACGGCTTCGATATCCTGAGCCTGGACCGTAACAAATGTCGGCAGCGCAATTAAGGCCACAAGACATGATTTTAGAGTTAAATTTTTCATTTTACTAGATTTGGGTTTAATAGTAATCTGATATCAAAACATCATTTACAGATTGACCTATAACGTCAACCTATATATTTTAAAGATGCGTAATTTTTTACACGTTTTAAAATTTTTAATCAAATAAAACATTTTTTACTAAATTTGATATTTTTAAGTTATAACAACTTACAAATTTTCAAATATGAAATTAAATCACTTACAGATAGAAATAGACGGGATAGACAAGCAGATTCTTCGCGAATTGATGGAAGATGCAAGAAAACCTATTCTGCAGATCGCCCATAAGATCGGGATTTCCGGTGCGGCAATTCATCAGCGACTGCGAAAGCTGGAACAGGCCGGCGTCATCTCCGAATCCCGACTAATGATCAACACAAAAGTACTAGGCTACAGCACGATGGCCTTCGTTGGGATTTATCTTGACAAAGCAGCCCGTAATCCGGAAGCGGTCAAAGAACTAAAAAAAATCCCGGAAGTACTGGAATGCCATTACACCACCGGAAACTGGAGCATACTGATCAAAATCCTATGCCGCGACAACGAACATCTGATGCAATTGCTTAATAAAAAAATACAAGCCATTGATGGTGTTTCAAGAACGGAAACGTTCATTTCACTGGACCAGCAGATTGAACGACAGATTCAGTTATAATTAGCCCTCCAATTTCTCAAACCTAAAAGTCGGAACAAAAAAAATTCACTACGTAGGCAGTGAATTTTTCTTTTTCTATTCAAAAGGAATTAACGTCGGTTCATATAAATCATAATGTAGTACAGCAAAGTTCCGATTGAACCGATAGCAGCTACCACGTAGGTTCTTGCCGCCCATTTCAAAGCATCTGCAGCACCGGCATGTTCCGCCTGGCTTAACATTCTTTTGTTTTCCAACCAAGCTAACGCTCTGTTACTCGCATCGTATTCCACTGGCAAGGTAATGATGGAAAACAAAGTGGTTAAAGCGAAAATTACGATTCCTACCAATAAAAGCGTTGGAAATACTTTAACCATTAAAATCCCAATCAGTAAAATCCATTGTACAAAATTAGACGTAACCGAAACGACCGGAACCAGTTTGGAACGCAAAGTCAACCAACTGTATGCCTGCGCATGCTGTACCGCGTGCCCGCATTCGTGAGCCGCCACTGCTGCCGCAGCCGCATTGCGCTGATTGTATACCGCTTCGCTTAAATTCACGGTTTTATCCACCGGATTATAATGATCGGTCAGACGTCCCGGAGTTGAAATTACTCGTACATCATAAATCCCATGATCGGCAAGCATTTTTTCGGCGATTTCTGCCCCGCTCATTCCATTCTGCAAGTGCATTTTCGAATAATGATCAAATTTGCTTTGAAGCCTGCTGCTCACCAAATAGCTCGCCAGCATAATGGCCCCCATTAAAATCAATACCATAATTATGTAGTTTTAATTATCTTTATTAACGTATAGAAAACATCAAATTTTGCACCAGATTTAATTAATGCCATTTTGACATTCACCACCTTACATAACTATTATACGTAAAAACCGAAAAAGGTTACAAAAAGAAATCCCAAATTCCTGTTAGAATTTGGGACGTTTTTATTTATTTTGATTTATAAATTATCCAACCAAATTGATGATTTTACCAGGTACGATAATTACTTTATTCGGCATTCTGCCTTGCAATTGCCCCTGAGTTCTTTCGTCGGCCATTACGATTTCTTCAATTTGTGCCGCATTCAGGTCCAATGGAAGTTTAATCGTAAAACGCATTTTCCCGTTAAAGGATACCGGATATTCTTTTTCGCTCTCCACTAAATATTTGGCTTCGAAAATCGGGAATTTCACAGTCGATACAGAACCTTCGTGACCTAACGCGCTCCATAATTCCTCAGCAATATGTGGTGCGTATGGAGAAACCAAAATCGCCAACGGTTCTAAAATAGCGCGGTGACGGCATTTTTGCTGTGCCAATTCGTTCACACATATCATAAATTGCGACACCGATGTATTGAACGAGAAATTCTCAATGTCTTCCGTTACTTTTTTGATGGTCTTATGCAATGATTTGTACATCTCTGCTGTCGGCTCATCATTGGTTACGATCAGACCATTATCGTCAAAATACAAACGCCAAAGTTTTTTAAGGAAACCGGATACTCCCGTAATTCCAGCCGTATTCCAAGGTTTCGCCTGCTCCAATGGTCCTAAGAACATTTCATACAAACGAAGCGTGTCAGCACCGTACTGCTCGCAGATGTCATCCGGATTCACGACGTTGTATTTCGATTTGGACATTTTTTCCACTTCACGACCTACAATGTATTTACCATCTTCCAAAATGAATTCTGCATCTTTATAATCCGAATATAAAGGATGTGCTTTGAATTTTTCAATATCCAACTCGTTGGTGATGTCGTTGATTACCGATAAATCAGCATGGATTGCATGAACATTATAGTCTTTGATTAATCCTTTTGAAATGATTTTTTTGGAATCTTCCGTACGATATACAAACGCACTGTTTCCTAAAATCATCCCTTGGTTGATCAGTTTTTTAAATGGCTCTTCCGTTGGTGCAAAACCTCTGTCTTTTAGGAATTTGTTCCAGAAACGGGAATACAACAAGTGACCGGTCGCATGCTCGCTTCCACCAATATATAAATCAACATTTTCCCAGTATTTCAAAGCATCGGTTGAGGCAAAATCAGCATCATTGTGCGCATCCATGTAACGCATCCAGTACCATGAACTTCCTGCCCAACCCGGCATCGTGTTTAATTCTAAAGGAAATACTTTTACATTATCAATTAAATCATTGCTTACCACCTGATTAGTTTCCGTACTCCATGCCCAAACGGATGCATTTCCCAGTGGCGGCTGACCGTCTTCAGTTGGCAAATATTTTTCCACTTCCGGTAAAACGACCGGCAAATGTTCTTTGGCAATCATCTGCGGCATTCCCTTCACATAATACACCGGGAACGGTTCTCCCCAATAGCGCTGACGGGAGAAAACAGCATCACGCAAACGGTAATTCACTTTCGCTGTTCCTGCACCTATTTTCTCTAATTCTTCTATGATTTTTTTAGTCGCTTCCTTGTAATTCAATCCGTTCAAGAATTCGGAATTCGCTAAAATCGTGTTGTTTTTATCGTCGTAAGCTGCTTCAGAAATATCCACACCTTCCACAATATTTACAATCGGAAGGCTGAAGTGTTTCGCAAAAGCGTAATCGCGCTCATCCCCGCAAGGTACCGCCATTACCGCTCCGGTTCCGTAACCTGCTAATACGTAATCACCAATCCAAACCGGAATCGGTTCTTTGGTAAACGGATGCTCGGCATACGCCCCGGTAAATACACCTGAAATGGTTTTTACATCGGCCATTCGCTCTCTTTCCGAACGTTTTGCAGTAGCTTCCACATAAGCTTCCACGGTTGCTTTTTGCTCCGGAGTCGTTATTTTAGCCACCAATTCGTGTTCCGGTGCCAAAGTCATAAACGTTACTCCGAAGATAGTATCAGGACGAGTGGTAAATACTTCAATTACCTCATCATGGTTTTTCAGGTTGAAAGTAACAGAAGCTCCAACTGATTTTCCGATCCAGTTTCTCTGACTTTCTTTCAATGATTCTGTCCAGTCGATAGTTTCCAAACCTTGTAATAATCGCTCTGCATAAACTGAAATGCGCATCGACCATTGGGTCATTTTTTTACGGATAACCGGATGACCTCCACGCTCAGAAACACCATTGATAATTTCGTCGTTCGCTAAAACAGTTCCCAATGCAGGACACCAGTTAACTTCAGTTTCCGCCAAATAGGTTAATCGGTATTGCAATAAGATTTTTTGTTGTTCTTCGGATGAAAATGCATTCCACTCCTCTCCGTTAAATGTTGCAACATTCTCATCACAAACCGCATGGATTCGGGTATTTCCTTCCTGTTGAAAAACTTCGATCAGTTCCTCAATAGGACGGGCCTGATCTGTGTCTTTACAGTAATAGGAATTAAACAACTGAATGAAAATCCATTGGGTATGCTTATAATAATCCGGATTTGAAGTACGCACTTCACGACTCCAGTCAAACGAAAAACCAATCTTATCCAACTGCTGACGGTAACGCGCAATATTCTCTTTCGTGGTTTTTTCCGGATGTTGTCCGGTTTGAATCGCATATTGCTCGGCCGGCAATCCGAAAGAATCATACCCTTGCGGATGCAACACATTGAAACCCTGATGTCTTTTGTAACGCGCTACGATATCCGAGGCAATGTAACCCAGCGGATGCCCCACATGCAAGCCTGCTCCCGAAGGATAAGGAAACATGTCCAACACATAATATTTTGGTTTATCAGAATCATTTTTTGCAGCAAACGTTTGGTTTTCTGCCCAATACTGTTGCCATTTGGCTTCTATTTCGTTGTGGAAGTATTTCATTTTTAAAGCTTCATAGTTGCAAAGTGATAAAGTCTCAAAGTCGTTCTCACTTAAAATTCAAGGCGCAAAAATACATTATATTATAAGAAAGATAAAACTTTGACCGTTATAAAGGTTAAAAACGATTTTCTTTACTATTTTTACGGCTTAAATTCAGATTGCTTATGGCACCATCATTCGAGAACTTTCAGAGAAGACGCCTTATTTCGTCTTATTTTTCTGTGATTTTAAGTATTTTTTTAGTGTTGTTCCTTTTGGGCGCACTGGGTTTATTTGTAATCCATTCTGAAAAAATTTCGAACAGTTTTAAAGAAGACATCCCAATGTCGGTTTACTTCAAAGACGAAGCAAATGATACCATTCTAAAAGCATTTGAAACCAAATTGAAAGGTTCTGCTTTCGTGAAAGATTTTGCTTTTGTATCCAAAGAAGATGCAGCAAAAAACAACAAAGACATTGTAGGGGAAGATTTCCTGGAATTTTTAGGAATGAATCCATTGCCAAATTCCTTCGACATCCACTTAAAAAGTGAATATGTGGAATCATCGAAAATCAAACAGATCGAAAGCGACATCAAAACCAACGAAATGGTTTCAGAGGTCATCTATGATAAAAAATTAGTCGAACTAGCTAACGAGAACATCAAAAAAATCAGTTTCTGGATCTTAGTGATCAGTGGCGTTTTTGGCGTAATTTCCATGTTATTGATCAACAGTTCCCTGCGTCTTTCGGTTTACTCCAACCGTTTTATCATCAAAACCATGCAGATGGTGGGCGCAACAAAATCATTCATCCGCAGACCGTTTATCTGGAGAAGCATCCGTTTGGGATTAATCGGTTCCGGATTAGCCATCATTGCTCTTATCGCTTTGACGTTCTATGTTGACGGATTATTCCCGAAACTGGGAATCGCCAAAGATTATTTATCCATGGTCATCATTTTAGGCGGCGTTTTACTGGTTGGAATTGTAATCACGTGGATCAGTACCTTCTTTGCCACTCAACGTTTTTTAAACTTACGCACTGACGATCTTTATTAATATGAAAATAATAAGGATGCGATTGCTTCGTTCCTCAAAATGACAATATGAAAAACAAACAAAAACCAGATTTTCTTTTCGAAAACATCAATTACAAGATCCTTTTAGTCGGATTAGGCGTTATTGCTTTAGGTTTTATCCTGATGGCCGGCGGCGGAAGCGATGATCCGAAAGTTTTCAGCGATGCTATTTTTGATGCGCGCAGAATCAAAATTGCGCCAACCGTAGTTTTAATCGGTTTTGGCATCACGATCTATTCCATTTTCAAAAAATCGGATCAACAGTACAAGCAATAATGGATTTATTTCAAGCTTTAATAATTGCCATCATTGAAGGTCTGACAGAATATTTACCGGTTTCCTCCACAGGACATATGGTATTTGCAAGCTCGTATTTCGGTATTCAGGAAGATGATTTTGTAAAACTGTTTCAGGTTTCCATCCAATTTGGAGCAATATTGGCCGTGGTAGCATTATACTGGAAGAAATTTTTCAACTTTTCCAAACTGAATTTTTTCATAAAATTAGCCTGTGCCGTAGTTCCCGCTTTGGTTTTAGGAAAATTATTCGATGATAAAATTGAAGCGGTTTTAGGAAATCCTATTCCGATCGCCATTACCCTGATCGTGGGCGGAATCATCCTGCTGTTCATCGACAGCCGTTTTCAAAACCCGACGATTACCAATGAAGAAGACATTACGATAAAAAAAGCGGTTATCATTGGTTTTTGGCAATGTCTGGCAATGATGCCAGGAACAAGTCGTTCTGCTGCTTCAATAATTGGCGGAATGCAACAGGGACTGACCCGACATGCCGCTGCCGAGTTTTCGTTTTTCCTGGCGGTTCCTACGATGTTGGCCGTAACCTGCTATTCCGTTTTTCTTAAAACGTACGAACACACTCAGATGAAAGGATACGAGCTGATTTTACAATCTTCCGATACGATCAAAATGTTTATCATCGGAAACGTAGTTGCTTTTATCGTTGCGGTTTTAGCCATTAAATTCTTCATCGGAATCATCAAACAATACGGTTTCAAACCTTGGGGATGGTACCGTATTATTGCCGGAATCGGTCTTTTGATCTATTTCTCATATTTAAAATAAACCACAGTGCTGACACCGGAAGATTACATAAACGGACAAGTTTTACTGATTGACAAACCCTTGAAATGGAGTTCGTTTCAGGCGGTCAACAAATTGAAATATACGTTGATCAATAAAGTCGGACTTCCTAAGAAATTCAAGATCGGACACGCCGGCACATTGGATCCGTTAGCAAGTGGTCTGCTTATTATCTGCACCGGAAAATTCACAAAACGGATTCCCGAATTACAGGGCATGCCTAAAGAATACACGGGAACTTTTCATATCGGTGGCACAACACCTTCGTATGATCTGGAAACTGAAGTAGACGAAACTTTTCCGACCGAGCATATCACTCCTGAATTAATCGAGCAGGTACGCGTGAGTTTCTTAGGCGAAATCGACCAGAAACCGCCAATTTTTTCGGCAATTAAAAAAGACGGAAAACGTTTATACGAACACGCGCGCGCGGGAGAAGAAGTGGAAATCGCACACAGAAAAACCACAATTTATGAATTCGAGCTCACACGAATCGAATTACCCGAAATCGATTTCCGGGTAAAGTGCAGCAAAGGGACCTACATCCGTTCGCTGGCTTATGATTTTGGAATGGCCTTAAATTCCGGAGCGCATTTAACAGCCTTACGCCGAACAAAAATCGGGGAATTCAATGTAACAGATGCTACACCGATAACCGATTTTGAAACTACTTTTATTCCAGAGCAAGCATAATTCTTGAAATTTCTTCCATTGTTGACAATCCCTTGTCATGCAGGTACCATTTCTGAAGTTCCGCTTTAGCGATTTCATTGACTACGCCAAATTTTGCTTTGAATTCCTTGATCAGCCTTGTAGCTCCTTCCGGTCTTGCGCCCCACGCAGCTAAAACTTCATGACTTTCCGCATTAAGAATTATCAGTTTCGGAATCGAACGCGCACCATTGGTTAAAAACTCCTGCATCAACGGATCATTTTCATCGCGAAAGACGATATTAAAGTCTATGTTGCCGGCAACCTCATCCATTTTTTGCATTACCGGTAGTAACTGCGCAGCATCTCCGCACCAGCCTTCCGCCAAAACCAACCAGATGTATTTTTTGGTCAGTTTTCCTAACTGCTCTTTTATATCTTCAGGAACCACAATGGTCTTGTCCAAACGGTTCATGCGCACTTCATTTAGCTGACTGTAATGAAGTAAATCATCGGATTGTTCGTTTCCGGATGATTTTCCTTCCGCCAGTAATGTTGATACTTTTGCTCTGAATTCCGGATAATTGTAGCTGTTATTTAGGCTATTTTCTATAATTGTTTTCATTCTTCAGATTTAATACTACAAAATTACTCCAAAAATCGCATTTGGTAGCTGATAAATGTCAGCTTAACGGATCAAAAAATGTAATTTTATAGCAAACAATTACCATGGATCTAAAAACAAAATCGTTAGGATTGGTACTTTCAGGAGGCGGCACGAAAGGACTGGCCCATGCCGGTGCATTACAGTTTCTGGAAGAGCAAAACATAAAACCGCATCATATCGCGGGAACCAGCGCAGGTTCCATTGTTGGCGCGTTGTATGCCAATGGAAAAACGCCGAAAGAGATCCTGGAATTTTTCAAATCCATCTATTTTTTTAACTGGAAGCACTTCACGTTTAAAAAAGCGGGATTTATCGATTCCAGTGCGTTCAAATTCTACTTTCATTCGATTTTCGGAGATACCCGGATTGGCGATTTAAAAATTCACACCCACATAACCGCAACGGATCTTGTAAAAGGGAAATTGAAGGTTTTTGGTCCGGAAACGAAAGTCACTGATGCAATACTGGCATCATCCTCCTTTCCCGGCGTGGTTTCACCTTATGAAATTGATGGCAATCTGTACAGCGACGGCGGAATCCTGAATCATTTCCCGACTGATATTTTACAAGGACGGTGCGAAACCCTCATCGGAGTATATGTCAGCCCCATCCAAAAGATTGAGGCCAATGATCTTTCTTCCATAAAAGCAGTTACTGCAAGGGCTTTCGATTTGTTATCCGCCAACTCCAACATGAGCAAATTCAATATTTGTGATTGGATAATTCAGCCCGATGAACTGGCAAAATTTAGCACTTTCGAAACCAGCAAAACCAAGATGGACCAGATTTTCAAAATAGGTTATGAAGCCGCCAAAAAATCATACGAAGAACTTCTGCCATAAATTTCACCTAACCTCTTTTAAAAAAAGAGATTATAACTATATTTGCACCACTAATCGAATCATCGTAATGAAATACAATAGAATTCTTCTGAAACTGAGTGGCGAAGCGCTAATGGGAGAGAATCAATATGGCATCGACCCAAAACGCTTAGCGGAATATGCAGCTGAAATTAAACAAATTCACGACAAAGGCATTCAGATTGCCATTGTAATCGGAGGCGGTAATATTTTCAGAGGGGTAGCCGGAGCCAGTAACGGAATGGACCGCGTGCAAGGCGATTATATGGGAATGTTGGCAACGGTAATCAACGGGATGGCCTTACAGGGCGCTTTGGAAGCTACCGGAATGCAAACACGTCTTCAAACCGCTTTAAAAATCGAAGCCATTGCGGAACCTTATATCAAAAGAAGGGCAGTTCGTCATTTAGAGAAAAACAGAATCGTAATTTTTGGAGCCGGTACCGGAAACCCATATTTCACAACAGATACGGCAGCAGTTTTAAGAGGAATTGAAGTAGACTGTGACGTTATTTTAAAAGGAACACGTGTAGACGGCGTTTATGATTCGGATCCGGAAAAGAATGCCAATGCCGTTAAGTTCGACAACATTACTTTTGATGATGTATTGAGCAAAGGACTGAACATCATGGACACAACCGCTTTCACGTTGAGTCAGGAAAACAAATTACCGATCATCGTTTTTGACATGAACAAACCTGGAAATTTGTTGAAAGTTTGCGAAGGCCAAAACGTAGGAACAACTGTTAACATTTAATATTGATTTATAAAAATTAGTATCATGACCGAAGAAATTAATTTCATCTTAGATAGCACTAAAGAATCGATGATCGGCTCTATCGCCCATTTGGAAAAATCATTTTTAAACATTCGTGCCGGAAAAGCTTCTCCACAAATGCTGGGAAGTGTTTTTGTGGACTATTACGGTTCTCAGACTCCGCTTTCTCAGGTAGCTAACGTAAACACTCCCGATGCGAGAACAATTACCGTTACTCCATGGGAAAAAGCAATGTTGCATCCTATTGAAAAAGCCATTATGATTGCCAATCTTGGTTTCAACCCGATGAACAACGGAGAAAACATTATCATCAGCGTTCCGCCATTAACGGAAGAGCGTCGTAAAGATTTGGTAAAGCAAGCCAAAGCGGAAGCAGAAGATGCAAAAGTAAGTATCCGAAATGCACGTAAAGATGCCAATACCGATATCAAAAAATTAGAGAAAGAAGGTACTTCTGAAGACATCTGTAAAACGGCAGAAGACGATGTTCAAAAGCTTACGGATTCTTTCATCAAAAAAATCGATGAGCATTTGGCTATCAAAGAAGCCGAAATCATGAAAGTATAATTTATAAATCCCGATTTTTCATCGGGATTTTTTATTTCATATCTTTAGCTACCTTTACACATTCAATCCGAAAGCTCGTCTGCATCTTGAAGCGATTTTTTCTCATTTTGTTTTTCCTTTTCAGCATTTTGGTTAATGCTCAGCATCCTGTCTCCGGGATTGTACGCGGCAATAACGACAAACCGCTCCCTTTTGCCACGGTTCACCTGAGCAACGGAAAAACCATCATTGTTGATGTCGACGGGAAATTCATCATTGAAAACACAGCCGACGTAATCAGTTTTAGTGTTTCTTATACCGGCTACATCCCTGAAAAAGTATTTCTGAAAACCAACCAGAAATTTTATGAGGTAAAACTCAAAGAGAAATCCCAGCAGCTTGATGAACTGGTGATCGGCGAAAATCCCGCGCTGGACATTATCCGAAAAACCATTGCTTCCAAAAGCGCCAATGATCCCGAGAAGAAACTCAGTAGTTTTCAGTTTAAGATGTACAACAAGCTGATTATTACTGCCAACCCGGATTCCATCATCGGGAAAATTGACTCCGTTTTCATTTACCAAAAACTCGGGGCCCGTTTCCAGAAACTGGATTCGTCGGATTTCAAACTCAAAAAAATCATTCAGAAACAACACCTGTACCAGACTGAAAAAGTTTCTGAAATACAGTTCAATAAAAAACAGGGACGAAAAGAAACCGTTTTAGCAACGCGAATGGCCGGTTTTAAACAGCCCATTTATGAATTCATAGGTTTGCAGTTACAGTCCTTCTCTGTTTACGAGGATAAGATAGTGCTCTTCGAAACCAAATATGCCAATCCGGTCGCAGAGGACGCGCTGAGCCACTACAATTATAAAATTCTTGATACCGTTTTTTTAGGTAACCGAAAGGCTTTTATGATTCACTTCAAGCACAAAAATCAAAAGAAGAAATCAAAACTGGAAGGGATATTGTACATCGACAAGGAAAGTTATGCCATTGCAAAATCAATTTATCGTTTTAAGGGAATATTAGACATCAGTGCGACCAATTACTTCACTTATTATAAAGAAGAAGAAACCTGGTTTCCTGAGAAAAACATGTTTAAAATTGTAAAAGGAAGCAATAAGGACGATGTGAAAATTTTGGGCGAAACCATCAAATTCACCAGTGAAGAGGACGAAGACACTTCCAAAAAACATAAGAAGTCAGGTTCGGATTACATTTACATTCTTTCCGAATCCAAAAATTTTGAAACCGAATTCAACAAACCGGTAAACATTAAACATCCTTTCATCGCCATCGATATTAATGAAGAGGCCATCTCCAAAAACGAAAGTTATTGGACGCCGTTTCGAAAAGACAGTTTGGATATCCGCAGCATGAAAACTTATTCTACTTTGGACAGTTTGGTTTCGAAAGAAGGTTACGAACAGAAAATTAAGATCGGTCGAAAAGTAATTAACGGGTTCATACCTCTGGGCCCTGTTGATCTGGATTTACGTCAAATCATCAAATACAACAACTACGAAGGCTTCCGATTTGGTCTTGGCGGCGTGACCAACGATAATTTTTCGAAGACGATCCGATTGAATGGTTATGGCGCCTACGGCCTGAAGGACGATAAATTTAAATTCAGCCTTGGCCAGGCCACCCGAATCGGCAATTTCTCAAGCACCTGGCTGGGTTTATCTTATACGGATGACCTGCAGGAGATTGGTAGTACGATTTTCGAAATTGACCGTAAAAAGTTCCGACTTTACGATCCGCGGCCTTTCAACTTAACGACCTTCTACAGTCATAAAACATGGAAAGCTTATATTGAAACCAGGATCTTTCCCAAGACCGAAAGTATCTGGCAGTTTTCACGTACGGAAATCGATCCTAAATTCGACTATATGTTTTATGCAAACGGGACCACCTTCACCGACTATACCATTTCGATGGCTTCGGTTTCGGTACAGTGGAATCCGTTCAGTGATTACATGCACACTCCGGTTGGACGACTCGAATCAAGGAAAAGATTCCCGAAATTTACATTTCAGATCTCAAAAACCTTACCGGGTGTATTTGGAAATGATTTAGATTTTTCAAAATTCGACTTTAAGACCGAAATCGAAAAACAATATCTCGACGGACAGAAAACCTCCTTCCTGGTTCAGGCCGGTCTTGCAGTAGGTGATATTCCCATCACGCATCTTTATAGTATTTCGCCAAACACCCTGGATCGTGATGCCATTTTACAGCGTATCAACTTTGCCGGCAAAAACAGTTTTGAAACCATGCGCTTCAACGAATTTTTCTCCAGTGAATATGTTGCTCTTCACTTTAAACATGCGTTCCGAAAAACCAAACTGTTCAAAAAAGTCAAACCAACTTTTGTAGCAGTAACCAGAATGGCAGTAGGAACTTCAAGAGAACAGAAGAACCATCAGGGATTTGAATATAAGACCTTAGAAGACGGCTATATGGAATCCGGTCTGGAGCTCAACAATATTTTTATGGGATTGGGATTATCCGGATTTTATCGTTACGGCGCCAACGGATTGCCCCAGGTACAGGACAACATCTCCATCAAGATCAGTTATGTCCTCGACTTAGGACTTTAATGTGATGATACAAATTTCAATCCGACAATCGAAGCAATCAGCGTAGTCAAAAAGAAAACACGCCAGAAATCAGCAGGTTCTTTGAACACGAAAATCCCAACCAACACCGTACCCACGGCACCTATTCCTGTCCAAACAGCATAAGCCGTTCCGATCGGCAAAGTTTGTGTGGCTTTATAAAGTAATACCATGCTGATGGTCAGGCAAACAAAAAAACCAACCATCCATAAGTTTGAAGCGGTTCCGGATGTTTCCTTCGCCTTACCTAAACAAGATGCAAAACCTACTTCAAAAAAACCTGCGATAACCAGTAAAATCCAATTCATCTGAACTAAAATTAAGTTGAATGCAAAGATAGCATTTGAAAGCCGAATCTTTTACAAAAACTGAACTTCAAAAGATACATTTACTTCTCCTTTTTACTACATTTGCAACCATTTAATTTTTTATTTATTGAAAGTTCAATTTTAAAGGTAATTGAATAAAAAACAATTTAGAAATGAAACACACTAAAGTTAAAGACCTGCTAAACAGCACGCCGGGATTGCATGAAGTAAAAGCAAAAGGTTGGGTTAGAACATTTAGAAACAATCAGTTTATAGCGTTGAACGACGGTTCAACCATCAATAATATTCAGTGTGTGGTTGATTTTGAAAACACCCCTGAAGAAACATTAAAAAGAATCACTACCGGAGCTGCAGTAAGTGTTAAAGGTCATTTAGTGGAAAGCCAGGGTGCGGGACAGAATGTTGAAATCCAGGTTTCGGAAATCAAAATCTTAGGCGATTCCGATGCGGAAAAATATCCGATGCAGCCCAAAAAACACTCTTTGGAATTCCTTAGAGAAAATGCGCATTTAAGAATCCGTACCAATGTTTTTGGCGCGATCATGCGTGTGCGTTCAACGTTAGCTTTCGCTGTTCACCAATATTTCCAGGAACAAGGATTTTTCTATGTAAACACACCTATCATTACAGGTTCTGATGCGGAAGGCGCCGGAGAAATGTTTAAAGTTACCGCTTTACCATTCGACGGAACTCCGAGAACGGAGGAAGGAAAAGTAAATTACAAAGAAGATTTCTTCGGAAAAGAGACCAACCTTACCGTTTCAGGTCAGTTGGAAGGAGAAACGTACGCCATGGCTTTAGGTCAGATTTACACATTCGGACCAACATTCCGTGCTGAAAACTCGAACACTTCGCGTCACTTAGCGGAATTCTGGATGATTGAGCCGGAAGTTGCTTTCAACAACCTAGCCGACAACATGGATCTGGCGGAAGATTTCATCAAATACGTAATCAAATATACGGTTGACAAATGTGGCGACGATCTTAAATTCCTAGAGCAACGTTTGCTTGACGAAGAAAAATCAAAACCACAGGCAGAGCGTAGCGAAATGGCGTTGTTAGAGAAACTGAGCTTTGTTATGGACAACAATTTCAAACGCGTTTCTTATACCGAAGCCGTTGACATTCTGAAAAATTCGAAACCGAATAAGAATAAAAAATTCCAATACCTGATTGAAGAATGGGGTGCTGATCTACAAAGTGAGCACGAGCGTTTCCTTGTGGAAAAACATTTCAAATGCCCGGTTATTTTATTCGATTACCCGGCAAAGATCAAAGCGTTCTACATGCGTTTAAACGACAATACAGAGCCTGGAAAAGAAACCGTACGCGCGATGGACATCCTTTTCCCGGGAATCGGAGAAATTGTGGGTGGTTCTCAGAGAGAAGAGCGTTACGATGTATTATTGGAAAAAATGAAAGCCTTAGACATCGACGAGAAAGAATTATACTGGTACCTTGACACAAGACGTTTCGGAAGTGCAGTTCACTCAGGATTCGGTTTAGGTTTCGAGCGTTTGGTATTGTTCGTAACCGGTATGACCAACATCCGTGACGTGATTCCGTTCCCAAGAACACCGCAGAACGCAGAATTCTAATAAAATTTAGTTTATAGTTTACAGTTCCAAGTTTTAAGTTTTTTATTAACTTTAGACTTGGAACTTTTACATCAAACCCCCTTGTAAATGCTCAAGCAGAATCTACAATTTAAGTTATCTCAAAAATTATCCCCTCAGCAAATCCAACTGATGAAGCTGATTCAATTGCCTACACAGGCTTTTGAACAGCGTTTAAAAGAGGAATTGGTTGAGAATCCCGCATTGGAATCCGGGAAGGAAGAATCCCTGGAAAATGAGGAATACGAAACGGATAACGATTATGATGACTATGATGATTTTGACAGTGAGAAAATCGATGCCGATGAAATCAACATTGATGAATATCTGAGCAACGACGAAACCCCGGATTACAAACTTCAGGCAAACAATTACAGTGATGACGATGAAGACCGAAGTTTGCCTATTGCAGCTCCAATCAGTTTTCATCAGGATCTGATCAATCAGCTGAATACCTTTATCCTAACTGAAGAAGAACGCGAAATCGCCGAATTTCTGGTGGGCAGCATTGACGATATTGGTTATATCCGAAGAAGCGTACAGGACATCGTGGACGACATGGCTTTCACGCAAGGTATTTATACCGACGAGAAAAATGTGGAGCGTATCCTGAACATCATTCATCAGCTGGAGCCTGCGGGTGTTGGCGCGAGAGATTTACAAGAGTGCCTTTTATTGCAGCTCCGCCATAAAACGCCAACAGATTCTGTAAGCCTCGCCATTTCGGTAATCGAACAGCAATTCGAATCGTTTACCAAAAAACATTACGAAAAATTACTGCAGAAATTTGATATTTCACAGGAACAATTGCGCAAGGCAATCGACGAAATCGAAAAACTGAATCCGAAACCCGGAGGTGCTTTCGAAAGCAGTTCGAAAACCATTGAACATGTGGTCCCTGATTTTACCATCCGCGTGACAGACGGCGAGTTACAACTGATCCTAAACGGAAGAAATGCGCCGGAATTGCATGTATCCAAGGACTATCAGGAAATGCTGCAAACCTATAAGGATTCGAAAGAAAAATCGAATTCCCAAAAAGACGCCGTGCAGTTCATCAAACAAAAACTTGATTCCGCTAAATGGTTCATCGACGCCATCAAACAACGAAACGAGACGCTTTTGGTAACTATGAACGCCATCATGCATTACCAGCAGGAATATTTTATAGACGGTGACGAATCGAAGTTAAAACCGATGATCCTGAAAGACATTGCCGATATGGTAGGCCTTGATATTTCAACCATTTCACGTGTTGCCAACAGCAAGTACGTGGAAACACCTTACGGAACAAAACTGATCAAGGAATTCTTCTCTGAAGCCATGAAAAATGATCAGGGAGAAGATGTTTCAACCATAGAAATCAAGAAAATACTGAAAACGGTTATCGAAGAAGAAGACAAGAAAAAACCACTTCCGGATGATAAATTAGCGGAAATCTTAAAGGAAAAAGGTTATCCGATCGCACGAAGAACAATTGCAAAATACCGTGAATTGATGGATATTCCCGTGGCGCGCATGCGAAAAAAAATATAAGCGATGGATCTAAGAAAAATACTTCCGTTTTTTTCCTATCTTTTTCATCCATTGTTCATTTCGGTGTATGCCGCTTTGTTTTATTTTTTCGTTACCAGATCCTTTTTCTATCCCTACGAAATCTTTCTGATCCTGTTTCAGATTTCAATTCTGACGGTGTTTTTACCAATTTCAATGTATTTCCTGCTGAAATCGTTGGGACTGATAAAATCAAGCATCATGCTGCACGAAAAGAAAGAACGACGACTTCCTTTGGCATTTCAGGCCATGTTTTATCTCGTTCTTATTCAGCATAGTTTTTCGAATGTGGTCGTACCGGAATTGTACTATTTTTTCCTGGGCGCCATGTTGAGTACGCTTTTAACCCTACTACTGATCGTATTTCGATTTAAGGCCAGTATCCACATGATCGGCATTACCGGTTTTACACTTTTCATCATGGGAATTTCCGTTCATTATGGAATACCCTTTATAAACCTTACGGCATTTTTTATTGTTTCTATCGGATTGGTGGCTTCTTCCCGACTGTACATGCAGGCGCATTCGATGAAAGAACTGATCGTCGGCATTATCGTTGGAGCGCTTCCGCAGATAGGCCTTTGGTATTATTGGTTATAAGATATAGAACATGAACCCGAAGTTAAGATCGGCCAGTTTGGAACCGTTTTTGAAAATCGGGTTTAAACCATAATATACATGGAGGTTCCAGGTATTATACCCCGCTGAAACATAAGTCCCGTATTGCCATCTGTTCACATTGTCGATAACATCATCCGTAGAACTTCCATACGATTCCGAATCCAGTCTTAATTTGGTACTAAAAAGATAACGTGCTTTAAATCCGGTATAAATCCTCCAGAATTTATGACTTTTTATGGGTGCATTACGCCAACGAACCTCCAGCGGAAGTTCAATACTGTGGGAAATGATACGGGTTTCGATATCTTCAGGCAGAGCCGGCTGATTGATCGAAAAAAGGTCATCTGTACTGATGAACTGTTTAATATTGGTGTAGCAATAACCTGCACCTGGTGCAATGGCCCAGTGCCTGTTTTTTGTTATCGGAATATCTCTTAGAAATCCTGCCGTAAAACACGGAGAAAATGAAAACTGCTTGAATCCATTCGGACTGTTCTGTACCAGGTTATAACTTATCGAAATGTAAAACTGATCTTCCCTAAAAAGCGAATCCGTTACCTTTATGGTTTCCATTTTTGCCTTATCTTCTTCATTCTCTTGTGAAAAAGCGCATAAAGGAACTACCGCAAATAAAGCCAACATTAAAAATTTAGTCATACCGTTTTAATTTCCGTACTAAGGTAAATAAAAAAAGGCAATCCTTAGATTGCCTTTATAGTTTTAGCAGAGAGGAAGGGATTCGAACCCTCGATACAGTTACCCATATACAAACTTTCCAGGCTTGCTCCTTCAACCACTCGGACACCTCTCTAAATTCTGACTGCGAAATAACGACTTTATTTTGTTTTTTCGAAGTTTTATTTGATTTTTTTTACGTCAATTCACCACGTATTGCAGTTTCAAAAACTGTCTTGAAAACGGCCGGTGACACTTTCTGCCCTAACAGGTACATCAGCTTGGTGACTGCAGCTTCCGTTGTAATATCACGACCCGAAATCACACCGATTTTCTTCAGCTGCATTCCGGTTTCATATTTGCCCATATTTACGCTTCCGCCGGAACATTGCGTCACATTCACAACATGAAGTCCGTTTTTTATTGCCTTTTTTAAGATTGAAATGAACCAGGCTTCCGTAGGTGCATTACCCGAACCATAAGTTTCCAGAACCACTCCTTTTAAATCAGGAATCTGAAGAATGGCATTTAGCACATTTTCGTTAATACCCGGAAACATTTTTACAACGACAACATTATCGTCAAAACCTCTGTTGACTTTGATTTTTTTGCCAGCTGCTTTTTTCAGCAACAAATCACTATTCACTTTTAAATCAACACCCGATTCCGCTAACTCCGGATAATTGGGTGAAGCAAAGGCATTGAAATGTTCGGCACTGATTTTGGTGGTGCGGTTACCGCGGTATAATTTATATTCGAAGTACAAACCGACTTCAGTTACCACCGGTTTATTTTTGTTTTGCAAGGAAGCGATCTGAATGGCTGTGATCAGATTTTCTTTGGCATCGGTACGCAAATCCCCTATCGGTAGCTGTGACCCTGTAAAAATCACCGGTTTGGCCAGATTTTCCAACATGAAACTCAGTGCCGATGCGGAATACGACATTGTATCGGAACCATGCAATACCACGAATCCGTTAAACGCGTCATAATTTTCCTGAATGGCTTCCGCAATTAACTCCCATTTTTCAGGATTCATATTTGACGAATCGATTGGTTCGCTAAACGAAAAGGTCTCGATATCACAGTCCAGCAATCGTAATTCCGGAATGTTGTGCAGTAATTCGTCGAAGTTAAATGCTTTAAGTACGCCGGTTTCGGAATCTTTAACCATTCCAATGGTACCACCGGTATACACCAATAGTATTTTTGGTTTATTCGACATTTTGGTATTTCAGTTTGTTAACCACCGGATTGGCGTACATGGCAAGGAAACTTTCACGAAGGGCTTCTTTTTCACTTCCCAAACGCATTTCTAAACGACGTTCGAAAAGCTGTTTTTCTTTTTCCGTGTACTGACTTGCAAAACGGTTGTCATTATTAAGCAGATCGTACGCGATGAAGTTCGTCGGCCATAATTTGTAAGTCGACAGAATGGAATCGTCAATTACCTGTGCCAGCGCCTGAATCTGCTTGTTGCTATTGTCATTTTCAGCAGCGATTTTGTCCATTTCGGTATCCAGAATATCGCCTACATGAATATGTATTCTCTTTTTCTGTCCGATGATCCCGCTGATTAACGTAATGAAATCTTCATTTTTTTCTTTGATGTAGATTTCATCATTGGCTTCTGCCATGATCTGCGGCATTTTTAAAGCATCGGTCGGATCGTATTCGTAAGAAATCGAAACCGGAACCACTCGGATCTTCTTGAAAAAATCCATTAGATTTGCTTCATCCGAAGCCATGGCCAACATTTTCAGAACACCCTGATGGGTCGCATCATTACCGTCTTTGGTTCTTCCTTCCCTTTGCGCAATCCACACGGAACGGTTTTCCTTAGACAACAAATGATACATGAATTCCGACATCAGTTTTGAACTTTGCAACAGTTCGCGTGGCGGTAATCCTCTTTTCACCAAAAAATTTCGGTTCAGCTTGGAAAGCGTCAGTAAAAAAGATTTCTGCACCAGATTATCTCCGATAGCCGAAGCGGTCATAATCTGACCATGATCAAAAAGGCTTACATTCAATAAGGACGTATCCAAAATGATATCACGGTGATTGGAAATAAAAAGATAGGATGTATTTGGGTCTAATTTTTCGAAACCGGAAGTTGTCAGACCATCCGAACTGCGTTCTAAAACACGCTGAATGGACTGGTAAATAAAGTTGACCTGAAAATCGCGAATCGAATGGGTGCGTTTCAACTGTTCCATCCAAACCGATTCATCCACATCCGGAAAAGTAAAGCTCATCAATGCCTTCATCATAGGATGATGCATTATATTTTGGATGGCTGTATTTACTTCGCTGTCATAAAACTGTCGTATCGAGTCAAACTTTGGCATTAGTTATTTTTTAACAATTCACAAATGAACGAAATTTTTATTTATCAAACAGTATTTCTTTGTTAAATCCCGAAAATTTCACGGGAATTCTCCGTCGTAATCCTGGCGATTTCCTCAAGCGGCAACTGATAGATTTCCGAAAGCTTTTCAGCTACCAGTTTTACATAACTGCTTTCATTGCGTTTTCCGCGGTACGGAACCGGAGCCAAATAAGGCGAATCCGTTTCCAAAACGATATGTTTGATATCAATCTGGTTTAAAAACTGATCGATTTTCCCGTTTTTGAAAGTTACCACACCACCGATTCCCAATTTCATATTATAGGAAATCGCCTGTAAAGCCTGTTCATGAGTTCCGGAAAAACAGTGAAAAATCCCGAACAGCTCCGGTGATTTTTCGAGCTCCAAAACTTCAAATATTTCATCAAAAGCATCACGACAATGGATATTGATAGGCAATTTGTATTTTTTCGCCCATTGGATCTGCTTCTGAAACGCGATTTTCTGGATATCCAAAGTCGTTTTGTCCCAATACAGATCGATGCCGATTTCACCTATGGCTGTAAATTTTCTTTTTGCCAGTTCCGCTTCCACGTGTGCCAACTCCGCTTCGTAATTCTCTTTCACATAACACGGATGCAGTCCCATCATCAGAAAAATATTCTCCGGATACTGTTTTTCCAAATCGTACATTTTCTGCGTATAAGAAGCATCGATGGCCGGAATAAAAAATCTATGGACACCATTTTTGATGGCGCGTTCAATCATTTCGGTTCTATCCTCGGCAAATTCTTCAGAATACAAATGGGTATGCGTATCGGTAAAAATCATCATTCGTTATTTGGTGCAAAGTTAGTGACTTTGATTTTGTTTTCCTTATTTTTGAGTTATGGAAAATCTGCACGAAGTACTAAAAAAGAAAGGATACAAAAAGGTAAAATTCAAAGTATCCAAAACACAGCACCTTTTAATAAAAGCAAAAATAAACGGTGTTTTGGGCGATTTCATTTTGGATACGGGCGCATCGAACAGCTGCCTCGGCTTTGACAGTGTCGAATATTTCAATCTTATCGCAAAAGATTCTCCCACCAAAGCCGCCGGAGCCGGAGCCACCGGAATGTATACGCAAATGGCCACAGATAACCTGCTACAGCTTTCGCACTGGAAAATAAAAGATTTTGCTTTGGTGATTTTTGATATGAGTCACGTCAATCAGGCCTTGAGCCAATATAAAGCCAAACCCGTCCACGGAATCATCGGTGCAGACATTCTCCTGAGAGGCAAAGCCATCATCGATTATTACAATCATTATGTGTATCTGAAATAGATCAGAATTTACTTTTCAGCGTTCTGTAGGCCACAATACTGCTGATAATCATCAGAATTCCACCCAGAATAAAGTGAGCCCCGGCAAATTTAAACGGCGCGTCGTCGTGCGTAAAAAAGTAAAAAGTATTGGTCATTAACGGCGGTCCGACTATGGAAGTCGCGCTCATCAGACTCGCCAAAGTCCCTTGAATCCCGCCCTGCTCCGAAGCCGGTACAGTGGACGAGATAACCGACTGTAATGCCGGCCCCGCAATACCGCCCAAACAATACGGAACCAAAAATACCATCATCATCCAGCCCTGAGAAGCAAACGCGAAAAGAAACATCCCTACCGCATATAGGAAGAGACCGAAATAAATACTTCGATTGTTACCCAGTTTCGGATTGATCCAGCGAATCAGTCCGCCCTGAACGATTCCCACCAGCAAACCGATGACACCCAACGAAATTCCGACCATTCTTTCATTCCAGTTAAAACGGTACATGGTAAAATAACTCCAGTTGCTCTGCACGGCATGACCTCCGATATAAACCAAAACCAAAGCCACGATCAATCCTATTAAAGACGGGTACTTTTTCAGGTTTAACAAAGCACTTATGGGATTGGCTTTTTTCCAGCTGAAACTTCTTCGATTCTCTTTTGATAATGATTCGGGAAGTATGAAATAACCATACAGGAAATTAATCAAACAGAGTACTGCCGCAGCATAAAAAGGGATTCGGGAACCGTATTGCCCCAAAACGCCTCCGATAACCGGACCGATTATGAAACCCAATCCGAAGGCGGCCCCCACCATTCCAAAATTCTTAGCGCGGTTGGTCTCATCGCTCACATCCGCAATATAAGCCGTAGCAGTGGTGATGCTGGCTCCCGGTAAACCTGCGAGTATCCTTCCTACGAACAACCAGGCGATCGACGGAGCAAAAGCCAACAGAAGATAATCCAAGGCAAAAAAGAAAAGGGAACTCAGGATAATTGGTCGGCGTCCGAATTTATCACTCAGGTTTCCGATGAGCGGCGCAAATAAAAACTGGGTCATCGCGTAGGCAAAGGTCAGCCATCCACCGTATTGGGATGCCACGCTGATATCACCCTGAATCAGTTCTTCGATCAACTTCGGGATTACCGGAATGATGATTCCCCATCCGATAATATCAATAAGCATTGTTATAAATATAAACCCGACCGCGGCCGATTTCTTCTTTTCCTTCATAGTCATTTTTAAAAAAGTAAACCTACAAAAATCTTATCTGAAAACCACTTGTCGCAGTTAAAATATGGCACAACCCTACACTTGAATGCGTGTAACAAAATTTGAAATTATTGTTATATTTTCAGTAGTTAACTGACAAACAAGACCTTAATCTGAAATAAATTCTTACTTTTACTTGTTTTGAAAAATACACCTACTTAAACCTGAATATTTATGCCAAAAAAATACTTACTTACGCAGTTTTTATTCCTAAGTGTTTTATCCGGCACTTTTGGACAATGTCCTATTCCAGCAACCTTATCAGCAAGCAGCATCACGCAAACCACTGCCACACTTGGTTGGACTACAGATGGCGTAGAGGGGCAATGGGAAGTTTTAATTTTAAGAAGGGCTGTTATAAAATTTTCTGCATTTGAAATTAAACTACAACAAACCAAATATTAATTATGAAAAAAATTACTCTTGTATTTTTCATGTCATTGCTGTCTTTCCTGGGATTTGCCCAATTTCATGAAAGTTTTGATTCGGGAATTCCCGGGACATGGAGTGTTATGGACAATGGTGTAGGGACAGCTCAAAGCTGGACGACTACGAGTACTTTGCTTCTTCCTACACATGGCGGTGCGCAGCATGCCTTGATAGACAGAGAAAATATAGGTGCGGGTAACACCTCGGAAGATTGGCTGGTAACCCCCCAACTTACTGTTCCGACTAACGGACAGTTGCGCTTCTGGACAAAAATGACCTTGTCCGGTGACAATGGAACACTTTATCAATTACGCGTTTCCACTACCTCTCAAACCAATCAGGCAAGTTTTACGCAAATCCAACAATGGACGGAATCACAGCTGGAAGCCGATATGGGGGCAGGCGGATCTGTCGCTTTCAATGTTTATGGGGAAATCATAAAGAGCTTAGGTGCTTATGCCGGGCAGAACGTTTACCTTGCTTTTGTCAGGGTTCATCAACAAACAGGTGCCACTACTACAGGTGACCGATGGTTGATTGATGATGTGAATGTTGCTCAGCAATGTACAACGGTTTCAGGATTGACGGCTTCCTCAGTAACGCCAACTTCGGCGTTATTGGGCTGGACCAGTACCGGACCAGCTACGTCGTGGGATATTGAAATGATGCTAAGTTCGGCTACTTCAACAGGCGTACCCACACATACAAGTGTAAGCAGTCCATATACTTATACCGGTTTAACTCCTTGTACTGCTTATAAATTTTATGTACGATCTCTTTGTTCTCCAACAGTGAGCAGTGTCTGGTCAGGGCCCTTTCATTTCACTACCCTGCCACCAACAGGATCAGACCCCTGCCCTTTTTCCGCAATTATTTCTGCGACACAAGACATTCCGACAAGTGGACTGTTTGCCCAAGTGATCGGTGGCACCCCTCCTTTTACGTATCAATGGAGTCTTAACGGGACTCCGATTCAGGGCGCAACCAGTCAAAATCTTGCGGTTAATGGCCAAGGCGGAACCTATCAGGTTATTGTAACCGACTCCAATAATGTGACAACCACAGCCACGATAACCATTCAGGGAATTACCATAGCAGCGTATAATGATGCTATGACGGTTTATCCTACGAGCAATACAACTGTAACTACTTCGACCTCCGTATTAGCAAATGACGGCATAAACAGTCATTCCATTTACAATTTAAGTGATGTGATTTTAACACCACTAACAGTACCTTCCGGATTTACCATCAATCCAAACGGAACCATCAGTGTCTTACCAGGAACAGCAGCGGGAATTTACACATTGACTTATCAGATTTGCGCTACCCAAAGTCCGACAATCTGCTCAACCGCAGCCGCAACAGTTACCGTTGCCAATGCAGGATTTTTATTAAATGCGTTTCTTGACAGTAACAATAACGGCGTGAAAGATGCAGGGGAACTTCCTTTCAACTATGGACAATTCCATTACCAGGTAAACAATGCCGGAAACACTACAACAGTTTATCCTTCAAACGGCATTTACTATATTCAGGAGTCCAACGTTGCCAATACTTATGATTTTAACTTTGTTATTGATCCACAGTACAGTACGTACTACTCATTGACCGCATCTTATAATGATGTCAGCTACGTGGCCGGATCCGCTGTCATTGTATACAATTTTCCGGTAACCGAATTGCCGTATACCGACGCATCGGTAATACTGTTTCCAAACGGAGCGCCACCAAGACCAGGATTCAACTACTCCAACAGAATCGTAATCCGAAACGTAGGTAATCAACCTATCCCTTCCGGCACAATTACATTTACAAAAGACAGCCGTGTTGGTTTGGTTTCAGTAACAGGAGCAACAACAGTTATCAATGCAAATGGGTTCACCCATACATTCACAAATTTATTACCCAATGAAATCCGATATATTACTGTAGTAATGTCGGTTCCAACCATTCCGACTATCAACCTGAATGACATTTTGACCAATACAGTTGCACTTACAGGAGTTGCGGGCGATGCAGTTGCTTCAAACAACAATGTCAGCTTATCACAAACCGTTGTAGGTTCGTATGATCCGAATGACAAAACGGAAAGTCATGGAGGAAAAATCGTGTATTCTTCGTTTACTTCCAACGATTACCTGACCTATACAATCCAGTTCGAAAATACGGGAACGTACCAGGCAGAAAATGTCCGCATCAATGACATATTGGACCCGAAACTGGATGAAACTTCCATTAAAATGGTCAATGCAAGTCATTCCTACAATTTGACGCGAGTGAACAACACTTTAAACTGGAACTTCAACGGTATTGACCTGGCGCCATCCGGAAAAGGAGCAGTAACTTTCCAGATCAAACCAAAACCGGGGTATGCCCTTGGGGATATTATTCCTAACACGGCTTCCATCTATTTTGATTTCAACCCGGCAATCGTAACTAACACGTATAATACGGAATTTGTAACTGCGATGAGCGTTTCGGAATTTGGAAGCTCAGCTTTCCTAGTTTATCCTAATCCGACAAAAGGTTTTGTAAATATCTCCTCAAAAGACAATTCGTATTTAATCGATAGTGTTATCGTAAATGATATTTTGGGCAAAACCATTCAAACCAAAACCATCAATTCGGCAAGTACCACTATTGATTTATCAGATTTTTCAAGCGGAATTTATTTTGCCAAAGTCAAATCAGCAAATAGTGAAAGTATCCTAAAAATAGTTAAGCAGTAATGCTATAAAAAAATGGCAAGCCCCAAATCCCTTCGAGTTTGGGGCCTGTTTTAAACCTCCTAATCTTTTATAATATGACAAAAAAATACTTATTGACGCTGTTTTTATTCCTTAGTGCTTTATCCGGCACATTTGGGCAATGCCCCGGAGTCAGCGCTCTTACAGCTACTAACATTACGCAAACAAGCGCTGTAGTGAATTGGACTCCCGGTCCCACAGAAACCGCATGGGAAATCATCATACTTCCGCTAGGTGTTCCGAATCCAACCCCTAACAACCCGGGAACTCCCGTTATGAGTACTCCTTATGTCATAACCGGATTAAATCCTTGTACCGCTTATCAGGTCTTCGTAAGGTCTGACTGTGGTGGCGGCGTTTTTAGTCCGTGGAGTACTCCTTTAAATTTTACCAGCGCGGGATCAAACTGCTCTTATTACGTAAATATTATTGCGACACAAACAATCCCGACCAGCAACCTGACTGCAGAAGTATTCGGAGGAACGGGACCTTTTACATTTCAATGGAGCCTTAATGGAGCCCCTATACCCGGAGCAACCAGTCAGAGTCTTGCGGTTAACGGGCAAGGTGGAACGTATCAGGTTACCGTAACGGATTCTACCAATACGATAAGAACGGCCACCATAACCATTCAGGGAATCACCATTGCAGCGAATAATGATACCATGACGATTTATCCTAACAGTAATACATTGGTAACTACGTCCGTATCCGTATTGTATAATGACGGCATTAATGGCCATCCGATTTACAATACCAGCGACGTGGCCTTAACTCCGATATCTGTGCCTTCAGGCTTTACAATGAACCCTAACGGAACCATCAGTGTGTTACCGGGAACAGCTCCAGGAACTTATACATTGACGTATCAGATTTGTGCCACCCAAAGCCCAACAATTTGTTCAACAGGAGCTGCTGTAATTACTGTGGCCAATTCAGGATTTTTATTAAATGCGTTTCTTGACAGTAACAATAACGGTGTGAAAGATACGGGTGAACTTCCATTTACCAGAGGTACTTTCCGTTATCAGGTAAATAATACCGGAAATATCAATATGGTTTATCCATCCAATGGGGTATATTATGTCCAGGAATCCAACACTTCCAATACTTACGATTTTAACCTCGTTATTGATCCGCAGTATGGCTCTTTTTATTCATTGACCGCATCTTATAACGACGTAAGCTATGTGACAGGATCCGGTGTCATTGTATACAATTTCCCGGTAACCGAATTACCGTATACCGATGCATCGGTAATGCTGCTAGCAAACGGAGTACCGCCAAGACCGGGATTCACCTACTCCAACAGAATCGGAATCCGAAACGTAGGTAATCAGCCTATCACTTCAGGAACCATTACGTTTACAAAAGACAGTCGCGTTGGTTTGGTATCAATTTCAGAAGCCTCAGCAGTTACAAACGCAAACGGATTCACTTATAGTTTTGCAAATTTACTACCTAATGAAATTCGCTATGTTTTTGTAACCCTATCGGTGCCGACGATTCCAACTGTAAATCTTAATGATATTCTGACTAATTCTATTGCGCTTACAGGTATTGCAGGAGATGCTGTTGCCACAAACAATAGTGGCAGTTTATCGCAAACCGTTGTAGGTTCGTATGACCCGAATGACAAAACAGAAAGCCATGGCGGGAAAATTGTGCACTCTTCGTTTACTTCCAACGATTACCTGACCTATACGATTCAGTTCGAAAATACGGGAACGTACCAGGCAGAAAATGTCCGCATCAATGACATATTGGACGCGAAACTGGATGAAACTTCCATTAAGATGATGAACGCAAGTCACAACTACCATTTGACCCGAGTGAACAATACTTTAAACTGGAACTTCAACGGCATCGACCTGGCACCATCCGGAAAAGGAGC
Organism: Flavobacterium sp. 21.1; assembly: GCF_057801535.1. Taxonomy (NCBI): domain Bacteria; kingdom Pseudomonadati; phylum Bacteroidota; class Flavobacteriia; order Flavobacteriales; family Flavobacteriaceae; genus Flavobacterium; species Flavobacterium sp. 21.1. Next base: position 247,011 of record NZ_JBYNXA010000003.1, read on the forward strand.
AGTAACTTTCCAGATCAAACCAAAACCGGGTTATGCCCTTGGGGATATTATTCCTAACACGGCTTCCATCTATTTTGATTTCAACCCGGCCATTGTTACCAACACGTACAACACCGAATTTGTAACTACGATGAGTGTTGCTGAATTCGGAAGTGCTTCCCTAATGTTGTATCCTAATCCAACTAAAGGTTTGGTTTTCATTTCATCAAAAGACAATTCGTATTTGATAAATTCGGTGACCGTAACGGATATTTTAGGCAAAACGATCCAAACAAAATTGGTCAATACGACTGATGCGACTATTGATCTTACAAATCTGAGCAGCGGAATCTATTTCGCAAAAGTAAAATCAGACAATGGTGAAAGTGTGATCAAAATCGTTAAACAATAATTTTAAAAAAATCAACAACAAAAAATCCCGTTCGAATTGAGCGGGATTTTTTATTAGCGGTTCGTTGTATTTTGTTCATCATTAACATATTCCAAAATGTCGCCCGGCTGGCATTCCAATACGCTACAAATTGTCTCCAAAGTGCTGAATCGAATTGCTTTTGCTTTTCCGGTCTTCAATATGGAAAGATTCGACAGGGTTAATCCGACTTTTTCAGAAAGTTCATTGAGCGATATCTTTCGTTTAGCCATCATAACATCTAAATTTACTACAATTGCCATAGTTTACACTGTTAAATCGTTTTCGTTTTGAATCGCTACTCCTTTTTTGAAAATAGTCGCAATAATGTAGATTATGGCTCCCATTAGAATAAAGGCCTGACTGTCGGCCCAAAACTGATTCAATTTGTCGCTTATAATACGATAACCCATAAAAAACCCAACAGAATGTCTTCCGATATAACTTAACAGTCCGATTGACAGGGTGTAATAACTAATCAGTGAAATTTGCCGCGCAACAAAATCATTAAACGGTTGTGATAAATCCATTTTGTGCATTAACCGGACAACAATATAAAACAGAATGGCTTTTAAAACTGCAATGACCAGAATAAAACTATAGGCTCCGAAAAAGGCTCCACTACTGTCTTTGTACATTTGCGTTAAGTCCAGTTTTTGATAAAGATTCTGGACAAATTCAGGCTTGTACAGACTAAAAAAGAAATTCACCAGCAGTCCTCCCGCTTCAATACACAGGCCGACAAAAATGATCCAAGCCACAATAAGTAAGCCCTTAAATACTAAGCTGTTTGTTTTTGACATGATGTTTGAATTTAAACTTAATGTCTTAAAGGTATAAATATTTATCGATAAACAATAAAAATATATTTATATTTAAGAAATATTTATCGAAGTCCCCAAATAATTTATGGCTAGATTGGTGCAAATACTTATCAAAATATCACGGAATTTGTTGATTGTACAAGTGTTTTTTTATGGTTAGGTTTGCGGGGCATCGTTGCTGAATTTCATATCGTATTTATTAACGACTTACCAGCCCATTTAGATCCACGAAACAATTACAAATTCAAATGAAAAAAAACAAAACCCTTAAGTTCATTAGCATATTCTTTTTATTGCTTTCGTTGACTAATTGCGAAGATGTTGCAGATTGCATTGCCGGAATAAAACCCAATCTGATTTCCAAGGAGTTAAATACCGGTGGGCTATATCAGCCCTATAATGACAATGTAACTTTTGAGATGACCAATGCTAATGTTAATGATTACTCAATCTCTCAAATTTCGATCGAGGGAAATCTTCCTCCTAATATAAATTATACTATTTTGAACGGTGACAAAGTAAATTTCAGCGGCCTTCCCAACACTAAAGGCACGTATGAGTTTACCTTGGAAATAACGGTTCGGCCAAATGTATATAACGCTGACGGTACTGATGATATGTGCGGAAATACTTCTTCAAAGAAATATAAGATTATTATAAATTAGTCATTTGAATTTTAAAAAACGGTTCATCCAAAACAAAATGAAAGATTCGAAAAACTTCGCAATATTACAGACGGAACGATTAACGCTTCGGCAACTTTCAATTAGTGATGCCGCCGAAATTTTAGTACTGCGTTCCGATAAGGAAATCAATAAATTTCTGGAAAGAAAACCAAGCAAAACACTGGATGATGCAGTAAATTTCATCAACCTTATACTTGAAAACCAGACTTTTTATTGGGCGATCACAAAAACCGGCTCAGAAAAACTAATCGGAACCATTTGTCTGTTTGACTTTAAAGACGACATGAAGAAATGCGAGATCGGATATGAACTCAGCACCGAATATCAGGGGCAGGGCATTATGATGGAAGCAGCGGGGAAAGTCATTCAGTACGCCACCGAAACCCTTGAAATAAAAACCATAATCGCAGCAACACATAAAGACAATCAAAATTCGACGAAACTGCTTCAGAAATTAGACTTTAAAGAGTTGGAGCGCAGGGATCCCGAAAATGCCGATTTGATTTTGTTTCAGTTTACAACGAAAAGTTAATCGGAACTGATTTGCAGCTACTATCCGTTTTGCAAAAGCATAAAAAAATCCCATTTTAGTAACACAATAACAACTTAATGAAAAAATCAGAAACCATATTAATCGGCATTGGAATATTCGCTCTTCTTCTAAATGTATTTTTACCTTTTCCAGGTAGTAATACATTTTTTATTTTACCTTTCATGGTACTTTCATGCATTTACTTCTATTTAGGTTTTGCTCTATTCAATGATATTAGATTTAGAAGAATTTTAAAAAAAGAAAGCTATAAAAACATCAGTTCATTAAAAATCTTAGGAGCAGTAGGATTAGGGATTTCCTTGTCAATTACACTTGTGGGAATACTGTTCAAAGTTATGTTTTGGCCAGGCTCCTACTTCAATTTATTATTTGGAATAATTAGTCTGATACTAATTGTAATTATTTCGCTTATTAAGTATTCTAAAAACAAATCGGAATTTTATACTAGAATTTTTAAACGATCTGCCTTGTTTGGAGGAATTGCTTTAGTGGCATTTTTTACACCAAATGCCAATTTGGTTGACATAAAGTATCGAAATGAGCCTGAATATGCAAAAGCACTAAAAAACACCATGGAAGATCCTGACAATATCGAATATCAGGAAAAACTTAGAATTGAACGAGAAAAAATGGATACGGATAACAACGGCGCGTAACAGCGGTGTTGTGTAATAACGAAACAATCTTTTTGTACATTTAACTTCGGTCCTAATGTAATGGTTTGGGAACAAAAATCCCCAACTTCTTAACGCCGGCGGGACGTTAGGCGACATACTTTAAAAAACGATGAAAAAACAACTAATTATATTACATTTTCTTCTAGGGATTACGTCATTTGCATTTGGACAAGAGTTTCCTGAAAAGGACAAAAAATATGACCTTCAAATATTTGATTTTCTAGTTGCTTCAACTGAAAAAGAATCAACATCAATAGAAACCTTTCTAATCAATATTAAACCATTTTCGAAATGGGATATAAGACCTATGAAGAGAGAAAAAGTGTGGGCTTTAGACACTATTCATCGTGCCGGTGAGGTTCCGAATTTCATTTGGGGTGCATTTTCAAATAAATATAAAATTTCGCAGAAAGAGGCAATGAATATGCCAAATCAATTTTTAGGTAAAGGAATTGACGAAATTACTTCCATGCAAATTTACTTGACTGAAAATCTAAAAAAAATAGATGAACTTTCGAATCTTATTTTAGAAAATGAAAACAAAATATTCTTGTCCCAAAATAATCTACAACGAATTGACAATCTATACAAAGAAAATAATCAATATTGGAAATATGCTATTCCTTCAGATTCACCTTTCCCAATTTCAAATAAAATCGAAACTAACATAAAAGAAGAGTATTCAAAAAAACAAATCAAAATTTTAAATCTACTCAAAAATTTGAAGATCTATTCAGCCATGAAAACGAACAAAGGCATCTTCTTTTTGGTTGATGGTTTTACAGATAATTCGTATGGATTTTATTTTAATCAGCAAGGAGAAATGGAAGAAGACAATTTTCTATTCCAGATTATGAAATATAAAAAAATAAATAAAAACTATTTTTACTACATTGCTAATTAGTACGTCGCTTAACAGTGCTTTTGTGCAAACGGGGCTTCATATTTAACAAGACGGTCTTTTTGTACATTTAGATTCAGTCTTGAACGGAATGGTTTGGGGATAAAAATCCCCGCCAACAGCAAGCCGGCGGAACGTTGTATTCCATAGTAACCAAACGAAACCTAAAATCATCTATATATGAATTCTAAGTTTTTCTTTTTTAAATTATTTTTGGTGCTATCTCTAATAACTTCTTGTAATAGATCTGAAGAAGTTTACATACAGTTATTAAATAAGGAAATTGAAGATTCACATTATTTTTTAAAAGGAAGTATAACTCAGCAAGATTCTTTTATTGAATTCAAAGTAAATGAGAGCGGGATTCCAGGCAAAAAAGAACGTTACGACAGTTTACAAGTTATAAAAACAAAAATAGACAGCTGCATCAAAAAAACTTTGCAGCAATCAGATTCAACGATGATTAAAAAATTTAAAGTTGAAATTGAAAACGAGAGTGGAGAATATTTTCGCTTTAACAGTCTAATGACAAAAACAAAGATTAATGACAGTGTGTTTTCAGAATTAATTAAACTCGATCTATTAAAAATGAAATATTTATTAAACACGAAGTTTATTGCCAAAAATTGTAATTTCGTCTACTAACTACGACATAAAACAGCGTTTTTAAGAAATTAGGATTTAGTGTTTAATGGAACGATCGTTTTGTATATTTGGCTTCAGTCCTAATGGAATGGTTTGGGAACAAAAATCCCCAACTTCTTAAAGCCGGCGAGACGTTGTGTGTTATTTTATGAAAAACATTATCTTACTATTATTTATCCTTTCATTAAATTTATCAAATGCTCAATCAAATAATTTGAATTTGAGTACTCAAAATATATATTCCGAAGTACTAAAACATTACATTGAAAGAATTGATTATTCTCAAGCAAAGGAAATTTATATAGTAGACAATTCAATTATTTTAAAAACTTTACCAAGTGAAATAAGTGGATTTAAAATCAAAAATTTTGAAAAAAATGAAGAATCATTAAAGGTCTTAAAGCAAAATGACGATAATATAATAGCGCTAAATTTATCCGATTTGAGAATTGAAAATGGCTTATTTTATGTTGAAATTTCAGATGTTTTTATAAGTAGAAAAGGCAAAAAAATTGATGTAGATTATTCTGATATAACAAAAATTAAAGTTTATTTTAAATTGAATTGCAATAATTCTTCATTGGAATTTGAGAGCATAACTTTCGAATAAAAACAACACATAACAGCGGTTTTAAGAAATTGGGATTTAGTGTTTAATGGAACGATCTTTTTGTACATTTGGCTTTAGTCCTAGTGGAATGGTTTGGGAAACTTCTTAAACCCGGCGGGACGTTAGCAGTAATCCTATGAGAACGACAATCATAATTTTCTTCCTTTCAATTGTAACCTTGTATTCCTGCAAGCCAAAAACGAACCAACAACTTGAAAAAGATATTGTTGGCGAATGGAAATATATAAGAACACAAGATCCTAGAAAACCTAATGATGAATTATTGCCACCTCCTCCACCATTTGGAAGAAGTGCAATCGGATATATTTTCTATGAAAACAAAAATTGTGAAAACAAACTCGGATACTTCAAAAGCACTGAAGAAGCAGAACGAGAAGATAGAAAGATCATCTATCTTGGCACTAAAACGAAATACAAAATAGAAAACGACAGTCTGAAAATTTTAGACTTATCCGACAGAACCTGGAAAAGCCAAAAAATAGTTTCAATTGTTGGCGACACATTAATATTTCAAGAAAGTGACAGTGTATTTGTAAAGTATGCAAAAACTAAGTACAAATTAAATCCGAAAGAAACCTATGAGAAAATTATAGTTTCTTCATCCGGTTGTTTTGGAACTTGCCCAATTATGAACATTAGTATAGACATAAGTGGCGAAGTTTTATTTTGGGGAGAACGCTACAATACGGAGAATGGTTTCTTTTCTTCCAAGATTTCAGATGGCGATTTTCAAAATATAATAACCACTTTCAAAAAAGCAGACATACCAAACCTGAAAGATGACTATCAAGCGAACTGGACTGATGATGAAGAAATAACTGTAGTATTTATCAAAGACCATAAAATAGTAAAATCAATAACTGATTATGGTAAACAATCTCCGAGAGAACTCTTTTGGGCCTATACACCTGTTAGATTTTTATATCAACAACTAAAATTAACACCTTTAAAAAAAGACAAATCCAACTTACCAACATGGGGCATAGGCTTACGTTTTGAGAAAGGACAAGCTATTTGCGATTTATCAAAAGCAGAAAGTTTTTACTTATTGACAGAAATTTTTAAAGGAAAAGAAGTTTCCTCAAACATTTCATTGAAATATAAAATCCAATATTGGACAAAGGAAAATAATAAAGAAACAATTTTTACAGACGGACAACTTTTTAAGTTTGCTGGCAAAACAATCGACATTGGTTACAATTTTCTGACTGAAAATAATTTACAAAATAGATTTAGACTTAAAGACGAATACGGAAGGTAAAGAACTGCTGCTAACAGCCGGGACGTTAGCTGCCATTTAACACCAAAAAGAACTTACTGTTTTATGACTATATTCGATAAGATTTTTGGAAAGAAAATCAAAGAAAATCAAAGTTTTTACAATCTTGAGTTAAGTCAAGATGAAATCAAATTTATTGATAAATTAAATAATTTAGCTCCTGATAATCGTCTTGGAAACATCATGTCGTTGGGCGATTCCGGAGACCCGAAATATTTAAATATATTACTTCATTCCATTCTTACTGATAAAGATATTGATGTCAGGTTCGCAGGGCTGAAAAGATTGTTGAACTTTAATGAGAAAGAAAAAATCAAATCCTTTCTGATTAATCTCAAGCACAGTAAAAATTCAAAGTCTCTTGAACCCTATTTGTCAATGGCTTTATTGAATTTTCAAATAATTACAGAAGATGAATTTGAAAAAATAATAAATGGCAGCTAACAGCGGCTTTAAGCAATGGCATGCCTCAATTGAACTAAACAGAATGAACAGAAACGAAACTAATCAAAAACTAGCTATTGACGATTTTCAATTTTATCAAAATATTGAAAAAGCTCTTGCGATTAAACTTGGGCTCCCAGAAATAAATTGCGGGACTCAAATAATTAGAAATGAAAAAGGTTGGCGAGAAAATGAAAAAGAAATCGAATCAATATGGATTGTATTTATAACCAGTTCATTCGTAGGTTGGGGCGGCGTTTTTTCTATAAAATTCAATGAAAATAATTTTAGAGAAAATTCAAATCCTGATGAATTACTTCAAGGTGTTTTTTCATTTGATAGTAGCGAGATTAAAGACATATACACTGAATCATTACCAAACACTTCTGATAAAATTGTAGAAATTGCAAATTTTAATCTATTCGATGCTGGTAAAGGGATTACTTTAGATGGAGTATCTTATAATTTTCACATCATCACAAACAATATTAACACCAACATAAAACTAAATAATCCTCAAACGGAGGAGTGGAAAAAATGGGAAGCTGAAATATTTAATATCGGAAGCAAACTTTCTATTAACTCAAACCTAACAGAGCTAATTAATTTATTTAAATAAGAAAGCTGGGGTACAACCGGGTTTTTGTACTAGTCCGGGCTGGATTTTTGGATTGGTGGTGTTTACACTTCTCTCTTATTTCTCAACTTTCGTCCCTTCAAACTTTTCGGTATTCTTGTAAACAGCAGCAATAATAAATCTCGTTCCAATAGCGCAGGATTTTTTTTTATGGAGGCACTACTTTTTCATTGTTGCATTTTTCCATAAAAAAATATTTTTTTGAAACAGGTTTTGTCATGCAGAGAAAAGACCTCAAAACAGAACCACTTTTGACGATTGTGCAAGTGTTTTTCTATAATAAAATTTGTAAGTATAATCTGAAACTAACTATATTTACGAATCGCATACAAACAACCTTCTATGAAAAAAATAATTACGTTAACTATCCTGCTTGTCAATTTGATAGGTAACGCACAATGTCCTGCTCCCTCAAATTTAATCTCATCCACGCCGTTTCCCGGCGCAGCACAAGTAAGCTGGACCGAAAATGGAACCGCTACCTTTTGGGAAATAGTAGTAGTACCTGATTTTTCGGTTGGAGACCCCTTACCCAATGGCAGTGGGATTCCAGCCTCTACTAATCCAATTCTGCTGACCAATTTACCTCAGACAGGATGTACTGCTATTTTCATTCGATCCGGTTGCTCACCAACTGACTTTAGTCCATGGGTAGCTGCAGCTGCTCCAAATTGTACCTCTTATGTTTGGTCCTATATGGCTACCTTGTCAAATGAAAACTTTGCTACAGATTCAGCTGCCGGTGCATTGCAGCTCTTTCCGAATCCGGCCAGCTATGTCGCTCAGATAAAAAGTGACCGTAAAATTGAAAAAGTGACCCTGTTTGATGCGCTGGGCAAAGCAATCGTAGTCCAAACGCAGAACACCAATGAAATTAATGTAGAAAATCTCGCAAAGGGAATTTACATCATGGAAATCGCTACGAAAAAGGGAAAGGTGTACCGAAAATTGATTAAAGAATAACGCCACCAAACATGAACAATCCTTCCGATTACTGAAAAAAACAAGAAAGGCTGGAATCGATTTACGGAGCATAATTATAAACTTCAAAAGGTTTGTACGGCTTCTCAAAATATCACCAGATTTGGTGATTGTGAAGGTGTTTTTTTATGGTTAGGTTTGTGGGGACTCGTTGGTTGTATGTATTTACGGGTTATGGTCAATGCTACCCAGATACACAATCACACATAACAATTAAAAATGATTACAAAATTCAATTCAATAACTAATCTTGCTGTTTTCCAAAATTTTAGTTGGAATGCAAACATTCGTGATGACGGAAACAATGTAGTTTTATTTAAACCAATCAACATTTTATATGGTCGTAATTATTCTGGAAAAACAACGCTATCTAGGATAGTTAGAGCATTAGAAACAGGCATTATTTCTGATAAGTACGAAAACCCTCAATTTGCAGTTAGTATTCAAGGTATTGCGGACACAACACAAAATAATCTAACATCACACGGAAAGAAAATCCGAGTATTTAACGAAGATTTTGTTAAAGACAATCTTCGCTTCATTGTGAATTCCGACGAAAGCATCACACCATTTGCAATAATTGGCGGTAATGCAACAATAGAAACTGAAATACAAGCACTAAAAAATGTTTTAGGAAGTAACAAAGAAGATAATGAAAGTGGATTATATCTTGAGCTTAAAAATGCTTCAGCAACAGAAAACACTGCTCTGCAAATATATCAAACGGAAAGTAGCAATTTAAACCTCCAATTAACAACAAAAGCATTAGACAGAAACACAGGCATAAAATATAGGTCCGATAAATTTGGTGATCAAAATTATACAACTGCAAAACTATCTGCAGATATTGCTTCTGTTTTAAAAACTTCTTTTCAACCTTTAACAGATACTGAAGTTACACAAAAGCTTAATTTGTTAAACGAAAGGGCAAATGCAGACGTTCCACCAATTGCAAAACCTAACTTGGATTTAAACTTGATTAATACAAAATCTAAAGATCTTGTTACAAAATCAATTAGTAGTTCAAACAAAATTGAAGAACTTTTAAAAGATGCTGTTCTCAATCGTTGGGTAAAAGAAGGGAGGCAAATACACAAAGACAAACTTGAGCAATGTTCGTTTTGTGGGAATGACATTTCACTAGAGCGTTGGAATAAACTTGACAGCCATTTTGACGAAGAATCGGAAAAATTAGAAAAAGAAATTGAAATGTTAATTTCCGAAATTGAAAACTCAATTGGTATTGTTGACATGCAATTGCCAATTAATAAAAATTCTTTCTATTCAAAATTTCATACGGATTTAGATACTTTAATTTCGAAAAAACAACAAGTAATCCACAGCATAAAATCTGAATTAAATCGCATCAAAGCAAGCCTACAAGAACGTAAAGAAGATCTTTTAAATTCAAAAACGTTTATTGACATAACGGACAATAGTAAACAACTTGAAGATTGTTGGACAACATTTGAAAGCTTCAGAACTCAGGCAAATGATTACAGTAGTTCATTAGAAAACGAACAAAACAAAGCAAAAAATTTATTAAGATTAAAAGAAGTTAGTGATTTTATCGCTACAATACAATACACGAATGTAACAGCAAGAATATCAACCTTAAAAGCAACTTCAGACAGTGAAACACAAAGTAAGCGAGAAATAGAGCAGAAAATTCAACAACAAATTGCAACGATTGAAGAAAAAGAACACCTAATGAAGGACGAAGAAAAGGGAGCTTTAAAAGTAAATGAGTATTTAAACAACTTTTTCGGACACGACTTTCTAACATTAAAGGCAATAGAAGAGGCAGATACTTCGGGTAGCAAAAAAATACGATTTGAAATTGTAAGAAATGGAAGAAAAGCACATCATTTAAGTGAAGGAGAATGTAGTTTAATAGCATTTTGCTATTTTATGGCGAAGCTTGAAGATATTGAAACTAAAGGCAGCAAACCAATTATATGGATAGACGATCCAATTTCAAGCTTAGATAGCAACCATATTTTTTTCGTATATTCTCTGATTAATGCTGAAATTATTGCTAAAGAAGAGTTTGAACAAATATTCATTTCTACACACAATCTTGATTTTCTAAAATATTTAAAACGTATTAAACTTGAAAGAAACAAGAATGAATTTTTTATTATTTCAAGAGAAGGAACAAATAGCATGATTAAGTTAATGCCAAAATATTTGAAAGATTATACCACAGAATTTAATTACCTTTTTGAACAAATATATAAATGCGCTAAACAAAATGATTTATCAGAAGAAAGCCATCATGTTTTTTATAATTTTGGAAATAATGCACGTAAATTTTTAGAAGCGCTTTTATTCTATAAATACCCTTCAAGAATTGACAACCAGACAAGCAATGCAAACTCAAAGAAATTATTAAAATATTTTGGAGATAATCATCAAGCAACTATTTTAACAGACAGAGTAAATAATGAATTATCACATTTAGAGGAAATATTTGATAGAGGAACAATACCAGTAGAAATTCCAGAAATTAAAAAAGTTGCACAATTCATTTTAGATAAAATCCAACATAACGATAATGACCAATATGAAGCATTACTTGAAAGTATAGGAATTGAAATTGAGGCAGAATAAGGACTGCCCCGCTGCGCAAAGTCTCCCGACTTTGAGCAATACTATTTAAAATACCACTAAGTGTGAAACAAAAAGAAAGCTACAGCATTAAATTGTAGCTTTTTGTTTTAGAAATGAGCACGCAAAGTCAGGAGACTTTGCGTAGCACGAGGTTTTTCGAGCAACGCATTTCATAACATATTTTTCTTAAATTTACGGCAACGGCGGCCAAACCCCAAAACCATATGCGCCAGCTTAAAAAAAACCTAATCTGAAAACATGACAAAGAAAAAATACAAACCAGAATCCTTTCTGCCTGCAAAAATGGACACCCTATCCAAAAAAGATATTGAAGAAATTGCCGTTAAAATTATTGCAAGTTTAGATTTCAAGTCTAAAAAACAAATGCAACTTTTAAATTCTATTCCTTTCAATACCACTACTTTTCGCAGAGACTTAAAAGATAAATTTGAAAGCTTGGAAAATCTCGAAAATGAAAAACAACATTTAAGGAATGAGCTCTTTGTTGTGGATCAGGAAATAATCTCAAAAAATTATAAAAGCCAATTCCGATTCAAACATTTTCTATCGGATAAACAGATCGACGTTACCTCAAACCGACAACTCAAAGAGTTAATCCGAGAATATAAAAAACTGAAAAACCAAACCGGCTCCTAACAGCAAGCCGTGCCCACAATCAAATTCATAAAAAAATCCCGCCTATCACTAAGCGGGATTTTAATTTATAAGATAAAACTATTAAAGTTCTAACGCTTTCTTAGGATTATTATCCATCAAGATTTCCATTGGGTTTTCCAACGCTTCTTTAACCGCTACCAGGAATCCAACTGACTCACGTCCGTCGATGATTCTGTGGTCGTAAGATAACGCCACGAACATTACCGGAGCGATAACGATCTGACCGTTTTTAACGATCGCTCTGTCCACCACATTGTGCATTCCTAAGATACCCGATTGTGGAGGGTTGATGATCGGTGTAGACAACATAGAACCGAAAACACCACCATTAGAAATCGTGAAGGTTCCGCCTGTCATTTCATCTACAGTGATTTGTCCGTCACGGGCACGAATCGCCAAACGCTTGATTTCCGCTTCAACTCCACGGAACGTTAAGTTTTCTGCATTACGAACTACCGGTACCATTAATCCTTTAGGACCAGAAACCGCTACAGAGATATCACAGAAATCGTAAGAAACTTTTTCCTGACCGTCGATCATAGAGTTTACATCCGGGTACAATTGTAACGCACGCGTAACCGCTTTAGTGAAGAAAGACATAAAGCCTAATCCCATTTGGTGTTTCGCTTTGAACTCTTCTTTGTACTGATCACGGATTGCGTAGATCGCACTCATGTCTACCTCGTTGAAAGTAGTCAACATCGCTGTTTCGTTTTTAGCCGATACCAAACGCTCAGCTACTTTACGACGCAACATTGATAATTTAGTTCTTGATGAACCACGAGAACCACCAGTTGGCGTACCCATAGAAGGAACTGCATTTACAGCATCTTCTTTAGTTACTCTTCCACCTTTTCCAGTTCCAACGATATCTGTTGGCTGGATGCTTTTCTCTTCTAATATTTTTCTTGCTGCAGGTGAAGGCGCGCTTGTAGCATAGGTTGTTGCTGCAGGAGCCGGAGCTGCTTTTGGAGCCTCAGCTTTAGGAGCTTCTTCTGTTTTTGCAACTGCAGGAGCACCATTGCTTTCTGGTTTTGCAGCACTTGTATCAATTAAACAAACTACCGCACCTACGGCTACTGTATCTCCTTCTTCCGCTTTAAGCGTGATTATTCCGCTCATTTCAGCTGGCAACTCTAAAGTAGCTTTATCTGAATCAACCTCGGCAATTGCCTGGTCTTTTTCTACATAATCTCCGTCTTTAACTAACCAAGTAGCAATTTCTACTTCTTTGATTGATTCTCCCGGTGAAGGGACTTTCATTTCTAAAATCATCAGTATATAATTTTATAGGTGTTGTTATTATCTTACTTTATCAAAAATACAATTTTATTGGAATAAATTCTTGTCGAAAACCATCGCGATAGCGGCTGCATGACGTTTTTTAGAACGCACATAACTTCCCGCTGCCGGTGCACTGTATGCTTTTGGCGATGCTACTCTGAACTTCACTTCGTTGAAATTCATCAACAGGTAACCGTAAGCCCCCATGTTTCTTGGCTCTTCCTGTGCCCAAACGTAATCGTCTGCATTAGTATATTTAGCGATAACGGCTTTCATTTGCTCAACCGGTAACGGGAACAATTGCTCCACACGCACCAAAGCCACATCATTTCTTCCGTTCGCTTCTCTTTCCGCTTTTAAGTCGTAGTAGAATTTACCTGTACAGAACACCAATGATTTCACATCGGCTGCATTCACGTTTGCATCGTCGATCACTTCCTGGAATTGTCCGTTTGCAAATTCATCTACGGAAGAAACCGCCTCCGGGTGACGCAATAAACTCTTAGGCGTGAATACTACCAATGGTTTACGGAAGTTAGTTACCAACTGTCTTCTCAACAAGTGGAAGAAGTTAGCCGGCGTGGTACAATCTGCTACATACATATTGTGGTTGGCACACAACTGTAAGAAACGCTCCATACGAGCCGAAGAGTGTTCCGCACCCTGGTTTTCGTAACCGTGAGGCAACAACATTACGATTCCGTTCTGGTTGTTCCATTTGTCTTCCGCTGCCGAAATGTACTGGTCGATCATGATTTGCGCTCCGTTTCCGAAATCTCCAAACTGTGCTTCCCAGATCGTCAACGCGTTTGGATTGGCTAAGGCATATCCGTACTCAAATCCTAAAACACCATATTCCGACAAGTGTGAGTTATATACAAAGAAATTTCCTTTTTTGTTTGGAACGTGATTTAACAAGATCACTTCTTCTTCTGAATCTTCCACTTTTACTACCGCGTGACGGTGTGAAAATGTTCCGCGCTCTACGTCCTGACCGGAGATACGAACATCGAAACCTTCTGTCAGTAACGAACCGTAAGCCAACATCTCTCCCATCGCCCAATCCAATTTATCGGTTTCGAAGAACATGGTTTTTCTGTCGCCGATAAGTTTCGTGATCTTGCTGATGAATTTTTTGTCTGAAGGCAATTCCGTTACCGTTTTTGCAATTTCGGTTAAAACCGCTTTATCCACTTTAGTTTCAAACTTCTGAAGCATTACATCCGCTTCTGCCTGCTTGAATCCTTCCCACGCATCCTGCATGAACGGCTTGATAACCGTCAAATCTCTTTTACGGGATTCTTCAAGGCTTTGCTCAAGATTCGTTTTGTATTCTGTTTCCAATTGGCCCACATAATTCCCGTCGATAGAACCTTCTGCTTTTAATTTCTCAGCATAGATATCTCTTGGGTTTTTCTGTTTCGAAATGGACTTGTATAATTTTGGTTGGGTGAAACGAGGCTCATCACCTTCGTTGTGCCCGTACTTTCTGTATCCTAACAGATCGATGAACACGTCGGTTCCGAATTCCATTCTGTACTCTAAAGCGAATAACATTGCGTGTACCACAGCTTCTGCGTCTTCCGCGTTAACATGCAATACCGGCGACAACGTTACTTTTGCGATATCCGTACAGTAAGTCGATGAACGTGCATCTAAGTAGTTGGTTGTAAATCCAACCTGGTTGTTCAACACCACGTGGATGGTTCCACCGGTTCTGTAACCGTCCAGTTTGGCCATCTGTATGATTTCATACACGATACCCTGACCGGCTACTGCAGCATCCCCGTGTACCGCGATAGGCAATACTTTTGAGAAATCGTCTGCGTAATATTTATCTTGTTTTGCACGCGCAATCCCTTCGATAACCGCTCCTACTGTTTCAAGGTGTGAAGGGTTTGGTGCTAAATTTACGTTGATTTTTTTGCCGCTTTGTGTTTGGCGGTCGGCTGTTAAACCTAAATGGTATTTTACGTCACCATCGAACAAAGCATCATCATCATAATCTTTTCCGTCAAATTCGGAGAAGATATCCTGAGTTGATTTTCCGAAAACGTTCGCCAATACGTTCAAACGGCCACGGTGTGCCATTCCCATCACGAATTGCTCTACGCCTTGGTCCGCAGCTGCTTCAATTAAGAAATCCAAAGCAGGGATAGCCGATTCGATTCCCTCTAACGAGAAACGTTTCTGACCAACATATTTAGTGTGAAGGAAGTTCTCGAAAGAAACCGCTTCGTTTAATTTTTTAAGGATACGTTTTTTCTGGTCAACATTGAAACTTGGTTGGTTATCGTTGATGTCTAAACGTTTTTGGATCCACTCGATCACCTTAGGATCACGGATGTACATGTACTCGATACCGATAGCCTCACAATATACTTTGTTCAGGTGGTTTAAGATTTCCTGTAACGTACAAGGGTTAAGGTTTACGATTCTTGCTGCATCAAAAACAGTGTTCAGATCAGCAGAAGACAAACCGAAATTTTCGATCGCCAAATCCGGAGAGTAGGTTCTTCTTTCGCGAACCGGATTGGTTTTGGTGAATAAATGCCCACGGGTTCTGTAACCGTCGATCAATTTTAAAACGTTGAATTCTTTTTGAAGTTTATCCGAAACCACAGAACAATCTGCGCCGTCTGCCATGTTCATTAATCCCTCTACAGGACTTCCGTTAAACTCAGTAGCAAAGTCAAATCCCTGGAAAAAACTCCTCCAGCTTGGCTCTACGCTATCCGGGTTTTGTAAATATTGATCGTATAAGTCGGCGAAAAATGCCGTATGTGCTGCGTTTAAAAAGGAAAACCTATCCATAACTCTGTCGAATGACGATTTTGGGTTAAAAAAATTTTTACGCAAAAGTACAATTCTTTACAATAATCTTCTAATGTTTTTCATACTTTTATATCATAAAATATTCCTAATGATGAAGTTGAAAACAAACCTGCCTCGTTTTTTAACAATAGTTCTGACTTGTTTTCTTTTTTTAACATCAACTCTCACCATTCAGGCACAGTACGACAGCATTCCGAAACAAAAAAGTGATTTTTGGCAAAGACTGCAATTTGGCGGCGGTTTGGGTTTGAGCATCAGCAACACTTACACCAATATTTTAGTTGCACCCGGAGCGCTTTACCCTATAAATCAATATGTGGCTGTGGGCTTGGGATTACAGTACAGTTATGTACATGAAAAAGATTTTTACGACTCGCACATGTACGGTCCAAATTTCGTAACATTGATCAACCCGATTCGCGAACTTCAACTTTCTGTAGAATTGGAACAATTGCGCGTTAATAACACTTACGATTACGTCCCGGAAATAAAAGAGGATTTTTGGAATACCGGTTTGTTTTTAGGATTGGGATATCAGTCTCAAAATGTGACGGTTGGTTTTCGCTTCAACCTTCTGTACCAGGAAGACAAAAATGTGTACGGACAAGCGTGGATGCCTTTTGTCAGAGCCTATTTCTAAACCAGACTTTCTGCCATTCGCGCTTCAAAATCAGGAAGACCACCTGTTCGGACAAATCCACCAAATCGGAACCGTCCAGTTTTTTGACCTGATCTTCAGGGACATCGATAATGTATAGCAGGTTCAGGTACTCCGCAAATTTATACTGAATCAGGCGATAGACTTTTTCATGCAATTGCACTTTCAGGTCAATGGGAGAAATAGCCGGAGAGAAATCAACACTTTCGTTGGCAAACGTAAAATCCTTATTGATCTGTTCCACCAATTTTATATACAAAGCTTCTTTCTGAGCTTCAGAAAGCAACAAATCGGTATTTTGAGGAGCTATATACATGATAAATCCAATCTCTTTTCTTCTTTGCTCTTGTTCTTTTTACACGTTTCGGTTCATCAAATTGTCACCAAACGTTTTCAGAACTTCTTTCTTCGCGGTTTCGATCTGCATTCTATCCAAAGTATCAAACGCTTTGAACGTGTATTCTTTAATAGCCTCCTGCGTAGCTTCGCTGGCACCGGTTGCATCAAAAATTGCTTTTACCGAATTGATCTTAACCGTATTGTCGTTCGGTTGAATCGAAAACAGATGTGACAATTCTTCTTTCTCCGAGGCCTTGGCGAATTCCATAGCCTTCAGGTAAAGATAAGTCTTTTTATTTTCAATGATGTCACCGCCCACCTGTTTCCCAAAGGTTTCCGGATCACCGAACGCATCCAGATAATCATCCTGCAACTGGAAAGCAATTCCCAGATTTAAACCGAATTCATAAATCAGATTTGCATTTTCTTCTGAAGTTTCAGCAACGATTGCCCCCATTTTCATGGCAGCACCTACAAGAACCGCGGTTTTATATTCGATCATTTTAAGGTATTCCGGAATGGTAACATCTTCCCTGGTTTCAAAATCGACGTCCCATTGTTGCCCTTCGCATACTTCCAAAGCCGTTTTACTGAACAACTTAGCTAATGAACGGAATATTTTCGGTTCATATTGTTCGAAATATTGATATGCCAAAATCAGCATGGCATCACCGGATAAAATTCCGGTATTCACATTCCATTTTTCATGAACCGTCTCATGCCCGCGACGCAATGGCGCATCGTCCATAATATCATCATGGATCAGGGAGAAATTATGAAAAACTTCCACCGCTGTAGCCGCTGCCAAGGCTTCTTTACAGTCCGCATTGAATACTTCTGCAGCCATTAAGGTTAAGACCGGCCTCATTCGTTTTCCGCCCAGCGACAATATATAACGAATCGGTTCATATAAATTTTCAGGCTCCCTGTCGATTGAAATCTCAGAAAAATGATCGGAAATAATAGCCTGATAGTCTAAAATGGAATGCATGAAATTATTTTTCGGCTAAAGTACTTCAAAAGCGGGAGTTTATCAAATATTAAGCAAATGTTAATTTTTCTATAAAAACGCGGAAACTTTTTCAGTGTTTAAAGTTTCCAAGTACATTTGCATAGAATTTTACACGATTATGAAAGACAAAATCATGTCCAAAGCCAAAGAAATGTTTTTAAAACTGGGTTTTAAGAGCGTGACGATGGACGATATTGCAGGGGAAATGTGTATTTCCAAAAAGACCATCTACAAATATTTCTGCAACAAGGAAATTTTGGTGGAAGAAACGACAGCCAGAATACATAACGATGTCAACCAAAAAATCGAAGCATTAACACTGGAAAACTTCAATGCCATCGAAGAAAACTTTGAAATCCAGAAAATGTTTAAAGAGATGTTCAAATCGTACGATACCTCGCCGGTATACCAACTGAAAAAACATTATCCGATGATTTATGTGAAAATTCAGGAAAAAAGTATTGAATTCTGCAGTGGAAGCTTCCGACAGAATATTGAAAAAGGAATCACCGAAGGTTTATACCGGGCCGATTTAGACATTAAAACAGCGGTTGAATTTTATTACACGCTGATATTCAACATTAATGAAAACACCATTTACGAAAAAGATGTCCACGAAATGGAAATAAAAGCCCTGGAATACCACACCAGAGCGATCGCCACTCCGAAAGGAATCACGGAACTTGAAAAACACTTACAAAACCCTAATATATAATGAGAAAATTATTCCTAATAGCACTTTTAGCCGCTTTTTCCACAAAAGCCCAGGTAAAAGAACTTACCCTGAAGGATGCTTTGCAATATGCTTTGGAAAATAAATCCGAAGCGAAGAAAGCCAAATTAGAGATCGAAAAAAACGACTATAAAATCCAGGAAATCCGCTCGCTGGCACTACCGCAAATCGCTGCACATGGGGGACTGACATACAATCCCGTTTTACAGACCAGCGTTATTGACGGATCTGCTTTTGGAGCGCCCGGAACATCTATCCAGGCAACTTTTGGCCAAAAATGGGTTTCCACGGCAGGCATCGGATTAGACCAGGCCATTTTTGATTTAGCAGTTTTTACCGGATTAAGAGCAGCAAAATCCACACGTGAATTTTATCAGATCAACAGTCAGCTGACAGAAGAACAGATAATTGAAAGAGTTGCTACCAGCTATTACGCTGTTTATGTACAACGCGAAAGATTAACCTTATTGGACAGCACTTATACAAACACCGCAAAAGTGAGAGATGTTGTTCAGGGACAATACAACAACGGACTCGCGAAAAAAATAGACTTAGACCGAATCATAGTGCAGTTATCCAACATTAACGCCGATCGTCAGCAAGTCAGCAATCAGATCCAATTACAGGAAAATGCATTAAAATTCTATATGGGAATGCCGATAGAAACGCAATTCACCATACCGAAGTCGGAGTACGAAATAAACCTTGAAATCCTAACGGGTACCCCAAATACTCAGAACAGAACGGAATATTTGTTATTGAAAAAACAGGAAGAATTGCTAGGGTACCAAAAAACAGCAATTAAAGCCCAACTGTACCCAACACTCTCTTTATTTGCAGGCTACAACTATTTAGGACAAGGCCCGGAAATGCCATGGTTTGCACACCCGGCTAACGGCGTGTACTGGTCGGATTATTCGTCTGTCGGACTGACTATGCGAGTGCCTATTTTTACGGGTTTTGGAACACGTTCTAAAGTAAAGCAAGCGGAGATGGATATTAAATTACTTCAGGAAGACATTAAAGACACCCAACTTTCTCTTGATTTAGATTACAGAAATGCAAAAGCCCAGATCGAAAACAACCTGGTAATCATTTCGAATCAGAAAGAAAATATGCATTTGGCTATGGAAATTACGAAAAACACAAAGAACAATTACCTACAGGGATTAGCATCACTGACCGACTTACTGGACGCTCAAAATGCATCACTTGAAGCCCAAAACAATTACAACAGAGCCGTTTTAAATTATAAAATAGCCGAAGTAGCATTAATCAAATCAAGAGCTGAACTAAAAACCCTTCTAAAATAATCAACCTATATGAAAAAGTATATTACAACCACAATAATAATTCTTGTCTCCTTGGCTCTAATAGGCTATATCCTGAATAAAAACAAAGCCGAGAACAAAGCCAAAACAGACATCGTTGCTGAAAAAAATGCTGCTGTAGCGGTAAAAACAGCAACCGTAAAAACCGAGAATATATCCTTAGACTTCAGCGCGAACGGTATTTTTTCACCCATTCAGGAACTTACGTTCGCTGCCGAAAAATCAGGAAAAGTAATCAAAGTTTTGGTAGATGAAGGCGATTATGTAACCGTAGGACAACCGCTTTTGACTATGAGAGCCGATGTTATCAGCGTAAATGCCAATACCGCAAACGCCGTATATCAAAATGCTAAAGCGGACTACGATCGTTATGAAAACGCTTATAAAACAGGAGGAGTTACCAAACAACAATTGGATCAGGCAAAACTGAATTTAACCAATGCCAAAGCCAATTTAACCCAGGCAAACATTAACGTGGGCGACACTAAAGTTAAAGCGCCTATCAAAGGATATATCAACAAAAGATACATTGAGCCGGGATCTATTTTAACAGGAATGCCTGCCACACAAATGTTTGACATTGTGGATGTTTCTAAATTGAAATTAAACGTTACGGTAACTGAAAATCAAGTAGCAAGTTTACAGTTAGGGCAACCGGTGGCTATTTCTTCCACGGTGTATCCTGACAAAACGTTTTCCGGTAAAATTACTTTCATTGCCCCTAAGGCAGACGCGACATTGAATTTCCCGGTTGAAATCGAAGTGACCAACAATGCTAATAACAGTTTAAAAGCAGGTATGTATGGTACTTCAAAATTTGGTTCAAACCAAAAACAGAATTTAAAAGTTGTTCCGAGAACCGCGTTTTTGGAAAGCGTAAACAGCAACCAGCTTTTCGTAGTTGAAAATGGTAAAGCCAAATTAAAAAAAGTAGTTGCCGGCAGAATTTTAGGCGATCAGGTTGAAATTATTGATGGATTATCGGATGGTGAAAGCGTAATTATTACCGGACAGATCAACTTGCAAGACGGCAATGCTGTAGAAATTATAAAATAATCGTCCTGTAATTAATAGCAAAACAAAATTACACCAGGTACTCACTTGGTGGTAACAAAACAGACTTATATGAAACTAGCCGAAATATCCATCAAACGTCCTTCGTTGGTAATCGTACTGTTCGCGATACTAACCTTAGGGGGACTTTTTACCTATAGCCAATTGGGCTATGAATTGATTCCGAAGTTCGAGTCAAACGTTATTACAATTTCTACCGTATATCCGGGAGCTTCTCCAAGTGAGATAGAAAATACAGTGACCAAAAAGATCGAAGACGGAATTGCCTCTTTGGAAAACATTAAAAAAATCGATTCCAAATCATACGAAAGTTTATCAGTAGTATCGGTTACTTTAACCACGGAAGCTAACATTGACGTTGCGATGAACGACGCCCAACGTAAAGTAAATGCTTTGATCAGTGATTTACCAGAAGACGCTAAAACGCCTGCGTTGAGCAAGTTCTCCTTTAGTGATTTACCCATTATGACCCTTGGCGCCAATGCCAAAATGGACGAAGCCGCCTTTTATGATTTAATAGATAAAAAAGTAGCACCGGTATTGTCTCGTGTGCCAGGTGTGGCTCAGGTTAACATTATTGGTGGCCAGGAGCGTGAAATCCAGGTGAATTTAGACGCGTTGAAAATGCAGGGCTATGGTATATCAGTGCCACAGCTGCAACAAATTATTCTGGCTTCGAATCTTGATTTCCCTACCGGAAACATCCAAACCAGAAATCAGAAAATATTAATTCGTTTAGCCGGAAAATACAAAAGTGTTGAAGAACTGAGAAACCTTGTAGTTTCTTCGCAAAATGGAATTGACATTCGTCTGAGAGATATTGCCGATGTTCAGGACGCTCAGAAATTAGCCGAAAAAATTTCCAGAGTTGACCAGAAAAGCGCCATCATTCTACAGATTGTAAAACAATCCGATGCAAATGCGGTAGCCGTAAGTGAGCATTTAAAAGTATCGCTCGACAAACTACAAAAAGAATACGCTTCAAACAATCTTACTTTACAGATCGCCAAAGACAGTTCGGTTTATACCTTAGACGCAGCAGATTCTGTAATTCACGATTTATTTTTCGCCGTTCTTCTTGTTGCTTTTGTAATGTTGTTCTTCCTGCACAGTATCCGTAACTCGCTTATTGTAATGGTGTCTATTCCGGCCTCGTTAATTGCAACGTTCATCGGTATCTATCTGATGGGATACACCCTGAACTTAATGAGTTTACTGGGACTTTCGCTAGTTGTAGGTATTTTGGTGGATGATGCCATTGTGGTTCTGGAAAACATTTACAGGCATATGGAGATGGGTAAAAGCCGTATCCGTGCCGCATTTGACGGTACAGCCGAAATCGGAGGTACGGTAACTTCGATTACCTTAGTAATTGTGGTGGTATTTTTACCAATATCAATGAGCACCGGGCTAGTTTCGGACATTATCACACAGTTCTGCGTTACGGTAATGATCTCAACCATGTTATCCTTACTAGCTTCCTTCACGATTATTCCGTGGTTGTCTTCCCGTTTTGGTAAACTGGAACATATTGAAGGCAAAAACTTATTCGGAAGAATCATTTTAGGCTTCGAAAGATATTTAACCCGTTTTACGAATTGGATAACCGACTTATTGACCTGGTGTTTGGATCATTACATCAAAACAATTTTAGTGGTTTTGGTTTTATTTTTCGGTACTATTTTCGGTCTCTTTGGCGGAGGATATATCGGAGGAGAGTTTTTTGCCAGTTCGGATAGTGGGGAATTTTTAGTTCAGATTGAGATGCCGAAAGATGCTTCCTTAGAACAGACCAACTTCATGACGCAAAGAGCGGAAGCCTTTTTGAAAAAAGAACAATATGTTGAAAGTCAGTTTACCATTATCGGACAAACTTCAGAAGGATTTGCCGGAACGCAGGCGACAGCTTATAAGGCCGAAATCGATGTTAAAATGATTGATCAGTCCAAACGTTCTGATGATGCTTCGGTATTTGCTGCGAAAATCAAACGTAAACTCGAAAAAGAATTAGTCGGCGCTAAAGTAAAAACGGTACCGGTAGGTATTTTAGGAACTGCCGAAGATGCTTCATTAGCTCTAATTGTAACCGGACCGGATGTAAAAACAGCGATGGCATTTGCCAAACAAGCTGAAGCACAATTGCGTACCATAACCGGAACCACCGAAATCAAATTAACGGTCGAAGAAGGTAACCCGGAGGTAAACGTACAGGTGGATCGTGATAAAATGGCCGCTTTAGGTCTTACTTTACAAACGGTGGGTATGACCATGCAGACTGCCTTCAGCGGAAATACGGACGGAAAGTTCAGAGCCGGTGAATACGAGTACGACATCAATATTAAATACGATGCCTTTAACCGAAAAAGTGTTGAAGACGTAAGTAATCTGATTTTCGTAAACAATGCAGGACAACAAATCAAATTATCTCAATTTGCTGCAATTTCAGAAGGATCAGGGCCAAGCCAGTTGGAGCGAAGAGATAAAACGGCTTCTGTAACTGTACAGGGTCAGAATGTTGGAGTTCCTTCAGGAACCATTGTTAACGAATGGAAAACGAAATTAGAAAAACTTAAAAAACCAAATGGGGTAAATTACATTTGGGGAGGCCAGCAGGAAAACCAGGACGAAGGTTTTGGCACCTTGGGAATTGCATTATTGGCTGCTATTATTTTGGTTTATCTTGTGATGGTGAGTTTGTATGACAGTTTTGTACACCCGTTTGTAGTATTATTTGCCATTCCGCTTTCCTTCATCGGAGCTTTACTCGCCTTAGGATTAACCAATAACAGTTTGAATATTTTCACCATTTTGGGTATCATCATGCTTATCGGTCTGGTGTGTAAGAATGCGATCATGCTGGTGGATTATACGAATCAGCGTCGTAAAGCCGGCGAAACGATCCGTACGGCATTAATACAGGCCAACCACGCCCGTTTGCGTCCAATCTTGATGACTACGATTGCAATGGTATTTGGTATGTTCCCGATTGCATTAGCTTCCGGAGCCGGTGCAGAATGGAAAAACGGCCTGGCCTGGGTAATCATCGGTGGATTAATTTCCTCATTATTCCTGACCCTGATCATCGTTCCGGTGATTTATGAAATCATGGAGAAAATAGTTGCCAAATTCTCTAAAGGAGAAAAAATTGATTATGAAGCTGAAATGGTAGCCGATTATGTGCATAAAGAATTAAGTGAAGACGGTTTTAACCCGAAACACGAAATGTAATTTTAAATTTAGTTTTGTTGAAAAGACCGCTGCAGTGATGTGGCGGTTTTTTATTGCTTGCTTAAGAAACAAGAATGGCTGTCCCTTTCCGGTAACAGCCATTCTTTATCTATTCTATCTTACTCCATCCGGGCAAATTCTTTGCCTGTGTCAACCATGAACGAAGCAGTTTTTCATCAAAATCGGATTCGTTATGTATGTCGATTCTCCGTGCTTTATAATTGGATCCTCTATTCCACGGCCCTGCCATCTTTGCCACGGGTGGTTCCGGGTTCAGCAGTGTCCCGGCAAAAAAACCAACACCAACACTGTCCTTAAACGACCACATAGCAAACATCCAACCTTTTTCAGGCAGTCCGTAAAAAGGTATGCCAAGTTGCTGTGAAGGCTTATGCCACTTTGTAGTGCACACTATATCCGGAAGAATTTCCCTTATTAGCGCGTCAACACGTATTGCGATTTCACTATGCTCGGGCTTTACTCCGTCAAGCCAAGCTTGAACCGTTTTTATTCCTTCCATGGTTGATTTGTGTCATCTGTTTTAAAATAGAACTCGCAATCAGACTAGTTCAGTAATTTATCAAAAACGGAAGTCAATTGCGGCATAGAAGGTCTTGGCGCGTCAGCATTAACCACTTTTCCGTTCGGATCGATCAGAATAAATCTCGGAATTCCGGTTACCTGAAAATCCTTTACAAATTTTGAATTCCAGTCGTTATCCGCAAAAAGCTGCACGCCCCCTAATTCCTTTTCATTTACCATTTTTTTCCATTTTTCCATATCCGATTGTTTGTCAATGGAAATACTCATGAAAACAATATTTTTATCATGATATTTTTTCTCCACTTCTTTCAAAAACGGAATTTCCGCACGGCAGGGCCCACACCATGTTGCCCAAAGATCAATGTATACATATTTCCCTCTGAAATCTTCCAGTTTTGATTTCCCACCTTTATAATTTACATAATCAAAAGATGGCGCCGCAGTATTGTTCAGTTTTGCAATGTGCGCATTCTGGTCATACATTTGTTTTAACTGACCATATTTCATTTCCATTTGTTTCTTCTGAATAGCTACAAAAGACGAACTTAGGTTTTTATCATCCAAACGGGACAAATTACTTTTAAGCAATTCATTGTATTTTGTGTTGAAATCCGTTTCATTGGAAGTCAACAATCCTTTAACATCCAACTTTTCATCCAATAAAATCTGCTTCGCTAAGAAATTATTCTCTGTAGCTCCGCTTCCTTCATAAACAACCGACTCATCAAACTGATTGACATCCATTTTCAATTTTAAATCGTAACCGTTTTTCAGGTACAGATCGGTATACTCCTCACCTACCTGCAATTCGTACAAACCTTCTTTTACACGTAAGGTATCCTTAAAGACACCATTTTTCCCCGATAATTTTTTGATTGGTTTCCCGTTTGCCGAAATAATAACTTCGTTAGGACCATTAGCGATTTGAGCGGAGAAAGTCGCATAGCTTTTATTCTGACCGATAGTTGCATTGGTTAACAGTAAAGTAACGGCAGCAAAAAAAAGTTTTTTCATTGATATTAGTTTTTTTGTTGATTATGATTTCAAATATATCAATTTTGTCAGATTAAACTTCATATTGAAAATTTTATTTACGGCAGAAAACAAGAATGGCTGCCACTACTCTGTGACAGCCATTCTCCTAAAAGGCGCTGGTATTGAATCCATCTTATGTAAACAGATATAATCTTTTCTCGAAAGCAGACCGTGATTAATTTCTGTTTACTATCGCGTCTTTAGTCCATTTTTTCATTTCGACGATCTTACTGTGGCTGTAATCTACTTCAGCTAGTGTGGTATTATTCCAAAAGAACCATTTCCCTGTTTTCATACCTTTTTGATATTCTCCGATGGACTGTTTTGAGCCATCTTCATTATAAGCCACCCATTTTCCGCTCAATTTACCGTCTTTATAATATCCTTCCTGTTTTACTTGACCGTTATCATAATAATAGGTTGCTTTTACTTGTCTGCCTACTATCTCATATTTTGGTTCAATTTTCTGAGCAGAAACCACACCTGCCATCAGTAATAATCCTGCGAATAAAGTCTTTCTCATAGTATCTGTTTTTTAATAGGTTAGCTGAAATAATTAAATAAAATTACGACATATTTTACATTAAAGAAACTTTTAGGTAACAATTCGGTAACACTGAAGCAAAACTTAACACAACAAAGTAAAATCTTACAAAATTAAAATTACGGCGAATACAAAAAAGCCAATAACAAAGTCAAAAAAAAACTTAAATTTGCATCAAATTTTATAAAAATGTACAGAAGTCATAATTGCGGAGCATTAAACGCTTCCAATATCAATACAGAAGTAACACTTGCGGGTTGGGTTCAAAAATCAAGAGATAAAGGATTTATGATTTGGGTTGACCTTCGTGACCGTTATGGAATCACTCAGTTAATTTTCGACGAAAGCCGTACCGATAAAACCGTTTTCGAATTAGCTAAGACATTAGGCCGTGAATTCGTAATCCAGGTAAAAGGAACCGTTATCGAGCGTGAATCGAAAAATCCTAATATGGCTACCGGAGACATTGAAATCCTTGTTACTGAGCTTACGGTTTTAAACGAAGCGATTACCCCTCCTTTCACTATTGAAGATGAAACCGACGGTGGTGAAGACATCCGTATGAAATACCGTTACTTGGATATCCGAAGAAATCCGGTTAAAAACAGTTTATTGTTCCGTCATAAAGTAGCGCAGGAAGTTCGTAATTACCTTTCAGCTCAGGATTTCTGCGAAGTGGAAACACCTTATTTAATTAAGTCCACACCGGAAGGAGCCCGTGATTTCGTAGTGCCTTCACGTATGAATCCGGGACAGTTTTACGCTTTACCGCAATCGCCTCAAACGTTTAAGCAATTGTTGATGGTAGGTGGAATGGATAAATATTTTCAGATCGTAAAATGTTTCCGTGACGAAGATTTACGTGCGGACCGTCAACCGGAGTTCACGCAGATCGACTGCGAAATGGCCTTTGTAGAACAGGAAGACATTCTGGACACTTTTGAAGGATTGACAAGACACTTATTAAAAGAAATAAAAGGGATCGAAGTAGACAAATTCCCAAGAATGACCTACGACCATGCCATGAAAACCTACGGTAACGACAAACCGGACATCCGTTTCGGAATGGAGTTTGGCGAATTGAATGCTGTAGCACAACATAAAGACTTTGCCGTATTCAATTCGGCTGAATTGGTAGTCGGAATCGCAGTTCCGGGCGGAGCTTCCTATACGAGAAAAGAAATCGATGCTTTAATTGATTGGGTAAAACGACCTCAGATTGGCGCATCAGGAATGGTATATTGTAAATTGGACGCTGACGGAAGCTTAAAATCGTCAGTGGACAAATTCTACAATCAGGATGATTTGAAAAAATGGGCGGAAGCAACCGGCGCCAAACAAGGCGATATTATTTTCGTATTGTCAGGACCTGCCAATAAAACCAGATCGCAATTAAGTGCGCTTCGTATGGAAGTGGCAACGCGTTTAGGATTGCGTAAACCGGACGAATTCGCACCGCTTTGGGTTGTAGACTTCCCATTACTGGAATTTGATGAAGAAAGCGGACGTTATCACGCGATGCATCACCCGTTCACATCGCCAAAACCTGAGGATATCGATTTATTGCCAACGGATCCTGGAAAAGTACGTGCAAACGCTTACGACATGGTTTTGAACGGAAACGAAATCGGTGGAGGATCTATCCGTATCCACGATAAAGAGACGCAACAACTTATGTTCAAATACTTAGGTTTCTCCGAAGAAGAAGCTAAAAATCAGTTTGGATTCTTAATGGATGCGTTCCAGTTTGGTGCTCCTCCACATGGAGGTTTAGCGTTTGGACTGGACCGACTGGTAGCGATTTTGGGCGGACAGGAAACCATCAGAGACTTCATCGCCTTCCCGAAAAACAACTCCGGAAGAGATGTTATGATTGATGCACCTTCCCTGATCGACAACAAACAATTGGAGGAATTATCTATAAAATCAGATGTAAAATAGTACAAAAAAAGCGACTTCAGGCCGCTTTTTTTCATTTATTTAATGTTTAATTAACTTTTATTTATATTTTTCAAGACTTCAACACTTTTTTTAAAAATTTTTAACCAAAAACTTGTTTGCTTTGAAAAAAAGTTTATCTTTGGAATATTATTAATTATTTTTTTATTACAGAATGCGAACAGGAAAAGTAAAATTCTTTATTGAATCTAAAGGATACGGATTCATTACAGACGACGAAACAGGTAACGATATTTTCGTTCACGCTACAGGTCTTCAATCTGAAGGCTTAAGCGAAGGTGTAAGAGTGTCTTACGTAGAAGAAGAAGGAAGAAAAGGTAAAGTGGCTGCTGAGGTAGCTGTTATCGAAGACTAATATATATTATTTTTTGATTACCGACTGAAGGTCTAGACCGCTCCCAAACAGGAGCGGTTTTTTTTATTCAGAAAATTCAGAAATACCCGCACAACAGCAAGTTAATTATTTGTAATTAGTCTAAATATGTTTTACATTTATGGCAGATATAAGGCCAAAATCATTAAAAATTACATTGCGTTTAAAGTTTAGGAATGTATATTTGTGAATTCTTTCATAAAAAGAGATTTTAACCATGCAAACAAACCAAATCGATTACATTCCTATTGCAATGCAATTACTTTTAGCGGTGGGATTTGTGGTAACAACCATTATAATCTCCAGCTTTTTAGGACCGAAAAGACATTCCAAGAATAAGGATAAAAATTTTGAGTGTGGTATCGAGTCTGTAGGTAACGCCCGAATTCCGTTCTCGGTAAAATACTTCCTGGTTGCCATTCTTTTCGTGCTTTTCGATGTAGAGGTGATATTCATGTACCCTTGGGCAGTAAACTTCAGAGCCATGGGCATGGAAGGACTTCTCAAAATGGGCATTTTTATGGCGCTTTTGGTAATTGGTTTTTACTATGTTATCAAAAAGAAAGGTTTAGAGTGGGAATAACAATCTAAATTGTTGAACGTTGAATTACAGCTATTATTTTAATTCAGCTTCAAAATTTAAAATTTAAAATATTCAAAATGAGCGATTCATCAAAATATAATACGGTAGCGGCTCCGGAAGGATATTCCGGAGAAGGTTTTT
The DNA here is from genome assembly GCF_057801535.1 of Flavobacterium sp. 21.1. NCBI lineage: Bacteria > Pseudomonadati > Bacteroidota > Flavobacteriia > Flavobacteriales > Flavobacteriaceae > Flavobacterium > Flavobacterium sp. 21.1. The sequence goes on from NZ_JBYNXA010000003.1 coordinate 276,641, forward strand.
TTGCCACCAAACTTAGTGATGTTGTAGGACTTGCCAGAGCCAATTCTCTTTGGCCATTACCATTTGCCACTTCCTGTTGCGGAATTGAATTCATGGCTACTATGGCATCGCATTATGACGTTGCGCGTTTCGGATCGGAACGTATGAGTTTTTCTCCGCGTCAGGCTGACATGCTTTTGGTTATGGGAACCATTGCCAAAAAAATGGCCCCGATTTTACGCGAAGTATACGAACAAATGTCAGAACCAAAATGGGTTATCGCTGTTGGAGCCTGCGCTTGTTCGGGTGGTGTTTTTGATACCTACTCTGTACTTCAGGGGATTGACAAGGTAATTCCGGTTGACGTTTACGTTCCGGGATGTCCTCCAAGACCCGAACAAATTCTGGACGGTATCATGAAATTACAGGAAATAGTGAAAAACGAATCCGTAAGAAGAAGAAGCTCCGACGAATACAATGACTTATTAGGTTCTTATAACATCAAATAAAATGGCTTTAGAATCCTCAGTAATACAGAATAAACTTATTGAAAACTTCGGATTAAAAGTATCCGATTTTGTTCAGATCCACGATATTTTAACTTTCGAAGTAACCCCTGAATCTATCACAGAAGTAATGCGTTACTTAAAGGAAGACCCAACCATGCGTTTTAACTTCCTAACTGATGTCTGCGGAATTCACTACCCGGCTTATGAAGTGGACCGTCAGTTCGCCGTGGTATATCACATGCACAATTGGATCGACAATGTTCGTATCCGCATCAAATGCTACCTGCACGGCGAAAATCCGGAAATCGATACAGTTACCGATCTTTTCCTTGGCGCTAACTGGCAGGAAAGAGAAACTTACGATTTCTACGGAATCATTTTCAAAGGACATCCGCAATTGAAACGTATTTTAAACATGGATGAGATGACCGTTTTCCCGATGCGAAAAGAATTCCCATTGGAAGACGGCGGAAGAACCGACAAAGACGATCGTTTCTTCGGAAGAACAACACAAAACTGCTAATAGAACCCTGAAATACTTTTAAAGAACAATGTCAGACCTATTATTACCACCGGAAAAACGCTACGCCAACATCATCAATCAAAGAAGAAATGAGGATGGAAGCGAGCTTTCTATACTGAATTTAGGACCAACACACCCTGCCACTCACGGTATTTTCCAAAACATCCTTTTGATGGACGGAGAACGCATCGTAGACGGCGAGGGAACGGTAGGCTATATCCACAGGGCTTTCGAAAAAATTTCGGAAAACCGACCATTTTATCAGATTACCGTATTAACCGACCGTATGAACTACTGTTCAGCACCAATTAACAACATGGGTTGGTGGATGACGTTGGAAAAAGCCTTAGGTATCGAAGTGCCAAAACGCGTACAGTATATGCGCGTTATCGTAATGGAATTGGCACGTATTGCCGACCACATTATCTGTAACTCGGTTTTAGGTGTTGATACCGGTGCTTTGACTGGATTCTTATACGTATTCCAGTTCCGTGAAAAAATTTACGAAATCTACGAAGAAATTTGTGGCGCCCGTTTAACTACCAATATGGGACGTATCGGTGGTTTCGAAAGAGACTGGAGCCCAGCTGTCTGGACAAAACTGGACAAGTTCCTTGAAGAGTTCCCTCCTATCTGGCAGGAATTCGAAAACCTGTTGACCCGTAACCGTATCTTCATGGACCGTACTATTAATGTAGGTCCGATTTCAGCGGAAAAAGCGATCAGCTACGGTTTCACAGGTCCGAATCTTCGAGCAGCAGGTATCGATTATGACGTTCGTATAATGCAGCCCTATTCTTCTTATGAAGATTTCGAATTTAATATTCCGGTTGGAAAATCGGGTGACACTTATGACCGTTTCTGCGTTCGTAACCAAGAAGTTTGGGAAAGTTTGAGCATCATCAAACAGGCGTTGGCCAAAATGCCGGAAGGCCCTTATCATGCTGACGTTCCTGAATATTATCTGCCTCCGAAGGAAGATGTATATTCCACTATGGAATCACTGATCTACCACTTTAAAATCGTAATGGGAGAAGTACCGGTGCCGTTAACCGAAGTATACCACCCGGTAGAAGGCGGAAACGGTGAATTAGGATTCTACCTAATTACTGACGGAAGCCGCACCCCATACAGACTACATTTCAGAAGACCTTGTTTTATATATTATCAGGCATTTAACGATATGGTAAAAGGACAAATGCTTTCCGATGCCATTGCAACCCTATCGAGTTTGAACGTTATTGCCGGAGAATTAGACGCTTAATGATTATGGAAAAATATATCTACAAACAGGATATCAATATCACTCCCGAATTAATGACCCGTATCAACGAACTGATCAGTCATTATCCGGAAGACAAAAGAAAATCGGCTTTATTGCCTGTTCTGCACGAAGTTCAGGATGCTCACGACAACTGGTTGAGCTACGAACTGCAGGACAAAGTGGCTGAAATCCTAAACATCCAACCGATCGAAGTATACGAAGTAGTTTCTTTCTATACGATGTTCAACCAAAAACCGATCGGGAAATACATGTTCGAATTCTGCCGCACTTCTTGCTGTGTAACACGCGGCGTGGAAGATTTAATGGATTATACCTGCAACAAATTAGGCATTCAGGAGGGTGAAACCACCGTTGACGGAATGTTTACCGTAGTAGGTGTCGAATGTTTGGGCGCTTGTGGCTATGCTCCTATGATGCAAATCGGGGATTTCTACCACGAAAATCTGAACCAGGAAAAAGTAGATCAGTTAATAGCCGACTGCAGAGCCGGTAAAATAACATTACACGATAAATAATACCATGGGACAAAAGATATTATTAGATAAAATAAATATTCCGGGTATCAAAACCTACGAAGTGTACCGCCAGAACGGAGGTTATGCTTCTGTGGAAAAAGCATTGAAATCGATGACGCCGGATGAAGTAACCGAAGAAGTAAAAACTTCAGGACTTCGCGGACGTGGTGGTGCAGGATTCCCAATGGGACTAAAATGGAGCTTCATCGACAAAAAATCTGGCAAACCAAGACATTTGGTTTGTAATGCCGACGAATCCGAGCCGGGAACGTTCAAAGACCGTTTTTTAATGGAATACATTCCGCACTTATTGATCGAAGGAATGATTACTTCAAGTTACGCTTTAGGCGCTAACCTGTCGTACATCTATATTCGCGGTGAGTACATGTGGGTGTATAAAATACTGGAAAGAGCCATTAAAGAAGCTTATGCGGCAGGATGGTTAGGAAAAAACATCTTAGGAAGCGGGTACGATTTGGATTTACACGTCCATTGTGGTGCCGGAGCATACATCTGTGGTGAAGAAACTGCCCTAATCGAATCGTTGGAAGGAAAAAGAGGAAACCCGAGAATCAAACCCCCATTCCCTGCTGTTAGCGGATTGTGGCAAAATCCAACCGTGGTAAACAACGTAGAATCTATTTCTGCCGTGCCTTGGATTGTTATGAATTCCGGAGAAGAATATGCAAAAATTGGGGTTGGTCGCTCTACTGGAACCAAACTGATTTCCGCATCAGGACACATCAAAAACCCTGGAGTTTATGAAATCGAGTTAGGACTATCCGTAGACGAGTTCATGAATTCTGACGAATATTTAGGAGGAATGTTAAACGATCGACCATTAAAGGCTTTAGTGCCGGGTGGTTCGTCAGTACCAATTCTTCCTGCTAATCTGATTTTCAAAACTGCCAACGGAGAAGACCGTTTAATGACTTACGAGTCTTTATCTGACGGAGGTTTCGCAACTGGATCCATGTTAGGTTCCGGAGGTTTCATTGTGTATAACGACACTACCTGTATCGTTCGTAACACCTGGAATTTCTCGCGTTTCTATCACCATGAATCTTGTGGACAGTGTACTCCGTGTCGTGAAGGAACCGGCTGGTTGGAGAAAATCTTACACCGAATCGAAAACGGTCACGGTCGCGAAGAGGATATCGAATTATTATGGAGCATTCAAAGTAAAATCGAAGGAAACACCATCTGTCCTTTAGGGGATGCGGCTTCCTGGCCTGTTGCGGCGGCTATCCGTCACTTCAGAGACGAGTTTGAGTACCACGTTCGTTTCCCAGAAAAAGTTAAAAACAGAGACCACTTTGTAAACGAGCCTTTCGAAAAAGTACGTCACTTAGTTGGAAAAACAATAGTATAATTAAAGGAAAAAGTGATGAGGGACTGAACGCAACCCTTGCACTTTAAACAGTATATAAAATGAAAGTAACAATAGACGGTCAGGAAATACATGTAGAACCGGGGACGACCATCCTGCAGGCTGCAAGAATGATTGGAGGCGAGTCCGTACCGCCTGCGATGTGCTACTATTCCAAATTACAGGGGAGTGGTGGTAAATGTCGCTGTTGTTTGGTGGAAGTATCGAAAGGTAGTGACGCCAACCCTACCCCTATGCCTAAATTGGTAGCCTCATGTGTTACCGGTGTAATGGATGGCATGGAAGTGAATAGTAAAAGTTCAGCCCGTGTGGAAGAAGCGAGAAAATCGGTTACCGAGTTCTTGTTGATCAACCACCCGCTGGATTGCCCTGTTTGTGACCAGGCAGGAGAATGTGACTTACAGAACCTGAGTTTCCAACACGGAAAATCCGAAACCCGTTTCATCGAAGAAAAAAGAACTTTCGAACCGGAAGATATCGGCCCGAACATTCAGCTACACATGAACCGTTGTATCTTATGCCAACGTTGCGTGTTAACGGCAGACCAATTAACCGACGGACGTGTGCACGGAGTTATCAGCCGCGGTGATCATGCTCAAATTTCTACTTGTTTATCCAAAGCGATTGACAATGAGTTTTCCGGAAATATGATCGACGTTTGCCCCGTAGGAGCTTTGACTGATAAAACGTTCCGATTCAAATCGAGAGTTTGGTTCAACAAACCCTACAACGCGCACAGAGACTGCGACAAATGTTGCGGAAAAACCACACTTTGGATGTTTGGTGAGGAAATCCAACGTGTTACTGCCCGTAAAGACGAATATCATGAAGTGGAAGAATTCATCTGTAATACTTGTCGTTTTGACAAAAAAGAGGTTAAAGACTGGGTAATCGAAGGCCCTCGTAAATTCGAGAAATTCTCGGTTATCAACAGAAATAAATACGCCAACCACCCTCCAAAAGTGGAAATCCAGACCGAAGACCAGATTTTATTAGGCCGTGAGAAGGATCAGAAGAAAATCAGTATGGTTCAAGTTCCTTTGAACACTAACGGTAATTCTAAATCATAAGCCATGGATAAGGTACTTATTATAGAAAAGGGAATTTTCATTGTAGCCATTTTTGCGATTACAATGATCATGGCAATGTATTCCACTTGGGCAGAACGAAAAGTAGCGGCCTGGCTTCAGGATCGTATCGGCCCGAACAGAGCAGGACCTCTTGGATTACTTCAGCCTCTTGCCGATGGTTTAAAATTATTCTCAAAAGAAGAATTCATCCCCGATACCCGAAATAAATTCTTATTCCTTGCCGGTCCGGCAATCTCCATGAGTGTCGCATTAATGACCAGTGCGGTTATTCCTTGGGGAGACAAATTACATATCGCCGGAAGAGATGTTATTCTTCAGGCAACCGATATCGACGTGGCTATATTATATATCTTCGGCGTATTATCTGTAGGGGTTTACGGAATCATGATCGGAGGTTGGGCTTCCAATAACAAATTCTCGTTAATGAGTGCCATGCGTGCAGGTTCCCAGATGATTTCCTATGAGGTTGCAATGGGACTTGCAGTTATTGCATTGATTATGATGTCCGGAACGTTAAGCTTACGCGAAATCGCGGCACAACAATCCGGTATGAACTGGAATGTATTCTACCAACCGGTAGGATTCATTATCTTCTTAGTGTGTTCCTTTGCAGAAACAAACAGAACACCTTTCGACTTAGCAGAATGTGAGGCGGAACTTATCGGAGGTTACCACACGGAATACTCTTCAATGAAAATGGGATTCTATCTGTTCGCTGAGTATGCTTCCATGTTTATATCTTCTGCTATTTTGGCTATCCTTTATTTCGGAGCTTATAATTATCCGGGTATGCAGTGGGTCGTTGAAAACTGGGGTGTGAATGTCGGAAACACCATTGGTATTGCCGTTCTGTTCGGAAAAATCTGTTTCTTCATCTTCTTCTATATGTGGGTAAGATGGACAATCCCGAGATTCCGTTATGACCAATTGATGAATTTAGGATGGAAAATGCTGATTCCAATTGCCATTGCCAACATAGTTATCACAGGAATAGTAATTTTACTAGCCGATAAATTATAATCATAACAAATGTCACTAGATACAATTTCATTATCAGGAAAAAAAATGGAGGTTTCCAACAAGAAGATGTCTTTTTGGGAAAGCCTTTATTTGGTAGCGATAGTTAAAGGATTATTTATTACGATTCGTCACTTATTCACTCGAAAAGTAACAATCAAATATCCAGAACAAAAACGCGCATTAAGCCCGGTTTACCGCGGACAGCACATGCTGAAACGCGACGATCAGGGTAGAGAAAACTGTACGGCATGCGGACTTTGTGCTGTTGCCTGTCCGGCGGAAGCCATCACCATGAAGGCTGCCGAAAGAAAACCGGGAGAAGAACATCTGTACCGCGAAGAAAAATATGCCGAAATCTACGAAATCAACATGTTGCGTTGTATTTTCTGCGGCTTATGTGAAGAAGCGTGTCCGAAAGACGCTATTTACTTAACGGAAACAAAAGTTATGGTAGCTTCAGCAAGCAAACGTGAAGACTTCATTTACGGTAAAGATAAATTGGTAATGCCTTTGGAAATGGCATTGCGTAACAGTAAAAACAAAGCAAGTTAATCATGGGTCAAATTCTATTTTACATTTTAGCGACAATTACCCTGGGCACTGCTTTTTTTACAATTTTTAGCAGAAATCCCATTCACAGCGCCATTTCATTGGTAGTTTGTTTCTTTTCGATTGCAGGCCACTATTTATTACTGAATGCCCAGTTTTTGGCAATCGTTCACGTTATCGTTTATTCCGGTGCGATCATGATCCTGATGTTGTTCACCATCATGTTAATGAACCTCAATAAGGAAGATGAATCCCACAAATCCATTGCGTCTCAAATCGCCGCCACTATAGCCTTTTGCTTGGTTGGTATTGTTTTGTTGGCCGGATTACTGAGAACAAAACCAGTAGTGGAAAGTTATTTCCAGTCGGGCGAAGATTTCCAATCGATTAAAGTATTGGGTAAAGTATTATTAAACGAATATATGGTACCATTCGAATTTGCTTCTGTTTTATTATTGGTAGCGATGATCGGAGCAGTATTGATTTCGAAAAAAGACACACAAAAAGAAGCATAATTATATGGAAACTATTTTAAAGGAAATTGGAGTAGAAACCTACTTATACTTATCGGCTTTATTATTCAGTATTGGGGTGTTCGGTATTCTTTTACGAAGAAATGCCATCATCATGTTCATGTCGATTGAAATTATGCTTAACGCCGTTAACCTAATGCTGGTAGCCTTTTCTACCTTCCATCAGGATGCTTCGGGCCAGGTTTTCGTATTTTTTTCAATGGCGGTAGCTGCGGCGGAAGTTGCCGTAGGTTTAGCGATTCTGGTTTCTATTTTCAGAAATCACGGCTCGATTGATATTGACAAATTAAAAAACTTAAAAGGATAAGCCCTAATGGACACAGGATTAGTTTTACTCTTATTATTGGCCCCGTTCGTAGGGTTTTTAGCGAATATATTTTTAGGAAAACAGCTTGGTAAAAATGCTTCCGGTTACTTAGGAAGTTTAGCGGTGATTGTTTCTTTCGTAGTTACCACCGTATTCTTTTTACAGGTAAGCGAGACCAAAGAAGCTATTGTTGTTCCTTTGTTCGACTGGTTTTCCCTGGATAAACTGAATGTTAATTTTAGCATCTATTTAGATCAGTTATCACTATTGTGGCTGATGTTCGTCACCGGAATCGGATCGTTGATCCACATCTATTCCATCAGCTACATGCATGATGATGAAAACATCCACAAATTCTTTTCTTATCTGAACCTGTTCATTTTCTTCATGATTACATTGGTAGTCGGAAGCAACCTGCTGATCATGTTTATCGGATGGGAAGGCGTTGGATTATGCTCGTACTTATTGATCGGATTCTGGTATAAAAACCAGGATTACAATGATGCAGCTAAGAAGGCTTTCATCATGAACCGTATCGGGGATTTAGGTTTCCTTATTGGTATCTTTATCATTGGATATGTTTTCAACTCTTTGGACTTCATGACCATAAAACAAGAGATCCTTGCAGGACATGCAGCCGCTAACATGGGCTGGTTAAGTATCGCTGCTTTATGCTTGTTTATCGGAGCTTGTGGTAAATCGGCGCAAATTCCATTGTACACTTGGTTACCGGATGCGATGGCAGGTCCGACTCCTGTTTCGGCATTGATCCACGCGGCGACGATGGTAACAGCAGGCATCTTTATGATCACGCGCATGAATTTCCTTTTCGATCTTACTCCGGATGTACAAACGGTTATTGCAACAGTTGGTGTGGCTACTTCAGTTTTAGCAGCTTCTATCGGCTTGATGCAGAACGATATTAAAAAAGTACTGGCTTATTCTACGGTTTCCCAATTAGGATTGATGTTCCTGGCTTTAGGCCTTGGTGCCTATCAGGTGGCCGTTTTCCACGTAATCACACATGCTTTCTTCAAAGCTTGCCTGTTCCTAGGATCTGGTTCTGTGATCCACGCTTTACATGGCGAACAGGACATGAGAAGAATGGGTGGCTTGAAAGGCGTAATGAAAATCACTTTTATCACCTTCTTTATTGCGACGTTAGCGATTTCTGGAATTCCTCCATTCGCAGGTTTCTTCTCTAAAGATGAAATTCTAATGGTAGCTTTCCATAAAGATAAAGTACTTTGGATTCTTGCAGCAATCGCTTCTATCATGACAGCTTTCTATATGTTCCGTCTAATGTATCTGACATTCTTCAAAGAATTCAGAGGTACGGAAGAACAGAAACATCACTTACATGAAAGTCCGGCCTTGATCACTTTCCCATTGATTGTTTTAGGAATTCTTTCTGCCGTTGGTGGGGCGTTGAGCTTACCGGGCAACAGTTGGTTAAACAACTTCCTTCAACCGGTTTTTAGCGAAAAAGCACACGCCGAACATCATTTGGACAACACTGCCTACATGTTGATGGGACTTGCTGTTGCTGGCGCTTTAGTGGGTATTGCAATCGCTTATTCGAAATACATCAAAAAAGGAGAAGTTCCTGCCGAAGACGATCAGATCACCGGTTTTGCAAATGTCGTATATCAAAAATATCATGTAGACGAAAGCTATATGAGAATTATAGTAAAACCGATATACGCTATTTCGAAATTTTCCCGCGATTATATCGAAACAGGTCTTTCCAACGTGGTTTTCGGTTTCGGAAATGTGGCGGAAGGATTGTCTTTACAAGGTAAAAAACTGCAAAACGGAAACATTGGTTTCTATTTGTTTGCCTTTGTATTCGGGCTTTGTTCGGTAGTGTTTTATTTATTCTTCTTACGATAATCTATACATATAATGGACGTAACTATAGTACTTATTCTATTATTAATCGGAGCGCTGGCGACTTATTTCTCAGGAAATGCGTTGGCTTCCAAAGTAGCCTTGTTTTTCAGTTTGGCTGCTTTAGGTGCTTCCTTTGTTATTTTAAATCAATTCAATCAGGGTATTGACTGCAATTTCTCTGCAGTTTGGATGAAAAACCCTAACGTTTTATTTTCCCTTAAAGTGGATGGTTTGGCTATCGCCATGATACTATTAAATACGGCTTTAATACCGTTAATTATTCTGTCTTCTTTTGGAAACAAATTCAGTAACCCAAAAAATTTCTACGCTTTAGTAATGTTCATGGCATTCGCGATGGCAGGAACCTTTTTGGCATCAGACGGATTCCTATACTATATTTTCTGGGAATTATCTTTGATTCCAATCTATTTCATAGCCCTAATCTGGGGTAACGATGATATTTCTGAGCGCAAAAAAGCGGTCATCAAATTCTTCATTTACACATTCGTAGGTTCACTGTTCATGTTGGCTGCCTTCATTTACATGTATCAAAAAGCGGGAAGTTTCCAATTGGATAAATTATACGCTTTAGAATTATCAGCTAAAGAGGAATTTTGGATTTTCATGGCCTTCTTTATGGCTTATGCGATCAAAATCCCGCTAATCCCTTTCCACACTTGGCAGGCAAGTGTATACCAAAAAGCTCCGACTGTAGGAACCATGCTTTTATCCGGTATCATGTTAAAAATGGGATTGTATTCCGTAATTCGTTGGCAGTTGCCGATAGCACCGAATGCAGCTAAAGAACTACAGTACACTATTATCGGTCTAAGTATCGCCGGTGTAATTTACGGTTCCATCGTGGCTTTAAAACAAAAAGACTTAAAGCGCTTATTGGCTTATTCCTCATTGGCACACGTTGGTTTAATTGCAGCAGGTTGTTATACCTTAACTGTTGATGGTCTTCGCGGTGCTGTTTTACAGATGATCGCACACGGATTTGTAATCGTTGGTTTGTTCTTCGCAGCAGAAATCATTTATAGACGCTACGAAACGCGAAACATCAGCGAAATGGGTGGTATACGTCAGCAAACGCCAAAATTTGCATCAATGTTCATGATCTTGGTATTGGCTTCTGTTGCCTTACCGGGAACTTTTAACTTCATTGGTGAGTTCACCGTTTTATACAGTTTGTTTACCAAAAATATGGCTTTCGCTGTATTAGGCGGAACAACAATCATATTAGGAGCTTTCTACATGTTGAGAATGTTCCAGCATGTAATGTTAGGCGAAACCAACGCAAAACCTTTTGCGGATGTTAACCTGACGGAAGGCATTGTAATGGTAGTGATCATCGGTTTCTTATTGTTCTTCGGATTGTTCCCGAAACCAATCATCGACCTGATTGCACCAAGTATCCAAGAGATTTTAGTACACATTAAATAAATTTAGTCAAAGAGAATGAATACTTTAATAGCAATTGCAGTCCTGGGCGTTATTTGCCTTTTGGCTGAAATTTTCAACTTAAGAAAAGCCATTGTTCCTGTAACCATTATTGGGTTACTGGGCATTTTAGGTATGACTGTGACTGAATTCGGAACAACCGCGAGTTACTATAACAACATGATTGTGGTAAACAACTTCACGGTTGCTTTTTCAAGTCTATTTATAGTACTGACGATATTTTTGGTTACGCTGACTCATAATTTCTATGAAACCCAGGCTTCTAAAATTTCTGATTTTGTTTCCATTAAGTTGTTCCTGTTAACCGGAGCGGTTGCTATGGTTTCGTTCGGAAATTTAGCCATGTTCTTCCTTGGTATCGAAGTGCTTTCCATTGCTTTGTATGTTTTAGCAGGAAGTGATCGTATGAATATGAGAAGTAATGAGGCCGGTATGAAATATTTCCTAATGGGATCGTTCGCATCGGGCATTATCCTTTTCGGAATCGCATTGGTCTATGGCGCTGTAGGCTCATTCGACATGGAAATGATCGAATTGGCTTCCAATTCAGCCAGAACGGAAGAATGGTTTTACATCGGTGTTTCTATGATTACTGTGGGTATGTTATTCAAAATCGCAACCGTTCCGTTCCACTTCTGGGCTCCGGATGTTTATGAAGGCGCACCAACATTGACAACGGCTACGATGAGTACTCTTGCAAAAGTTACGGCTATGGCAACGTTTTTCAAACTGAACGTGGCGATGAACGGTAACATGAAATTCGAATACGAATTGGTAATCGTTATCGTTTCCATAGCTTCCATGACAGTAGGTAACATTATGGCATTGCGTCAGAACAATATCAAAAGAATGTTAGCCTTCTCAGGTATTTCCCATGCAGGATTTATGATAATGGCCCTTTTGAATCTGCAAAACGCAGCCGGAAGTTTATTCTACTACACCGTTGCTTACGGATTGGCAGGTATTGCAGCCTTCACGGTTATTTTATATGCTTGTAAAGGAAAAGACAATGAAGAACTTGAGAATTTTAACGGATTAGGAAAAAGAAGTCCACTATTGGCAATGATTCTTACCGCTTCCTTATTATCAATGGCTGGAATCCCGATCTTCTCCGGATTCTTCGCTAAATTCTTTATCCTGAATCAAACCTTACAGGCAGGTTGGTTAGTTTTAGTAATTGCCGGGGTCATCAACTCTATGATTGCGGTATACTATTATTTCCGAGTGATCAGCGCCATGTACACGAAAGATGCCGCAGAAGAAACGCACAAAGTACCTTTTGAGTTCTATTTTGTAGCAGTAGTGGCTATGGGATTGAATGTCGCTATCGGTCTGTTCCCATCGGTTTTGATGGATCTGTTCTAAAACAATTTTTACAATAAATAAAAAGAGGCTGTTCTTATCGGACAGCCTCTTTTATTTACTATATATTTTGTTTAGCCTTTTATAAATAGGGTCTTTTCATCCAAAAAAAACACCGAAGAGAATCACCTCCTCAATTAGGGTATCGTGACATTTGGTCTAAAAACATCAATTCTTACAGCTGTCATTCAGATAATTATTCAATTCCATCTGAAACAACGTTGCCGAAACCAGTTCCTGTAACTGAAATGCCTCCGCTTCTGAAACTGCTAACTCCAAACCGGGGAATGGCGTTTCCAAAAGGTATTTTGTGCAATGTTTTTGCAACTCGCAATCGGAACATTTGATATTGCTGCAAGTCGTTTCAATGTTTTCGGAGAATCCAATCAATTCTGAAAGCGAAAGATAAAAACCGGTTTCCCTAAAAACCAATTGTACTTTCTCTCTTAAAATCTCATTGTCCTTAATCCAATAAAAAGCGATACCAAAATCATTTTGATAAACTTGCTTTATCTGTTTCATCTTATTTGATTTCAACAAATATACAAATTATTTAAAATCATTCTAAATAAATATTATTGAATATCGCGAAATCTAAGTTGCAGTGAAACGGAGCCGTTCCATTCGTTCTCTTCCACGGAAAATACGGCGTCAAAAGGTTTCTTATTATCAGTCAGTTCCTTCTTTTTGGCCAGACCAAAACCAATCGCTCCAAAACTATCCGAATCATTTTGTTTCACAAATAATTTCAGATGTTCCTCATCGGTGCCTATTTTTTTTCCGTATCCAGTATCTTTCAGATTCTTTGCCAAAAACACAGGCGTCATGTTCTGTGGTCCGAAAGGCTCAAACTGTTTCAGGATCCGCATGAATTTAGCATTGATCTCCGATAACTGAACCTCAGCATCAATTGAAATTTCAGGGGTTAATAAGTCGGGATGAATGGTATCGGAAACTACGCTTTCAAAAGCCAATTTAAATTTCTCGTAATTCTCTTCTTTGAGGGTCATCCCGGCTGCATACATGTGTCCGCCAAACTGCTCCAGATGTTCCGAACAGGCTTCTAAGGCATTGTACACATCAAAATCCTTTACAGAACGGGCCGAAGCCGCAAGTTTATCGCCGCTTTTTGTAAAAACAAGGGTCGGACGATAATAGGTTTCAGTCAATCGCGAAGCAACGATGCCAATCACGCCTTTATGCCAGTCTTCCTGAAACACTACGGTGGTGAATCGATCTTGTTCATTGTTCTCAATGATTTGCTGCAAAGCTTCAACAGTGATTTTTTTGTCCAATCCTTTACGGTCGGAATTGAATTCCTCAATCTGAGATGCGAATTCTTCAGCCTGCTCCAAATTAAACTCGGTCAGCAATTCCACCGCATGATTTCCGTGTTTGATTCGGCCAGCAGCATTGATACGCGGAGCGATTACGAAAACAACATCAGTTATGGTAAGTTCTTTTCGTTTTAAATTCCGGATCAATGCTTTTATTCCCGGACGCGGCTTAGCATTGATAACTTCTAACCCGAATTTCGCCAGCACGCGGTTCTCTCCCGTAATCGGAACAATATCCGCCGCAATCGCCGTCGCAACCAAATCCAGATACGGAACCAAATCTTCGACAGATTGGCTTCTGTTTTGTGCCAATGCCTGAATCAGTTTGAATCCGACACCACAACCACAGAGTTCATCATAAGGATAATAACAATCCGAGCGTTTTGGATCTAACACAGCAACCGCATCAGGCAACGTATTGCCGGGACGGTGGTGATCGCAAATTATGAAATCGATGTTTCTTTCATTTGCGTAAGCGATATGATCGATGGATTTGATTCCGCAGTCTAACGCAATAATAAGTGAAAACCCGTTATCGTCGGCAAAGTCGATTCCTTTATAAGAGATTCCATAGCCCTCATCGTAACGGTCAGGAATATAGGTCGCAACCTTAGGATAAAAACTGTGGAGATAGGATGACATCAACGAAACTGCTGTTGTTCCGTCTACATCATAATCGCCAAAAACCAAGATATTTTCTTCGTTGGCAATTGCTTTTTCGATTCGATCGACCGCTTTGTCCATATCTTTCATCAGATACGGATCGTGTAAATCGGTTAAACTCGGCCGGAAAAACTGCCGGGCTTCTTCAAAGGTTTCGATTCCTCTTTGAACGAGTAAGGAGGCGATAATTTCGTCTACCTGAAGTGCATTTTGCAAGGCTTGTACTTTTTCCTGATCTGGCTTAGATTTTAATGTCCAACGCATAATGATTTAGCTATTTTCAATTGATAATAAGTTATTTTGGCGTATATATTTAAAAGTGATATGCTTATTTCTCCGTAAGGGCCGCTCCGTCAAATACGATTCCGTCCCATCCAAATTTCATGAAATTTCTAATATTCTGATGATCTGCCTCATCCGGCGTTTCTAAAACTTTTTGATAATGTTCTCCAAAAAGATACAAGGTCTCACTTTCACTCAATCCTTGCATTTTCCCAAACGAATACACTTTACAGGATCCGCTATTTACTCCTGCTTCATTGAACAACTCCCCGTTTTTAAAAGAACTAGGAACAAAATCATAATGGTTGTCAATCGTTTCAATAACCTCAGCAAAAGGCAAAATTGAACGATTTGAAACTTTTTCTACTAATTCCGCTACCGTCATAATTTAGTTGTGATGATATACTATTTTTATTTCAACTTTAGCAAACTGGCGGAACATTTCCATCACACCGCAATACTTATCTACAGACAAATACACGGCTTTTTCCAGTTTCTTTTCGTCAAGATTTTTTCCGTAAAAATGGTACTCCACGCGTACGGTATGATAGGTTTTCGGATGTTCTTCGGTTAAATCGCCTTCCGTGTCGATTCTGAATTCCTCGACATCCAGTTTCATTTTTTCAATCAGCGAAGTTACGTCCAACCCCGTGCAACCGGCCAAAGACGACAGCATCATGGCTTTTGGTCTAAGTCCGCTTCCTTCTCCTCCACTGTCCGGTCCGGCGTCCATAGTAATGATATCACCGCTGGGATTATCCGATTCAAATTTCATTTTCCCTTTCCAGGTAGTTATTACTTTATGTGTATCCATTTCTATTTAAAAATTCAAAAAATTATTTATTTGTCTTGCCACCCACAATTACCACGATCTCCCCTTTTGGTGGTTTGGCTTCGAAATGTTTTAGCACTTCTTCCGCTGTTCCGCGCACGGTTTCTTCGTGTAATTTCGACAACTCTCTCGATACCGAAACCGGTCGGTCCGCGCCGAAATACTGCACGAATTCCGCCAGGGTTTTCACTAATTTATGAGGTGAAACGTATAAAATCATCGTGCGCGTTTCCTCAGCTAATGTCAGATATCTTGTTTGGCGGCCCTTTTTATCAGGAAGAAAACCCTCGAACACAAATTTATCATTAGGCAAGCCACTGTTCACCAAAGCCGGTACAAAAGCAGTTGCTCCCGGCAGGCATTCCACTTCCAAGTTGTTTTCCACACAGGCTCTTGTCAGCAAAAATCCGGGGTCGGAAATTGCCGGAGTCCCGGCATCGGAAATCAATGCGATATTTTCACCGGCCTGCAAACGCTTCACGATATTTTCAACCGTTTTGTGCTCGTTGTGCATATGATGGCTCTGCATGTGCGTGGCAATCTCAAAATGCTTTAGAAGTTTTCCGCTGTTTCGGGTGTCTTCGGCTAAAATCAGGTCGACTTCCTTCAAAACTTTAATGGCTCTGAAAGTCATGTCGTCCAGATTCCCAATCGGCGTCGGTACTAAATACAATTTTCCCATTTAGGCGAATTTATGCTCTATTAATTCCATAAAACGCGAACTGTATTCGTCTTTCCCCTGCCAGTCATTATAATCGGGTTTCACAAGATCGTCGATAAAACTTTTGGCTTCATCCAGTGTATTAAAAGTGTTCAACTGAGATAATACGCGATTCAGATCTTCTCCGCTTCCTGCGAAAAGATTTTTCTCAAAAGCGATGCGGTCGTTTAAACTAAGCGTAATCGTTTTGTTGAATTTTTCGTTCAGCGATAAGGCTTTATATTCGGCTTTTTCAGATTCAATTTCTTTTCGGATACTTTCCAAAGGTCGGTGATTAGACGTTTCTTCCTCCACTACTTTGTCTTTGGCAGGTTTTACTTTTACCTCATCCACTTTTTCGAAAACGGTTTCCGTTGCTTTTTCAACTTCTTTCGGAACATCGTCTACTTTAACAAAATCCGCTTCATGATAAGTATCCCCCAACAATTCCACAAAAGAAATTTGTTTTGGTTCGTCCTTTTTCTCTTCTTTTATTTTTTCCTTACTTTCCTCTGCGACCGGTTCAAAAAGAAGTTCTTCAGCTTCTTCCTTAGTTGCTTCTGCCACCACAGGTTCTTCTTCGGCAGTCGGTTCTTCAGCTTGCTCTTCCTGAACGACCGGTTCTTCTTCCGTTGATACCTCTTCTTCCGTTACAGTTTCTTCTGCAATTATAGGCTCTTCAGTATCCAAGTCCTCTTCCGTTATAGCTATTTCGCCAACCATTATCTTTTCATCTTCAACCTGAACTTCAGAAATAGGAGTACTGACTTCTTCCTGAACAGCAACTGCAGCCACTACCGGTTCTGCGTCCGCTTTCTTCTCATCAGCCTTCTCCATTTTTTCTTCCAGAACTTCCGGAGCCAATTCTGTTTTTAATGCCTCGATATTCTCTTGGTAAAAACGGAGAACAGACAGATTCTCATATAATTTCTGGGCTTCCTGATGCAGCTGAACCACATCGTCCCTGTTTTTCATCTTTAAAATTCGGTGCGCAATACTGATTAATTCGGCTTCTAATTTTTTCTTCATAACTTTTGAATTTATATGGAGTAAGGCAATTCTTATGCTGTTTTTTCAATGTTTTTTATTTTGTCAATGGAAAGAACCTTTGATAATTTTTTCTACATTTGAAACAATATAAAAAACAGTAAAATTTACGTTGGTTTGTTTGAGTTACAAATCTAATCAGAAATTTTTCTGTTACGTCTGAAAATTACAAAATGTTTCTCGAAAATACAGTAAATCACAAAGAACAATTTGGATGGATCGAAGTCATCTGCGGCTCAATGTTTTCCGGTAAAACCGAAGAGCTGATCCGTCGTTTGAAAAGAGCCCAATTTGCAAAGCAAAGAGTGGAAATTTTCAAGCCCACCATCGATACCCGCTACCATGACGAAATGGTAATTTCGCATGATGCCACTGAAATCCGCTCCACACCTGTTCCGGCAGCGGCGAACATTCGTATTCTGGCCGATGGTTGCGATGTGATCGGCATTGATGAAGCACAGTTTTTTGATGATGAGATTGTAACTGTTTGTAATGATCTGGCCAATTCCGGAGTGCGAGTAATCGTAGCCGGTCTGGACATGGATTTTAAAGGCAATCCGTTTGGTCCCATGCCCGCGCTTATGGCTACGGCCGAGTACGTAACGAAAGTACACGCCGTATGCACCCGTACCGGAAATTTAGCCCACTACAGTTTCAGAAAAGCAAACAACGACAATTTGGTCCTTTTAGGCGAAACCGAAGAATACGAACCTCTTAGCCGTGCGGCTTATTTCAACGCGATGCGAGAGTCGCAGGAAAGCGAAACCGTTCCGTCCGAAAAAATTAAAACGCAAGACTAAATTTTGAGTTTATCCCTTCACAATATCGTCCCGGTCATTCACGCCAAATGGTTAGGGGTCGACGAAACCTGTCTGATTGACAATGTTTCCATTGACAGCCGCTCATTGCAGAACAACAACAGTACGCTGTTTTTTGCTTTGGTGGGACACAACCATGACGGCCATCAGTATATTCCTGACCTGATTGAGTCGGGCGTTCAGTATTTTGTGGTGAATCGCGTGCCGGAAAAACTTGCCAACAAAGCCAATTTCCTGCTAGTGGAAAACACTTTAGTGGCTTTACAACAGTTTGCCTCTTATTACCGCAAACAATTCGATTTCCCCATCGTGGGAATTACAGGCAGTAACGGAAAAACCATTGTAAAAGAATGGCTGAATTTTCTGCTGAGTCCGGAATACAATATCATCCGAAGTCCGAAAAGTTATAACTCGCAGGTGGGTGTTCCCCTTTCAGTTATCGGAATTAACGAACGTCATAACTTGGGTATTTTTGAAGCCGGCATATCGCTTGTTGGGGAGATGGAAAAGCTGGAAAAAATCATTCAGCCTACCCTCGGAATTCTGACCAATATCGGTTCGGCGCACAATGAAGGATTTGCTTCGGAAGAGGAAAAAATCAGCGAAAAATTAAAATTATTTCAACATACGGAAATCGTAATTCTGAAAAAAAACGAGAAGATCGAAGCGCTTCTGCCTCCTTCTGCCAAAACGTTTACGTGGAGTTATGATGATACTTCCGCAGACATCTTAATTTCTGAAAAAGGAAATTCCACTTTAGAGATTCAACAAAAAGGTGAAAAATTCCTTGCTGAAATTCCGTTTCACGATAAAGCATCCGAAGAAAATGCGATTACCTGCATAATGGTTTTACTGCATTTTGGCTATGATCAAAAAACGATACAAGAGCGAATTGCCAATCTGTATCCGGTCGAAATGCGGCTTCAGGTGAAAAACGGAATCAATAACTGTACGATCATCGACGACAGTTACAGTTCCGATTACCAATCGCTGAAAATTGCATTGGATTTCCTGGAACAACACAAAACCCATAAAAAGAAAACCGTCATTCTTTCCGATATTTTTCAAAGCGGGTTTCCCGTAGAAGAATTGTATTCGAAAGTATTCCGACTGTTAGCTCACAATAAAATCGACACCGTAATCGGAATCGGAGAAAGCATTGGAAGCCATTTAAAAGACTATCCGAATTTTATTTCGTTTGCGACAACACAAGATTTCCTGCTGCAATTCAACAGCTCGCATTTTTCCAACGAAACCATTCTGATAAAAGGAGCGCGTAGTTTCCAGTTCGAGGAAATTGTCGTGGTATTGGAAGAGAAAACCCATGAAACGGTTTTGGAAATCAATCTGAATGCGATCAGTCACAATCTGAATTACTATCGTTCGAAGCTGAAACCGTCTACGAAAATGATGGCGATGGTGAAAGCGTTCGGTTACGGAAGCGGCAGTTTTGAAATCGCAAAATTGTTAGCGCACCATAAAGTGGATTATTTGGGTGTCGCTTTCGCCGATGAAGGAATTGCACTTCGCAACGCCGGAATCACCATGCCGATTATCGTAATGAATCCCGAAAACAGTGCTTTTGCTGCCATGGTTGCTTACCATTTGGAACCGGAAATATACTCGGCTTCGGTTTTAAGGAAGTTTATCTTTCTGGCGCAACAAAAAAACCTGTCCAATTATCCGATCCATCTGAAACTCGACACCGGAATGCACCGCCTTGGTTTCGAAGAAAAGGAATTGGATGAACTTATCGGCTTATTGAAAAACAACAACTTTGTTTCGGTAAAAAGTATTTTCTCGCATTTGTCCTCAAGTGATGTACCGGAATTCAGGGATTTTACTTTGGAACAGATTCAGAAATTCGATTCATGGTCTACCCGACTGATGCAGGAACTGAATATTGCACCTATCCGACATATTTTAAACACTTCGGGGATTTACAATTTTGCCGGGCATCAGTTTGATATGGTTCGTCTGGGCATCGGTTTGTACGGCGTGGGCAATGATCCTGAAGAAATGAAACATCTGGAAACGATTGGTACACTCAAAACCATTATTCTACAGATCAAAGACATTCCGGTTGGCGACAGTGTAGGTTACAGCAGAAAGTTCAGGGTGACTGAGCCAACACGAACCGCCACCATCCCAATTGGTTATGCCGATGGGATTCCGAGAAGCTGGGGCAATGAAAAAGGATATGTAATGGTGAACCATCAAAAAGCCCGAATTGTAGGCAACATTTGCATGGACATGTTAATGATCGACGTTACTCATATCGATTGCCGGGAAGGTGATACGGTAATTGTCTTCGGAAAATCACCGCGAGTTACCGAATTGGCAGAAGTCATTGGCACCATTCCATATGAAATTTTAACCAGCATTTCCCATCGTGTAAAACGTGTTTTTTACAAGGAATAACGCACTTTTTTGATTCAAACACCAAAATGTAACCAAAATTTCACTAATTTAGTTTCAAAGGCATTTTTAACTAAAAAACGAATCTATGGGATTTATATCGGAGTTTAAGGAGTTTGCCATGAAAGGCAACCTGGTTGACATGGCAATTGCATTTGTTATGGGAGGCGCATTTGGGAAAGTGGTTACCGCTTTCGTTGAGAAAATGTTTGCACCAATTGTGGGTATCATCATGGGTGGCTTGGATCTCAACGACCAGAAATATGTTATTACAAAAGCAGTTCCCGAAGTCAAAGATGCTGCAGGTGCAGTGGTTACTCCTGGTGTCGCCGAAGTGGCCATTCAATGGGGCGCTTTTATCACCGCTTTAATTGATTTCATCATAGTTGCTTTTGTGATGTTTCTTATCATCAAAGCTATGAACAAACTGAAAAAACCGGAACCGGCTCCTGCCCCATCAGGTCCGACTCAGGAAGAATTATTAGGAGAAATCCGCGATTTGCTGAAAAAATAATCCGCTACACAACATATTCTAACTTAACCGTCCGATTGGGCGGTTTTTTTTATTTGCAAAATAATTCTTGTGATATTTTTTTGTTATAACTTTTTAACATCATTATTAATTACTTTTGCAGTTCGTAATAACACACTAAAAATCAATACGTAAAATGAAAGTAGCCGTTGTAGGTGCCACCGGTATGGTAGGCGAAGTGATGCTTCAGGTTTTAGCGGAAAGAAATTTCCCGATTACAGAATTAATTCCCGTAGCTTCAGAAAGATCTGTAGGAAAAGAAGTTGAATTCAAAGGCACTAAATATAAGGTAGTTGGAATGCAGACCGCAGTAGACATGAAGGCGGATATTGCTGTATTCTCAGCCGGAGGAGACACTTCAAAAGAATGGGCTCCGAAATTTGCGGAAGCAGGAACAACAGTGATCGACAATTCATCTGCCTGGAGAATGGATCCAACTAAAAAATTAGTAGTTCCTGAAATCAACGCTTCCATTTTAACTAAAGAAGATAAGATCATTGCTAATCCAAACTGTTCTACTATTCAGATGGTTATGGCTTTAGCGCCGTTACATAAAAAATACGACATCAAACGAATTGTAGTTTCTACTTACCAGTCCATTACAGGAACGGGTGTGAAAGCAGTTCAGCAATTGGAAAATGAGTACGCAGGAATCAAAGGCGAAATGGCGTATCCTTACCCAATTCACCGTAACGCAATTCCACAGTGCGATGTTTTTGAAGACAACGGATACACTAAGGAAGAGATGAAATTGGTTCGCGAAACACAAAAAATCCTTGAAGATAAAACGATCGCAGTTACGGCTACAGCTATCCGTATTCCTGTAGTTGGCGGACACAGCGAGGCGGTTAACGTACAGTTTGAAAACGATTTCGACGTTAACGAAGTGCGTTCCATCTTACACAACACCCCAGGCGTTACCGTTCAGGATAACCTGGATACGAAAACTTACCCGATGCCAATCTATGCACAAGGAAAAGACGATGTTTTTGTTGGTCGAATCCGTCGTGATGAAAGTCAGCCAAACTCATTGAACATGTGGATTGTTGCCGACAACTTACGCAAAGGAGCTGCAACCAATGCAGTTCAGATTGCAGAACATTTAGTAGCAAACGAATTGGTATAATTCCGATTTACAGCATATTGAAATCCGTTTAACGTAAAAGTTAAACGGATTTTTCTTTTCTGTTCCGTATCTTTGTGTGGAATGAATAAGAAACTGCAACATTTCAGCCTTTCTTTACTGATTGCATTATTGTTCGCAATATTGTTTCAATCAGCGCATTCGTATGAGCATTTAGTAAAACAGCTCACCGAAAAACAATGCCATCACAAGTACAGCACTTCCAAAACTGAATTCTCACACAGTCACCACGAATTCGATGACTGTTTCTCCTGTCAGTTCGCCTTCAGCAATTACATTTCGGTTGAATTTTTCACTTTCGATTTTGTAAAAACGATTGAAAGCAAACCACTTCCTTTTTCACTTACGGAAAAGCCCATTGTCTTTTCGGGCAACTTCCTTCCGCTTCGGGGACCTCCTTGTTTTATTGGATAATTGTTTCAGTCGAAGAACATTCGGCGCAAATTCTTGTACAATAATTCAATGCAAATCATATGAAATATTTTTTAACCGTCCTATTTTTGGGGCTTTCACTCATTGCGGTCGGCCAAAACACGCTTTCCGGCAGCATTACGGACCATACCGGAAAACCTGTTGAAAGCGCGACAGTTGCCATTCCGGAACTACATAAAGAAACCATTTCCGATGTTAACGGAAAATACAAGTTTACCGATTTACCCAACGGAAATTTCAACGTAACTTTTTCCTGTATAGGCTATGCCAACAAAACCCTTTCCGTAATTCTCGGACAACAAAACCCGCTTACAAACGTCGTACTGGAAGAAACCTCGACCCACATGGACGAGATGATCATTTCTACCGTTTTTAACAAACTACAGTCGCAAAACGTAATGAAAGTTGAACATCAATCAATTAAACAACTGCAACAAAAAGGAGCGGCTACTTTGGCTGAAGGATTGGCAACCATTCCGGGAGTTGCGCAGATATCCACAGGAACTTCTATAGGAAAACCGGTCATTCGCGGTTTAAGTGGCAATCGGGTTCTTATCTATACTCAAGGTATTCGCATGGAAAACCAACAATTTGGTGAAGAACACGGTTTGGGCATGAGCGATGCCGGAGTGGAAAGCGTTGAAGTCATCAAAGGACCGGCCTCCCTACTTTACGGATCTGATGCATTGGGTGGTGTTTTGTATTTCAATCCCGAAAAATTCGCCAAAGCCAATACATTTTCCGGCAATTTCAATCAGAAGTTGTTTTCCAATACACAGGGAAGCAACTCTACTTTAGGCATCAAATCTTCCTCTGACAATTGGAAATTCCTGACAAGAGCGAGCTATTCCACCCATGCTGATTATGAAATTCCGTCAGGCGAAAAAGTAATCAACACCCGATTTATCGAGAAAGATTACAAAATTGGCTTAGGCTATTCCAATACGTATTATAATTCGGAATTCCGGTACAATTATAACAACTTAAACATCGGTTTACCTGAAGAAGGTATTTCCGATGCACATTTCCGAACCCCTTTATATCCGAAGCAAGATATCGATAATCATCTTTTGAGTTTACATCAGAAGTTTTTCTTCCGCAATTCAAAACTGGAAGCCGATTTGGGATACACTTACAACAATAGAAAAGAATTGGAAACTGCCGATGATATAGCACTCCACATGAAATTGAAAACCACGAGTTACAATGTAAAATACTATCTGCCCAAATTTGGAAATCTGGAAACTATAGTTGGTGTACAGGGATTACACCAAAGCAATGAGAATAACGGTAGTGAACTGCTGATTCCCGATGCCATCACAAACGACATTGGATTTCTGGCAACGTCCAATTACGAATGGAAATCCCATACTTTTCAGGCCGGAATACGTTTTGACAGTCGGAAAATAGATTCTGAAACTCATGGAATAGTTGGTGAGGAAGGTTATTTTGAAGCCCTGAACAAAAATTTCGAAAGTTTCAACGCTTCATTGGGATACAAAACAAAATTACTCGACAAGCTGACGCTTCGTGCCAATATGGCTACAGGATTTCGTGCTCCTAATTTAGCAGAGCTGACTTCCAATGGCGTTCACGAGGGAAGTAACCGTTATGAGGTCGGAAATCCCAATTTAAAAAACGAACAAAACCTGCAGACCGATTTGAATCTGGAATATGGTAACGCCCATTTTGAGTTCTTCGCCAATGGTTTTTACAATCACATCAACGATTACATTTTTCTTTCACCAACCGGAACTGCCATTGATGGTAATGACGTATATGATTACATTCAGGGCAATGCGGCGCTTTACGGTGGGGAAATCGGCATTCACTATCATCCTCACCCGCTGGATTGGCTTCATTTAGTCAGCAGTTTTGAGAGTGTGACCGCCAAAAAAGAAAACGGCGATTATTTACCCCTGATTCCCGCGAATAAATTCTCAAATACCGTGCGTACCGAATTCGACATTCAAAATTGGTTGAAAAACGGTTATGCCTTGTTTAATGTGGATTATACGTTGGATCAGAACAACGTCAGTTCGTTTGAAACCGCATCAAATGATTTTACGCTGCTGAATTTAGGTTTCGGAGGAAATGTTGTTCTGGGAAAAACCAAATTCGATCTTTCCCTTAACGCCAATAACTTATTAAACAAAACATACATTTCGCATTTGTCACGATTAAAAACGGACGGCATTCCGAATATCGGCAGAAATATCATTTTGGGACTAAATTTCAATTTTTAATCGTTTCTGAAACTCCGATGGTTTTTACGGTGAAAAAACTTTAATTTAAAATTTAACTATATTTGAGAAACTTAAAAAACAAACAATGAAATAGCCATCAATAAATTGTTTTGCATTAGCAATTAAATAATCATCGAGATCCGCTGAAAATAAAATACTGCGAGATAAACTCCATGAAATAAAAAGGCGATACCGTATATGACCACTAAAAAATAAAATTCACATATATGAAAAACATAGCAACTGCAACTGCTGTAATCTGTAGTTTAACCATGAATGCACAGGCCCCGAAAAATATCGGAAAGATCAACTATCCTCCGACAAAAAAAGTCGAACATACCGACATCTATTTCAACACCAAAATAAATGACCCTTATCATTGGCTTGAAGACGACCGTTCTGCTGAAACGGGTGCATGGGTAAAAGCACAAAACAACCTGACGTACGATTACCTGAGAAAGATACCGTACCGTGACGCCATTAAGGCACGAATGGAAAAACTTTGGAATTACGAGAAAATTTCGGCGCCTTTCAAAGAAGGATATTACATGTATTACTATAAAAATAATGGCTTGCAAAATCAGTCTGTTTTATACCGAAAAGATGCTTCCGGACATGAGGAAATCTTCTTAGATCCAAATACATTTTCTAAAGATGGAACTACTTCTTTAGGCGGACTGGATTTTTCGCGTGACGGCTCCAAAGTGGCTTATGCTATTTCAGAAGGCGGAAGTGACTGGCGAAAAGTGATCATCATGGATGCGTATTCCGGAAAAGTCTTGGAAGATACTATTGTAGACGTAAAATTCAGCGGTGTTTCGTGGAAAGGCAACGAAGGCTTCTACTACTCCAGTTATGATAAACCGAAAGGAAGCGAACTATCGGCAAAAACCGATCAGCATAAATTGTATTATCACAAATTGGGGACGGCTCAAAAAGACGATAAAGTAGTTTTCGGCCTGGATCAAAAAAGAAGGTATGTGGGCGGAAGTGTTACGGAAGACGACAGGTATCTTGTAATTACAGCGGCAAATTCGACTTACGGAAATGAGTTGTACATCAAAGATCTTACGAAGGAAAACAGTCCAATAATTACTATTCTGGACAACTTCGACACGTCAAGTTATGTTATTGAAAACGAAGGCAGCAAATTGTTTATCGTAACCGATATGAAAGCGCCGAACAAAAGGATCGTTACTGTTGATTTTTCAAATCCGACACCGGATAACTGGAACGATTTCATACCCGAGACCGAAAATGTATTATCCCCTTCTACCGGTGGCGGTTATTTCTTTGCCAATTATATGAAAGATGCCGTTTCTGCCATTTTACAATACAATTACAAAGGAGAACTGGTTCGTGAAATTTCCTTACCGGGTCTTGGAACAGCCGGAGGTTTCGGCGGTAAAAAAGAAGAAAAAACACTTTATTATTCGTTTACCAATTATATTACACCGGGAACCACTTATTCGTTCGAAGCAGACTCGGGAAGTTCTGCGATTTATGAAAAACCGAAAGTGGATTTCAAGGGCGAGGATTACGTTTCCAAACAGGTTTTCTATACTTCAAAAGACGGAACCAAGATTCCAATGATCATTACCTACAAAAAAGGGTTGAAACTTGACGGTAAAAATCCGACCATGTTGTATGGTTATGGCGGCTTCAGTGTGAGTCTGACACCGACGTTCAGTATTGCCAACGCGATTTGGATGGAAAACGGAGGGATCTTCGCCGTTCCGAACTTGCGTGGCGGTGGTGAATACGGTAAAAAATGGCACGATGCCGGTACAAAAATGCAAAAGCAAAACGTATTTGACGATTTCATAGCCGCGGCAGAATACCTTATCAAAGAAAAATATACCACTCCTAATTATTTAGCGATAAGAGGAGGTTCAAATGGTGGTTTATTGGTAGGCGCTACAATGACACAGCGTCCCGACCTAATGAAAGTAGCATTGCCGGCCGTAGGTGTTTTGGACATGCTTCGCTACCATACTTTTACTGCAGGTGCCGGATGGGCTTATGATTATGGAACTTCGGAAGAATCAGAGGAAATGTTTAAGTACATCAAAAAATATTCTCCGGTACACAACGTAAAAAAAGGAGTTCAATACCCGGCCACCATGGTTACTACAGGTGATCACGATGACCGCGTAGTTCCGGCGCACAGTTTCAAATTTGCAGCCGAATTACAGGACAAACAAAGCGGACCAAATCCGACGTTGATCCGTATTGATATCAATGCAGGACATGGAGCCGGAAAATCCGTAGCTGCCACGATTCAGGAAAATGTGGATGTCCAGGCATTTACACTTTACAATATGGGAATTAAACAACTCAAATAAATTTTACAAATTGAAAATCCGCTTAAATAAGCGGATTTTTTTTATCTTACAATCACAAAGAAAAGTAAATATGAAAAGTAAATTCCTTCTAAATATTGAATCTCCATGCTCTGAAGATTTTAATAAATTCAATCCTACTGCAAACGGTGGATTTTGTAATGCCTGCAGCAAAGAAGTAGTTGATTTCACAAAATTACCCGCGGAAGAAATCGTCGCTTATTTCAACAGAGAAAAGAGCAAAAATGTTTGCGGAAGATTTAAAACGGAACAAATTAAAATGCATAATGAAGCAGCTTTAAAAAAGAAAAACAGGATTAGCTTTCTAAGTGGGATTGGCCTTGCCTGTATTTCGTTTTTTAGCAGCTCCATGATACACGCTCAGGATAGTAAACCGGAAAATAAATCGGATGGTAATAACCTAAAAACAGAAGACGACACTAAACAAAATCTTTTCACCGTAAAAGGAGTTGTCATGGAAGGAGGCTTGCCTTTACCAGGAGTAAGTGTTGTACTTCAAGGGACACCAAAAGGAGTACAAACCGATATGGACGGGAATTTCGTATTTCCTGAAAAACTTAAACGAGGTGATGTTCTGCAATTTAGTTTTATTGGGATGGAATCCAAAAAAGTAATCATTGACCACGGAAGTTCTGATTTAAAAATAGATTTAAATGTACAAATGGACTCCTGTACTTTTATAACAATGGGTAAAGTAGCTAAAAAAGGAGTTTATTCTTCAAAGAAATAATTGCACCTAATGAAACGTTTTTATTTTCTTTTCACCTTGTTTTTCTCCTCGCTAATCAACGCACAGATTTCCGATTTTAGTGCTACTGATTTTACTATAGCCGACAATATTGCGAAACTAAACGAGGGAGAAAAACTAGACAACATCCCAGTTCTTTCACATAAACTCACTAATAAACTTAAAACCGATGTTGAAAAATTCAGAGCGATTTTTTATTGGGTTTGTAACAATATCAAAGCAGATGACGCCCAAAACACAAAAGTCATAAGTGCAAGAAGAAAATTCAAAAATGACAGTCTGGCTTACCTTGAATGGAACCGTCAATACCAAAAAAAAGCATTAAGCCAACTTTTCAAAAACAAAAAAACAACTTGCACCGGCTACGCCTATTTAATCAAAGAGTTGTGCTTTTTTGCCAATATTGAATGCAAAATCATCAATGGTTACGGAAGGACAATAGATGGAAATGTTGAATCATTAGATTTAGTAAACCACTCATGGAATGCTGTAAAATTAGGCAGCAAATGGTATTTGTGTGATGCAACCTGGGCAAGCGGTTACATATATTCTACGTCCTATTTTATAAAAGAATACATTAATGGCTATTTTTTAAGTGATCCCAGCCTATTTGCAAAAAATCACATCCCGATTGAACAAAAATGGTTTCTCTTTGATGACGCTGCTCAAATTAAAAACAATTTGCCGCCACTTGTTTACACTGAAACTTTTAAATTAAATATCAACCCTATTACACCGGATAATATAGTTATAAATTGTAAAAAAGGTGATGAAGTGACTTTCGGTTATAAAAGTCTGGACAAAAAAAAATACAGCACCGCTCTCATTGAAGTAATTAGAGAAAAAGAATTTCCGTATGACATTTACGACATTCAGTCCAACAATGAATTAACGACTTTTAAGCACAAGTTCAACAAGAAAGGAAGTTTTGATGTTCATCTTAAAGTCGAAAAGTATATTGTTGCTACTTATGTCATCAAAGTAGAAGACAGCAACAGCAATTAATAAAAAAAGCGTTCAATCTTTGAACGCTTTCTTATTGATTATGGTCTCATTAAAAGTTGTTGTCACCGTCTAACATGCGACCTAAGCCTCCCAGCAGGCTTCCTTCTTCTCTACCGCTTCCTCCTGCTTTTGGAGCTGCGGCGATAATTCGGTCAGCCAATCTTGAGAATGGCAACGATTGAATATAAACGATTCCGGGTCCACGCAACGTTGCATAGAAAAGTCCTTCTCCTCCGAAAATCGAATTTTTGATTCCGCCTATGAATTCGATATCGTAATCCACATCTTTAGTAAATCCGACAATACAACCGGTATCCACTTTTAATACTTCCCCCTGGCGCAGTTCCTTACGAGCCAGCGTACCGCCTGAATGCACAAATGCCATACCGTCGCCTTCAATTTTCTGCATAATGAAACCTTCACCGCCAAATAAGCCACGTCCTAATTTCTGAGAGAATTCAATCCCAACAGAAACACCCTTAGCAGCACACAGGAAAGAATCCTTCTGGCAAATGAACTTCCCTTGGTATTGCGTCAAATCAATCGGAACAATTTTCCCTGGGTAAGGCGATGCGAACGAAACTTTACGTTTTCCGTTGTCCTGGTTTATATAAGCAGTCATGAACAGACTTTCTCCCGTTAAAACTCTTTTACCGGCCGTCATTAATTTACCTAAAAACCCTTGTTGTTGCCCGGTACCGTCTCCAAAAATGGTTTCCATTTTGATACCGTTGTCCATCATCATGAAGCTTCCTGCCTCGGCAATAACAACTTCCTGCGGATCTAATTCGATTTCAACGTATTGCATTTCTTCACCATAAATATGGTAATCTATTTCGTGTGATGTCATTTTTTATGTTTTTTGATTTATGGTAATTAGACGTCTTACCTTGGAAAATGTTACCGGAAATAAAAAAGTGCCCCTTTACCGGAACACTTTCTAATGTATTTATCTAAGCATGTGAAGGTTACTTCTCTGCACTGTAATCAATCTTTCCTATATGGCGCATCACGCGGACAATCTTATCTTTTCTTCTGTTGGTATATGAAGATGAATTCGATGCTTTGAACTTTCTTGGATTTGGAAGAATGGCTGCAATTCCGGCTGCCTGGTACTTGGTCAGATCTTTGGCGTCTTTGTCATACCAATGTTCGCAAGCTGCCTGTGCGCCATATACGCCGTCACCCATTTCGATACTGTTCAGATAGACTTCCATGATACGTTCTTTACCCCAGATCAATTCGATCAGAACGGTAAAATACGCTTCCAATCCTTTACGGAGGTAACTTCTGCCCTGCCATAAAAAGACATTTTTAGCCGTTTGCTGTGAAATGGTACTTCCGCCTTTTAGCTTTTTCCCTTTCTGATTGCTTTCGTAAGCATTGGCTAACGCTTTAAAATCAAAACCGTTATGTCTTAAGAAATTTCCGTCTTCGCTGGCTATAACCGCTTTTTGAAGATTCACCGAGATATCTTCCAAGGGAACCCAATCGTGACTACAGGTCATTTCCTTTCCTGCCGATCGCTGTTCTAAGGCACGGGTTACCATTAACGGTGTAAAGGGTACCGGAACAAATTTGAAGAAAACAACTGATAGGATAGACAAACCGAAAAGCCATAAAAAAAGCTTTAGGAAGAATACGGCTATCCTTCTTCTCAAACTGCTTTTGCCGTTTTTAGATTTTGGTTTTGCCGGTTGTTTTTTTGCTGGTTTCTTTCCTGCCATTTATACTAAATCTGCTAATTCCTGTCCCACTAAGCTACCAATGGCCACGCCCATTCCACCCAGACGGACGCCGCAATAGACATTTTGGGACAGCGGTTCAACTATTGGTTTCTTATGCGATCCTAAGCCCATGATGCCGCTCCATCGATGTGCTATTTTAAAATCGTATTTTGGTAAAATCACTTCTCTGAGCAATTGCTCCAGATAGTTTTGGATTGTTTCGGTCAAGCCGAATTCGGATGTGGCTTCTCGTTCAAAATCAAGGTTTCGACCGCCACCAAATAAAATTCGGTCATCAATATTCCGGAAATAATAATATCCTCCGTCAATGTGAAAAGTCCCTTTGATATCCAGATTCGGAATCGGCTCGGTAATCAGCACCTGTGCCCGTGCGGGATGAACCGCTCCGTGCGTAAGCTTATCCGCGAAACCGTTGGTGGCAAATAATAGCTTTTTAGAATTGAAGGTAAAGTCCGTTGTATTTATCTGCACTCCGCTATCGGAATCGTGATAATCCGTAACGGTCTGTCCGTTTAAAATCAGAATTTTATGGGCAACCGCTTCACGCATCAGCGCCTGCATCATGTTTCCGGTATCGATCTGTCCTTCAAACGGGTTAAAGATCAAATACTCGTGAATGCCCTGAAAATCGAACCGGTCAACTTCTTTGGCAAAAACATCGGTTCTGAAAAGCGGTCGCAGTAACTCGTTAACGAAAGGCAATTTCTGAAGACATTCGGCATACGTGCTTTCATCTTCTTTCAGAAAAACTTCGTAACCTCCAAAGGGTTTGAAATCGATGGTCGTGTCACCTAGACGTTTGCGCAACAGATTCAGTCCGTTCCAGCGTTTCTGTATCAGCTGAATAACTTCTTCTTCACTGTAGTTTCGTAAATCCTCTATGATTTCAGACAAACTTCCAAAACAGGCGAAACCTGCGTTTTTGGTACTGGCACCTTCCGGTAAAATTCCCTTTTCAAGAATCAGGATTTTACTTTGGGGGAAACGCTCACGAAGACGTAACGCAGCATGCAGGCCTACTATTCCGCTACCAACAATCGTGTAATCAACGTTGGTAAACCAATTCTTCAGTTCCCAGTAGCTAACGTCCATGATCTTATTTTCTGACTTTCATTTTATTTTTAATCGAATTGATTACCAATGGCGCCGTAGAGACGATAATGATTCCGATAACAATCAACTCGATATTCTTTTTAAGGTCGATGATGTTACGTTCCAGTAAATAAGTGTAAAGGTAATGCCCGGCGAAGATCAGGACAAAGGACCATAGGAACGAACTAATTATATTATAAAACATGAATTTTTGCTTTGGCATCTGAACAATTCCTGCCACTATTGGTGCAAAAGTTCTGATAATTGGTAAGAATCGGGCAAAGATAATCGCTCTTCCTCCGTGCTTTTCGAAAAACAAACGGGATTGGATAAGGTATTTCTTTTTAAACCAGAAATTATCCTGTTTTGAGTACAGAAAATGACCGCTTTTGGCACCAAACCAATAACCGAATACGTTCCCTATGATTCCGGCAATTCCCACCAATGTCGCTAAAACGGCAACGTTTGTAAATTCATTTTCAATAGCGAACAATTCCTGCATCAGTGTTTCACTGTAAATTCCGCTAAGGAACAACAAGCTGTCGCCTGGTAAAAAGAAACCTGCGAATAAACCAGTTTCAGCGAAAACGATAAACAATACCACATAAATACCGATGTGATGCCCGGCAATTTCAAGGTTAATGTAGAATTCAGGATTTAATAACTGTGTCCAGTGAAAATCTTCTTTCATTATGGATATTTCTTTAAATATTTAATTTATGATTTAGTTTCCCATTTGTCAACGGCGCTTGTAGCCAAGGCATTTCCTAATACATTGGTCATACTTCTTGCCATGTCACAGAAGTGATCAATTGGCAGGATAAGCGCGATTCCTTCCGGCGGGATTCCGAACATTGCACAGGTTGCCACTACTACAATCAAAGAGGCACGTGGTACTCCGGCAACACCTTTACTGGTCAGCATCAGCACCAACAACATGGTTAACTGCTTGTCCAGCGGCATGTCGATTCCGTATACCTGGGCTATGAAAATACTGGCGAAAGTCATGTACATCATGCTTCCGTCCAGGTTGAATGAATATCCTAACGGCAAGGTAAATGATACAATTCTTGGCTGACAGCCGAAACGCTCCAACTCTTCCACCATCTTAGGAAAAACCGCTTCACTGCTGGTTGTGGAAAATGCGATCAATAATGGACTCTTAATTCGTCTTAACAAATCCCAAAGTCTGTTACCCAGAATCAGATAACCTACAAAAAGGAGAAGTACCCAAAGCAATAGAATTCCAATGGCAAACGCAAAAAGATAATTGGCATACAGACTGAAAATCTCAAATCCATAATTGGCTACTGCAGCAGCCACCGCACCAAAAACACCCAGTGGCGCCAACCACATAATATAGGTTACCATTTTTAAAACCACATGCGAAATGCGGTCAAATAATTTCAAGATAGGTTTCGCTTCTTTTTTTGAGAAAGAAGACAAAGCGATACCGAAGAATATGGAAAATATTACGATCTGTAGAATTTCGTTAGTGGCAAACGACTCGAATATACTCTTAGGAACTACGTGTTTAACGAATTCTTCCAGAGAAAAAGACTGTGTTTTCTCCAAAAGTTCCGAAGCCGATGACGGATCATCCATTTTAATGCTGGTACCTTTTCCGGGAGCAAGGGTATTTACCAACACCATTCCAAGTAAAAGCGAAACCAATGACGCAGAGATAAACCACCCCATCGCTTTTCCTCCAACTCGCCCCACCATTTTCAGATCTCCCATTTTGGCGATTCCTACAACCAGGGTTGTAAATACCAACGGAGCGATGATCATCTGCACCATTCTGATAAATACGGTTCCGAGCAGTTTTATATTTTTTGAAAAAACTTCTTTTGATTCAACAAACTGATAATGAACAATGCCACCCAAGATGACACCAAGAATCAACGCGACAATGATCGCTATAAAGAGTTTGTTATTGCTTTTCACTTTTGAAATCTATTTTAGTCCGTGAAATTAGTTATATTTTTTGAAACAGCCTTTTCTTTAAGTAATAAAAACCGGAAAGCCTTTCTAAATATTTCAAAAACAAAGAATTACGAAAAATGCAATTTTGTCCTCTTAAAAATCATTGGAAATAAATATTTCACAACAAAAAAATCTGTTCACATGGTTTTACATTAACAAATTGATGGTAAATTCTGATTTTTTTAGTTTTATTTAAGACGTTTTTTGTAATTTATGTTATAATTATTTGCTTAATTAATAAAAATGTTAAATATATTTACGTTGAAAAATTGAAACCAAATATCAATTAACACCCAAAAAAATTATGAACTACAGATTACTTTCAATTGCCCTACTGGCTTTTACGAGTCTTTCCTTTGCCCAAGACGGAGGATCGTTCTGGAAAGCTTCTTCAAAGAAAAGTAACATGGTTACTACAGAAAGAGGAGCTACCCTGCCTACTAAAAATCTGTTTGAACTTGACATCAACGGATTAAAAAATGCCCTGCTTAATTCTCCCAAAAGAGGAATTCAGTCGGGAAAATCAAATGTGATTGTTTCCTTTCCAAATGCAGAAGGACAAATGGAGCGCTTCCGAATCCTGGAATCTTCCAATATGGAGCCCGGACTGGCGGAACGTTATCCGGAAATAAAATCGTATGTCGGTCAAGGCATCGACAACCCAACCTCGACCATTCATTTCAGTATTTCTCCGCTTGGTTTACAAACGATGCAGATCAATGCGGACCAATCTGCGGTTTTCATTGAACCTTACTCTCAGGATCTGAAAACATATACTGTATTTAAGAAAGCCGATAAAATCCGATCACTTTCTCATTTCGAATGTTCCGTCGTGGACAAAGCAGCTACAGCGGTAACAGATTCAGGCGAAACATTACGTCCAAATGCCGATGACGGGACTTTACGAACGTTCCGATTGGCGATGTCCGTAACAGGCGAATATACCGCTTATTTTGGCGGCACAAAAGCATTAGCATTAGCAGCGATCAACAATACCATGACACGTGTAAACGGGGTTTTTGAAAAAGATTTCGGGGTTCACATGAATTTGATTGCCAATACAGATGTGGTAATCTACACCAGCGCTTCCACTGATCCATACTCAGCAGCAGCAACCGGATCAGGTGGCGCATGGAACCAGGAATTACAAACAACCTTAACCAACAACATCGGAAATGCCAACTACGATATCGGTCACTTATTCGGTGCATCGGGTGGTGGTGGTAACGCGGGTTGTATCGGATGTGTTTGTACTAACCCAACTACTTCAGTACCACTTGGAAAAGGAAGTGGATTTACTTCTCCGGGAGACGGAATCCCGTCGGGAGACAACTTCGATATCGATTATGTAGCGCACGAAATGGGGCACCAGTTTGGGGCCAACCACACCTTTACACACAGCAATGAAGGCACGGGTGCTCAAATGGAACCTGGTTCAGGATCTACAATTATGGGTTATGCTGGTATCACCTCTTTAGATGTACAACCGCACTCTGATCCGTATTTCCATGCCATGAGCATCCAACAGGTTACCAACAATATCAAATCGAAAACCTGTTCCACTAATACCGCTACCGGAAATTCAATTCCAACAGCAAATGCAGGTTTGGACTACACTATTCCTAAAAGCACACCATTTATGTTAACAGGTACAGGTACCGATGCTAATGGTGATGCACTTACTTATAACTGGGAAGAAATGGACAATGGAACTTCTTCTGCAGCACCGAGTGCTACTAAAACCACAGGTCCGAATTTCAGATCTTACAATTCATCTACATCAACAGTACGCTATTTTCCTAAAATGGCATCGGTACTAACCGGCGCAACTACAACAGCAGGAACTGAACTTACTGTCGAAGCATTGTCTTCTGTGGCACGTACATTGAACTTCAGATTAACAGTCCGTGATAACAGAGCCGGCGGACCGGCTAACAACAGTGACGACATGATTGTTACGGTAAATGCTACGGCAGGTCCGTTTGACGTTACCGCTCCAAACACAGCTGTTTCATGGGCGGGAGGTTCCACTCAGACAGTTACATGGAACGTAGCGGGAACTACTGCTAACGGTGTAAACTGTGCGAATGTTGATATTTTAATATCAACTAACGGCGGAACTACCTGGTCAACATTATTGGCAGCAACACCAAACGATGGTTCTCAGGCAATCACTGTTCCTAATACGGCTGGAACCCAAAACAGAATCATGGTCAAAGGTACAAACCACATCTTCTTCGATGTTTCGAATGCTAACTTTACCATTACAGCAGGAAGCTCAGATACAACTGCTCCATCAGCCCCAACAAGTTTAACTGCCTCAGGCACTACATCAACAACAACTAATTTATCATGGACTGCCTCTACGGACAACGTAGGCGTTTCGGGATATGATGTTTACAGAGGAACGACTTTATTAGGAACCGTTACCACTACAACTTATAACGTAACAGGCTTAACAGCTTCGACAGCATACACGTTCTCCGTTAAGGCTAAAGATGCTGCGGGAAATATTTCTGCTGCCAGCAACACCGTTAATGTAACTACTTTGGCTGTTGTAGCATCTTACTGTACTTCCCAAGGAAACAGTGTTGCAGACGAATCCATCGGAAGAGTACAAATCGGAACAATCAACAATGCTTCAACAGGAGGCACAGGTTATACAGATTTCACATCGATTTCAACTAACCTAACGAAAGGCACATCCGCAACAATTACCATCACTCCAACATGGACAGCTTCTACTTATCCTGAAGGTTATGCCGTTTGGATCGACTACAACAACGATAAGGATTTCGACGATGCAGGTGAATTGGTATGGAGCAATGCCGCTTCAACTACAACTCCGGTTTCCGGTACGTTTACAGTTCCAACTACTGCTACAGCTACATCAACAAGAATGCGCGTATCCATGAGATACAATGCGATTCCATCCGCTTGTGGCGCTTTTGATTATGGACAAGTAGAGGATTACACCGTTAATTTAGTAACCGGAACGGCTGACACAACAGCTCCTTCTGCTCCAACAAATTTAACAGCTTCCGGAACTACACAAACAACAACGAACTTATCGTGGACAGCTTCTACTGATAACGTTGGCGTAACCGGATATGATGTCTACAGAGGAACAACATTACTTGGTACGGTAACAACAACTTCTTATAATGCAACAGGATTAACAGCTGCAACGGCTTATACTTTCTCTGTAAAAGCTAAAGACGCTGCCGGAAATATTTCTGCTTCAAGTAATACGGTAAATGTTACGACATTATCCTCTTCAATCACTTACTGTACTTCGCAAGGAAACAGCACTACGGATGAGAAAATCGGTAAAGTGGTTTTTGGAACAATCAACAACACTTCGACCGGTACCGCTGGTTATGAGAACTTCACCTCTTTATCTACCAACGCGGTTCGCGGCACATCAAACACAATCACGATTACTCCATCGTGGACCGCTACAGTGTATTCTGAAGGTTATGCGG
Organism: Flavobacterium sp. 21.1; assembly: GCF_057801535.1. Classification (NCBI taxonomy): domain Bacteria; kingdom Pseudomonadati; phylum Bacteroidota; class Flavobacteriia; order Flavobacteriales; family Flavobacteriaceae; genus Flavobacterium; species Flavobacterium sp. 21.1. The sequence goes on from NZ_JBYNXA010000003.1 coordinate 313,939, forward strand.
TTTGGATTGACTACAACCAAAACGGCGTTTTCACAGATGCAGGCGAATTGGTATGGAGTAATGCTGCCTCTACGGCCACACCTGTTAGCGGCTCCTTCACAATTCCTGCTACAGCGACATTAGGCGCTACAAGAATGCGAGTTTCAATGAAGTACAGCGGAATTCCGACTTCTTGCGAAGCTTTCTCCTACGGACAAGTTGAGGATTATACCGTTAACATCACGTCTACTGCAAAACCAACAGAAACTACAAATACGCTTTCTTCGGTTAAGCTCTATCCTAACCCGGCAACTGATGTACTAAATGCAACTGAAGTTTCGGAAAATGCAACTTATAGAGTTTACAATTTAATGGGACAAACTGTAGCTAACGGTAAATTCAGCAACGGTTCAATCAATATTTCCACGATCGGATCAGGAAACTATATTTTAGAAATTTCCGATAATGACAGTGTAACAACAAAACGTTTCGTTAAGAAGTAATTTTCCCGAAAATTAGCAAAAGAAAAGCCTCGCAAACGCGGGGCTTTTTGTTAATTAAGATCAAATCGGCAATCAAAACCGAAAAATCCTTATTTTTAGCCTTTCTTTTCAAAACAATAACAACAATGAAAAAACTCCTTATTTTAACGCTTGGAATGATGGGATTATCAGCTTCAGCTCAGGATGTGATGACACCTGAACTACTATGGAAATTAGGCCGCGTAACACCGATCGGACTTTCCAAAGACGGAAAAAATATTGTTTACAAAGTATCCACTCCTTCGGTGGAAGAAAACAAATCGAATTCGAAATTTTACACCATTCCGATTAACGGCGGAAATGCTACCGAGGTACAAGACACCAAAGATCTGGTTAAGAACAAAAATCTTTCTTCCGACGGAAAATACACGCTTTCACACAAAGAAGTGAAAGTCGACAAAGTATTAGGCAAAGACCTGTATCCGGAACTTAAAAAAGCAGAAGCTCAGGTATATGACGGATTAGATTACCGCCATTGGGACACCTGGAACGACGGAACACACAATCATGTTTTCTTTACAGAGAACAACGACAAAGTGATTCCTATCGACATCATGAAAGGAGAAGCTTTCGATACGCCACAAAAACCACATGGTGGTGATGAAGATTACATCTGGTCTCCTGACGGAAAAAGCATCATCTACGTATGCAAAAAGAAATCGGGAACCGCGTATGCCATCAGTACCAACACTGATTTGTACGAATACAATATCGAAACCAAAACCACAAAGAACTTAACTGAAGGCAATTTAGGATACGACACACATCCTTTGTATTCACCAACAGGAAACCTAAGCTGGCTTCAAATGAAACGCGACGGTTATGAAGCCGACAAAAACGATCTGATTGTTCGTTTCAAAGGAATGGACATTAATCTTACTGCCGGATGGGATGGAACCGTTGAAAGTTTCAAATGGAGTGAAGACGGTAAAAAAGTATATTTCATCGCTCCTGTTGCCGGAACCAAACAATTATTCGAAGTGAATTTCCCTGGGTTAACGAAAATTGCCCTGACGGTAAAACAAATTACAAACGGCGATTTTGACGTGACGGAAATTGTTGGTTTCAGTGACGGAAAAGTAATCTTGGCGCGAAACGACATGAACCATGCTTCGGAAATCTATTCGTATGAATTCAAGAAAAAAGCCTGGATGCAAATTACCAATGTAAATACTGAAGTTTACAGCAAATTAGCGTTAAGCAAAACCGAAAAAAGAATCGTAACCACTACCGACGGTAAAAAAATGGTGGTTTGGGTAATCCTTCCTCCGAACTTCGATAAAACCAAAAAATACCCAACCTTACTATATTGCCAGGGCGGACCTCAAAGTGCGCTGACACAATACTATTCTTTCCGTTGGAATTTCCAGACAATGGCTGCTCAGGGATATATCGTTGTGGCGCCAAATCGTCGCGGAATGCCGGGTCACGGAGTAAAATGGAACGAAGACATCAGTAAAGATTGGGGCGGACAGGTAATGGATGACTACCTTGCAGCGATTGACGATGTAGCCAAAGAATCGTACGTTGACAAAACCCGTTTGGGCGCTGTAGGAGCAAGTTACGGTGGTTATTCCGTATTCTATTTGGCAGGAATCCACAAAAACCGTTTCAAGACTTTCATTTCACATTGCGGTGTTTTTAACCTGCAAAGCATGTACGGAACCACGGAAGAAGTATTTTTCAACAACTTCGATCACGGAGGTCCTTACTGGGAAAAAGATAATGCCGATGCCCAAAAAGCGTACTCTCAGTTCAATCCGATCAACATGGTGAATAACTGGAATACTCCAATATTGATCATCCAGGGCGGAAAAGACTACCGTGTTCCGATTGGACAAGGTCAGGAAGCATTCCAGGCAGCGCAGTTAAAAGGCATAAAAAGCCGATTCGTTCTTTTCCCGGATGAGAACCACTGGGTGCTTAAACCACAAAATGCTTTGGTTTGGCAACGCGAATTCTTTAAGTGGCTGAAAGAGACTCTATAAGACAAAATACATATCCCTCCTGACGTAAGGTCCCGGAGGGAATATCTATCATAATTAAAACCTAAATTGTTGTTAAAATGAATTTTGCTTTGTAACAATTTTTAATTTTACCAACCAATAGTGAAACACAAAAAACAAAACTATGTTAACAATTCCTATCAAACCTTTTCTTGTTGCATCTTCATTGATTGTGAGTATGTCGTCGGCTTTTGCACAAGATAATTTAGTGAATTCGCTAAAAATCAATGCAAGCGAAAAAAGTAAAGAGCTTTACAAATTTACAGATGTGGTGAACATCGAAAATACATCGGTTAAAAATCAGGGATCTTCAGGAACTTGCTGGAGTTATTCAGCCAACTCATTCTTGGAATCCGAAATGATCCGTATGGGTAAAAAACCGGTTGAATTGTCTCAGATTTTCTCTGCAAGAAATGCTTACATTGAGAAAGGAAGAAACTACGTTCGTATGCACGGTTCGGTTGCTTTAGGCGACGGAGGTGCTTTCCATGACGTAATCAACATGTACAGAAAATACGGTGCTGTTCCACAATCGGTTTATACTGGTTTGAACTACGGTACCGATAAAAATAAATTTGCTGAAATGGCAGCTATAGGCGAAGGTGTTTTGAAAGCTGTTGTTACTAATCCAAACGGAGAATTAACACCAAACTGGGAAAAAGCATATACTGCAGTAATCGATTCGTATTTAGGTCAGGCGCCAAAGTCTTTCCAATACAATGGAAAAACCTATACACCGGAAACTTTTGCTAAAGAAGTAGTAGGAATTAATGCGGATGATTATGTGGAAATCTCTTCTTTGATGGAGCACCCATACTATACAAAATTCACTTTAATGGTTCCGGACAACTGGTCTTATGATCAAGTATACAACGTTAAAATGAATGAATTGACAGACATCATCGACAATGCGTTGAAAAACGGATATTCTGTAGCTTGGGCTGGTGACGTTAGCGAAAAAAGTTTCTCTTGGAAAAACGGAGTTGCTTTCGTACCGGAAAAAAGAGTAGAAGAAATGACTGCTGAAGAAAAAGCAGACATGTTCAACGGTCCTAAAAAAGAAGCTGTGGTAACAGAAGAAATGCGTCAGAAAGCATTCGACAACTACACTACTACTGATGATCACGGTATGCACATCGTTGGAATTTCAAAAGATCAAAACGGTAAAGAATACTATATCGTTAAAAACTCTTGGGGATCTTCAAACGACTACAAAGGGTATTTATACATGAGCAAAGAATTCGCTAAATACAAAGCAACGGCTATCATGTTGCACAAAAAAGCAGTTCCTGCAACAATCGCTAAAAAATTAGGCGTTTAAGAATAAGCACAATCATCAATCAAGAATCAAAATCCCGGAGCTAAGCTTCGGGATTTTTTTTATCCCAGATCAACAGCAAGATTCCTTCTTATAAAAACTTATATTTGTAAGTAAAGTAAACTCTGTATCTATGACCTTCTTTAAAAAAACCGCCCTATTACTGTTTTTACTGTCACTGAATTTTGTTTCGTCTCAGAACACCATTAAGGTGACCGACCCTGTGGAGTGGGTTAATCCGCTGATGGGAACAGACAGCAGTTATGAGTTAAGCAACGGAAACACCTACCCTTCCATTGCATTGCCTTGGGGCATGCACGCCTGGACACCACAGACAGGTAAAAATGGTGATGGCTGGCAATACACCTATAGCGCTCAAAAAATCAGAGGCTTTAAACAAACGCACCAACCTTCGCCCTGGATGAATGACTACGGACAGTTTTCTTTAATGCCGGTGGTAGGAAAACCCGTTTTTGAAGAAAGCGAAAGAGCCAGCTGGTTCAGTCATAAAACAGAAATTGCTAAGCCCTATTACTACAGCGTTTACTTAGCCGATTATAATGTCACCACTGAATTAACCCCAACCGAAAGAGCCGCTTCTTTTCGCTTCACTTTCCCCAAAACCAATGAAGGCTATATGGTGATTGATGCTTTTGACAGAGGTTCTTACATCAAAATAATTCCTTCAGAAAATAAAATCATAGGATACAGTTCCCGTTACACCAGAGGAAAGCTCAACAACTTCAAAAACTACTTTGTTATTATTTTTGACAAGCCTTTTGAACAATCCAACATTTGGAGCGATAAAACAAAAATGGATGTTTTGGATTTATCAGGAAGCCATATTGGAGCCATCATTAAATTTAAGTCGCTTGCAGCCAATGAAAAAGTACATGCCAAAGTCGCTTCCTCTTTTATAAGTTTTGAACAAGCCGAAATCAATTTACGGGAAATTGGATCAGACAACTTTGACACTGTAAAACAAAAAGCCAAAGCCTCCTGGAACAAGACTTTAAGTAAGATAGAAGTGGAAAGCGACAACGTCGACCACTTGCGCACTTTTTATTCAACATTCTACCGTACCTTATTTTTCCCAATGAAATTATATGAGAAAAATGAATCCGGGCAAATAGTGCATTACAGTCCGTACACAGGCACTGTTTTACCGGGTTATCGATTTGGCGGAACCGGTTTCTGGGACACTTTCAGGGCTTTATATCCTTTTTTAAATCTTATGTATCCCTCCATCAACAAAGAAATGCAGGAAGGACTACTAAACGATTATAAAGAAGGGGGCTGGCTGCCGGAATGGAGCAGTCCTTCTTACAGCGATATAATGATTGGGAACAATTCGGCTTCGGTGGTGTCTGACGCCTACATTAAAGGATTACGAGGTTATGACATCGAAAAATTATACGAAGCTTTATTACACGGCGCCAATAATGAAGGACCTCAGGCTACAGGAAGAAAAGGTGTTGAGTATTACAACAAATCAGGTTATGTCCCTTATGATGTAAACATCAACGAAAGTGCAGCCCGCACGCTGGAATATGCCTACGACGATTTTACAATCTATCAATTGGCAAAAGCGCTAAAAAAACCTCAAACAGAAATTGAATTGTACAAAAAAAGGTCGTTGAATTACAAGCATCTTTTTGATCCGGAAACCAAACTGATGCGCGGCAAAAACAAAGACGGTTCCTTCCACTCGCCTTTTAACCCTTTTAAATGGGGAGACGAATTCACGGAAGGAAACAGCTGGCATTACACGTGGAGTGTATTTCATGATATTGACGGGTTGGCAAAAATGATGGGTGGCTATGGTGAATTTGCAAAAAAATTGGACAGCGTTTTTACCATGCCGCCGGTTTTCGATAATTCGTATTATGGAGAGACCATCCATGAGATTCGGGAAATGCAGATCGCCAACATGGGGCAATATGCTCATGGAAACCAGCCTGTTCAGCATATGATCTATTTGTATAATTATGCCGGTCAGCCCTGGAAAACGCAATATTGGATAAGAGAAACCATGAACAAACTTTACAAACCCACTCCTGATGGCTATTGTGGCGATGAAGACAATGGTCAGACCTCCGCCTGGTATGTATTTTCAGCGTTAGGATTCTATCCCGTTTGTCCAGCTACCGACCAGTATGTTTTAGGAACACCGCTTTTCAAAAAAGTAACCTTACACTTAGAGAACGGCAAGGATTTCATCATAAAAGCGCCAAACAACAGCGAGACCAACAAATACATAGAACAAGTTAAACTTAATGGAAAAACTTATGACTACAATTGGATAAATCATACTGCGATACTCAATGGAGGGACTTTCCAATTAAAAATGAGCAGTGCTCCTAATTTAAAAAGAGGAACAACCCAAAAGTCGTTTCCGTATTCTTTATCTACTCAAAAAGACAACTAAAATGAAAAAATACATTTTTCCATTATTATTCATAATACTCTCCTTACCTGTTTACAGCCAGAACAAATATGTGCACTTCGTAAAACCTATTATCGGAACACAGCGTATGGGGCATGTCTATCCCGGGGCTTCGGCTCCTTTTGGTATGGTACAACTCAGCCCCGACACAGACACCATCCCTTATTCAGTAAACGGGAAATACAATCCCGATGTGTATAAATACTGCGCAGGCTATCAGTACGACGACAAAACGATTGTAGGTTTCAGTCATACTCATTTCAGCGGGACGGGACATTCTGATTTGGGCGATTTCCTGATTATGCCGACTACAGGAAAACTGCAATTGAATCCGGGTATTGCTTCGAATCCCGCATCGGGTTTCCGATCGGCTTTTTCCCATCAGAATGACGTCGCCCAAGCCGGTTATTACAAAGTAAAATTAGATGATCATAATATTTTGGCCGAGCTGACTGCCACTAATCGTGTTGGTTTTCATCAGTATACTTTTCCAAAATCGGACGAAGCACACATTATTTTGGATCTGATGAGCGGGATTTACAATTATCCGGAGAAGAACGTTTGGACTTACGTTCGCGTAATCAACGATACTTTGATTACCGGCTATCGACAAACCAACGGCTGGGCAAAAAACCGGGTACAATATTTCGCCATCGCTTTCTCCAAACCGTTTCAGAGTTATGGCAGTAAAAATTTTGAAGACAAGCCGGTGTATCGTGGTTTTTGGGGAAAATTCAACCAGAACAAGAACTTTCCCGAAATCTCCGGAAAACAGATTCGTATGCATTTTGACTTCAAAACCGAAGATCAGGAAAAAATAAAAATCAAACTGGCGCTTTCCTCGGTCAGCATGAGCGGCGCTTTGCAAAATCTTATAGCCGAAACGCCGAATTGGGATTTCGATGCCGTAAAAAAACAAACACAAAACCTTTGGGAAACTGAATTAAGTAAAGTAGAAATTGAAGGAAGTCAAACCCTAAAAGAAAACTTTTACACCGCAATGTATCATTCCTTTCTCGCGCCAACAACCTACATAGATGTAGACGGAAGATACAAAGGTCTGGATCAGGAAATCCATCAGGCGCAAGGTTTTACCAATTATACCACTTTTTCTCTTTGGGACACGTATCGTGCGTTGCATCCGCTGTTCAATATTTTGCAGCCAAAGAGAAACAATGACATGGTGCATTCCATGATACGACATTACGAACAAAGTCCGCAAAAAATGCTGCCGATATGGAGCCATTATGCCAACGACAACTGGTGCATGAGCGGTTACCACAGTGTTTCGGTCGTAGCCGATGCAATTCTTAAAAACGTTTATACCGGCGATCCGGCAAAAGCCTTAGATGCCTGTGTTACTACAGCGAATAAGCGTGATTATGAAGGAATCGGTTCGTATATTGACATGGGCTACATTCCCGCCGAAAAAAGCGGCATTTCAGTTTCTAACACTTTGGAATATGCCTATGACGACTGGGCAATTGCACAACTGGCAAAAAAAGTGGGCCGACAGGACGTATACGTGCAATTTTTAAAACGTTCTAATAATTGGAAAAATAATTTCGACAGCAGCATTGGTTTTATGCGTCCGAAACTAGCGGACGGAACGTTTAAAAAAGAATTTGACATCTTGAGCACACATGGCCAGGGTTTCATCGAAGGCAACAGTTGGAATTACAGCTTTTTTGTGCCCCAGGATCCTTCCACTTTAATAACAACGATGGGTGGTCAAAAAGCATTCATCAAAAAACTGGACGAATTGTTTTCCATGCATCTTCCGGACAGCTTTTTTGCTGAAACCGAAGACATCACAAGAGACGGAATCATTGGTGGTTACGTTCACGGAAACGAACCGGCGCATCACGTAGCCTACCTGTACAACTGGACCCATCAGCCGTGGAAAACGCAGGAAAAAATCCGAACTATATTAAAAATGCAGTATAAACCTACTCCGGATGGTCTGGGCGGAAACGACGACTGTGGTCAGATGAGCGCCTGGTTCATCTTTTCGTCCTTAGGTTTTTATCCTGTAGCGCCAGGGTCTAACGAATATGCTATCGGAAGTCCGAGCGTGGATTATGCCAAACTGAATCTGGAGAACGGAAAACAATTTGAAATTGAAGTTAACAATCAATCCGATAAAAACGTCTATATCAAAAGTATGACTTTAAACGGTAAACCTTTACAGAAGTTCTTCATTAGTCATGAAGACATTATGAAAGGCGGTAAGTTAAAAATTACGATGAGCAACAGCCATTAAAACAATATGGCTGACAACAGTTTCCAATAAAAAAACCCAATCTTCCGATTGGGTTTTTTATATATTTTAGATTTCTTTCATTACGAAATCTTCCATGAACTTCGTTGTGTAGTTTCCGGCCACATAATCCGGGTGGTCCATCAACTGTCTGTGGAACGGAATCGTAGTTTTGATTCCTTCGATGTAAAACTCATCCAAAGCACGTTTCATTTTTGAAATCGCTTCTTCTCGTGTTTGCGCCGTTGTAATCAACTTCGCAATCATCGAATCATAATTTGGCGGAATCGTGTATCCTGCGTAAACGTGCGTATCCAAACGAACCCCGTGCCCTCCCGGTGCATGTAAAACGGTAATTTTACCCGGAGACGGACGGAAATCATTGTATGGATCTTCCGCATTGATACGGCATTCGATTGAGTGTAATTGTGGCAAGTAGTTTTTACCTGAAATAGGCACACCAGCCGCTACCATAATCTGCTCACGGATCAAGTCATAATCAATAACCTGCTCAGTGATCGGGTGCTCCACCTGAATACGTGTATTCATTTCCATGAAGTAAAAGTTTCTGTGTTTGTCCACTAAGAACTCTACAGTTCCAGCTCCTTCATATTTAATATATTCCGCCGCTTTTACTGCAGCTTCTCCCATCTTCTCACGTAACTCATCCGTCATGAAAGGCGATGGTGTTTCTTCTGTTAATTTTTGGTGACGACGCTGTACGGAACAATCTCTTTCAGAAAGGTGACAAGCTTTACCATAAGAATCTCCTACTACCTGAATCTCGATGTGACGAGGCTCTTCGATAAGTTTTTCCATGTACATTCCGTCATTTCCGAAAGCGGCAGCGGCTTCCATTCTGGCACTTTCCCAAGCTTTCTCAAGCTCTTCTTCTTTCCAGATGGCACGCATTCCTTTTCCTCCACCGCCGGCAGTAGCTTTCATCATTACCGGATAACCAATTTCTTTAGCTACTTTTTTGGCTTGTTTGAAATCTTCCAAAATCCCTTCTGATCCAGGCACACAAGGTACTCCTGCGGCTTTCATGGTTGCTTTAGCCGTAGCTTTGTCTCCCATTTTATCAATCATTTCAGGAGAAGCCCCAATAAATTTAATATTGTGCTCCTGACAGATTTTAGAGAATTTAGCATTCTCAGAAAGGAAACCGTATCCCGGGTGAATCGCATCTGCATTGGTGATCTCAGCAGCAGCGATGATATTTGACATCTTTAAATAGGAAAGATTACTTGGCGCAGGTCCGATACAAACTGCTTCATCGGCAAACTTAACGTGTAAGCTTTCCGCATCGGCAGTCGAGTAAACCGCAACCGTTTTAATTCCCATTTCTTTACAGGTTCTGATCACACGAAGTGCAATCTCTCCCCTGTTGGCGATTAATATTTTTTTGAACATAACTTTCAATTAGATAATTAGACAATGTGTCCATTAGACAATTTAGATGAAGAAAGAAAAACTTCTGACTTCGAACTTCTAACTCCTAACTTTTTATGATGGATCAACTAAGAATAAAGGTTGGTCGAATTCTACCGGAGAAGCGTCATCAACTAAAATTTTAACGATTTTACCTGAAACTTCCGCTTCAATTTCGTTGAATAATTTCATTGCTTCGATCACACAAACCACATCCCCTTTAGAGATAGTGCTTCCAACTTCCACGAACATTGGTTTGTCCGGAGACGGCTTTCTGTAGAAAGTACCGATCATTGGTGATTTGATTGTGATGTATTTTGAATTATCATCTGCTGCCGGTGCTCCTGCAACTGGTGCTGCTGCTACTGGTGCCGCCGCTGGTGCTGCTACCGGTGCTGCCATCTGTGGCATAGCCTGCATAGGCATTTGCTGAATGTAAGTTGTTTCAGCTGCTCCAGCTTCAGTGGTTTTAATGGTGATTTTAAAATCATCCATTTCTAATTTTACTTCTGTAGCACCTGATTTTGCTACAAATTTGATTAGGTTTTGAATTTCTCTGATATCCATACTATTCTAAATTTGGTTTTGTTGTTTATTGTTTGTTATATGCCCATTTCAAGTAGATAGCTCCCCAAGTGAAACCACCTCCAAAGGCTGCAAAAATAATATTATCTCCTTTTTTAAGTTGACCTTCAAAATCACTTAACAACAATGGTAATGTAGCCGATGTTGTATTTCCATAACGTTGAATGTTAACCAGTACTTTTTCCTCGTCTAAGCCCATGCGGTTAGCAGTAGCGTCAATAATTCTTTTGTTGGCCTGGTGAGCCACTAACCAATTCACATCGTCTTTGGTTAAGTTATTGCGCTGCATGATTTTATCGCTAACGTCTGCCATTCCGGAAACAGCATATTTGAATACGGTTTTTCCGTCCTGGAATACATAATGCTGTTTGTTTTTAACGGTTTCCTCAGAAGCCGGCAAGATAGATCCGCCCGCATCGATTTTCAGGAATTCTCTCCCGATACCGTCGCTTCTCAAAAATTCATCCTGAAAGCCCAATCCTTCTGTGTTCGGTTCAAGCAATACGGCTCCGGCACCATCTCCGAAGATGATACAGGTAGCTCTGTCAGTATAATCAATAATGGAAGACATTTTGTCGGCGCCGATCAAAAGGACTTTTTTGTAACGTCCTGATTCGATGTAGGCTGAAGCGGTAGACATTCCGTAAAGGAAACTTGAACATGCTGCATGAAGATCGTAAGCAAACGCATTTACGGCTCCGATCTGAGTGGCAACATACACTCCTGTGGCTGCAACCGGCATATCCGGAGTTGCTGTGGCCATGATTAACAAATCGATATCTTTTGGATCAATTCCTGCTTTATCGATTAAGTTTTGTGCTGCTTTTATCGCCATGAAAGAAGTACCTTGTCCTTCTTCTTTTAGCATTCTTCTTTCTTTGATTCCGGTACGAGAAGTAATCCACTCGTCATTGGTATCCACCATTGTTTCCAGCACCTGGTTTGATAACACAAAGTCCGGAACATAGGCTCCCACTGCTGTAATAGCGGCTGATATTTTATTCATAAAAGTTGTATTTTTCTTCCTGAAAAAAGTGATTTCAAAAAGTGGTGGAAATTACGAAAAAAATCCCACACCTATATTCTTTTATCCCTATTTAATTTACTTTCAATAGGTTCAACAAAAAAAAACTCCCACACAGTGAGAGTTTTCTCTATTCATTTTTCGGATTAAGCCTCCGCTACTTGTTTGTCAATAACAACTTGACCTCTGTAGTACATTTTACCTTCATGCCAGTATGCTCTGTGGTATAAATGTGCTTCTCCTGTTACAGGACATGTTGCAATTTGAGGAGTTGTCGCTTTATAGTGCGTTCTTCTCTTATCTCTTCTTGTTTTCGAGGTTTTTCTCTTAGGATGTGCCATCTTACTATATTATTTATCCGTTAATAGTTGTTTTAATTTATCCCAACGGGGATCATTATTTTCTTCTTCTTTATGATGCTCTTTCGGAGCCAGTTCATTCAGTTTTTCAATTGCCTCAGTTTTCAATGTCCCGTCTTTTACTCCGGGGTGAATGCGCTTCGAAGGTACCGAAAGCACAATCATCTCATAGATATACTGAGCCACATCTACCTGGAATTCACCATGTGGCAAAACCAGCATTTCATCATTTTCATTATTGAAAGCATCCCCAAATTTCACAATTAGATTCAGCTTTCCTTTAATGGGCAAATCAAATTCTTCTCCGGTCTTATCACATGCCACGTTAACCGTACCCTTGTGTTTAAATACAAGCTCCAGCATAGTGCTTTTCTTGTCCAAAACCAGATCCACTTTGATATTAACGTCATTATATTCGTCAAATTCAAAGCTCTCAAAGAACTCCTTACCTATTTGATAATCAAACTGATGTTTCCCCAACTTCAACCCCACAAACGGGATTAAAAAATCTTTCTGAATATTCATACCAACAGTTTTGAGCGTGCAAAGATATAAAATTATTGTAAATCCAAACGAGTTGTAAACATTTTTTTGTTTATAACTGCTTTTGTTTCGGTTTTAAGGGATTTTTAATCAACTCCTTATATTCGTTTCGGTTATGAAACACATCCAGCGCCAGGTAAACCGCTTCCTTAAATGAATTAAAATCCGCCTCACCCTTTCCTGCAATTTCATAAGCCGTTCCATGATCCGGTGACGTACGTATTTTATTTAATCCGGCAGTGTAATTAACTCCTTTACCAAAAGACAATGTTTTAAACGGAATCAATCCCTGATCGTGATAGGCCGCAATAACCGCATCATATTTTTCATATTGTCCTGATCCGAAGAAACTGTCCGCCGAAAACGGTCCGAAAACCATAATTCCTTCTTCAAATAATTTTTTCAGCGCCGGCACGATCACCTCATCATCTTCCTTACCGATTACACCGTGATCACCACAGTGCGGATTTAAGCCTAACACTGCAATTTTAGGTCGGGTGATTCCAAAATCTTCAATAAGTGTTTTATTGACCGTCTCCAATTTGGTTCGGATCAATGCTTCTGTCAGATGTTTCGAAACCTCATTTACCGGCACGTGATCCGTTAGCAATCCAACACGCAACGTATCCTGAACCATCAGCATTAAAGCATTGCCTTCCAATTCCTGATTCAGATAATCCGTATGTCCGGGAAAATGAAAATCCTCCGACTGTATATTATACTTATTAATAGGTGCCGTTACCAAAACATCGACCAATCCTTCTTTCAGCGCCTGAGTTGCCGCCGTAAACGATTTTATGGCATATTTACCAATATTTTCATCGTTAACACCAAATTGCAGATTCACGCCCTCGCGCCAAACGTTCAAGACATTGATCTTCCCAAACACCAATTGCTCCAGCTTATCGATTCCGTGCAAATTCGATTCCAAATTCAATGTCTTCTTTAAAAAAGAAAGAATTTTGACATTCCCGAAAATAACCGGCGTGCAAAGTTCAAGCATTCGCGTATCCTCGAAAGTTTTCAAAATGACTTCGCTTCCGATACCGTTCAAATCGCCGATAGAAATCCCTACAATTATATTTTCTGCTTTTTTAACCATGCTGACTAGTTATTTATTCCTAATTTTGGATGTGCAAATTTAGCAAATTTAATACTTATGTTTACAGGAATTATCGAAACTCTTGGAACGATTCAGGATATTGAGAAAGAAAACAACAATATTCACGTAACCGTCAACTCCACAATTACAAATGAACTGAAAATTGACCAGAGTGTTGCTCACAACGGCATCTGTTTAACGGTAGTAAAAATTACGAACGACAGCTATACGGTTACCGCCATCAAAGAAACCATTGATAAAACAAATTTAGGCAACTGGGAAATTGGCGACTCAATTAATTTAGAACGCGCGATGAAATTAGGGGACCGACTGGACGGCCACATTGTGCAGGGCCATGTTGATCAAACCGGAATCTGCAAAAACATCGAACATGCGGGCGGAAGTATTTATTTTACTTTTGAATACGACAGCAGTCAAAATAACATAACTATCGAAAAAGGATCCATAACCGTAAACGGCGTAAGCCTAACGGTTGTTAATTCAAAGAAAAATGAATTCAGCGTAGCAATAATCCCATACACTCTGGAGCATACCAATTTTAAAAACTTTAAAATAGGCACAAAAATCAATCTGGAATTTGATGTTATCGGAAAATATGTATCCCGCTTACAGGAATTAAGAAAATAATACAATGAAAAAGAAAAAAGCTTCAAATTACTTTGAAGCTTTTTTTATACTGGCACTTTTTTTAAAGTAATATAACGCATATCCTAAGGCACCTACCAATAGCAACAACAGCCCTCCATCAATAGGCAATCCTGGTGGGGGTGGCAACGGTGGGGGTGGTGGCTCTGATTGGGAAAAGACCACTGGGGCGTTTAATAAAACAGCCACAATCACTATTAACTTATGTAGGTTATTTTTCATGGGTGTAAAAATATAAAAATTAACTTCCTGACAAAAAAATATTTAAATTTTTCTGTCAAAATTTAATATTATGTTAAAATCGCATCAAATCAACACTGTTAAACATAATTGATTAAATATTCGATTTACAATTCAATACCTTTTTGACGAAAGTAATAAGTTTTTTCAACAAAACAATGTTTTTTTATTAAAAATCTTTTTTTTTCTTTCGTTAAAAATTTCCGACATTTTAAAGCAGCAAAAAAGCCTTCCAAAAAGAAGGCCTTACATGCTTGTGGTCCCACCTGGGCTCGAACCAGGGACCACCTGATTATGAGTCAGGTGCTCTAACCAACTGAGCTATAGGACCGGTTTAGAGGTTGCAATATTACTACTATTTTTTAATCCCACAAAAATTAATTCGGGATTTCTTGACATAATTCAACCAAAACTCCATTTGTTCCTTTTGGATGAAGAAAAGCCACCAGCTTGTTATCAGCGCCTTTTTTAGGCACCTCGTTCAAAACCGTAAAGCCTTCTTGCTGTAAACGAGCAATTTCCGCAACGATATCTTCCACATCAAATGCAATATGATGGATGCCTTCTCCTTTTTTGTCAATAAATTTCGCAATCGGGCTTTCCGGATATGTAGCTTCCAATAATTCAATTTTATTGGGACCATTCATAAAAAAAGAAGTTTTCACTCCTTCGCTTGCTACCTCTTCCTGTTTGTAAGCCGGTGCTCCGAACAATTTTTCAAAAATCAGATTGGATGTCTCCAAATCCTTTACCGCAATTCCTATGTGCTCAATTTTTCTCATGCTTTCTTATTGAACTACAAAGGTCGCAAAAGTTTTTACAATGTTCACAAAAATCAAAACCGTTTTTGCATACAAACCGACCAATAAACAAGAAAAGACTTCCGAAAAATCGCCGACCGTTTACTCCTATTTATATATAACTTAAAAAAATCGTATTTTTGCAGCATGGAAACAAACAGACAAAAAAAGATAGGAACGCTTTTGCAAAAAGATTTGGTGGATATTTTGCAGGGAGAGGTACGTAAAAACGGAATCAGCAATCTGATTATTTCCGTATCGAAAGTAAATGTAACCTCAGACTTATCAATCGCAAAAGTATATTTAAGCATTTTCCCGGTAGACAAAGGACCGGAACTTTTAACAGCGATCCGTACGAATACGCCGCTGATAAAACACGATTTAGCACAACGCGTTAAACAGCAATTACGTCGGGTTCCGAATCTGGTTTTTTACATCGACGACAGTTTGGATTATATTGAAAAGATCGACAACGCTCTTAAAGGCGATGAAAATCCGATTGAGAACAGAGATCTTTTAGCACGAAGAAAGAAATCCTAAGAATTGAATTTCCCGTTTTACATAGCGCGCCGTTACACGATCAGTTTCAGCAAAAGCACTGCCATCAATATCATTACCGGCATTGCTGCGCTTGGCATAATCGTGAGTTCCATGGCGCTCTTTGTGGTGTTGTCCGTATTTAGCGGTCTTCGGGATTTCAGCCTTTCTTTTGCCAATGAAACCGATCCTGATTTAAAGGTTGCTAATTCCGTCGGTAAATCGATGCTGATCACTCCTCAACAGGAAAGCAAACTGAAGCAGTCCAAAAACATTGCGTTTTACAGCAAGACCATTGAAGAACGCGTTCTGTTTTCTTTCAACGAAAAGCAGGAAGTAGCATATTTAAAAGGCGTTGACAGTATTTTCAAAAAAACGACGCCCTTCGAAAAGAAAATTTATGCCGGACAATGGCTTAAACCCAACACTTCACAGGTAGTCATAGGTTATGGCATCGCCAACAAACTTTCCATGGGACTTTTTGATTTTAATAATGTTTTTGAGGTTTTCGTTCCCAAACCCGGCAAAGGAACCATTGAAAATCCGGAAGAAGCATTTAATGAATCGCCCTTAACTCCTGCCGGCATTTATGCCATCAATGATGATCTGGATAAAAAATTCGTTTTTGCCGATTTAGGCCTGACGCAGGAATTACTGCAATACCAATCCAATCAGATTACTTCCATCGAAGTAAAACTGAAACCATCCGCTTCGGAAGAAGAAACGATGGAAGAACTGCAAACCCTCTTTAACAACAAAGTATCAGTAAAAACCAGAGCGCAATTAAATGACAGTTTGTACAAAATGCTTAACACTGAAAACATTGCCGTTTATCTGATCTTTACTTTAGTCATTATAGTAGCCTTGTTTAATTTAGTAGGCGCTTTGATTATGATGATTCTCGATAAAAGAGCCAATCTGAAAACCCTTTTCAATTTAGGTGCTGAAATCCGTCACCTGAGAGCGGTTTTTCTACTCCAGGGAAGTTTACTGACCTGCGTTGGGGGAATCATCGGACTATTTTTAGGCATGTTCTTTGTTTTTCTGCAAAAGAAATATGCGCTGATTATGATTACGCCATCTATGGCTTATCCCATCCAATTTGAGACCCTAAACGTAATCATTGTGCTTGGAACCATCGGTATATTAGGACTGACGGCTTCCTGGATCGCATCAAGTCGTGTAGGCAAAAGTCTACTGGATTAACACACAGCTTTCAAATTAATTTTTATATTTGCTTTTCAACAAACGGAACGCCCATGATTGTTTTTGTCTAGTCCTTACTTATTTTCACTGAGATAATTAGGACATTTCAACCTTATCCGGATTTATCAATCCGGCTTTATTCATTTTATCCTTTTTATCATGACAAATACATCAAAAAATTCTACTTTTTCAAGAATATTCAATACTTTAAAGACCGCTATAAAAGGAGATGACTCCTTTGATTACACCAGCGGAAGCATTAAAAAAGCCGTAATCCTCTTAGCCATTCCGATGGTTTTGGAAATGATGATGGAATCGGTGTTCGCTTTGGTCGATTTATATTTCGTCGGTCATTTGGAACACAGTAGTTTTGCCATACAGACTGTTGGTCTTACTGAATCCGTGATTACTATTATTTACTCTCTGGCAATCGGAATCAGTATGGCAGCTACAGCGGTAGTCGCACGACGAATTGGCGAAAAGGACCCGGTTGCCGCAGCCAAATCAGGAATGCAGGCCATCATTATTGCCTTTGTAATTAATTCGGTCATCAGTGTCTTCGGTTTTATTTATGCCAAAGACATTTTATTAATTATGGGCGCCTCTCAAGAAGCAGCGGATTACGGTGTGAATTTCACCCGAATCATGATGGGTGGAAGTTTGTGCATCATGCTTTTATTCCTGATCAACGGAATCTTCCGCGGTGCCGGAAATGCTGCCATTGCCATGCGAAGTTTATGGCTGGCAAACACATGTAACATTATTTTGTGTCCGATTCTGATCAATGGATTGGGGCCGGTTCCCGCTTTCGGACTGATTGGCGCTGCAATGGCAACTACTACCGGACGAAGCATTGGCGTACTATACCAGTTATATCATTTGTTCAACGGAAAAGGCATCTTAAAAATTATTCCGTCGTATTTTATACCCGATTTAGATCAGATAAAAAACATCGCAAAAATTGCCGCTCCGGGTGTTTTACAGTTTGTCATCGCTTCCTGCAGTTGGATATTCTTAGCGCAGTTGGTAGCGACTACCGGAGGTGATCATGGTTCAGCGGGATACCAGACGGCTTTGCGGATTATGATGTTTTTCATTCTCCCGGCTTGGGGATTAAGCAATGCTGCAGCAACGTTGGTGGGACAGAATTTAGGAGCCCAGCAGATCGAACGTGCCGAGAAATCCGTTTTCACCACGGCCAAATACAACACCATTTTCATGGCTACCATTATGGTGATTACCTTGTTATTTGCCCAATATCTTATTTCCTTTTTCTCGAATGATGTGATCGTACGGAAGATTGCCGTGGAAGCTTTACAGACCATGAGTCTGGGGTATGTTTTTTATGGCATCGGGATGGTACTGATCAACACGTTTAACGGAGCCGGAGATACCTGGACGCCTACGTGGGTTAACTTTTTCGGATTCTGGTTGTTTCAGATTCCGCTTGCTTATGTTCTAGCGAAACATTTTAAAATGGGCCCGACCGGCGTTTTCATGGCTGTTCCGATAGCTGAAACAGGAATAACATTGGCAAGCATCGTGCTTTACAAAAAAGGAAAGTGGAAGAAAGTACAGGTTTAATTTAATTCAGACCGTAATAAAAAAACCCGTCTTTACAACAAGACGGGTTTTTTCATATACTGATACAATAGTTTTAGACAATCTGATAGTCAGAATATGCATCACGGATTTCATCAAAAATCTTAAACAATTCCTCAGCATGATCGTTGGTCACCAATCTTTGTCTGTATTCCTTGAAATTATGAATTCCTTTAAAATAGTTGGTGTAATGACGGCGCATTTCCACAATTCCTACGCGCTCGCCTTTCCATTCCATAGCCCACGTAAGGTGATTTTGTGCGGCTTGAATTCGGGCTTCCATATCAGGAGCCGGCAGTAATTCGCCAGTTTTAAAGTAATGTTTGATCTCGTCAAAAATCCAGGGATATCCAATCGCGGCACGACCGATCATGATTCCGTCCAAACCGTATTTGTTTTTGTATTCCAACGCTTTTTCAGGGGAATCAATATCGCCGTTTCCGAAAATAGGCATGGTGATACGCGGATTGTTTTTCACTCTTTCGATATGCGACCAGTCGGAATGTCCTTTATACATCTGGGCACGGGTACGACCATGGATCGTTAACGCCTGGACACCTACATCCTGTAATCTTTCGGCAACTTCATCGATATTGATGGAATCATGATCCCAACCCAAACGGGTTTTTACCGTTACCGGAAGGTTTGTTCCTTTAATTACAGCTTTGGTCAGACGCACCATTAGATCCACATCCTTCAATACTCCGGCACCGGCGCCTTTGCATACCACTTTTTTTACCGGACATCCAAAATTGATATCCACTAAATCAGGCTGAACGGTGTCGACAATTTTGGCCGACATTTCCATCGCTTCCTCATCACCGCCGAAAATCTGAATCCCTACGGGACGCTCATAATCAAAAATGTCGAGCTTCTTTTTGCTTTTCATGGCATCACGGATCAGTCCTTCGCTGGAAATAAATTCCGAGTACATCAGATCGGCGCCGTGCTGCTTGCATAAACGACGAAACGGTGGATCACTCACGTCTTCCATAGGCGCGAGTAACAAAGGGAAATCAGGTAATTCTATGTTGCCAATCTTGACCATCTTCTTCATTTTGGTGCAAAATTACGAATTTTATATTAAACCCAAATCAATCCCCGAAAGCTATAACAAGCAGAAAACCAATAATTTCGAAAGAGAATTATAGAATTTTATAGCTCCTTTTGGTTTTTACGACCTAACTTTGTTAAAAACAGGAGTATGGAAAAGAGAGTCAATATCAGCGTTGCTTTCAGGATCCTGAAAGATACTTTCCGGGGATTTATCGATGACCGGGCATTAAAACTGAGCGCCTCCCTCTCCTACTATACCGTTTTTTCATTGGCGCCTCTCTTATTATTAATCGTTTCACTTACAAGCATTTTCTTTGGACGCGAGGCGGTTCAGGGCCAGATTTTTAAAGAAATAAACGGATTGATGGGCAATGCCGCTGCAGCCCAGATTCAGGAGGTTATCCGAAACATGGAACTTTCGGGTGAAACAAATGCAGCGATGGTGGTTAGCGGCGTCATTTTACTCATCGGAGCGACAAGTGTCTTTGCAGAAATCCAGGATTCCATCAATATCATCTGGAAATTAAAGGCAAAACCGCAACGGGGTTGGCTGAAACTCATCAAGGACAGATTACTTTCTTCTTCTTTGATTATCGGCCTTGGGTTCCTACTCATTGTGTCGTTATTGATAAACGGAATTCTGTTGGCATTAAGTGACTGGCTGAAATACTATTTTCCCAGCATTACGCTTATTATTTTTGAAATCGCCAACATATTGGTCAGTTTTGCGGTTATTACGACGCTTTTTGGCGTGATTTTCAAAGTACTCCCGGATGCAAAAATTTCCTGGAAGGACGTTAGATCCGGCGCATTTTTTACCGCATGTCTTTTCATGTTAGGCCGCTTTTTGATAGGCATCTATATCGATGTTACGAGTACCGGGTCGGCGTATGGCGCAGCAGGATCGTTGATCATTATTCTGGTTTGGGTCTATTATACCGCAGCTATTTTATATTTTGGGGCAGAATTCACAAAAATTTATGCGGAATATATGGGCGCAAGGATTCACCCTTCGGATTATGCGGTGTATGTTGAACAGTCCGAAAAGGAAAAAGAAGTAACTGTTTTGCCAAATACCGCAAAGCCCGACAATGAAGTAATCGAAAAAGAAGAAACCGATTAACCTGAATTCTGAATTTAACGTAATTTGTTAAGCTTCCCTTTTAAATCAAATCTTTGACTATATTTGCCGATTAATTCACTACCTTTAAGGTAGGTCGCGTTAGATCTGGTAGTAAGAGTAAGGGCAGTCAGTGGCTGTCCGGTGAATTGTCAAGAAAGTTTGCGTTAGGGATTGTAGCGGCATCCTTTTGTGGATCCCGATTTTTATCGGGAGGTACAAAAGATACAGCGGAAAGCCCGGCCCTTGTGGAAACGCCCAAAAAATTACAAAGAACGAAGATGAAGCATATTAGAAATTTCTGCATTATTGCACACATTGACCACGGGAAAAGCACTCTGGCCGACCGTTTGCTTGGTGCCACACAAACCGTTACGGCGCGTGAGGAAAAAGCACAATTGTTGGACAACATGGACCTGGAGCGTGAACGTGGGATTACCATTAAGAGTCACGCCATTCAGATGGAATACACCTACAAAGGCGAGCAATATATATTAAACCTGATCGATACTCCGGGCCACGTGGATTTCTCCTATGAGGTTTCCCGTTCCATCGCAGCTTGTGAAGGCGCCCTTTTGATCGTGGATGCAGCACAAAGTATTCAGGCACAAACGATTTCCAACCTATACCTTGCTTTGGAGAATGACCTGGAAATTATTCCGGTATTGAACAAAGTCGATTTGCCCAGCGCGAATCCGGAAGAAGTAAGCGACGACATTATCGATTTACTAGGCTGTAAACTGGAAGACATCATCCATGCATCGGGGAAAACCGGATTTGGTGTGGAGAATATCTTAGCGGCGATCATCGAACGCATTCCTGCTCCGAAAGGCGATCCGAACGAACCGTTACAGGCATTGATCTTCGACTCGGTTTACAATCCATTCCGCGGAATTGAAGTTATTTTTCGAGTAAAAAACGGGGAAATCAAAAAAGGCCAGAAGATTAAATTCATGGCTACAGGCAACGAATATTTTGCCGATGAAATTGGAACACTGAAACTGAATCAGGTTCCGAAAAACGTAATTTCTGCGGGTGACGTAGGTTATCTGATCTCAGGGATTAAAGAAGCAAAAGAAGTAAAAGTGGGTGATACGTTAACCGATGCGAAAACCCCAACCACCAATATGATTCACGGTTTCGAAGATGTGAAACCGATGGTATTTGCCGGAATCTATCCGGTGGACACTGAAGACTATGAGGACCTGCGCGCGTCAATGGAAAAACTGCAGCTGAATGACGCTTCGTTGGTATTTACCGCGGAAAGTTCGGCGGCTTTAGGATTTGGTTTCCGATGCGGGTTCTTGGGAATGCTGCACATGGAAATCATCCAGGAGCGTTTGGAGCGTGAGTTCGACATGACCGTAATTACAACGGTTCCCAACGTATCGTATTTGGCCTATACCAAAAAAGATCCAGAAACGGCACTTGTGGTTAACAACCCTTCCGATTTACCGGAACCTTCAAAATTAGACCGAGTAGAAGAACCATATATTAAAGCTACCATCATTACCAAAGCGGATTTCGTAGGAAACGTTATGAGTTTGTGTATTGAAAAACGCGGATTGATTACCAACCAAACCTATTTGACTACGGAGCGTGTGGAATTGAATTTCGATATGCCGTTGGCGGAAATCGTATTCGACTTCTACGACCGATTGAAAACGGTTTCCAAAGGATATGCTTCGTTTGATTATACTCCGATTGGAATGCGCACTTCGAAATTGGTGAAACTGGATGTATTATTAAATGCTCAGTCGGTGGATGCGCTTTCGGCGTTGATTCACGAAGACAATGCCTACAACATCGGTAAAAAAATGTGTGAGAAATTGCGCGAACTGATCCCAAGACAACAATTTGATATTCCGATTCAGGCTGCGATTGGCGCGAAAATCATCGCGCGTGAAACCATCAAGGCTTTGCGTAAAGACGTTACCGCAAAATGTTACGGAGGGGATATTTCCCGTAAACGTAAATTGTTGGAAAAACAGAAAAAAGGTAAAAAACGTATGCGTCAGGTAGGAAACGTAGAAATTCCGCAAGAAGCGTTTATGGCGGTTCTAAAACTGAACGATTAATTTATTTCCGTTAAATAACTGAAACCTGACCTCGAAAGTAGTCAGGTTTTTTGTTTTTATTTGCATTTAACATTATCATTGTGAACAGAACAATATCAATGCAATTTATTTAACATCCGCAAAAGAATATATTCTTAATTTTAAGGGCCTAAAACCGATTTTTATAAATGAAAAAAATAGTATCGATAGCATTTCTTTTACTCGGCATAACCACTTATTCTCAGACGATAACAGTTGATGATTCCTCTAACACGCCTGCAGATCTGGTCAACCTGTTATTAGGAAATTCCTGTGTTACCGTTTCCAACATTTCCTCTTCTTCTGCGCAATCGGTAGCTTATTTTAATAAGAACGGATCCTCCTTCCCCATCAGTGAAGGGATAATTATTCGAAACGGACTCGCTGCCAACACGCAAGGCCTGTATACCGGCGCGAATATGAATACCAATGCTGCCGGTGGGGGAACCGATGCTTTTCTTCAGAACCTGAGTAATACGAGCAGTGGAACAAGCGTACCCTTGGTGGATTTAGCCTATTTGCAGTTTGATTTTATACCTATTTCAAGTTCATTCAGCTTTGACTTTCTTTTCGCCTCGAATGAATACGGACAATTTCAGTGTTTGTCTAACGATATTTTCGCATTTGAATTAACCGACCTTACAACGAACATAACAACCAATCTGGCTGTAATCCCCGGAACCACTAATCCGGTAACGGTAAAAAACATAAAAAATTCTATTTACAACAATACCTGCGGATCCACCAATCCGAATCTTTTCGGGGTGTATAATGTCAATAACCCGGCCGCCTCCGCCCTGAACATGAGAGGACATACCGTTGTCTTAAATGCTGCTTCGACAGTTTTGCCTAACAATCCGTACCGTTTAAAACTTGTGATTGGCGACTATGGTGATTTTGAATATGATTCGGCCGTATTTATTGCCGCCGGAAGTTTCGATAACACCTTTGAA
Organism: Flavobacterium sp. 21.1; assembly: GCF_057801535.1. NCBI lineage: Bacteria > Pseudomonadati > Bacteroidota > Flavobacteriia > Flavobacteriales > Flavobacteriaceae > Flavobacterium > Flavobacterium sp. 21.1. The sequence continues at coordinate 337,810 of NZ_JBYNXA010000003.1, forward strand.
TTGGGTCCGGACCGTTCCATATGCACCGGTGATACTTTTCTTCTGGACACCAATTTAGACAATACTTTTTCCTATGTGTGGTTATTAAACGGCAGTCCGATTCCCGGAGCAACAAATCCAACCTATACCGTGACCCAGCCCGGGACTTATACAGTAGAAATCAGAAAAGCGTCCTGTTTACTGACCGACACCATAATTTTTAACAATCTGGCTGTAAATGCCCCTGTTAACCTGCAGACTTGCAATACAGGAAGCACCAGTTACACCTTTGATTTAACCACTAATGATGAAACACCATTAGGAATTGACGACGCCATATATGATGTTTTCTATTACGAAAGTTTGGCGGATATTACAGCCAATACGCCAATTCCGAGCGGAAACCTTACTTCTTATTCAAGCGCAGGAGGACAGACCATCTACATTAAGATCTTAAATACTCAAACCGGAAACTTTTGTGATGCCGTGTACTCTTTCAACTTGATCGTAACCAATGCGGTAACAGCAGGTACAAATATTAATGTTGAAACTTGCGACAGCATTGGAGGTCAGACCTACAATTTATTGAATGTAAATTTACATGTACTTGATGGATTACCGTCTACTGATTACACTATAACGTATTACAATACACAATCAGATGCAGAGCAAGGCATAAACAGTATCGGCAATTCCATCAACATCCCTGCCGGAAGCACTTCCATTACAGTTTGGGCGCAATTAACGGACAATTCCAATCCAAATTGTTTTGATGTAACCAGTGCTGTCATCACCGTTCATCCGCTACCAGTTGTGGACACTATTCAAAGTCCGGTGGAATGCAGCAGTTTTACCCTCCCGGTGATTACCAACGGAACTTATTATAGTGGTCCCAACGGAACCGGAACACAATACAATGCAGGAGATGTTATTGATTTAACAGGTACTTACTATATTTTCGCCGGACCGGACGCCAATGGCTGTACCAATCAAAGTAGCTTCGATGTTTATCTGATTGACGAGTATGAACCGACAATGGACAATTGCGGAAGCTTCATGGTTCCGGGGACACCTTTCAATATTGGAGCATTTTATACAGCACCGGGCGGACCAAACGGAACGGGAACCGTGATTCCTGCCGGAACGGTTTATACCAATGCCACACAAGTTGCCACAACCCAGGATATTTATTATTATGCGGAAGTAAACAACCAGCCATGTGTAGATGTGCTATTTACGATAAACCTTCACCCGATTCCTTTGGTAGATGACCTGCCGGATGTGACAACCTGCAACTCTTACACGCTTCCTGTTATCCCCAATGGTTCTTATTATAGTTTATCAGGAGGACCGAGCGCGTTAGGTCAGACCATATTTACGCCAGGAACATCGTTAACCAATTCGCAAACCATTTATATTTACAATCAAAATAATTACACTGACGTACATGGTAACTTGGGCGTCTGCTCTGCGGAAACCCAGTTTACGGTAAACATTGTAAACACAGGTCTTTTCACACCGGTAGCAGCCTGTGGCAGTTATACCTTACCCGGGATAGCTTTCGGCAGCTATTATACTGCTCCAATGGGAGGAGGCTCTGTTGTTGACCCTAGCATTCCGATAACCACTTCACAAATCGTTTACTATTACGCCAGTACAACGACGTTACCCAACTGTACCGACAACTTAAATTACAACATAACTATCAACTCTTTGCCATTGGTTGACACCATTCCAAGTGGTACGCATTGTGGCGAATTTATTTTACCTAACCCGACCAACGGAAGTTATTATACGTTGCCGGGAGGTCCATCAACACCAGGACAGACAGCGTTAACACCGGGAGCAGTAATCGATTTATCCGGAACCAGTTTACCGCCGGGAACCTATTATATTTACAATGGTCCGAATGGCAATGGCTGTGTTAATGAAACTAACTTCACCATCAACATAAATCCGTATCCGGTAACCGATGAACCAATAAACCGAATTGAATGTACTCCGTACAGCATTCCGACACCAACAAACGGAACGGTGTATACTGCTCCAGGAGGCCCTAACGGTTCGGGAACACCAGTTAATGCCACGGATGTTTTCAGCACGGACAATACTTTCTATATGTATAATATTGATTCGGCAACCGGTTGCGTGTTCGATAAACCTTTCGAAGTTTATTTCAACGGAATAAATCTGCCCAATTATCTGGATGTAGCCGTTTGCGACAGCTACACTTTACCGGTTCTGACGCATGTTCCACCACAATCCTCCAACAATTACAGCATTGGCTATTTTTATAATGCAAATGGAGTCAATCCGGTTCCGAACGGAACACTTTTCACATCGGCCAACACACCCGTGACCGTTTATGTGTATGCCGTAAACGCCGGCCGATTTGGGATAACCTGTATTGAAGAAAAATCATTTATCATCACCGTTTCAGATACTCCGGCATTACCTGCATTAACATTTGATAACGAAGAATGTGGAAGCTATACCTTACCTGCCTTGCCAACAGTCCCTTATAATGTCAATTACTATTCGCAAGCGGGAGGTGTCGGACTGATCTCCCCGGCAGATTACACCTATTCAACGGCCGGCACTTACACCGTATACGTTTATGCGACAGCTACCAACAATGCGAATTGCCATGATGAAACGCAATTTACATTTACGGTTCATCCTTTACTGGACATTGATTTCCCGGATGGCACCATTTGCGTGGATCCTATAAACAACCAAACGATTCGACCGTATACCATAAATACCGGACTAAACCCGGCAATATACACGGTAGATTGGTATTTGGGAAGCACGCTTATGAGTGCAGGACCGTCGTATACCTTTACTCAGGAAGGCACGTATGATGTACGCTTTACAAAACTTATTCCGAGTGTAGGGGCAAATTGTAATTACAAAGACACGCAGGTGGTGATTACCAAATCCAGTCGCGCAACAGCAACCGTTACCCTGACCGGAGCTTTCCAAAATCAAATAGATCTGATCGTAAATATTACCGGTGGTTATGGTACTTATGAATTCTCATTGGACAGTCCAAACGGCCCATTCCAATCCGGCAACGTATTTTATAATGTAGCTTCCGGCGATCATACGGTTTACATTAGAGATGTTTCACCGGCAAGTTGTGGTGATTTTATGGTGATGGCTACTGTATTGCACTATCCGAATTTCTTCACTCCAAATGGCGACGGGATTAATGACGAGTGGAATATCTCGGATTTGAAGAACCAGTCCGAAGCAATAATCAATATTTATGATCGTTTCGGAAAATTGATTACGCAGATTTACCCGAATGGTCCGGGATGGGACGGTATGTACAACGGAAATCCACTTCCTTCGACCGACTATTGGTTCCAGGTATTTTACAAACTCAACGATGAAGATCGTGAATTCAGATCGCACTTCAGTATGAAACGATAAGTCAAAACCCGATTGCGCAAGTAGTCGAGTTTTTTCTTTGGGCTAAACCTTTTAAACTTTTTGTTTGAACAACTAAGCAACTTTGTACCTTTGTACCTTTGCAACTCAGCAACTTTACAAAAATGATAGAAGACAAAAACCAACAACGAACCAGTATTACCCAGTTGGGTGAATTTGGTTTGATAGACCATCTGACTAAACAGTTTGAAATCACGCAACCTTCCACACTAAAAGGAATTGGCGATGATGCCGCTGTGTTGGATTTCAAAGGCAAAAAAACCATCGTTTCTACCGATCTATTGATAGAAGGCGTCCATTTTGATTTGGCTTATATGCCCTTAAAGCACCTTGGCTATAAAGCAGTTTCTGCAAATGTTTCCGACATATGTGCTATGAATGCCAAGGCAACACAGATTACAGTTTCCATTGCAGTATCGAATCGTTTTCCGCTGGAAGCATTGGAGGAATTGTTTTCAGGAATTGCGATCGCTTCTAAAGTGTACGGCGTTGATGTCATTGGTGGTGATACCACATCTTCCCAAAAAGGACTTATTATTTCTGTAACCGCAATAGGAGAAGCTAACGGAGACGAAATCGTTTACCGAAATGGTGCCGGTGTGAAAGACTTATTGGTCGTTTCCGGAGATGTTGGAGCGGCTTATATGGGGCTTCAGGTTTTGGAACGTGAGAAGCAGGTCTTTTTAGTTAATCCGAACAGCCAACCGGATTTGGACGAGTACACTTATCTGATAGAACGTCAACTGAAACCGGAAGCTCGAGTTGACGTACGTGAAATTCTGGAGAAACTAGAAATCAAACCAACCTCCATGATTGATATTTCAGACGGATTATCTTCTGAGATTATGCATTTATGCAAACAATCGAATGTGGGCTGTAATTTATTTGAAGAAAAATTACCGTTGGATCCGCAGTTGATCAATGTATGTGAGGAATTCAACATCGACAGTACCACAGTTGCCATTAACGGCGGGGAAGATTACGAGTTGCTGTTCACCATAAAAATGGAGGATTACGATAAAATCAAAGGGAATCCTAATTTTACGGTAATTGGTCACATGACACAACCGAGTGAAGGAGTTCATCTGGTAACACGTGCCAATACAAGAATCGAATTGAAAGCGAGAGGCTGGGACGCCATGAGCGAAAAAGAATAAAACAAAAAAAGGCTTTCCGATTGGAAAGCCTTTTTAATATTTGAATAAAATTACATCTTCATCAACCAGTTTCTCATGGAAACCTCACTATTGATAATACTACGTAATTCTTCAATTTTCACTCGATCTTGCTGCATCGAATCCCTGTGACGGATTGTAACCGTTTGATCTTCCAATGTCTGATGATCTACCGTGATACAGAAAGGAGTACCTAAAGCGTCCTGTCTTCTGTAACGACGGCCTACTGCATCTTTCTCATCGTAAGCAACGTTGAAATCCCATTTCAAATCTTCAATGATTTGTCTTGCCACTTCCGGTAAACCGTCTTTTTTCACCAATGGTAAAACAGCTGCTTTCGTTGGTGCTAGCACACTTGGTAAACGGAGAACGGTTCTTGTACTTCCGTCTTCCAAAGTTTCTTCTTTCAAAGAATTCGAGAAAACAGCCAGGAACATACGATCCAAACCAACCGAAGTTTCCACTACATAAGGCGTGTAATTTTGATTTAATTCCGTATCGAAATACTGCATTTTTTTACCTGAGAACTGTTCGTGTGCCTTCAAATCGAAGTCGGTTCTTGAGTGAATTCCTTCCAGTTCCTTAAATCCGAATGGGAAGTTGAACTCGATATCGGCCGCTGCGTTAGCGTAATGAGCCAATTTCTCATGATCGTGGAAGCGGTAATTCTCTTTCCCTAAACCAAGTGACAAATGCCATTTCAGACGCGTTTCTTTCCAGTAGTCGTAATATTTCATCTCCTCGCCCGGACGAACGAAAAACTGCATTTCCATTTGTTCGAATTCACGCATACGGAAAATAAACTGACGTGCCACGATCTCATTACGGAACGCTTTACCCGTTTGGGCGATTCCGAAAGGAATTTTCATACGCCCTGTTTTCTGAACGTTAAGGAAGTTTACGAAAATCCCCTGCGCGGTTTCGGGACGCAAATATAAGTCCATAGCAGAATCGGCAGAAGCGCCTAATTTCGTTCCGAACATCAGGTTGAACTGACGTACTTCCGTCCAGTTTTTTGAACCGGTTTCCGGATCGGCGATCTCCAACTCTTCGATCAATGCTTTTACATCGGCCAGGTTTTCGGTTTCCAGTGAACGCGCCATCCTTTCTAAAATTTCTTTCTTTTTTGAAAGATATTCTACAACACGGGCATTAGTGGTTACAAATTCCTGTTCGTTAAAAGCGTCGCCAAAACGGCCTCTCGCTTTTTCGATTTCTTTTTGTGCTTTCTGGTTTAATTTTTCGGCATAATCTTCAATTAAAACATCGGCACGGTATCTTTTTTTAGAGTCTTTGTTGTCAATCAACGGATCATTGAAAGCGTCCACGTGTCCGGAGGCCTTCCATGCCGTAGGGTGCATGAAAATTGCGGCATCGATACCCACAATATTCTCATGCATCTGCACCATTGATTTCCACCAATAGTCTCTGATATTTTTCTTTAATTCAACGCCGTTTTGCGCATAGTCGTATACAGCGCTTAAACCATCGTAAATCTCGCTAGACTGGAAAATAAATCCATACTCTTTTGCATGCGAAACCACATTCTTAAATAAGTCTTCTTGTTTTGCCATAGTGACGCAAAAGTATAAAAATAGGTCGGGAAAAAATAGTCGGAAAACTATCTTTTTGGAAGATTTTTAATTCACTCTGAAATTGGTGGAACCGATAACCTGCCCGTCGCAGATAAGATTGATTTTATAATCCCCAACAATCAGTTGGTATTGATACAAATCTAAAAAGACGCAGGCATCCGTATTCAGTCTGTCGTAATAAATCTCCTTGGCTAATTGGGTATCCGACTTGCCTTTCAGAGTAAGGAAGCGGTGTTTTGGATTGGTTACCTGGATAAAGATCTTTTTAATGCCGGATTCGATGTCTTTATTTTCTTCCAAAGTAAAACGGACACGCACCTGATCGATCTTCGAAGATACCGTGGTTTCAACCACATCATTGGAAATTAAACGAACTCCGCGGGCACTGATATTTACGGCGTTCAGTTTCTCTTGCTCTTTTTTCAAAATCGGTTTGCTTACGGAATTTAAGATAGGTTTGGCAGGTAAAACTTCATACTGGACAGCCGAAAGTTTTTTTGCTTCCGCAATTTTATCGGCATAATCCTTATTTAAGGAATCATACCTTTTCAATATCTCCGAAATCTGATTCTGATGTATTGATTTTTCTAAAGTTAGTTTATCTTTGAGCTCTTCATTTTTTAAGGAAAAATCGTACAATTTGAAAGAAACCGTTATCAATCCTACTGCAAGAAACCCAATACTGAAGGTAGTAAAGTATAGTAATTTATTCTGTGGCATTGTGAAAAGTAATGATTTCGAATTTAACAATTTTTTAAATATTTAAGTAAAAAAATCGATGAAATGATAAAAAACCTGATTAAACTGCTCTTTCCGTCAATTTGTAACGGATGTAATAACCATTTGTTAAACAATGAAACTGTAATCTGTTCGAAGTGCCGGCATGATTTACCTTACACTAATCATCATTTGGTGAGGGACAACGAAACCTTTAAAAAATTTTACGGCAGGCTTCCTTTAATTCATGCCTCCTCCATTGTATACTTCCACAAAAAAGGCATTGTACAACAACTGATCCATAACTTAAAATATAAAGTCGCTGAAGAAGTGGGTTCTTTTTTTGGAATGATTTACGGAGACGAACTTTCGAAAATCCACCTGGCCGAAAAATTTGACGTCATAATCCCGGTTCCGCTTCATAAAAAACGACTTCGGGAAAGAGGTTACAATCAGGTAACGCAATTCGGCTCCATCTTATCCGACAGCCTTTCAATTCCGTTCGACGACAAGCTGCTAATCCGGAACCTCTATTCTAAAACGCAAACCAAAAAAAATCTTTTGGGAAGAACCGAAGTAAACCAATCTCTTTTTGATGTAAATTATTCCGAAAATGAGCACGGAAAACATTTTTTACTGATCGACGATGTAATAACAAGCGGCGCCACTCTTGAAGCTTGCGGAAAAGCGCTTTTGAAAATACCGGGGGCAAGAGTAAGCATCGTTACGATCGCGTTCGCCCATTCATAATTTTGAGAAAACATTTTATTTCCTCTAAATATAATTGTTATTTTGTACTGTTAAATGAAATTCAGGATGTTAAAATCAAAGTATATACTATTTGTTCTTTTTCTTTCTATCATCGCGACCAGTTGCGCTAAAAGAGGCACCATTAGCGGCGGAGCAAAAGACACTATTCCTCCAAGGATCATCAGCAGCGCGCCTAAGAATTTCAGTACAAACTTTAATGGAAACTTCATCAAAATAAATTTTGACGAGTACATCAAAATTAAAGACATCAACAAACAACTTATCATTTCACCACCGATGAAAAATGCTCCGACAATTGTACCAATGGGCAGCGCGAGCAAATTCATCACCATAAAAATACTGGACACGCTTCAGGCCAATACTACTTATAGCTTTAACTTCGGCCAAAGTATAACGGACAATAACGAAGGAAATCCGTATTCACAGTTTAAATATGTCTTTTCCACCGGAAGCTATATCGATTCATTAAAATTAGGCGGAACAATTAAAGATGCTTATTCCAAAAAGCCGGATAACTTTGTTACTGTTGGACTTTATGAAGCGGAAACTTACACTGATTCTACTGTGTATAAGAAACCACCACATTATGTTACCAATACGTTGGACAGTTTAAAAGCTTATGCTTTTGAAAACCTTAAACCAGGAAAATACCGCTTAATAGCCCTGAAAGACCACAATAACAACTACAAATTTGATCCGAAGGAAGACAAAATAGGATTTTTAAACCAGGAAATCACAGTTCCGACCGATACCTTATACCAGTTGGAATTATTTAAAGAGAAGCGGGCTTTTAAGGCCAATAAACCTGCACAGGTCAGCAGCAACCGATTGCTTATGGGCTATGAAGGAAATCCGAAAAACACGCAAGTAACGGTCCGTAAAGAAACTGAAGTAATTCCATCGAAAATAACGCATTTTCCCGGAAAAGATTCGTTGCAGATCTGGATTCCGAGAATTAAGGCCGATTCCCTTCAAATTGATGTAACCAATGACAATTACTCAAAAACTTTCACCTCGAGACTTAAGGAAATGAAAGCTATTGACACGTTGAATATCAATACCAAACAAAGGGGAACGTTGTCTTTCAGGGAACCTTTCGTCCTGACTACCTCAGTACCTTTGTCTAAAGTCGATCCCACCAAAATTCGCGTGACCAAAAAAGACACCATTGCCGTTCCTTTTACAGCGGATTACAGGGAAATGGATCAGGAAATCACCCTTGACTTTAAGAGGGAAGAGAATCAGAAATACAATATCCGATTGCTCCCGGGGGCTATAAAAGATTTCTATGAGAAAGAAAACGATTCCTTACAGTTTTCCCTCAGCACAAAAAGCTTAGCCGATTATGGCACTATAAAACTGAATCTGGAAAATGTAAAACGATTCCCCATCATCATACAATTACTGGATGCCAAGGAAAAAGTATTGGTCTCTACTTATTCCGAAAAGGAAACCGTCATAAATTTTGAGGCATTGGAACCCGAAAAGTACACTGTTCGTATTATTTATGATGACAACAAGGACGGCGAATGGACTTCAGGGAATTTCCTTGAAAAAAGACAAGCTGAGGAAGTAATTTACTTTCCAAAACCAATCGATGTTCATGCCAATTGGTTTATGGACGAAACTTTCAATCTGTCAAACTAAAACTATCGCGGTCCCTTAAGAACCCGAATTTGTTTCGGTTAGCCAGCATCAGCTCTTTATCCAGACGAACGGAAAAAACCATCTCTTTTTCGGAAGGCTCAATCATATAAGCACCCAGATAATCCAAAATTTGGGAATGCCCAGGATAGTTGTTGTCATTTTCATCTTCGCCTACCCGGTTCACCCCAATCACATAGGTCATATTTTCAATGGCGCGGGCTCTTAACAGCGTATCCCATGCATTAATTCTTGGCTGCGGCCAATTGGCAACATAGATGAGTAAATCGTAATCGTCATCAAAGCGGGAAAAAACAGGGAAGCGTAAATCATAACATATGAGCGGACAAATACGCCAGCCCAGATAATTGATGATCTTTCGTTCATTCCCCTTGGTATAGACTTTATCTTCGCCGGCTAAAGAAAACAAGTGGCGTTTGTCATAATATTCAATTTCACCGGTCGGAAATACAAACAGCAGCCGGTTATAATAATTACCGTCTTCGCGGATGATCACGCTTCCGGTAATGGCGATGTTTCTGTTCGCAGCTGTTGCTTTCATCCACTGCACCGTCTCACCGTTCATATCCTCCGCTACTTCGTGTGGATTCATGGTGAATCCGGAGGTAAACATTTCCGGTAACACGACTAACAATGTTTCCTCTGGAAGGATTTGAATCTTGGCCGAAAAGTAATTACGGTTAACTTCGGGATTTTCCCAAAAAAGAGGTGCCTGGATAATTGAAATTTGCATAGCTGAACTTTTCTTTTTGTTAAAAGTAATAAAAACAAAAAACGCATCCAACAGTGCCGGATGCGTTTTATAAAATTTTACCTATAATAAGGTTTAATTGTCTGTTAAAATATAATTGAATGAACCACTAACAAGATGTGTTTGTGTAGCCGTCACACCATCATTGGTCCTGAACTGAAAAGTTCCTTTCAATCTATTTGTGGTGGCATCCCAACTGGTAATCTCAATACTACCGCCGGCCGTATCTTCATCCTCACCTTCACCGGCCGAATCCGACTTAATTTCCAAATCGGCAAAATAACCATCGGGTAATTGTACGTTGCTAAAACCATAGCTTCCTTCACTGATCCCGATTTTCGGAATAGCCAATCGGATGTAATAATCATATGAAATCAGTGGTTCTTTGCCGTTCAATGTCCCAACAACATTTACCACTTTATGTCCTTCCAACAATTGATAATCCGATCCGAACATTCCTCCTGAAGGATCACTGTAATTGCCACCAATTTCCGGTCCCATTGAATAAGCCTGACCATCAACTGTAGCTGTCATCGGAGATGTTGAAGGATTTCCTCCTCCGGAATTATCATCGTCAGAATTGCATGAAACTGCAAATGCAGCCACAAGCATTAGTGTCAAAAACTTTTTCATACCAGACTTTGTTTATTTTAAACTTGCTTTAAGGAACTCACGGTTCATACGCGCGATATTCTCCAAAGAAATTCCTTTCGGACATTCTACTTCACATGCCCCGGTATTGGTACAGTTACCGAATCCTTCTTCATCCATCTGACGCACCATGTTTAAAACACGTGTTGCAGCTTCCACCTTACCTTGCGGCAACAAAGCATACTGAGATACTTTTGCTCCAACGAATAACATCGCTGAACCGTTTTTACACGTAGCCACACAAGCGCCACATCCGATACAAGCAGCAGCTTCAAACGCTTTGTCTGCATCGTCTTTAGGAATTGGAGTAGCGTTAGCATCGATAGTGTTTCCTGAGGTATTTACTGAAACGAAACCACCCGCTTGCTGGATTCTGTCGAAAGCCGTTCTGTCAACCACTAAATCTTTGATTACCGGGAAGGCTTTACTTCTCCATGGCTCGATATAAATCGTGTCTCCATCGTTGAACATACGCATGTGCAACTGACACGTTGTGATTCCTGTATCCGGTCCGTGAGCGCGTCCGTTGATATATAACGAACACATCCCGCAGATTCCCTCACGACAGTCATGATCGAAAGCAACCGGTTCTTTTCTTTCGCTAATTAACTGTTCGTTCAATTGGTCTAACATTTCCAAGAACGAACTTGCAGTAGAAACATTATCCAATTTATAAGTTTCCATGCTACCTTTTGTTTTAGCGTTTTTCTGACGCCAAATTTTAAGGTTTATATTGATATTTTTTGCTGAAGACATAATTCTGTTATTTGTAATTTCTAGCTGCGATTTTGATAAACTCGTATTTCAACTCTTCTTTATGAAGTTCTTCTTTGCTGATATCGTAGCCTTTGTATTCCCAAGCGCCAACAAATTTGAAGTTCTCGTCGTCACGCAACGTTTCACCTTCAGCATCCTGATACTCTTCACGGAAGTGACCTCCACAAGATTCTTTACGTTGCAAAGCATCCATTGCCATTAATTGACCTAATTCGATGAAATCCGCTACACGAAGCGCTTTTTCTAATTCAGGGTTCATTTCGTCGTTGCTTCCCGGAACGTATACGTCTCTGAAGAATTCTTCTTTCAAGGCAGCGATTTCAGAAATAGCTTCAGTTAAGCCCTGCTCGTTACGGCCCATACCAACTTTGTTCCACATAATGTTTCCTAAACGCTTGTGGAAGTGATCCACAGATTTAGTTCCGTTATTGTTTAGGAAGTTATTGATAGCATCTCTAACACTTTTTTCAGCCGCTTCAAACTCAGGTAGATCTGTAGAGATTTTTCCTGTACGGATATCGTCAGCTAAGTAATTAGAAACCGTATAAGGCAATACGAAATAACCATCAGCCAAACCTTGCATCAAAGCAGAAGCTCCCAAACGGTTCGCGCCGTGATCAGAGAAGTTAGCCTCTCCGGCTACGAAACAGCCAGGGATTGTAGACTGTAAGTTATAATCAACCCATACACCACCCATAGTGTAGTGAACCGCCGGATAAATCTTCATCGGAGTCTCATATGGATTCTCGTCAGTGATTTTTTGGTACATGGTAAACAAGTTACCGTATTTCTCTTCCAACCATGCTTTTCCTAACTTCGTAATTTCTTCCGGAGTTGGGTTGTGGTTTCCTTTTGCATAAGCAGTTTGCTTACCTTTATTTTGAATCTCAGTAGAGAAATCTAAGTAAACTCCCTCGTTAGTGTCATTAGCCTCGATTCCGAAACCAACATCACAACGCTCTTTTGCTGCCCTTGAAGCCACGTCACGCGGTACAAGGTTACCAAAAGCAGGATATCTTCTCTCTAAGTAGTAATCTCTGTCTTCTTCAGCGATTTGTACCGGCTTCAATTTACCTGCACGAATTGCCTCAGCATCTTCTTTTTTCTTCGGAACCCAGATACGTCCTGAGTTTCTTAACGACTCAGACATCAAAGTCAGTTTTGACTGATTTGTTCCGTGAACCGGAATACAAGTCGGGTGAATTTGTACATAGCAAGGGTTTGCGAACAAAGCGCCCTGTTTGTGAATTTTCCAACCTGCAGTTACGTTAGATCCCATTGCATTTGTTGAAAGGAAATACACGTTTCCGTAACCTCCGGTAGCAATGATAACTGCGTGAGCAGAATGTCTTTCGATTTTACCTGTGATCAAATCACGGGCAATGATACCACGCGCTTTTCCGTCCACTTTTACCAATTCTAACATTTCGTGACGGTTGTACATTTCAACACGTCCTAATCCGATTTGTCTTGATAAAGCCGAATAGGCTCCCAATAATAATTGCTGACCTGTTTGTCCCGCAGCATAGAACGTACGCTGAACCTGAGTACCACCGAAAGAACGGTTATCAAGTAATCCGCCGTAATCACGTGCAAAAGGAACACCCTGAGCAACACATTGGTCGATGATGTTTCCCGAAACTTCAGCTAAACGGTGAACGTTTGCTTCACGGGCACGGTAGTCACCACCTTTGATCGTATCGTAAAACAATCTGAACGTACTGTCACCGTCATTTTGATAGTTTTTAGCAGCATTGATACCCCCTTGTGCGGCAATAGAGTGTGCACGACGAGGTGAATCCTGATAACAAAATGCTTTCACGTTGTAACCCATCTCAGCAAATGACGCAGCAGCGGAAGCACCGGCCAATCCAGTTCCTACAACGATAATGTCAATTTTTGGTCTGTTATTTGGAGCGACCAATCTTAAATGGTCTTTATATTTGGTCCATTTCTCAGAAATGTGTCCTTCTGGTATTTGAGAATCTAACTTCATAATTTTGATGTTGATTATTTAACAAAGTGAATGTAAACCGGAATAATGGCGAACAACAAAGGAACGATGATCGCAAACAATGTTCCGAAAGCTTTAATGCTTGGAGTAAACTTATTATTCACTCCCAACGATTGGAATGCACTTTGGAATCCGTGTAATAAGTGGAACGCCAAAACCACCATTGCCAATACATACAAAATAGTTGCAATCAATCCCGTTTTAGGATTTTGGAAGAATGCAAAAGTGATTTTATGTAAATCTTTCTGTCCTTCAAAAACAACATATCCGTCTTTATCAACAACAGTTGTTACGCTTTTTTGAGTCAATGTGTTTCTTTTTATAATTTCTTCACTAAGCCTTCCTTCTTTATCTAGGGGAAAATAAGGAGCCTGCGAACCTAAAACGCCTACCGCTACTTTTTGACTCATTCCCATTTCAGAAGCTTCTCTTGCCACTAGTGGCATATTTTTATCAAAATGCATTACTGCCCAGAAGTTAACCATGTGTGTAACGATGAACACTAATATCAATGTTCCTAAAACAGCCATGTTTCTTGATGCTGAAGTACTGTTCTTACTTGGATTATTCATTGCATAAGCTACCGGACGCGCATTCTTGTTTTGAATGGCCAACATAATTCCGTCGACAGCGTGGAAAAGAATTGAAAAGTAAGTTAAGTAAGAAAGTAATTTTACCGCCGGATTGGAAGTCATGAATAATGCATACTGGTTAAACTGTATCGCATCGCCAAAAATCAACTGAAGATTCCCGGCCAAGTGACCCGCCAAAAACAAGCATAAAAATAAACCCGTAAGAGCCATCCAGTACTTCTTCGCGATAGATGACTTTAAAAGTGCAGATTTTGCCATAGTGTTAGATTGAGTGTAATAGTTTTTAAAAAATCAAACAAAAATAAGGCTATTTCAATTTAACCACAAATGTTTGCCTCTTATTTATAATGAATATAAAATGTCACTGCTTACCTTAAAAAGAAAACCACTCGTTCTGAGTGGTTTTAGCTATTTTTACTGAAAGCTTGGGATAAGACCGCGCAGCCCCATATCGACCACATTTTCACCGGCGCCCGGCTCGTATTTACCGTCCGCATTCACTTCATGCCATTCAAAACTATTGTTAACCGACAAAGAAAGCGTCACCACAATATCCTGCGTTTCATTTCCTGCAATAACCAGATTGGAATCAAATTTCCCGGTTACCACGCACGAACCGGAAGGAATCGGCGATGTTGCAAACAAAGGATTAGGAACTGTGGTAGCTCCTGCCGGTGCCTGTCCCGATGTTGAATACGAAACACCCTGCAATCCGAAAGCCCAGTATCCCTGATCCCTGTTTGCGTTAACCGTAAAAGGATAACCTCCCGAATTAAAAGTGGTGATATAAGTCCTGAAACCAACAAAACTGGCTAACGTACCTACATAGTTGTTTCCTCCACTTAAAACATTAATATTGTAATCCTGATATGAAAGCGAGCATCTCACCCATTCGTAACTTCCTGCAGCAACATCTTTAAGTGGAATCGACAGAAAAGCTTCATTCTCTCCAACAATTTTTGCTTTGCTGAAATCAATCGCGTTTACCCCTCCTGCAGTGGTCTCCGGCGCATGATATAATATGGTTCCCGCACCCAACGCCGTATTGGCGTTTGGAGCCAATTCAAGATAATGCGAACTTATTGCGTTAAAAATCGGGGACTGTGCTGCATTCCCGGCCGCTACGGCAGATGGCTGACCCAAATTGTTCAGACGAACCTGAGTCGGATCAAACTTAAATTTTACAATTAATTGCGGTTCATGAGGCGTAATCACCAGAGAATCATCCTTATCAGTACACGAAAACAGCGAAAACGATAACGCCGTGAAGAATAATAAGTTTTTTAAAGTCATAGTAGCTTATTTAGGGTAAACAAAGTCTTGAAAAACCAAGCAACATAAATGATTGCCGATTTCAATTTGATGCAATATATTAAAATATCATAAAAAAATCAGGATTACCGACTTATTTGCTTTTAAAGTTTATAAATTTGAAATCTTGTACATTTTTAAATTCATTTCTAGCTATGAAATACCATCAGATATCCCGTGATTTATTTGTTAAAAACAGACAGAAATTCACGGCAAACATGAAACCCAACAGTGTAGCTGTTTTCAACTCAAATGACATCTACCCTGTTTCTGCAGACAGTACTTTACCTTTTGCGCAACACCGTGATATTTTTTATTTATCGGGTGTTGATCAGGAAGAAAGCATCCTTTTACTTTTCCCGGACGCGCCTTACGAGCACTTGAAAGAAATTTTATTCCTAAAAGAAACCAACGAACACATTGCGGTTTGGGAAGGCGAAAAACTAACCAAAGAGCGCGCATTTGAAGTTTCCGGAGTAAAAACGGTGATTTGGCTGCAGGATTTCCACAAAACACTGAAGGAGATCATGGCTTATTCTGATACGATTTACATCAATACTAACGAACATTACCGCGCCGTTATTGAAACAGAAACCCGCGAAGCCCGTTTTGTGAAATGGTGGAGAGAAAACTATCCAGCGCACAAAGTGGAAAAATCCAATCCGATCTTACAGCGTTTGCGTTCTGTAAAAGAGAGCGAAGAACTCGATTTGATCCAACACGCGTGCGACATTACCGAAAAAGGGATCCGAAGAATTTTACCGTTCGTGAAACCTAATGTAATGGAGTATGAAATCGAAGCCGAACTGGCGCACGAATTCCTTAGAAACCGTTCCAAAGGATTTGCTTATACACCAATTATCGCTTCAGGTGCCAATGCCAATGTTTTGCACTACATCGAAAACAACCAACAGTGTAAAGCCGGCGATTTATTGCTTTTGGACGTAGGTGCAGAATATGCGAATTACTCCAGTGATTTATCCCGTACCATTCCGGTTTCAGGTCGTTTTTCCGACAGACAGCGCGACGTTTACAATGCTGTTTTACGCGTGAAGAACGAAGCCACAAAAATGCTGGTTCCCGGTAATTACTGGAAACAATACCACGTGGAAGTGGGTAAAATCATGACTTCGGAATTATTGGGATTAGGACTGATTGACAGAGCC
The DNA here is from genome assembly GCF_057801535.1 of Flavobacterium sp. 21.1. Classification (NCBI taxonomy): domain Bacteria; kingdom Pseudomonadati; phylum Bacteroidota; class Flavobacteriia; order Flavobacteriales; family Flavobacteriaceae; genus Flavobacterium; species Flavobacterium sp. 21.1. The sequence goes on from NZ_JBYNXA010000003.1 coordinate 354,431, forward strand.
GATGTGCAAAACGAAAATCCGGATTGGCCGGCTTACAAAAAATATTTCATGCACGGCACGTCTCACCACATGGGCTTGGACACGCATGATTACGGACTATTACACGAGAAAATGGAAGCCAACATGGTCTTCACAGTAGAGCCCGGAATTTACGTTCCGGCGGAAGGTTTCGGAATCCGTTTGGAAGATGACGTGGTGATCCAGGAGAAAGGCGAGCCGTTCAACTTAATGCGTAATATTCCGATTGAAGCGGACGAAATCGAAAGTCTGATGAATTCGTAAATGGAGAAAAGAAAATAGAATAAAGAAAATAGACGGTTTACGAAAGTAGGCCGTTTTTCTTTTAGGTTTTTATACATTACTTTTGTTTCCGCATGAATCACATCCTATACAAAAACACCAAAATCGCTTATTCCGAAACCGGAAAAGGAACCGCTGTGGTCCTGCTTCACGGTTTTATCGAAAATTCAAGTATGTGGGATTTTTACGTGGATGAATTTGCAAAAAAATACCGTGTCATTACCATTGATTTACTGGGCCACGGGGAAACTGAATGCATGGGCTATGTACACACCATGGAAGATATGGCCGATGCTGTTCATGCTGTGTTGCACGAATTACGCATCCGAAAAGCTTTTTTTGTCGGACATTCCATGGGTGGTTATGTTGCTTTGGCTTTCGCCGAACTGTATCCCGACAATATTAAAGGGCTTGTGCTTTTAAACTCAACTTCGAGAGCCGACAGTGAGGAACGAAAACTGAATCGCGACCGTGCCATTATCGCGGTAAAACAGAATTATTCAGTATTTATCAGCATGGCAATTGCCAATCTTTTCAGTGAGGACAACCGCGAGAAATTAGTCGATGAAATCGAACATGTTAAAGATGAAGCACTGAAAACGCCGCTTCAGGGAATTGTTGCCGCTTCGGAAGGCATGAAAATACGCAATGATCGTGAAGTAATCCTGCATTTCGCCCCTTATCCCATTTTGTTGATTTTAGGCAAAAAAGACCCGGTACTATCATACGAAGACAATATCGGACAAATTGAAGGAACCGACGCGCAATTGGTTACGTTTCCCGACGGACATATGAGCCATATCGAAAACAAAGACAAACTGGGGAAAGTACTTTTGGATTTTTTCAAATCCGTTTAAAACATACCTTCTTTTAAATAACCCCTGTCAATTAACTCGTTTTTATCTTTCAGATGATGGGTTTTCCCGCCCACCATCAAAATTAATCTGCTCGACACTTCAATTACGTTTCGGTAATTATGATCGGTGATGATAATGCCTTTGTGTTTTGCGTTTTCCTGTATTAAGTGATTCACTTTTTCCACCATAACCGGTGCCAATCCGTTGTAAGGTTCATCGAGCAAAACAAATTTCGAAGGATTGGACAAGATCAATTTTATTTCAAGGTATCTCAATTCACCACCGGATAAGTGATTTATCTTTTTAGTTAGAATCGATTGGATCATCGGATCATTACAAAAACTGTTTTGCTGCTCTTTTGCAATTGACAATTGAATTGTCTTTTCAACCGAAAGTTGCTTTGGAATGAAGTTCTCCTGCGACAGATAGCTTATTTCTTTCAACAGCTCAGAAGTTTTCTGTTTTAATGTTCCGTTGATGCGGACAAACTTATAATCGGCTGTGACTACTCCGAAGATTATTTTTAATAAGGTCGACTTCCCGGAACCGTTTCGTCCCAGCAATCCTATTATATCACCGGTTTCGCATTTTAGATAGACATCGGAAACTACTAGTTTATGCTGATAGTATTTCTGAACACTGTCAATTTCCAGAATATGTTTCATATAAAAAAATAGCAAAGCGTAAGTAGGATCATTCCAAAAACGACATTCAGCAAAACAGCATAAATAAGCAAGTGTTTTTTGGAAAGTCCGTTGTTATGATAAAATAAATAATCTTCTTTACCTTTTACCTCCTTAAACAGAAGACTAATTCCAAATCCGAAACTAATAAAAAGTAAGACTGCTTCTAAAACTTTTAAAAAAAGCAAAGGAAGTAGTGAGATAGCCAAATTCACCGGCAAAGTGCTAAAGTAAAAAGCGATAAGGTTGTTTAATTTTCTGATTGTTGCCGATTTAAAAAGTTATTCGTTAATCATTGTAACAGCTCTTTCCAATACTTCGTCTTTTCCTTCGCGGATACCTTTAACAGTAGGCTCGACTTTAACATCCGGCACAATACCGACACGTTGTGTTTCGGATCCGTCTGGTGTTAAAACACCAATTCCTGAGATATAGGTAAAGATATTCCCCGGCAAGTAAATAGCCGAAACATTACCGTCAGCACCCGCCGTCGTACTTCCCAAAACAACAGATTTAGGAGCTGTTCGTAACGCCATTGCAGTATACTCCGCGTTGCTCTGTGTGGTTTCGTTAACTAAAATAACCACCTTACCCTTAAAATAATCTTTGTTGCTGCCTCCTATAGCACTGCCTTCTCTGTAAGTAAACAATCCTGGTATTTTACTACTGCCTTCCGTAAATTTCACAAAGTCCTTTTTCTCATTCAACAGGTATTTAGACAAACTGAAAACTATGAAATCAGAAGGATAACAGCGTAAATCAATAATCAATCCTTTTTTATCCAAAAACTTTGGCATGATCTCATCAATTTCCCCTTCTTTTAATGTCCCGGGATAGATATAGCCAATGTTCTCATTAATCACTTTATGCGATGCAGGTGCTTCTTTTAAATATTTATATGGAATTGTGGCAAGCGTTACTTTTTTGGTTTCAGAGCCGGCATCAACCATTACCTCGAAACTTTTCTGATTGGTTCGCAACAATTTTCTGCCCATATCCCGCAATTGGGTTGGGAAATTGGAAGCCGGAAAGTACTTTTTGTTGTTTGCAACCCAGTCTCCCACTTTTACACCGTTGATTTCTGTTAAAATGTCACCTATCTTAACTGAATTGTCTTTAAATTCAGGCTGCAACTTCACAACAACAGCCTTGCCTTCTATAAAATTCACGGTGATCGGAACTGTATTTTCACCAAAGAATTCATCCAATGCTTTGTTTGAGCGCCAGATATTGGCATGTGTATCCTGGACTTTTCCGATTAACTCCAACAGCGTCAAAGTATATTCCCTTTGATCTCTTGAAGCGGCCATTCTCGGAATAAAATCCATTAACACTGCATCCCAATTTTCATCCATTAAATGTCGGTTCGGAAAAAAATATTCGATCATATTCCAATAGCGGAATAACGCCAATAGTTTTATACCGCTGTCGTCATATTCCATGGAAGCATATGTTTTTTCATTCTTAAAATCGGGATTGTTTACGCCACTGTGAAAATCTATGTAATAATTGGAACTGCTTCGGTTTGCAGTATTTATTTTTTGCAACAATGCAGCCAATTCGGGAGAAAGTAAACGAGCATCCGAAATCCAATTGGTGTTGGGCAGTAATTTAGTCTCAGCTGCACTGGGAAATTTTCGTTCCTTGGTTTTAAAGGTTCCCAGTTTGTCGATCCATTGCACTAATTCATTGTCGAAATTTTTCCCGTTTATCTTTGGAAGCATTCGAAATAATTCATAATCCCAACTGATAGTCCCTTTAGCAATTGTCGGATGGTGGTATTTTACGAATCCCCACACCTTACCTAAAACAAACAGATTTCTTTTCTGGGTGTCGTTCAAAACAGTAGTATTGAACTTTGAACCATTATCAAATTCGTTGTCTTTGTCTACGACAGAAAGCTCTTTTATAATTGGTTTTAAACTTTCGATAGGCTTTCCGTCAATAAAAACTTTAAAATTATCAAACCAGGCTTTCCCCTTTCCCACCATGATACCGCCAATGAAAATCTTTTCAGGACTATCATTGAAGCTCAGGTCTATCGAATATTTCTTCCAGTCTTGGGTTCCTTGTAATTTCAGCCTTTGCATATTATCAAAACCAACTGACCCACCATTCTTATCCAAACGCATCAATAAGCCCACAAAGCCGTCACGGGCATTTTCGTACTTCATATAACCTTCCAACCTGATTTTTTTTCCTGCATAATTGGCCGGCAATTCATAAGCCACACTTCCGAAAGATTCCCCGTTTTCTGCCTCAATCCGCATTGAATATTTTCCTGACTGCGGTGTTAAAGAATCTTTTTCCAGATTATAACTACCCCATTTAATCCAGTCTTTGGGTAATTTTCCCCCTGTGGTTACTTGTTCGAAATCGAGGTTGAATTTTGGAGTGCCATTTTGGGAAAACAATTGGGATACCCAAATAACTGCAAGAAGTGTAAAAAGGTTTTTCATAAGCGCGAAGCGGATTGAGAAAGTTTTAAAATAATTAACCTATATTTTATTCTTCGTAAAGAAATAAAAAACCATGTAGGAAAATTACAATAAAATGTTAAACCTTTTCTTCGAACGGAACGGACACATCCAAAATCTCATTGATCAAACCGACTATTTCCGTAGTAAACGATTCCAAAATTTCAGCGTTTATCACTACATCCACATTTTTGTCTTCTTTCACTCCAAAAGGCAAAAATCCCGCGCGCATGTTTTTGAACGAAACAATTCCCGCTTCCAGTTCCATCCCGTTCTTTTGGTTTTCGTACATGAAGGCATAGCACAACAATTGAATGATTTTATCATTTTTTATATCGGATGTCAAGCCGTTCCAGTCTTTCAGCTGGACGTTTCTCAAATCAACTTTTCCGGTTTTATAATCGATGATTCTGATTTTACCATTGCGTTGCTCGATACGATCGACATTTCCGGCAATTTTTACGGGATAAGGCAAACGATCATCTTCCAGAATTCGCTCCAAAGAAGTTTCCAAAGCCAATACTTTTACAGCATCCCCGTTTTCGATCAGCTTCTTTTCTTCATTTAAAAAATTATAGACATTGCGCTTGGCCACTTCAAAAGCCAGAAGGTTTTTCCCTTTCTTGATTTCACCTTCTTTATAGACTTCCCGGAATTGTTTTTCGACTTCACCATTGGCCTTGGAAAGCATTTCCTTTATGATATCATCCGACAGAAAACGGTTCAAAAATGGCTTGTATAATTCCTCTAACGCTCCATGAATAATGGTTCCGAGCGTATTCAAAGCTATATTTTCCTCTACCTCTTCCATTTCGGAAATTCGCAGTATACGTTGATTGTAAAACTGTATCGGATTTCTAATGTAACTCGTCAGACCCGAAGGCGAAAATCCTTTACCGGTTGCAATTTCCTTTAATCGTTGGACAACCTTTTCGGATTTCGGAACTACTATCGGCTCATAGGCTTTATCCGGCAAATAGGCATTGTAAATCTGATGTGTGATGGTATGATTGGGCTGTTTTTCAATTTCCAGTTGCGTTATGAAACGGCTTTTTTCACCTGCATCCAAACCTTCGCTTTCGGTATTGTACAACAGATAAATATTCTTGGCTCGCAGCAGTAGATGATAGAAATGGTAGCAGTAAATAGCATCTTTCTCTTTGTAGGTCGGCAGCCCCAATTCGCGTTTAACATCATAAGGAATAAAGGAGTTCGTCGACTTTCCGGCCGGAAAAACACCTTCATTCATGGACGTAATAATCACGTTATCGAAGTCCAAAACCCTACTTTCCAAAACGCCCATGATCTGCAGTCCGGAAAGCGGTTCACCTTCAAAAGAAACTTCTGCCAGATCGATTATCTGCTTGTAAATACTGTGCAGCATGGCGACCGAATCGATTTGACCGTATTTTTCCTGATAGTTGATCAGTTTGTTGATGGTTTTGAAAATCGCGTACAAGAAGGCCTTGGCAACTTTTTCCTCTTCGGAGTCTTCTCCTAAAAAAGATTTTATTGTTAAAATAACTTCAGACAACCGATTTAAAACGGCAATAACATTATTATCCCAACGCTCGAACAATAACCGGAATAATTCAGAAGCATGCTGATTGAGTTCCAGGAATTTTTTCTGTGAAAGAAATGTGATATTATTTTGATTGATGACCCTAATTACCGCAGAAGCGTCATTGTAGGGTTCCACCAAAGGATGGGTAAGTATATCCAGGACTTCTTTATAGTAGAATGTATAACTCGTCTCACTACGCTGCATTGCATTAACATGCAGTTTAAAAAGTTTGTTGATTAAGATTTGGGCAGGGTTGTTTTTGCTACCGTAACCCATGGTGATATTAAGGCTTTCCACCGTATCAGGCAGTGCATACAAAGTCGGCAACAAAAGGTTTTCTTCCCCCAGAACAAGCGCGGTTTTATCCAGGCTTTCTCCTTTTTCGGTAATTTGTTCGATAATTTTACCAGCGATCTTTCCCTGACCGATCGTTTTAGGTGTACCAATGATTTTGATATTCTTGTTTTGACTGAATTCGCTGGTGATCCACTCGAATGGCTGATTCACAAACTGTTTCCATTCCTTCTTAAATCGGCGGATGAAAAGTCCGGCATCGTGCATACCGTCGTTCAGGAACACCGCATCGATATCCCAGTAAATTTTAGCCTGCTCGTTAAAAAGAAGTTGCTGAATGATTTTCTCTTCTGCCTGATTCAGCGCATTAAATCCGGCAAAAATCAGCTTTTTATTCCCTAACGTTTCTGAGAAATAATGAAGGTTTTCAACGGCTTCGCGATAAATCAAGCCCTGGTAGCCAATTCCCTTGTTTTTCAGATGAAGGTATAAGGTTTCATAATATTCCGGAAGTTTGCTCCAGAATTCCAGATGATTATCGATTAGCTCAGTTGTCTGGGACGGCTGTAAATCCCAACGTTTCAATACCTCAATGTCTTTCAGATACGTAAAAACATGATCCGGCTTTAGTAAATAACGGTCAATTTCATTAAAATCCTGAAGTAAGGTTTTACCCCAATTGGCAAACAACTCGAATTCCTGTTGTTTTTCGGAAGGTGTTACGGAACGATAAACCTCATAGAATTCGAAAAGCAATTCTATGGAATCAACCGAACGTATACCAGCCACGTCCTGAATAAAATCTTCAATACTGATAATATCCGGAGCGAAGACCGTCTGATCCAGCTGCTTTTTCAAAGCTTCCAAGAGGAAAACACGAGCTCGTTTGTTTGGAAGTATTATGGTTATTTCGGAAAGACGATTCCCAAATTGAGAAACGATCTCATGGCTTACTTTATCGAGGAATGAAAAATGTGTCATGCCATAAAAATAAAAAAAACGCCCCGATAAATCGAGGCGTTTTACTTATTTGTGAGGAAATAAATTATTTTACTAATTTAACTTCTACACGTCTGTTGTTAGCTTTACCAGCTTTCGTTTTGTTAGAATCGATTGGTTTAGTTTCACCAAAACCTTTAGATGATAATCTGTCAGCAGCGATTCCGTTCTCGATGAAGTAGTTTTTAACTGCAGCAGCTCTGTCTTCTGATAACTTCATGTTGTATTTGTCGTTACCGTCGCTGTCTGTGTGACCTTCGATTGAGAATTTAGCCTCTGGGTATTCTTTCAAGATTGATACGATGTTCTGTAATACAGCGTAAGATCTTTGTTGGAATGTAGCCTTGTTAGTTACGAACAAGATTGTTTTAGCGTAATCATTCAATGACTTCATTACAGCCTCGCTTAACTCAGGACATCCGTTGTTAGCAACTGTACCCATTACATCTGGACACTTGTCATCTTTATCAGCTACACCGTCTTTGTCAGTATCTGGCCAAGGACAACCAGCGTTTTCAGCAGGACCTTTAACGTCAACACATTTGTCAACATTATCAGCAACACCGTCACCGTCTGTATCAGGACAACCTTTCATAGAAGCCGGACCAGCTACTTCAGGACATTCATCGTTTACATTTGCGATTCCGTCACCGTCTGTATCAGGACAACCGTTTAATTCTTTTGGACCTGCCTCTTGTGGACAAGCATCGTCTTTATCAGCGATTCCGTCAGCATCTGAATCAGGACAACCGTTGAATTCTTTTAGACCTTTTTCTTCCGGACAAGCGTCATCTTTATCATAGATTCCGTCACCGTCAGTATCTTTACCACCGATTTTGAAGGTAATACCCGCAAAATGTTGCATGTGAGAAGCAATATCCACATCCGGTGTTCTTGTATCATCAAATGATTGTTTGTAAGTTGACTGTAATGTCAAACCAACTTGGTCAGTAAACCAGAAGTTAAGACCTAGACCTCCATTCACAGTACCTGCAGAAGCATCACCCATGAAAGTATAACCTCCACCAACGTGAACGTACGGATCAAACCAACCTTTCAGGAAGTTGTATTTGATGATCCCGTCAACTGCATAATACATTAAATCCCCAGGGTTAGAAACTCTGTAATCGTTAGTGTTTGTAGCTGGATCATAGGTTCTTTCGCTAACAAATTTATCAATTTTGTTTACTGATCCTGTGATACCAAATGAAATGTTATTACCAACAAGTCTTGACACATTAAAGTAAGACACTGAAGGAATAATGTTCCAATAATCTTTTGCATTAAAATACTCTGAGAACTGATCTTCTACTTTAGAAGCCGCACTCACTCTACCTCCATCCATCGCGTTAACCCCGAATGTGATAGCCCATGGATTGTTACTATCCTGTGCTTGAGAACTCAATCCAGCAAACATAAGGGCAGCAACAAATAATTTGTTTAGATGTTTCATACTTTTTTTATTTAATTACAATACGTTATAATCAAGACAAAAATAATAGGTTAATTATTAACTACAAAGAGTTTTGTTAAAAAAAATACATTTTCTTACTAAAAAAAAACTATATTTATATCACATTTAACATTTTACCAACCTCAGTAAATGCGGCAATTGCCTTATCAAGATGTTCCTGACTGTGAGCCGCCGATAACTGCACACGGATTCTTGCTTTGTCTTTAGGAACTACCGGGAAGAAGAATCCGATCACATAAATTCCTTTCTTAAGTAATTCATCAGCCATAACCTGAGACAGTTTCGCGTCATATAACATAACGGGTACGATCGCAGAATCGCCGTCAATGATATCAAATCCGGCTTTCTTCATTCCGTCTTTAAAGTAATTGGTATTCCACTCTAATTTATCACGTAAGGCAGTGTCTTTTTCCAATAATTCAAAAACCTTAATGGATGCTCCTACAATAGAAGGCGCTAACGAGTTCGAAAACAAATACGGACGGGAACGCTGACGCAGAATCTCAATAATCTCTTTTTTAGCAGTCGTATAACCGCCCATTGCACCACCAAGCGCTTTTCCTAAAGTTCCCGTAATGATATCAACACGACCCATTACTCCCTTAGCTTCCAGAGTTCCTTTTCCTGTTGCCCCGATGAAACCGGCCGCATGACACTCGTCTACCATTACCATAGCATCATATTTATCAGCCAAGTCACAGATTTTATCCAAAGGTGCCACCAATCCATCCATAGAGAATACCCCGTCAGTCACAATCAATTTGAAACGGCGTCCATCCTGAGTCGCCTTGATCAATTGTTGCTCCAAATCTTCCATATTATTATTCTCATAACGATAACGTCCGGCTTTACACAAACGCACCCCGTCAATAATGGAAGCATGGTTCAGACTGTCGGAAATAATACAATCTTCTTCTCCTAATAAAGGTTCGAAAACACCACCGTTTGCATCAAAAGCAGCAGCATATAATATAGTGTCTTCCGTACCGTAAAAATCAGCGATCTTTTTTTCAAGGGTTTTGTGAATATCCTGAGTACCGCAAATGAAACGCACCGATGACATTCCGAAACCATGTGTATCCAAAGCATCTTTTGCCGCCTGAACCACTTCCGGATGCGATGACAATCCTAAATAATTGTTGGCACAAAAATTCAAAACCGTTTCTCCGGTCGAAATCGTAATCTCCGCTCCCTGAGGCGAAGTAATAATGCGTTCCTTTTTATACAACCCGTTTTCCTGAATCGAGTTCAGTTCGTTTTGCAAATGCTCTTTAATTTTACCGTACATAGTATTGTGTGTTTATTGTATTATTGATTGTTTGTCTGACTCTTTTTTCTTGACTCTTGCTTCTTTTTTCAAGATTACAAATGTACTACTTCTAACTTCTCTCCTATATAAACCAGCGTTTTTTTCTCAACAGCAAAACCCATCTCCTCTAACGCTTTTTCATATTCCGCTAATTGCATTTCGTATTTCTTCTGATGGGCTCCGGTTTTATAATCCAGCAGATAAGCCTGTGCTCCTTTAACGGAAACACGATCCGGTTTAATGGTAGTTGTGCCTTTTTTGATAATGTTCTGCTCATTATATACTTTTTTATCAGCTTCAAAAAAAAGCTCCAGTTCCGGATGGTTTACGATCTGAAGTACTGTTTCCCTTACTTCGTCTTTTTGGGATTCGGTTATCAACGCGCTTTCAATCGCTTTCATCAATGCCAGTTCCACGTCGTCTTTAGTTTTGACAAAAGACAAGATTTCGTGCAGTACGGTTCCGAATTCAATAGCCTTCATCCGATCGGTTCCCCACATCAAAGCCTCTCGCTGTGCGATTTTGATTTTCTTCGGATTAAAAACTTCCTTCACAATTTCGATAGTCGGCTGCTTTTCTTTTTCTCCTTTCGACTGGGAAAGCCGGTTACTGTCGCCAAATTCAAATTCCGATTGCTCATCGCGATAGACACCTTTAAAATCAAGGTATTTAATGAAATACGACGACATATTATTGGTAAGCTCACCTTTACTGGTCAGGTTTTTATTGGAAATAACATACAACTGCTCTTCGGCTCTTGTCAAAGCCACATAGAGGACATTGATATTATCCAGAAGCTCCTCCTGACTTTTAACTTCGTATATCTGAGCGGCAGATTCGCCATATTCCGCCACTTCTTTTTTAGTATCTACCAGGGCTTTTGGGATATCCAAAGTTGTATCTTCCAACTCAAGCCACATTTTAGCTCTGGGCGAACGCGAATAATCTTCTTCGGCAAACGGGAAAATCACCACCGGAAATTCCAGTCCTTTTGATTTATGGATCGTCATAATCCGGACAGCGTCATTCCCTTCCGGAGACGGGATACTGAATTTGGCACCGTTATTTTCCCAATATTCCAGAAAATCCGAAACACCTGCCTGCGTCCGGACATCACGTTCCAGAACCAAATCCATAAAATATTGCACGTAGGAAACCGTGCTTTTCTCTTTCATGAAAGTCGACACGATAATCTCCACCGCTTCATACAACGATTTTTTACGGCAGTTCTTAAACGAAATATCGATGCCGAATTCCTCCAGCCATTTTTCAAATTCGCTTTCCAAAAATTTGGTCATGCCGAGTTCAATGAAATCATGAATCGGCAGTTCGCTTTGTTTATTCTTCGCGATAAAATATAAAATGGCCGCCTTAGCTTCTTTATCGTTATTGTTTTTGAGATAACGAAGCACGTTTAAAATCAATTTTACTTCCGTGGCATTATCGATCAGCAAGGTTTCCGAAGACAAAATCGGAACGTCATTTTCTGTCAGATAGTTTGCCAATGCAACACCGGAAGCTCTTTTTCTTGTAAGCAGAACAATGTCACGATATTGAAATCCTTTCGCCCTCGCCTTTTCAATGGTGGCTAAAGTAGCTTTCAGATAAAGCTGTTCTTTGTCGTCCGCTTCTTCATCGGAAGTTTCATCTCCCTTTTCCACTTTCGGAATAAACGAAATGTTCACATAACCGCCTTGTTTGTCGTTGACTTCCTGAGCGCTTTTATTTCGGTACAGGTCCTGATAATCTTCATTGGAAAACTCATCGGCCAGCATCGCAAAAAAAGCATTGTTGAATTCGATGACTTCCGAATAACTTCGATAGTTTTTCCCCAACCGGATCAGTTGCTTACCCGGATTCGAAAACGGCTGTTCGTCTTTACTCAGACTGATGAACTGCTCTGCTTTTCCGCCGCGCCAACGGTAGATTGCCTGTTTAGGATCGCCAACAATCATCAGTGAACCCTGTACTCCCGACAGATCTTCCGAAGCAAGAGCATTATCAATCAAAGGAACCAGATTATGCCACTGCATTTCCGACGTATCCTGAAATTCATCAATGAAAAAGTGCCGATAACGTTCCCCCAATCGTTCATAAATAAACGGTGCAGGCTGGTTCTGAATCTCATTGTAAATGATGGCATTGAATTCGGAAATCGATAAAATGTTCTGGTCTTTCTGAATCGCTTCCAATTCCTGGGCAATCGAATTCAATAAAGACAACGGTGTGATGTTTTTTTGAAATGCCGAATAGAAATTCTTCTTTTCGTAATTTTTATACACTTTGGCCAGAATCGAAATCAGTTCCGGGGCAATGCTTTCGATTATCGCTTTATCCTTAGCCGTTTTGTTCACCGCAATATCTTCCGGCTCAAAAAACTTTTTATGCGAACTCTTCAATTCTCCTTTTTGAATATAGCCTATATGATTCGGAAATGTTCCTCGGGAAAATGAGCTAAGATCAATACCGTTTTTTTCTATCAGCTGCATTGCTTCATTGGCAAAAGCCACACAGTCCGCCTCCAATTGTTTTATGGCTTCCGATAATTTTTCACGGATCACCAAAAATTCATCAATCGTCTTTTGATTAAAATGAGCGATTTCATTCCGGTTGTTTTCATTCACCAATAATTTACTCACATCAAGCAATTCGTGCGTCACATCCCAACTTTTGTCATTATCGGCTTTATCCACGGAGAAATCAACCAATATTTTCGTCAGTACTTCATCTTCACCGGCTTTGGCAATGATGGCATCCACCGCTTCCTGCAACAGCAAATCGGTTTCCAGCGACACTTCAAAAGTCACGGGAAGATTCAAATCGTGGGCAAAAGCACGGATAACTTTATGCGTGAATTTATCGATGGTGGAAATATCAAACGCAGCATAATTATGAATGATATTTTTAATGATCGCTTTCGATTTTTCTTTGATCGTAGCTACGGAAAGTTTGGTTTCCGACGCTATTTGTTTCATGAAATCCAGCACTTTCGGGTTCGGATCGTCTTTCGAAAACTCATGCAGGGAATTCACAATACGCGACTTCATTTCCTCCACCGCCTTATTGGTAAAGGTAATGGCAAGGATTTTTTTGTAGGCATCGTTCGTATCGGCCAGCATCAGAATTTTTAAATATTCTTTTACCAGTGTATAGGTTTTTCCTGAACCGGCTGAAGCATCGTATATGGTGAAGGCTGTTTTTTGCATTTAATTTGCAACGTTAGATTTAAAATCCCTCATTCTTTTTCTGATGAAATATAGCAACAGAATTGAAATAAGCAGTAAGCAAATGATTAAGAGGATTGTCTTTTCAATATTGTATCGTTCCACAACTCGGGTCGTACGGTAATTATTGTGATCGGATAATACTTCAGAGGCTAAAAAACCATTTGTATAAGCTATTCTCAAATCCAAAACAGGACTTTCAAAACCATAGTCTTTTGCCATTTTCAGAATTTCGTTAGCACTTCGAAAATCTTTGTTCAACATGCTCAAATTTCCCAATTCGAACAAAAGAATTCCAATAATTTTGTCTTTAGGTTTTATGAATGATATTCTTTCGTTCAACTGATAATACAACGAAGAAATCAGTTTTTCAATGCGAAGCTGACTTAAATTAGAAACAGGAGTTTCATAAATTCCGAAATCTTCATTTACAAAAAAACGCCCATTATAATTTACCGCTCCACTAATTTTCGCTTCCAGAATTCTGGAATGCAGCCATTCTGAACCCACATGAGAATTGGGATTAATTTTTATTGCTTTATTTATCCATTCTAAAGCTTTTTTATTTTCCCCCAGTAATTCATACAGGGTCCCGATATTCGATGCAGTGGAATACCTGTTGGGATTTGTTTCTTCAATCTTCAAATACAACTGTAATGCTTCCTGGTATTTTCCCTCAACAATCAGGACATACCCTTTATCAGACAGATATTCGATGTTAGCTGTTTTTCGATACAGACTATCCAGCTCCTTTTTGACGTTCTCAAAATTATCAAGAAGAAATTCATGACCGTGGGGTACTATTCCACGATAATCTTCATAAACAAGAAAATTATTTCCCACAACTTTTGTTTCGCCGTTTAAACAGGAATAACTTTTAGTTACGGCAAATAAGAGAATTAAAATACAGAAGTGTTTTTTCATCGGACTAATAAAATCACATTAATTGAATTTCGCAATGTTCAAATAGAAAATTACTATTTTCTTTTACGAAGATAAATTTATAATTTTGAATGAATTTAATTATTAATCTTAAATATAAAACATCATGGCATTCGAATTACCACAATTACCATATGCTTATGAAGCCTTAGAGCCTCATATTGACGCACGTACGATGGAAATCCATCATTCTAAACACCACAATGCTTACATTACAAACTTAAATGCCGCTATCGTGGGAACGGATTTGGAAGGAAAATCAATTGAAGATATCCTGAAAAATCTTGACATGAACAACATGGCCGTTCGTAACAATGGTGGCGGACACTATAATCACACTATGTTTTGGGAAATCATGGCACCAAACGCAGGCGGTCTTCCAACAGGAGAATTAGCAGACGCAATCAATAATGCTTTTGGTTCTTTTGAGCAATTTAAAGCTGAATTCGCGAAAGCAGGAGCAACGCGTTTTGGTTCAGGATGGGCTTGGTTATGTGTAAAAGACGGAAAATTAGAAGTTTGTTCTACGCCAAATCAAGACAACCCAATCATGCCGGGTGTACCTTGCGGAGGTCAGCCAATTTTAGGAATGGATGTTTGGGAACATGCTTACTACTTAAACTACCAAAACAGAAGACCAGATTATATTGAAGCGTTCTTTAACGTGATCAATTGGGCGGAAGTAGCAAAACGTTACGCAGCAGCTAAATAAGAAAAAAGAATATAGAATTTTGAGAATAGGCAAATGAACTTCGGTTTGTTTGTCTATTTTTTTTACTTTCTCTACTCTATTTTCTTTGTTCTTTGCCCTATTTTCTCTCTTCTGCTGTCCTTCACTTTATTCCAATAAAAAAGGTGGAATTGCTTCCACCCTTTTTGCCCCAAATCTACCATAAACTTAACCTACTAATGCTATGGTGATACGAATGTATGGCGAATGTCATTCCGTTTCAAATAAATCGGACATACTGCAGTTTTTCTCGATAAAGTGCTTTTTTTGGATTTTTTTGTTATAAAAACAGAGCGAAGAACCGCTCGCAATTTCTGGTTGGTGTAAAATAAAAAAGGTGGAATTTCTTCCACCCTTTTTGCCCCAAATCTACCATAAACTTAACCTACTAATGCTATGGTAGTACGAATGTATTGCGATGCTTTTCATCCTTCAAAAAAACCAGATAAAATGCAAAAAAAATCGACGAAATGCACTTTTGTCTGTTTTTTAGTATGCACGGGCATCCTTACCTTCATAGAAATTCATGAAGGCGCGATTCACCACGCGATTACCTCCATCGGTTGGATAATCTCCCGTAAAATACCAATCTCCTAAATTTTTAGGACAGGCTTTGTGAAGATTTTCTACCGTTTGGAAGATAATTTTCACGTCTGCTTTTACCGAACTTTCCGTTAACATCTGTGCTATTTTATCAGAGATCTCCTGGTCGGTGAATGGTGCGTAAATTTCTTTTACATAATTCACCACTTCACTGTCATGGAAATTCTCCTGCGCTTTTGATTTTTTATAAACGTCTTCCACGATATGCATCAGATTACGCTCTTTCAGTAATTCCATTGCTGCACGAAACGCTACCAATCCTTCCAGTTTTGCCATGTCAATACCATAACAGTCCGGATAACGGATTTGCGGCGCCGAAGAAACAATCACCAGTTTTTTAGGCTGTAAGCGATCCATCATTTTGATGATACTTTGCTTCAATGTTGTACCACGAACGATACTGTCATCGATGATTACCAAATTATCTGTTGGTTTAACCACCCCATAAGTAACATCATATACGTGCGCCACCATATCATCGCGACTGCTGTCTTCCGTGATAAAGGTTCTAAGTTTAACGTCTTTAATCGCTATTTTCTCCGAACGTAATTTCACAGACAAAATCTCCTGTAATTTTTCAGCCGAAAGTGATTCTTTATTGGCTAAAATATCATTGATCTTACGTTGGTTCAGGAAATCGTTAGCCGCTTCAACCATTCCGTAGAAAGAAGTTTCAGCAGTATTTGGAATATAGGAGAATACAGTATTGTCCGTATCATTTTCAACCGCTTCTAAAACGGCCGGCATGATTAATTTTCCTAAATCCTTGCGCTCCTGATAAATTTCGGCATCACTGCCACGGGAGAAATAGATTCTTTCAAACGAACAGGCTTTCAAAGGCAAGGCCTCACGGATCTTCTCGTCGATAACACTTCCGTCTTTTTTTACGATAATAGCGTGTCCCGGAGTAATTTCTTTAATAGATTCGAAAGGCACATTGAAAACCGTTTGGATCACCGGTCTTTCCGAAGCTACTACGACAATTTCATCATCCTGATAGTAGAACGCCGGACGAATTCCTGCCGGATCACGTGTTACGAAAGCATCTCCGTGTCCTAACAATCCTGCCATGGCATAACCACCATCCCAGTTTTTGGAAGCTCTTCTTAAAATTCTTCCGATATCCAATCGCTCGGCAATAACCGGTGAAGCTTCTCTTTTGCTTAAACCTTCATTTTTACATTCCTGATACAAGTCGGTAACTTCATCATCAAGGAAATGACCGATTTTCTCCATTACGGTAACGGTATCCGCCATTTCTTTAGGATGCTGTCCCAAACGTACCAAATCTTCGAAAAGCTCTTTAACATTTGTCATGTTAAAGTTTCCGGCTACGATCAGATTGCGATGCATCCAGTTGTTCTGACGTAAGAACGGGTGTACGCTTTCAATGCTGTTTTTTCCGAAAGTCCCGTAACGAACGTGTCCTAAAAACAATTCGCCGATGTAAGGAACATTTGCTTTCTGAAGCGCAACATTTTCCTGATACTCAGGATGCTGTTTTAGCTCTTCGTTGATACGCTGATTGATTTGCGCAAAGATATCCTGTATAGGCTGTGCTTGGTTGGAACGTACACGACTGATGTAGCGCTCGCCAGGTTCCATATCTAATTTAATACTGGCAAGACCTGCTCCGTCCTGACCGCGATTGTGTTGCTTCTCCATTAAAAGGTACATTTTCTGTACCCCGTAAAAAGCAGTGCCATATTTCTCTTTGTAGAATTCCAATGGCTTTTTCAATCTTAAAAGTGCAATGCCACACTCGTGTTTTAAAGCGTCGCTCATAATTTATTGTGTTGTTGTTGTGTGTTGTATTAATCAAAAGAGCCCCGTTTCCGAGGCTCGTATGTATCTGCTAGTTTTCCAGCGCAATATCAAATTGTGTTAAGGCCTTAAACTCGCGCAAACGAGCCGAAACCTCGGATTTTTCTAACTTTTCCATTCTTTCCGTTCCGAATTTCTCCACACAGAAAGAGGCTAAATTTGAACCGTAAATGATCGCATTTTTCATGTTGTCAAACGAAATGTTTTCGCTTTGCGTAATGAATCCTGCGAAACCTCCTGCGAAAGTGTCTCCGGCTCCTGTCGGGTCGAAAACTTCTTCCAAAGGCAATGCCGGTGCAAAAAATACTTTTGAATTATTGAAAAGTAAAGCGCCATGCTCTCCTTTTTTGATCACCACAAATTTCGGACCCATTCCGTGAATTTTAGCAGCTGCTTTCACCAAAGAGTACTCTCCGGATAACTGACGAGCTTCTTCATCATTGATGGTGATCACATCTACGCGTTTGATTACGTCCATCAATTCAGGCAATGCACAATCCATCCAGAAATTCATCGTATCCAAAACCACTAATTTTGGCTTTGCTTCCATCTGATCCAAAACACTGCTTTGAACCAACGGGTGAAGGTTTCCTAACATTACCACATCGGCGTTTTTGAAATCGGCCGGAACTTTTGGCTGAAAATCGGCCAATACATTCAACTGCGTTTCCAAAGTATCTCTGGAATTCAAATCGTTGTGGTAACGTCCGCTCCAGAAAAATGTTTTTCCGCCCTGAACCACTTCAAGACCTGAAATATCAATGTTCTTGGCTTTTAACAAATCTAAATATTCTTGTGGAAAATCGTCTCCTACCACAGAAACAATGGCTGATTTCAAATTGAAATGCGAAGCTGAAAGTCCGATATACGTTCCTGCGCCACCTAAAATTTTGTCGGTTTTTCCGAAGGGTGTTTCAATCGCATCAAACGCTACCGTCCCTACAATCAATAATTTATTCATAAAATAGTCCTACTTTTGAATTTGCAAATGTACGACATAGTTTTCGTTATAAAAAGCCTATTTTTTGTTAAGATTTTCGACGCGCTTCCGAAGTTCTTTAAAAGAATCGAATGGTCCTTTGGTCACGACCATATTAACCATAAAAGGCGGAAGATTCCCTTCAGGGTTTCCGTATATCTGTTGAATCACCAGTGTTTGATTGGCATTTATTCGCTTCAGATACCAAAATCCCTTGAAATTTGTAAGCCGCACCCGCCCTTCTTTTTCTTTTAAATACTTGTTATAAGGATGTAAAGTGATGATTTGCTCGTTTCCTTTTCTTATTAAGGTAACCCTTGAAACATGATCGCGATCCTGTATTGGCCAGCCCAAACGGTGTACGATATAAAAAATCCAACAGGTGTCTGAGACTTTTTTCAGCAGTTCACTGCTTCGGGTTTTACAGTTCCATTTTTGCAGATTCTTTACCTCCACCAACTGACTCACCACGGTATCAATGTTCGCATTAACCGTCATAACAGCACGGTACTCCTTAAAAGCTGTAGTGTCGAATTTGGTCAAATACACCTTTATACCCTCTTTATCGAGAGCAAGCTCGGTATTATTTTTTTGTGCCTGGCCATAAATACCCATCAGCAGAAAAAAAAGCGGATAGAAAAAGTGTGTAAGGAACCGTTTCATTCCTTAAAGTTATGAAAATCAGAATAAATGACCTTCTTCTTTTTCGTAAAAAATATCAATTGAAAGTTTTTCCTGCTGGGAAGCCATTACGGCCAATGCGTCACAACGCTCATTTTGGGGATGACTGCTATGTCCTTTGATCCATTGGAAATCCACATTATGTTTACGGTAAATCTTAAGGAAGCGCATCCACAGATCGGGATTTTTCTTTCCGCTGAAATTTTTCTTTTCCCAACCGAAAACCCAGCCTTTCAGCACCGAATCGATAACATATTTGGAATCAGAAGTGATTAAAACCGAGGTTCCCTGCTTTTTTAATTTCTCAAGCCCCACAATCACGGCCAGCAATTCCATGCGGTTGTTGGTAGACAAACGGAATCCTTCATAAAATTCCTTTTTATAAGGCGTACCCACCATCTCCATAATCACACCATAACCAGCAGGTCCCGGATTACCTTTAGCGGCGCCGTCAGTATAAATATGAACTTCGTACGATTTCAAGTTATGGGATATTATTGATTTATGAGTTTTTCGATTACTTCGGGGAAATACTTATATTCCAATTCGTGCACTTTCTGAGCAATTTCTTCAGCGGTTGCACAACCACCGATAACTGTTGTAGCCTGAAAAATTACCGCACCCTCGTCATACTTCTCATTTACATAATGGATGGTAATACCGGTTTCAGTGTCATCACTTTCTAAAATCGTCTGATGCACTTTCATACCATACATACCTTTCCCGCCATATTTTGGCAATAATGCAGGGTGGATATTAATGACCTTATCCGGATAATTTTCGATAATGTCTTTCGGAAACATCAAAAGGAAGCCGGCAAGCACGATCAGATCGGGTTGCAAGTCATTAATTTTTTGCGAAACCGTTCCGTTAGCCAACTCCTCTTTAGTAAAAACAATGGCGGGAACTCCGTTATTTTCTGCACGATCGATGACTTTAGCCGCTGCGTTATTAGTTAACACCGCAACCACCTTTGCCTTATCGCTGTTGTTGAAGTGAACTATGATATTTTCAGCATTTGAACCCGCTCCCGAAGCAAAAATCACTATTTTTTTCATCTGACCCTGTACCATTTAAATAGGTGAAAAAACATTGTTTTCACACTGCAAAAAAAAGAATAATAAATGATAATAAATAAAAAAACGCGGGCTTTGTAAAATTAATTTTTTAATTTCGTAGTCACATTTTTTTACTAAACCGTTGTTTTAAAATAAAGTTTTTTATTTTTGCCAACAAATTAAATTTAAAATCAAAGATTATGTCAGACATTGCATCAAGAGTAAAAGCGATTATCGTAGACAAATTAGGTGTTGACGAAAATGAAGTTGTAACAGAAGCTAGCTTCACAAACGACTTAGGAGCTGATTCATTAGACACTGTTGAGCTTATCATGGAGTTCGAAAAAGAATTTGATATCCAAATTCCAGACGATCAAGCTGAAAACATTGCTACTGTTGGTCAAGCTATTTCTTACATCGAAGAAGCTAAAAAATAATAACTTACATATCCCTCATGCATTCTCCGGAATGCATGGGTGTTATTATTTTCCCATCTGAAAAAACTGATTGGAAGCAATCAAAAAAAAATACAATCCATAGTACCCATGTTTCCTTTACAGACTAAAGAAAAGCAACATGGGTATTATTTGTTTAAATACATTGTAAAAAAAATATTATGGCATTAAAACGAGTTGTAGTAACAGGTTTAGGCGCTCTTACACCCATTGGAAATTCCATCGAAGAATATTGGGATGGTTTGGTTAATGGAAAAAGCGGTGCTGCCCCAATAACATATTACGATACCGAAAAACACAAAACAAAATTCGCATGTGAAGTAAAAAACTTCAATATCGAAGCGTATATGGATCGTAAGGAAGCTCGTAGATTGGATAAATTTGCGCAATATGCCGTTGCAGCCAGTGACGAAGCTATTAAAGACGCCGGAATCACTAATGAGAATGTAGACAAATACCGCGTGGGTGTTATCTGGGGCGCCGGAATTGGCGGACTGGAGACTTTCCAGGAAGAGGTTATGTACTACGCTAAAGGTGATGGCACGCCTAAATTCAATCCTTTCTTTATACCAAAAATGATCGCCGATATTGCTCCTGCGCACATTTCCATGCGTAACGGCTTTATGGGTCCAAATTATACTACTGTTTCGGCTTGTGCCTCTTCAGCTAACGCCTTGATCGACGCATTCAACTATATTCGTTTGGGAATGTGCGACGTGATTATATCAGGTGGTTCTGAGGCAGCGGTAACCATTGCCGGAATGGGCGGATTCAATTCCATGCACGCGTTGTCAACCCGAAATGACAGTCCGGAAACCGCTTCAAGACCTTTTGACGCTACCCGTGACGGATTCGTTTTAGGTGAAGGAGCAGGTGCCTTGGTATTGGAAGAATACGAACACGCGAAAGCACGTGGCGCAAAAATCTATTGCGAAATCGGTGGTGGCGGAATGTCATCCGATGCTTATCACTTAACGGCTCCGCATCCGGAAGGAATCGGTGTTATTGCGGTGATGAACAATACATTACGCGATGCAGGCATGAAACCTGAAGATGTTGATCACATCAACACACACGGAACTTCAACCCCACTTGGCGATGTTGCTGAATTAAAAGCGATCAGCGCTGTGTTTGGAGATCATGCAAAAAACATCAATATCAACTCAACAAAATCAATGACGGGTCACTTGCTTGGTGCTGCCGGAGCTATCGAAGCCATCGCTTCTATCTTAGCCATGACACACGGTATTGTTCCTCCAACGATCAACCATTCTGTTGTTGATGAAAATATTGATCCTAGTTTAAATTTAACGCTGAATAAACCGCAAAAAAGAGACGTCAAAGTTGCTATGAGCAACACGTTTGGATTTGGTGGCCACAACGCATGCGTTCTATTTAAAAAATTAGAGGAGTAATCTGTTGCTATGAAAAGAATCATCAAGAAAATATTTTCAAATTCCCGCTCTCCTGAAGACGGGATTTTTTTTGATGCTATTCACAAAATATTAGGCTTTCAACCGCTCGATCTGAGCAATTACCGCAAAGCCTTTACCCATCGCTCGTTAAATAAAGTGGACGAAAAAGGGAATCCCGTAAATTACGAGCGATTGGAATTCCTCGGAGATGCCATGCTGGGCTCGGTAATCGCAGCCCATCTCTTCAGCGAGGTCCCTACCGGAGATGAAGGATATTTAACAAAAATGCGTTCAAAGATTGTCAGCCGTGACCACCTGAACGAATTGGGAAAAGACCTGAACCTCATTAAATATGTCGAAAGTAAAGTGGCAACCCAGCACTTCGGCGAAAATATACACGGAAATCTTTTCGAAGCTTTGATCGGCGCCATCTATCTGGACCGAGGTTTTGTTTACTGCGAAAAATTCATCCATAAAAAGGTTATTGTTCCTTATGTTGACATTCCTAAACTCGAAGGCAAGGTAATCAGCTATAAAAGTCTCGTTATCGAATGGTGTCAGAAAGAGAAGAAATCGTTCTATTATGACGTTTATGAGGACAATGGGAATGAAGGTGTGAAATATTTCGGCGTAAAACTAAAAATTGACAACAAAATAGTCGCCAAAGCAAGGGCTACTTCCAAGAAAAAAGCAGAAGAAAAAGCATCGCAACGGGCTTATTTTGCTTTTCAGGAAAAAATGAACTCATAACCCCTGATTCTGCGTTCGCTAAATTATAGTTAACAACTTACTTTTGCTGTTTTTTTCCGACTATAATGTGCTATATTTACATTATCTTTAAAAAACAGCATGGCCATCCACAAAATCCAGATTGACGATTTTATTTCGATTGACTATCAATTAGTCGCGATACATTCTTCGCTGGAAGATTACCGTTTGGCCTATTTTATCAATCAAAAACTGGAGGTTTCTTTTAAAAAAAGTGAGAATTATATCGGCATCCAGATTCCCGAAGGCAAAAGCCACTTTACACGCTTTGTTTTTGATGATGAAAAACATGAACTATATTGGAATTTAATTCCCAATAAAACCACTGTCGTAAGCCGGCAGACCAAAGCTACTTCCCTTTTCGAAGAAACAGAAATGGATATTACCACCAATATCTTTTTGCTTCCCGAACTCAAGAAAGTGGACTACTTCCTAAAAATTGAAAATACAGACGATTTTTTTAATTCCGAGGGTTTAATCGACGACTTGCTCACGATCAAACAGATTACCACGGCCTATAAAATCGAACAGAATACACTCAAATCGAAAAACAATTTAATTTTCTGATACAATGCCAACAAGAAAAAAAACAAAAATTGTAGCAACCCTTGGCCCTGCCTGCAGCACTAAAGAAGTCCTTAAAGAAATGGTAGATGCCGGGGTAAATGTTTTTAGAATCAACTTTTCCCATGCCGATTATACTGATGTACAGGAACGTATCGACATTATCAAGGAACTGAATAAAGAATACGGTTATACGACTTCCATTTTGGCCGATCTACAAGGTCCAAAATTACGGGTAGGCGTTATGAAGGAAGATGTCGTTGTAAGCAAAGGTGATATTATCACTTTCACAACTGCGGAAGATATTCCGGGAACTTCTGAAAGGGTTTACATGAACTACAAAGAATTTCCGAAAGACGTAAATCCCGGCGAACGCATATTGCTGGACGACGGTAAACTTATTTTCGAAGTATTGTCCACCGACAAGAACACGGAAGTAGAGGCGCTTGTAATTCAGGGTGGTCCATTAAAATCAAAAAAAGGAGTAAATCTTCCGCATACGAAAGTTTCCTTACCGGCCTTAACGGAAAAAGATATCCGTGATGCGCTTTTTGCCATTAAATGTGAAGTCGACTGGATTGCACTGTCATTCGTTAGAACACAGGAAGATCTGAAAGATTTACGCGATCTGATTTCGGCTAACTCCACTCATAAAATTCCGATTATCGCTAAAATCGAAAAACCGGAAGCCGTGGAAAACATTGATAAGATTGTAGCGTATTGCGACGGATTGATGGTAGCGCGCGGTGATTTGGGCGTTGAAATTCCCGCTCAGGAAGTACCGTTGATTCAGAAGAAACTGGTTTATCGTGCAAAAACAGCCCGGATTCCCGTGATTATCGCCACACAAATGATGGAAACTATGATCACCAGTTTAACACCAACCCGTGCTGAAGTTAACGACGTTGCCAACTCGGTAATGGATGGTGCCGATGCTGTGATGTTATCCGGAGAAACATCAGTTGGAAATTATCCTGTTCAGGTAATCGAAAAAATGACTCAGATCATTGAAGCGGTGGAAGATTCGCCAATAATCCAGGTACCACAAAACCAACCTCAGATCAAGACAAACCGTTATATCACCAAAAACATTTGCTATCACGGTGCGCTTTTAGCCAACGATATCAATGCCAAAGCCATCACAACCCTTACAAACAGTGGCTATACGGCCTTTCAGGTTTCGGCATGGCGACCACATGCACACATTTTGGTATTTACTTCCAACAAACGAATTCTGACACAGTTGAACTTGCTTTGGGGCGTAAATGCATTCCTGTACGATAAATTTGTGAGCACTGATGACACCATAGATGATATCAACAATATCTGTAAAGAAAAAGGCTTTGTGAAAAACGGCGATATGCTGGTAAACCTTGCCGCTATGCCGGTGACCGCCAAAGGAATGGTAAACACCCTTCGCATTTCTGAAATTGAATAAAAAAATTATATTTGAATAATTAAAAAGAAAAAGCATGAATTCAAACAATCCGTTTTTTAAGAACAAATCGTTTACCAACACTTCTCGCTACTCCACTTACAATGTAAACGATAGTCAAACGACTGCGATCAATTATAATAACACCATGACCATTCAGGGCACCATCAACAAAAGTTTCTTGATGCTGCTTTTGTTGGTCGCCGGAGCAGCTGTAACCTGGACAATGACTTTCAGTGGCTACAACCCACTTGTTTTAACTGTTGGAGGTGCCATTCTTGGCTTTGTAGCAGTACTTATTACTTCTTTCAGACCACAATATTCCTCCTATTTAGCACCGGGTTATGCCATTTTTAAAGGTCTTTTCATTGGAGGATTTTCAGCTATTTTAGAAGCAAGATACCCAGGGTTAGTTATTCAGGCAGTGAGCGCTACTTTTGTAACCTTTCTCGTTTCTTTCGGATTGTACAAATACAATGTTGTTCAGGTCACCGATCGTTTCCGTTCCGTAGTAGTGGCAGCAACTTTGGCTATTTTTAGTTTTTATCTTATCACATGGTTGCTTTCCCTGTTTATCAATTTCCAGCCGATACACCAAGGCAATAGTTTGATGAGCATCGGAATCAGTGCGTTTGTAATTGTGATAGCCGCTTTGAACTTATTTCTTGATTTTGATCAAATTGAAAAAGGAGCACAAAGAAGTCTTCCGAAATATATGGAATGGTTTGGTGCAATGGGATTGATGATTACCTTGATTTGGTTGTACATCGAATTTTTACGCTTACTTGCAAAGATGAGAGATTAATTTTCAAAAAACATAACAGAAACCGATTTCAGTTTGAAGTCGGTTTTTTTTATGGTTAAAAATCAAATTTCAATTGCACGAC
Source organism: Flavobacterium sp. 21.1 (assembly GCF_057801535.1). Classification (NCBI taxonomy): domain Bacteria; kingdom Pseudomonadati; phylum Bacteroidota; class Flavobacteriia; order Flavobacteriales; family Flavobacteriaceae; genus Flavobacterium; species Flavobacterium sp. 21.1. The sequence goes on from NZ_JBYNXA010000003.1 coordinate 379,953, forward strand.
CACTGATTTTTTGATTTCGGTATTCAGATTGTGGAGCGAAATTCCAAGTAAGCGGACGGAATCTTTCATTTTTTCCTGATACAGTAATTCTTTGGCCGCTTCAAAAATAAGACTCTTATCGGAGATAAAATAAAGAAGGGTTTTACTTCTGGTTTGAAGCGTAAAGTCGGAGTACTTAATTTTAAGAGTGACCGTTTTTCCGGCGATTTTGCTTTTCTTAAGTCGGCGCTCCAACTCATTCGCGATGTTTTCCAATCGTTCTTCCATGAAGATTTCGGACGACAGATTTACATTGAAAGTACGTTCCGCACCAACCGACTTTAACGTGCGGTTCGGTTTAACTTTGCTGTAACTGATGCCGCGAGCCAGATTGTAAAACGATTTTCCGCTGTTACCAAAATGCTGTTCCAGATACTCGATCGATTTGCTTTTTAAATCGGCTCCAGTAAATATTCCCAACTGATACATCCGTTCGGCCGTAACTTTCCCCACACCGTAAAATTTCTTCACATCCAGTTCTTCCAGAAAAGGTTCTACTTCATCAGGATTAACCGTTTTTTGCCCGTTAGGTTTGTTGTAATCGGAAGCGATTTTGGCCACAAATTTATTAACCGAAATTCCTGCTGAAGCTGTTAATCCAACTTCGTCAAAAATGCGTTTTCGGATTTCCTGGGCGATTAGCGTGGCACTTGGATTCCCTTTTTTGTTTTCCGTAACATCGAGATAAGCTTCATCGAGCGAAAGCGGTTCCACCAGATCGGTATAATCGAGGAATATTTTACGGATTTTATTCGAGATTTCTTTGTATCTGTCAAAACGCGGGCGTACAAAAATCAGTTCCGGGCATAACTTTCGCGCCAGATAACCGCTCATTGCACTTCGAACACCGAATTTTCTGGCCTCATAACTTGCGGCTGAAACCACACCGCGAACTTCACTCCCTCCAACCGCGATGGGCTTTCCTTTCAGCAACGGATTATCCATCTGCTCCACGGAAGCATAAAAAGCATCCATGTCGACATGGATAATTTTTCTTTGAAGGGATTCTGGTTCCATACCGTAAATTTATGTATATTCAGGTAACATTTCGAAGCCGATGAAAAAAACAGCCATACTTTTGGGAGCCTCAGGACTGACCGGCGGTTTGCTATTGGAATTATTGCTTTCCGATCCGGATTTTGACACGATAAAACTGTTTTCAAGAAAGGAATTGGGAATCTTAAATCCGAAAATTGTCGAATATGTGGTCGATGTCCATCATCTGGAAAGTCATGCCGGTGATTTTACCGGTGATGTTGTATTTTGTTGCATCGGAACTACCAAAAGTAAAACGCCGGAGGAAGCGGAATACAGATCCATCGATTTCGGAATTCCAGCGAGTGCAGCACAATTAGCCAAACAGAACAACATTCAGACGTTTATAGTAATTTCTGCTCTGGGCGCAAACGCTAAAAGTCCTGTTTTTTACAATCGCATCAAAGGGGAAATGGAAAATGAAACTCTCGCATCGGGAATCGCCAAAACGTACATTCTCAGACCTTCCCTGATTGCCGGCGACCGTACCGAAGCGCGCATTGGAGAAATGATGGGCATTTATCTGATGAAAATGATCAATCCGCTGTTAATCGGAAAACTGAAAAAATTTCGAAGTATCGCACCGGAGAACATTGTTAAAGCCATGTGGTACCTTTCGAAGAATGAATATCCGAAAACGATTATTACTTCAAATGAAATTTACGACATTTCACAATCCGCTTGAACTTTTAAGCTTTAATTTTCTTACCTTGTCCTCACATCAATTTCATCAGCAGATGCAGGAAACCGAGCGAAAATTTCTGGTCACTTCAGACGACTTCAAAACACTGGCTTTTACCCAAAACCGAATTGTTCAAGGCTATCTGAACTCGCATCCGGAGCGCACGGTTCGCATCCGAATCAAAGGCGACAAAGGATTTCTGACCATAAAAGGAAAGGGGAATGAATCCGGAACTACACGTTTGGAATGGGACCGGGAAATCCCACTAGTGGAAGCCGAACAGTTACTGCCGCTCTGTGAACCCGGAACCATCGACAAAATCAGGTACGAGATATCCGTAGGAAATCATGTGTATGAAGTAGACGTCTTTTCCGCCGAAAATGAAGGTCTTATCATTGCCGAAATAGAACTCGCTTCAGAAACAGAACCTTTTGAGAAACCGTACTGGCTGGGAAGTGAAGTTACCGGCGATCAGCGTTATTACAATGCTTATCTAAGCAACCATCCGTATAATACCTGGTAAACTATTCTTTTACGATTTCTAAGTTAACATCGATAAATCCGCGTCCTTTGGCATGCGAAATCTCCATGAAAGCTTTTTTGGACAAATCGATCTCACGTCCTCTGGTAAATGGTCCACGGTCGATAACCGTAACGATAACGGACTTGTTGTTAATGGGATTGGTCACTCTTAAAGCCGTTCCGAAAGGTAATTTCTTATGGGCTGCAGTCAGTTTTGTATTATCGAAACGCTTTCCGCTTGCCGTTTTCCTGCCATTGAACCTGTCATGATAGTAGGAAGCGTGAACTCCTTTTTTGTAAGGTTTGTAATTTAAACGGAATTGCGTTGAATCGGCCTTTAAACTATCCTGGAGGATTTTCTGGGCCTTTTCCTTTTCGTTCAATAACATTTTTTCGCTGGTAAAACTACTGGCAAAGAATACAAAAATGAAAAGCAATAAAGTTGGGGCAATAATTTTTTTCATATTTTTTATTTTTTTACTATAGAACTAACAAGAAATATGCCACAGAAAGAAAAAGCCCTAAAAGGGCTTTTATGGATTTAGAACCAAAGGTTCCAAGGAATTCTACTTAATATGAAAAGCAATCCGGCAAGGTACAAGTAAGCAATTTTCTTAAACTTACCATTACCGCTTTCCTCTTTTTTGTGTTTTGACCAACCAACAGTAATTAAAACGATGGCTAGTATGTTGATAAGCGGATGTTCTAAAGAAGTCAATCGTAACCCGGCATCGCTCATGTTACCCAGACTTGCCATTCCATAAGGAGAAACGAAATAAACCGCCAATCCTAAAAGCAACTGAATGTGACAGAAAATTAAAGCGAACAAAGAAATCTTTCTGTCTTTATCACTAAACCCTCTTCCGGATGAAACTCCCATGAAGGCATTAATCACTGCAACTACTAACATTCCAAGGGCCAAATAAGCTACTCCGGAATGTGCTTTTTGAATAATTTCTAACATAGTTTCGATTTATTAATCAAACAAATATATTGAATAAAAAACAAAACCTGCTACTTTTTTTGTGTAACAGGTTTTTATTTCATGTACAAAATGGATTACAATTTCACGATTTTGAAGTTAACTGTCTGATTATCAATTTTCATTTTAAAGAAATAGGTTCCCGCAGCATATCTTGAAATATCTACTTGTGTTATCAGGTTATTTACATCTCCGGAGAATAATAATCTTCCTTCCACATTATAAACCATCACATTTGAAATCATGTCTTTGGAATTGATGGTCACTACCCCATTGGTCGGATTCGGGTAATATGAATAATCAATATAACTGCTTTCATTAACGCCAAGCGTAGTAAGGCATGATGTCGTTGCAACCCAACCCTGATCAGTCACTCCGCCGTCTGAGAAAAACCTAAGCGTCAGAGCGCCATCCGGTGCAGTTGATTCAAACGGACCCGGTACGGTTGTTCCTGTATAACCGCCAGCAGCAAATGCAGGTGAAGCTGTACTTGAACCATTATAAATATAAAGGTAATCGTAATCCTGCTCCAACGAGAAACCGGTAAATGTCAATTTGATTTTCTTATTCGGCAAGTTAGGAATTATCGTTCTCACGAAATTCTGATTGTCCGTATAGCTTCCGGAGGCCCCTCCCGTATCCGTCATAGTGATTCCGTCACAATAATTTGCCGCAGTTAGGAAAACATATTCTCTGGTCAACGGTGTCAAGCTGCCACAATTAGGTTTTACGCGGAACTTGTAATACGTATTAGACAATAGTCCGTTGGCAGTAAATGTTGGTGCTGTTACAGTCGTCCAGGTTGGTAAATTGCTTCCGAACGGCAATACAGCCACCTGCCATGTATCTTCTGCTGTTACATCGGTCCAGTTAATAACCGCCGAAGTGGCAGCTGCATTATACTGGGTATCGATTGCACCAACGCCGTTGACACAAACAGCGACACAATCCGTGCTTAAACATCCTCTGGAGTTGACAAAATTCAAAATGGCAGCGCTTGGCTGAGGACCAAATCCGTTGGCAAAACTGATTCCAACACCCCCTACCAAATGACAATAACTCATAATGGATCCTTTCACAGCACCGCTCGGAATGGTTGGCGGTGTGGTCATACAGGAATAACCTTCCGCACTTGATCCGATGGCATAAGGTGCACAGTTATCTATAGCGGTATTGTTACCATTCCACGCGCAGGCGTGCGTGTGTCTGGAACCAACATTGTGCCCAAATTCGTGGGTAACTACCTGAACAGTCCATGAATAGGTCGGAACTGTTGAGTAGCTTAAATTAACATCCGAATAAACATAATTATTGGTGGTACACAGCCCGCCGATCCCCATCGATACACCTCCAAGGCCTCCCGGGTCTATTCCTACAAGCTGTCCTACATCTCCATCGAAAACCGGTCGGACATCTTTAAACTTATACAAATAATCACTTGACCCTGTTCCGATTCCCTCATAAGGATCCGGTGTTGTCCAAATATAAATGGATTTTAAGGCAAGCGTAATTCCGTCATTAGTATAAAGCGTCTGCATGTTATTAAAAACAGAAGTCATCCAATTGGAAGTAGTCGTGGTACTATTACCGTTTGAAATAAATAAGTTATTGTCAATTTCAAAATAAGTCGCAACGCATTTTGTACTGCTTGGTGATCTGTGATCATCTGACTGTTTTTCATTTTCGTCTTTAACGTCATCGGAAGTGTGGCAGTCATTTGTAGATACCACTTTCATTTTCTGATCTTCGTAAATGATGTATTCTGAAGTATTTCCGGGTTTATCGATTTTTCCGATTACCAAATTGCTCAGAAGCGAGCTTGAAACCATACCATTAAATTCCCCATTGAAAAAATTAAAGGAAGCTAGGGAAGTCGGGTCATTTTTAATTATCCCTCTGTAATAAACCCCTTTAGTATAGCTGATGTTTTTTTGCTTGTCTGTGTCAACGTGAAACCCTGCTGCAAACAAATCGACCTTATAAAGCTGCACTTGCAATATAACTCCGTGGTAAGGTAATTGCAATTCGATTGCCTGATAACCTTTTTGGGCAACATCGTTAACCACTTGTGTTTTCATCGTAGCCAACTGAGCGTCCTCTACGGTTTGCTCAATCTGAGTGTTTGGCTGTTTATCCGACGAATTTAAAGGAAAAACGGGAACGAATTCTGTCTTGGACAAATTCAGTTCCCGTATTTTTGATGCTACTCTATTTTGCGAAAATGCAAAAAGGCCGCAGCATAATACTGAAATAGTAATTAGTTTTTTCATTTTTAGTTAGTTAGGTTTTGGTTGTCCCAAAAATAACTAAAAAAAATAAAAATCCTAATAAACTTACTTTTATACTTTTTTCAGGTCTTTAATAACCTTGAATGCATTGTCGATATGCTCTTCGCTAACTACGATAGTAATTTCGAAATTCGTTGAAATCACCTCGTTGATATTGATACCGTCCCAAGCCAAACGTTGGAAAACGAAGTAAAAAAGACCCGGTGTACCCACGTTGTCTTTAGGCAGCTTAACTGTGATTGATGCTAACTTGTCCGTTTTCACCAACCATTTCTCATCCTCAAAATGTTTTTCAAGAATATCACTGATCGATTCACTTAAAATGATGTTTGTTTCGTTAACACCTCTGGAAGAAGTATAAAAAACATCTTTAAGAGAACTGATTTCTGTTAAAAAATCGGCCTGTCTGTTTAAAACCCTTGGATTAATTGGAAAGTTGTAATTTACTAATGAGGAACGTACTGTAATCTCTCCCATCCCTTTTAAGGTTTTCTCAATCTTATGATTGATTCGGAAATCCAGCTCTTCAGACAAACGCTTCAAAGCCATTACAATCGCACCCTGCTTTACTTCCTTATCCATTTCATTCTCTAAATCGTGCTGAATTATTCTGGCTAATGAAGTCAGGTTAACAATTCCGAGCGTTAATCCGTTAAGTAGAAACGGTTTAGATTTAATATAATTCTCAACAACAGAAGAAATCGTTTTCATAAATTAAACTATTATTTAAAAAAATTTCGGCAAATTTACAAATAAAAACATTATGTTACAATTATAACAATGTTAAAAATAATAAAATGCATCTTTTAGATGCGAAATTTCACAATTGGTTGCGCCTTTTGTTACAGAAATTACATCAAAACGGACAGTAAAATCGAGATTTTTCACGTTAATGTACTCATCTGCAGCCTTTACCAATAATTTTATTTTTTTTTCATTTACGAAAATTTCAGGGTCTCCAAACTCCACATTCGATCTAGTCTTTACCTCAATTATCGCTAAAATGTTATTTTTTTGAGCAATAATATCGATTTCCGCTTTTTGAAAAAACCAATTTCTTTCGACAATTTCATAACCCTCTTTCTTCAAATAATCCACGGCCAAATCTTCACCCAGCTTACCTAATTCGTTATGCTCCGCCATTATTTTTTGAATTCCAGGATGATTTCCTCTGCATTAACTTCAAATTCCACTTCCTTCCCAAGAATCAGTGTACGGTTGTCTTTCTGATGTCCCGCAGGAAAATAGAAACAAACCGGAAAATGATATTTCCTAGCTATTTCTGTGATGATCCCCACCTCATTCTGCCCGAACGGAATTTCATTATCATGCATGTCGGTCATACTCCCAACAATCAGCCCCTTCAGATTTTCGAAATAGCCGTTGCGCTTCAGATTCTGCATCATTCTGTCGATATGATACAAGTATTCATCCAGATCTTCTATAAAAAGGATTTTCCCGTCGGTATTCAATGACGATTTCGAACCCAACAAACTATATAGGATCGAAAGATTGCCTCCTACCAGTTGTCCTTTTGCCTTGCCCTTAATCTCATATCCTTTCGCAGGAACCACATATTTCAGACTTTCACCAAACAATGCTTTTCGCAGCGTCTCTTTAACCTCATCCGGCGCTTTCGGCACCGTAAACGGCATGATAGAATGCAATGTTGCAATCCCCATCATATTCAAATGACTGTGCAAAACCGTAACGTCACTAAAGCCCATGATCCACTTCGGATGTTTTTTGAATTTGGTAAAGTCCAGCGTATCAATAATCCGAACCGTTCCATATCCGCCGCGTGCGCACCAGATCGCTTTGATATTATCATCATCCAGCATTTTCTGAAGATCCGCCGTTCGCTCCTCATCTGTTCCGCCCAACTGACAACTGTCCAATCCAATGGTTTTCCCCAGTTTCACTTCCAACCCCCACGATTTCAACAAATCAATGGCCGGTTGTGCTTCTTCAGGAAAAAATTTTCGGGCGGTACAAACTAAAGCAACAGTATCGCCTTTTTTTAGATAAGGAGGAATCTTCATGCGTTTTTGAGAATAGGATGCCACACAAAAAAATAATGCAGACAGAATTAAAATTGATTTCAAAAATAAGGATTCGAAAAATAGTTTCATTGTTTTCATAACCGAATTTTGAAATCAACATTAACAAATTTAAAGAATAATCTCAATAAAAAGCTATAAAAAATCATTTTCCGCATGAAAATCAGACAGAAAATTTCACGGAAATTCGTGAATTCGTACACAATAGATTATTTTTGCAGTCAAATTGACGCAATTTTATGATACAAGATCCAAAACGATATACGATAACTGCCGCTTTACCTTATACTAACGGCCCTATTCACATTGGTCACCTGGCCGGCGTTTATGTGCCTTCCGATATTTATGCCCGTTTCCTTCGATTGCAGGGAAAAGATGTGGCCTTCATCTGCGGAAGCGACGAACACGGGGTAGCCATCTCCATGAAAGCCAAAAAAGAAGGGATCACCCCGCAACAGGTAATCGATAAATACGACGGAATCATTCGTAAATCGTTTGCCGATTTCGGAATATCTTTTGACAATTATTCGCGTACTTCAGCGAAAATCCATCACGACACGGCTTCCGAATTTTTCAGAAAACTGTACGACGAAGGGAAATTCATCGAGGAAGTAACCGAGCAATTGTATGATGAAAAAGCGGATCAGTTTTTAGCGGATCGTTTCGTAATGGGAACCTGTCCGAAATGTGGTAATGAAGAAGCGTATGGTGACCAATGCGAGAAATGCGGATCGTCTTTAAATGCTACTGATTTAATCAATCCGAAATCAACCATCACCGGCACAAAACCGGTTTTAAAATCAACAAAACACTGGTTTTTACCTTTAGACCAATATGATGCATTCCTAAGAGAATGGATTCTGGAAGGCCATAAAAATGATTGGAAACCTAACGTGTACGGACAGGTAAAATCCTGGCTGGAAGACGGTTTGCGTCCGCGTGCGGTAACCCGTGATCTGGATTGGGGAATCGACGTTCCCGTCGAAGGTGCCGAAGGAAAAAAACTGTATGTTTGGTTTGACGCGCCTATCGGATACATTTCTTCCACTAAAGAATGGGCTGCCAAAGAAGGAAAAGACTGGGAACCTTATTGGAAATCGGTCGATACTAAATTGGTGCATTTCATCGGAAAAGACAATATCGTTTTCCATTGCGTGATTTTCCCTGCAATGTTGAAAGCGGAAGGAAGTTATATTTTACCGGATAACGTACCGGCCAACGAATTCCTGAATTTAGAAGGGAACAAACTGTCGACTTCTAAAAACTGGGCAGTTTGGTTACACGAATACCTATTGGATTTCCCTGAAAAGCAGGACGTTTTGCGTTACGCTTTGACTGCCAATGCACCGGAAACCAAAGACAACGACTTTACATGGAAAGATTTCCAGGCAAGAAACAACAACGAATTGGTGGCGATCTTCGGAAACTTCATCAACCGCGTGGTGGTGCTTACCAACAAATATTATGACGGTGTTATCCCGCAACCGAATGAATTAACAGACGTGGATGAAGCTACGTTAACCGAACTTAAAGCTTATCCTGCAGTAATTGCAAGTTCTGTGGAACGATACCGTTTCAGAGAAGCTCTGGGTGAACTGATGAACGTAGCGCGTTTAGGTAATAAATATTTGGCCGATGAAGAGCCGTGGAAAATCGTAAAAGAGAATCCGGCCCGTGTTCAGACGCAAATGTATGTGGCCTTACAAATTGCTGCTGCATTGAGCGTTTTAGCCGAACCTTTTTTACCGTTCACGGCCGACAAACTGAAAAACATTTTAAAAGTAAACAATAATTTCGACTGGAACACCATTAGCTCAACCTCTGATTTACTTCCGGCAGGCCACCAAATTGGGGAGGCGGAATTATTATTTGCAAAAATAGAAGACGAAGAAATTCAAAAACAAATTGACAGATTGGAAGCAACTAAAGTAGCCAACAAAGCAGAAAACGCTAAAGCGGAGCCCCAAAAAGACATCATTGCCTTTGAAGATTTTGCAAAAGTGGATCTTCGTATCGGAACCATCATCGAAGCAGAAAAAATGCCGAAAGCCAATAAGTTATTGGTTTTGAAAGTGGATACCGGAATTGATGTACGTACGATTGTTTCCGGAATTGCAGAGCATTTCTCTCCGGAAGAAGTGATCGGAAAACGCGTTACGGTATTGGTTAATTTAGCGCCAAGAGCCTTACGCGGCGTGGAAAGCGAAGGAATGCTATTATTAAGCAACACGGCGGAAGGCAAACTGGTTTTCGTGAATCCGGATACTGAAGGCGTGATCAACGGAGCGATGATAAGCTAAAGTGAAACACATAACCCTTTCGGAATAAAATCTTGAAAGGGTTTTTTAATATACAATCCCATGAATCCAAAAGTAATTGCCTTCGACGCCGACGACACCCTGTTCATCAACGAACCGTATTTCGAGGAAACCGAAAGGAAATTTTGCGGCATGATGAGTGATTATCATTCCTATCAGACACTTTCACAGGAATTACTACGGACACAGGTCGACAATCTGCCGTTATACGGTTATGGAATTAAGGGCTATATTCTTTCCATGATCGAAACCGCCATTAAGGTTTCTGACGGGACAATTGGATCAAAGGGAATTCAGAAAATCACCGAATTAGGAAAAGAACTTATCCAAAAACCCATTGAATTACTGGACGGTGTAGAAGAAACACTAGAGTCGCTTCACGGAAAATACAAATTGGTGGTGGCAACCAAAGGTGATCTGAAAGATCAGCAGCGCAAATTGCACGACTCGGGTTTAGGACATTATTTTCACCATATTGAAGTGATGGCTGACAAGCAGGAATTAAATTATGAAAAACTACTGCAGCGTCTGGAAATCGAGGCAGCCGACTTACTAATGATCGGAAATTCACTGAAATCCGATGTGCTACCGGTTTTGAACATTGGCGGTTATGCTATTCATGTTCCTTTTCACACAACATGGGCTCATGAGAAAATCGATCACGAAATCGTACACCCCAACTTTAAAGCCGTTTCAAAAATTACGGATATTTTACCGATGTTGTAATGAAAAAGAAATTAGACCTTTCCTCCTGGAACCGAAAAACCCACTTCGAATTTTTCAGCCAATTTGAAGAACCTTTCTTTGGCGTAACAATTAATATAGATTGCACCAAAGCCTACGAAACTTCAAAAGCGTTGGGTATTTCCTTTTTCGTGTATTATCTGCATAAAACCCTCGCAGCCTTAAATACAATTGAGAATTTCAGATATCGAATAGTTGACGGAGAGGTTTTTGTGTACGACAAAATCAATGCATCGCCGACCATAATGCGTGACGATACGACTTTTGGATTTTCCTTGGTAGAGTACTTTCCTGATTTGAGCGATTTTAATGAAAACGCTTCAGCTGAAATCGAACGCGTACGCAATACCAGCGGACTTATAACCCGAAATTTCGACGGAGAATTCAATCTCATCCATTTTTCATCCCTGCCATGGATTAACTTCACTTCTATTTCGCATTCCAGGAGTTTTACCTTTCCCGACAGCTGTCCGAAAATTTCTTTTGGAAAAATGACCGAAGTGAATGGTAATAAAACGATGTCGATGTCAATTCACGTACATCATGGTCTGATGGATGGCTATCATGTGAGTCTTTTCATTGATGAATTCCAGAAGCAAATGGACTCATAATGTTCCCGATCGCTTTTCATCCCATTTACAAACACCCGTTACCGGAAGGGCACCGCTTTCCGATGATGAAATATGAGCTGTTGCCACAACAACTTTTACATGAGGGAATTGTTTCGCCTGCAGCCTTCTTTGAACCTGGCTTACCGGAAATGCAACACGTATTAGCGGTCCATCAAAAAGAATATGTCAATAATCTGGTCAATCTGAGTTTAGATCCGCGTGCGGTCCGAAAAATTGGCTTTCCTCTTTCAGCCGAATTGGTGGAACGGGAATTACGTTTATCCCAAGGGACCATACTGGGAGCGGGGAAAGCGTTGCAAACCGGAATCGCTTTCAATATCGCCGGAGGAACTCACCATGCCTACTCCAATCGTGGAGAGGCTTTTTGCCTACTAAACGACCAAGCCATTGGCGCGCAGTATCTTTTGGATAACAAACTGGCGAAAAAGATCCTGATTGTCGATTTAGATGTACACCAAGGCAACGGAACTGCCGAAATCTTCCAAAACAACGACAAGGTTTTTACCTTTTCCATGCACGGAAAATCAAATTACCCGTTCAGGAAGGAAACCTCCGATTTGGACATTGCCCTTAACGACCGTACCGAAGATGCCAAGTTTTTGGAAATTCTGCAAAATACATTACCTTATTTAATCGAAACCCAAAAACCCGATTTCATCTTTTATCTTAGTGGGGTGGACATTCTGGCTTCCGATAAATTGGGGAAACTCAGTTGCACATTAAACGGATGCAAACAAAGAGACGAAATCGTTTTTTCGCTTTGCAGTCACTATGAAATTCCGGTGCAAGTCAGTATGGGCGGCGGGTATTCTCCGGACATCAAAACCATTATCGAAGCCCATGCCAACACCTATCGCGTCGCTGCTTCCATCTATTAAAAAAACAAACCACCAGCATTGCTGATGGCCCGTTCGGTTTAAACTACAGTTAAAACCCCAATAATATCATCCCCGTATTTTTCAATTTTCTTGGCACCAAAACCTTTGATATTCTTAAGCGCTCCTTTGTCTTTAGGATGATGGAAAGCAATGTTTACCAGCTCCGAATTATGACAGATCATGAATTTCGGTATGTTTAATTCTTCCGCTTTTTCGGTTCTCCATTGTTTTAAGCATTCCAGTACGTAAAGACTTCCGGGCGTCAGGTCCGCTTCTGCTACAGCTAGCATGTTTTCTTTTGCTTTAATTGTATTTTTATCTTCATAATGAAGTAAAACGGACCAATGCGGTTCTTCCGTGGATTCCAAAAAATGTGTCGCGGATTTTACAAATTTCACATTTTGCAGAAAATCATTTAGCGTTTGCTGATCCTCTAAAAAATGAGCTTGAGCTACCCTAATGGTAAATAAACGAACTAACATGGTTTATTTAGTTCCCAAAAGCAAAACTTCAGTGGCGACAATCTCGGTGATGTACTTTTTATTGCCCTCCTTATCGTCATAACTACGATGCGTCAGTTTGCCTTCGATACCGATCTCTTTTCCTTTGACAACGAACTTTTCGATAATCTCCGCAGTCTTGCCCCAGGCGGTGATCCGATGCCATTCGGTTTGTTCAATCTTGTCCCCTTTTTCGTTGTAGTAATAATCATTAGTAGCAATAGTGACATTGGCTACCTTACGATCTCCGTTGATGGTTTTTACTTCGGGATCCTGTCCCACATTTCCGATTAATTGTACTCTGTTTTTCATGGCGTATAAAATTTAAATGTTTCTGTTGAAAATCTTGTCCGAATTATGATTGACGATTTGACAGGACAAAATTGTTTCGTTGGGCAAAAAATAGTCGGTAACAAGTCGTTTACTTTCGTTTGTAGTCATTTGTTGTCGTTTGTTTCCAAGAATTTTCCTATATTTGAATAAGTTTTAAAATTTTAAAATACTACATATCAAGTAGTTAAAATTTAAAAAAACAGTAAGCCATTACAAAAAAGCAATAAAACATTTCAGGTTCAGAATCTTACATAACAACTTAATTATATTCCCAATGAACAACTATACCGACATCGAGAGCTTAAAATTTCCAATTGGGCGCTTCATTTGCCCAGAAGAAATTACACAGGAGCGTATTGAAACCTGGAAAAAAACAATACGGGAATTTCCCCAACAGCTGAAGAAAAATACTGAACCCCTTACAGCAGCTGAAAAAAATTGGAGATATCGTCCCAAAGGCTGGACCATTAAACAAGTGGTTCACCACTTGGCCGATAGTCATATGAATGCGATCTTCCGCCTGAAACTTACGCTAACAGAAGATACTCCCGTAATCCGCCCCTATGAGGAAGCGCTTTGGGCCGAACTGGCAGATGGCCTGCAGGACGATATTACTGCGTCTCTAAAAATCATTGAGGGCGTTCACCAACGTTGGTCAGAACTGTTAGAAAACCTAACGGCGAACGATTGGCACCGCATGTACTATCATCCGCAGCATCAGCGTTTGTTTACGGTTGAAGAAGGCCTAGGCATTTACGATTGGCATTGTAGGCATCATTTCGCACATATCGAACAAGCCTTATCGTATAAAGGAGAATTTAATTTTTAGAAAATGAAGAAATGCTTAGAATGTGGCGACTCCTTTACGGGCAGGGAGGACAAAAAATTTTGTGAAGACGGATGCAGGAATTCTTACAACAACAAGATAAACAAGGATAATACGAATTTGATGCGCAACATTAACAACAAGTTACGGAAAAATTACCGAATTTTGTCTGAACTAAACCCAAGTGAAAAATCAAAAACAACAAGATCGAAGTTAATCGCCAAAAATTTCGATTTCACTTTTTTCACGTCTGTGTACCAAGCAAAAAACGGTAACACTTATCATTTTATATATGACCAAGGTTACAGGGCAATAGAAAATGACGGGTTTATTTTGGTGAAAAAAGACGATAACCTGTTTGACTATGATACGATTTTACCCCGATGAAGTTTTCAAAGAAATTCCTGAAGAAATCTTCAAAGATCCGGTTACGGAAAAAAAATTCGAGTTTCGCTACGCGCTTTCCAACTATGGGCGTTTAATGAGTTTTACCGACAATATAAAGCACGGAAAATTACTAAAAGGCACTTTAACTGATGGTTATCGCACGCTTCGGCTGTACTATCCTGCCGTCGAGGGTAAACGAAAACAAAAAGCCATCCTGCTTTATAAACTGGTTGCCGAACTTTTTATTCCGAAAACTTCAGAAGACCAACAGTATGTGATTCACATCGATCGTAAAAAAGACCACGATCATGTTAAAAACCTGAAGTGGGTCAACTACGAAGGAAAAATGCAACACTACAGAAGCAGTCCCAAAGTTATCGCCGCTAAAAAGAAACTGATCGAGCACAACATCAAAGCCAACGGATCGAAACTGACTGAAACAACTGTCATACGCCTTAAAAAAATCCTGTTGGATCCCAACCGAAAAACCCGCATAAAGATTCTTGCCAAGCAGTTCGGGGTAAGTGAAATGCAGTTGTACCGAATCAAATCCGGGGAAAATTGGGGACATATAAAGGTTAAGATCAAGCCTACAAATGAAGACAAATAAACCGCAGATAGCCGTTCTGGGCTGTGGATGGTTAGGCCTTCCTTTAGCTGAGAGGATGATTTCGGAAGGATTCCCTGTAAAAGGATCAACAACTTCCGAAAATAAAATAAATCAACTACGAGATATCGGAATCCATCCCTTTCAGCTAATATTAACCGAAAAAGAAGTCCAAGGAGCTGTGACCTCTTTTTTGGAAAATACCGAAATCCTGATTATCGATATACCGCCAAGCCTGCGGAACGTTATCCCAAACGATTCTACAAAAGCGTTTGTTGCCAAAATCGAAAAGTTATTGCCTTATATAGAACAGTCATCGGTAAATAAAGTAGTGTTTGTCAGTTCGACATCGGTCTATTCGGATTCCGAAGAAACCATAACCGAAGAAACGCTTCCGGATTCCGATACCGAAAGCGGCAGGCAATTGGCCGAAGTCGAAAAACTACTGCAACAAAACCCAAATTTCAAAACTACAGTTCTCCGTTTTGGCGGACTGATCGGAGGTGACCGACATCCCATAAAAATACTGGCAGGAAGAGAAAACCTTGACAACCCCGATGCGGTTATCAATATGATCCATCAGGAGGACTGCATCGGTATCATTTTGAAAATAATTGAAAAAGAAGCTTGGAATACCGTCTTCAACGCGGTAACGCCCTACCATCCGACGCGAAAAGAGTACTATACCGGAAAAGCTTCGGAAATGAATCTGGCAATCCCTAAATTTACAACCGGGAAACCTTCCGTAGGAAAATACATTTCCAGTGCCAAAATTGAGAACACCCTGAATTATTCATTCGCAAAAAAGAACCTCTAACGTGCCCAGAATCTCTAACCTACATATAACGGCGAAAAACAAATTACAATCCATAGGAATGCCGATGCTGGCTTTAATCTGGGTGAGCTTCTTTTGGGGAACCACTTGGCTGGCTTCTAAGGAAGGCGTTAAGCACATGCCTGCTTTGCAACTGGCGGGAATCCGACAGTTTCTCGGTGCATTAGTTTACATTACGTATTTTCTTTTCAAAAGAACACCCTGGCCCAAAGGCAAACAATGGAATACGATTGTTATTCTGAGTATCCTTAATTTTGCTTTGAGCAACGGACTGAGTACCTGGGGTGTGAAATACATTTCCAGCGGACTGGGAGCGATCATCGGCACCATTTTCCCTTTATGGATTGTGGTCATCAGTTGGTTTAAAGGCGACAGACCGTCAAAGTGGTCGATCATGGGATTATTGATTTCCTTCGCGGGCGTCTGCCTGATTTTCTATGATTATCTGGCTGATTTTCTTAATCCTGATTTCCGCTTCGGAATAATCCTCTCCGTCATCGCGACTTTTACCTGGGCCTTCGGAAGCGTATATACCAAGAAAAAAGCTGCGAGTTTTAATCCGTATTTCAGTTTGGGGCTGCAAATGCTTATCTCCAGTATTTTACTTTTCGCCTATACCGGTGCCACGGGAACTGCAATAAATATTATGTTGATTCCGTCTGAATCCTGGTGGTCGATCGCTTATCTGGTTGTTTTCGGATCGGTATTCACTTTTATCGCTTTTATTTACGCCTTGCAACATCTTCCGGCTGAAGTAAGCAGTATTTATGCTTACATAAACCCAATTGTCGCCTTGGTCTTAGGCTCAATAATTTTCGACGAACCACTGACAGCAATGATCATGGTGGGAGGCAGCGTAACGATTTTTGGATTATATTTGGTAAACCGATCGATCAAAAAACGGTAGCAACCACAAATGAAAAATCTAAAAGTTCCGCATTATCTGATATTATTCCGCCTTGTGGCTGCCCCGATGATTGTTTTGTTGGCCTGTTACCTTAAGCAGGACAGTCGGATTCCCATAGTTGTGTTGATGTATCTCGGACTTATATCCGATATCTTCGATGGGATTATTGCCCGAAAACAAAACATTTCCACCGAAAAATTAAGACGGCTCGACAGTCAAGTGGATGTGATTTTTTGGATTGCCATCGGTCTTGCCACCTGGATAATATTTCCACAACTGATCCATGAAAACCGTTTCGGATTACTTGCCATTATCGCAATGGAAGCGGCCTGTTATGCTGTCAGTTTGATAAAATTCGGAAAAGAAACCTGCACCCATGCTTTTCTGTCAAAAATGTGGGGGATAACCTTAATTGTAGCTTTTACTTCCCTTATCGGATTCAATCATGCCGGTCTTCCGTTTCAGATTACCGTTTTTCTGGGCATAATCTCTCAATTGGATGTCATTCTGATCATTCTCATCCTTCCCAAATGGACACACGATATTCCTAGTGCCTACCACGCCTATCTTATCAGGAAGAATATACCATTTAAAAAAAACAAACTATTTAACGGGTAAAAAAACAGAATTCATCGGCTTTTTCATGTTGACGATTTTTAGTTTTTATAGCGAATTTATTCCCTAAATTGTAGAGCTAAAATAAAATCAATTCTGAATCATGAAAAAAACAAGAATCAGTTTGTTTGCCTTGCTTGTCGTACTTAGCGCACAGGCTCAGGAAAAAAAGAATCAAATTTCACCCAATGAAAATTTAATCACCGAAAACATCGCTGATATCCCGAAAGAATTAGCGGTTCAGGTGAAAAAATACTCGGAAGCCAGAGCGGCTTCTTTAGCCGCCGTCAATCCCGTTAGAAATGAAATCATGATCGCAACCCGTTTCGGTTCGACTTCACAATTGCATAAAGTGAGTCAGCCCATGGGGGCACGAAAACAAATCACTTTTTTTGATGAACCGGTAAGCGACGCCAGTTATGAACCTGTGAAAGGCGACTTCATTATCTATTCCAAAGATACCGGCGGGAATGAATTCGGACAGCTATACAAATTAGATTTAAAAACTTTAAAATCTACCTTACTCACCGATGGCGGCCGTTCGCAAAACGGTAATATCACCTGGAAAAAAGACGGCTCCGGATTTTACTTTGCATCGACCAAAAGAAACGGTGGTGACAGGGACATTTACTATATGAATCCCAACGATCCGAAATCCGTGAAATTGATCTTGGAAGTAAAAGGCGGCGGTTGGGGCATTCAGGACATTTCCCCTGACGGTAAAAAATTGCTGATCGGTGAATACATTTCGGCAAACGAATCGCACATCTGGATGTTGGATGCAAGAACCGGTAAACTATCTGAAGTGACAAACCGAGCTGATAAACGCATCGTACAAAGCAGTGCCCGTTTTTCAAAAAACAATGACGAAATATTCTATATCACAGATAGGGACAATGAATTTCAGCGTTTGGCGACCTTCAATCTGAATACTAAAAAAACAACGTATCATACTTCCAACATTCCGTGGGATGTTGACGGTTATTTCCTTTCGGAAGACAAAACACAGTTGGCTTTCTCCACCAATGAAGGAGGTGTAAGCAAATTGTATCTTATGAATCCGATAGCAAAAACTTATAAAGAAGTAAAAAACATTCCCGTAGGTTTAATGGGTGGATTAGCCTTCTCGAAAGACGGACAAAATTTGTTCTTCACGCAATCTACCGCGGATTCTTCATCCGACATTTATAAACTTGCAATAAAAACAGGGAAAATTGAACGCTGGACAGAAAGCGAATTGGGAGAAATGCAGAAAGAAGACATGTCCTCACCGAAATTCATCGAATGGAAAAGTTTTGACAATCTGAAAATTTCAGGTTTCTATTATCCTGCTTCGCCAAAATTCACTGGAAAAAGACCTGTGTTGATTAACATTCACGGAGGTCCGGAAGGACAATCCAAAGCTGCTTTTTTAGGGGCCAACAACTATTTTACAAATGAAATGGGAGTGGCTGTAATAAGTCCCAATGTTCGTGGTTCCTCCGGTTTTGGGAAAACATACATCGCTTCGGATAATGGTTTTTCACGAGAAAATTCGGTAAAAGATATCGGTGCACTTTTAGACTGGATTGCCCAGCAGCCGGAACTGGATAAGGACCGAATCATGATTATGGGCGGAAGCTATGGCGGATACATGACTTTGGCCACTGCTTTTCATTATGCCGATAAGATCCGTTGTTCGGTGGACATCGTAGGGATTTCCAATTTCAACACCTTCTTAAAAAACACCGAAGAATACCGTCGCGATTTGCGCAGGGTGGAATACGGAGATGAAAGAGATGAAAAGATGTACGCCTTCCTGGATAAAATTTCGCCGTTGAATAATACCGACAAAATCAAAAAACCTATGTTTATCATTCAGGGAACGAACGATCCCCGCGTACCGGTTACCGAAGCAACGCAAATGCGTGACAAACTGAAAAAACAGGGAAACACGGTTTGGTACTTAGAAGCGAAAGATGAAGGACATGGTTTTAAGAAAAAAGCAAATATCGATTATCAGCGTCTCGCAGTGATACGTTTTATGGAAGAATATTTACTGAAGTAATTCCAAAAAAAAATCCCGAGCTCATACTCGGGATTTTTTAGTATTACATCAGATTACCAGATCTTCACTCGGTTCTCCGGTTTTACATATAATTTCTGTCCTTCTTTGATATCAAATGCCTGATAGAAAGAATCCACATTCTGTAACGGAACGAAAGCGCGGAACATCCCCGGTGTATGCGGATCTGTTTTCACTTGGTTCTTGATTGCCTCGTCTCTCATCTTAGAACGCCAGATTGTCGCCCAAGAAATGTAGAAACGCTGTTCCGGAGTATATCCGTCGATCAAGCCCGGATTTCCGTTTTTCTTTAAGGCGATTTGCAAACCGTCATACGCTGCATTTACTCCGCCTAAGTCACCAATATTTTCACCTAAAGTGAATTTACCGTCTACGAAAGTGCCCGGTAGTGGCTCTAACGCACTGTACTGAGCAGCTAGAGCACCTCCAAGACCCGTGAATTGTTTCAAATCGTCTTCGGTCCACCAGTTAACAAGATTCCCGTCTGCATTGTAACGTGCACCTGAATCGTCAAAACCGTGAGAAATCTCGTGACCGATTACCGCTCCGATTCCGCCATAGTTTACAGCATCATCCGCTTTGTAATCGTAGAATGGCGGTTGTAAGATAGCTGCAGGGAAAACGATTTCATTATACGATGGGTTGTAATATGCGTTTACCGTTTGCGGTGACATTCCCCATTCGGTTTTGTCCACCGGTTTTTTCAGATCGGCGATATTTTCAGCAAAGCCCCATTTAGCAACATTTTTCATGTTCTCATAGTAACTTCCGCCTTGCTCAATTCCTTTGATTGTCAATCCTGAATAGTCTTTCCATTTGTCAGGATAACCGATTTTGATGCTTGTTTTATGCAACTTGTCAATTGCTCCCTTACGTGTAGCCGGGGTCATCCAAGGCAGGTTGTTGATACGGTTTTCGAATGCAAGGAATACATTTTCGATCATCGCTTTAGCTTTAGCTTTAGCTTCTGCAGGGAATTTTTGCTCTACGTATAATTTACCCAAAGCCTCTCCTACCGTTCCGTTAACTACCTGTAATGCTCTTTCCTCACGCGGACGTTGCTTTAAAGCTCCTGTTAATGTTTTGCTGTAGAACTCCCAGTTTGCCGTTTCGATATCGGTTGTCAGTACACCCGTAGATTTGTTGATCAACATCCAACGCATGTAAGCTTTCCAGTCTTCAACTTTGTTCGCTTTGAAAATACCTTCCAAAGCCGTCATGTATTTAGGCTGAGAAACGATTAGTGAATCGATTTTACCGATACCCACACCTACCATATAGTTGTTCCAGTTTACTGACGGCGTCAATTTTTGAAGGTCGGCTACGGTCATCGGGTTGTAGGTTTTTCTTCGGTCGCGACGCTCAACTCGGTCTAAACGAGGACGTGCCATTTCCGTTTCAAGCGCTAATACTTTTTCTGCCTGAATTTTTGCGTCAGCCGGTTTTACACCCAAAAACTGAAGCATTCTTGCCACGTGAGCTATATATTTTTCACGTTTTTCTTTTGAATCTTTATCATCCGAAACATAATAATCCCTGTCCGGTAAGCCTAAACTTCCCGTTCCAAGATAAACTACATTACGGTTACTGTTTTTAGCATCAGCACTGATTCCGATTCCGTAAAAACCTAAACCGCCCTGAGATTCCATCTCAATCATTAACTTGTTTAGATCAGCAACGGTTTTCACGGCATTGATCTTAGCCAGATAGGGCTTCAATGGTGTAATCCCCAATTTATTTCTGCTGATGGTATCCATATACGTTTTGTACACGTTCACCGCTTTCGCCTGGTCGGATTTCGGATCCAGGTTTTTGTTAGCCGCAGCCGCTTTCAGAATCGCCAAAGCATCATTATCGGTATTCTGACGCAATTCGTCAAAACTTCCCCAACGGGTCTTGTCAGCCGGGATTTCCGTTTTGTCATACCACGTTCCGTTTACATAACGAAAGAAATCATCTCCCGGTTTTACGGTTTTATCCATCAAATCCAGATTGATCCCCGGATTTTTAGGTTTCGGACTCTGGGCCAAAGCATCCAGACTTAACATCGAAAGAACAGCAAGCGAACCTGCTGCCACCATCTTTTTCTTCATAAGCTTATAGTTTGTTTTTGGTTCTTGGTAACAAAAGCAATTCAGTCCTTTGAAATTCAAATTATAAATCACTCACAGTCAAATAGGTATCATAACCTTCTGATTTGTTACAACGAAAGCCAAATTTATAAATTATAACATACGCTGACAATATTTAACATATTGTAATAAAACGTTTTGACTGTTTTTTTGTGACAAATTGTACATTTGCAAAAAAAAATACGCATGCTCTCATTTTTTAAAAAATACATTCCCTTTTTCGTCATACTCGGAATTTTATCGGTTATTATCATAGGGTTATTTTACACTGCCCTCAAACCGAAGAAAACCTTACCGATCTATACCCCTTCGATGGTAAATCCGGAATTGGTGGATTCCACCATTCAACATATTGCCAATAAAAATGAGCATCATATTGCCGATTTTGCTTTCACCAATCAGAATGGAAAAACCATTACCCAGAAAGATTATGAAGGCAAAATCTATGTAGCCGATTTTTTCTTCACCTCTTGTCAGACCATCTGCCCGATGATGACTAACAACATGGTTTGGCTGCAGAACCAGATTAAAAACAATCCGAAGGTAATGCTGCTTTCGCATTCGGTTACGCCTGATATCGATAGTGTTTCCGTACTGAAAAACTATGCCGAACTGAAAGGAGTTATCGACGGCAAGTGGAATCTGGTAACCGGGAACAAAAAAGACATCTACTACATCGCCCGAAAATCCTATCTGGCCGTAAAAACCGGAAGACCGGAAGAATTATACGATATGGTCCACACCGAAAATTTCGTTCTGGTAGACAGCAAACGTCGTGTACGCGGATTTTATGATGGCACCAAAAAAGAAGAAGTACAGCGTTTGTTGGCCGATATCAATTTCCTTAGCCAGGAAGAAGAATAGCTAAACATATCTTAAAATTTGGCAAAATTGACTTTTGTCACCTTTTAAACCATTATTATCCTTAGATTTGCAATCTAAATTCAATCTAAATAAAATTTGGCTCTCACATTAGCACATTTACAACGCGGGCAAAAAGCCGTAATCGAGGATTTTAACGTCGATGCCATTCCGTTAAAATTAATCGAAATGGGTTGCCTGCCCGGAAACGAAGTTATGCTTTTACAAGTGGCTCCGTTCGGCGATCCGTTGTATGTTACCGTTAACGACAGTCACGTTGCCATTCGATTGGAAACGGCAAAAGAAATTAGTATTGAAATCATACCGCAGCCCTAGTTTATGAACCGCAATACCATAAAAGTAGCCCTGATAGGAAATCCGAATGTTGGAAAAACTTCTGTTTTCAATGAATTGACCGGACTGAACCAACAGGTGGGCAACTATCCCGGTATTACCGTTGATAAAAAAGTAGGGGTTGCAAAACTATCCGAATACACCAAAGCAACGATTCTTGATTTACCCGGAACGTACAGTCTGAATGCAAGTTCGATGGACGAAAGCGTGGTAATCGAGTTGCTGATGAATAAAAATGACGCGAATTTCCCCGATGTTGCCGTAGTGGTTTCGGAAGTGGAAAACTTAAAGCGAAACCTGTTGCTTTTCACTCAGATCAAGGACCTTGAAATACCGGCAATCTTAGTAATCAACATGGCGGATCGAATGGGTCCGAAAGGCATATCGATTGATATTCCGTTTTTAGAAGAACAGCTGAAAACGAAGATCGCTTTGGTAAGTTCCCGTAAAAAAACAGGAATCGATGAGTTGAAAAAGCTAATCATCAACTATCACGAACTTCCAACAGAGCCTTGTCTTAATGCCTCCAGTATCGATCCGGAGTATTTTGGCAATCTGCGTCGTGCGTTTCCGAATCAGTTATTATACAAATTGTGGCTGGTCATCACGCAGGATGTGAATTTTGCCAACTTACAGCGTAATACCCTGGAAGCAAATTCGTTTGCCAAATCGCAAGCGGATTTAAAAAGGCTTCAGCAAAAAGAAACCATCAAACGTTATCAGTTTATAAACGATACGTTGAAAACAGGATATAAAGTAGACAAATCACAAGCCACCGATATAAGAGAACGATTAGACCGGGTTCTGACCCATAAAGTTTTCGGGTATGTGATCTTCTTTTCCATTATGCTGATTATATTCCAGTCGATTTTTGACTGGTCCAGCATTCCGATGGATTTTATAGACAGCACTTTCGCGACTTTAAGTACGTATGCCAAAACCCATTTGCCAGCCGGCGTTTTAACCGATTTGATTTCGGAAGGAATTATTCCGGGGTTGGGCGGTATAGTAATATTCATTCCGCAGATTGCCTTTTTATTCCTGTTCATTTCAGTCCTGGAAGAAAGCGGATACATGAGCCGTGTGGTTTTTCTGATGGATAAGATCATGCGGAAATTTGGCTTGAGCGGAAAAAGTGTCGTTCCCTTAATTTCGGGTACGGCCTGTGCTATTCCGGCGATTATGGCCACCCGTAACATTGAAAACTGGAAAGAACGACTAATCACCATTTTAGTCACGCCTTTCACTACCTGTTCGGCACGTTTGCCGGTATATGCCATCCTGATTTCATTGATTATTCCGGAGAGACGTTTGTTCGGGATCTTTAATATGCAAGGATTGACCTTAATGTTATTATATCTTTTAGGATTCGGAATGGCGATATTTTCGGCCAGTATTCTGAACAAAATCCTAAAGATCAAATCGCAATCCTACTTTGTGGTGGAAATGCCGAGCTATAAGATCCCGCTGTTCAAAAACGTGGCAATCAACATTATTGAAAAGACAAAATCGTTTGTTTTTGGAGCCGGCAAAATTATTTTAGCACTATCAGTGATTTTATGGTTTTTAGGGTCACACGGCCCAGGAAAAACCTTCAAGGATGCTGAAAAAACCGTTACCACCCAATTGGAAAACAATACTGTCAAAGGAGATAAAGACGATTTGGTAGCTTCTTATAAACTGGAGAATTCCTATATCGGCATCGTTGGAAAATCCATCGAACCTATTATTAAACCGTTGGGCTATGACTGGAAAATCGGAATCGCGGTAATCAGTTCGTTTGCAGCGCGTGAAGTTTTTGTCGGCACACTGGCCACGATTTACAGTGTGGGAAGTCATTCCCAAGAAGAAACCACCATTAAAAACCGATTGGCCGCCGAAGTACATCCGGTTAACGGTAAAAAAATATTCAATCTCGCAACCGGTGTTTCCTTAGTACTGTTCTATGCTTTTGCAATGCAGTGTGTTTCTACGCTTGCCATTACGAAAAAAGAAACCAATTCCTGGAAATGGCCATTAATACAGTTGGTTTTCATGAGCGGACTGGCTTATACCGTTTCCCTTATTGCTTATCAAATACTCAAATAAATGATATCATTTCAGGAAATAATAGTCTACTTACTGCTCGGATTCGCCATATCTTTTCTGTGGAAAAAATTCTTCATCAAAAAGAAAAAAGACAAGCAGTGCGGCAGCGACAATGGCTGCGGTTGTAGTTAATACTTGAGCACAAGTTTATAATCCGAGGGTTGAATTACTACACCATCTTTCGGATAAGGCGCTACGCTGACATTCTTTAAAGTTTCGTTTTCCTTCGGAAGATGTTCGGTAAACCATTTTTTTATTTCCTCGATATTTTCTTTATTGAAAGTAAATCTCTTTTGTTCGACCAGTTTTTTATTGTCATAAGCCGCGACCTCAACGGTCACTTCTCCGGCCCAGACACATTGGACATTTTCGGGACAGCGTGAATCGTTTTCGACTTGAACAAGAATAATTTCCTTACCGGACTTTGAATCCAGTTTCTGATTGATTTCATTCGGGTTTTCCTTAACGGATTTGCAACCCATCAGCAGCAATACAAAACCAGCCAAAACTATTTTTTTCATCTTCTTAATTTTTGATGATCAGCAAAGGAATATTGATCGCATGTCGCACCGCATTCACCGTAGTTCCGAAAAGCAGGTCTTTGAACCAGCTGTGGCCGTGCGCGCCAAGAATCAGGATATCAAAGTCGCCTTCGTTGACCATTTTCGGGATACTCGTTTTAGGGCTTCCGAAATCCAATTGGATGTTTACCATATATCCTTTCTCCTCCAAAACGGCTTTGTATTTTTTCAGATAACCTAAATCGCTCGTAGTTTCAAAATCCTCGATCTCTTCTCCATACACCATGGCTCCTACCGATTCCACCACATGCATAATGGTATATTGTCCTTCTTTTCCACCCAGCTGCAAAGCACTTTCGATACTTTTCTGATCGGTTTTAGAGAAATCCAAAGCGATGGCGATTTTCGAATAAACGATCGGTTTTTCGGCTTCTTTCACAACAATTTCTTTTATGTGAGGTACCAACGTTGGTGTCGCCATACTCTTCTCAAGGAAAGGTTTGACAATGATATAAATTAACAGCAGTGCGGCAGCAACCGCTAACGGAACCACAAAAACCCAAACATAAACCGGATTTTCGGATGTTTCGATCCAGCCTTTGATCTCATCAAACACCAATCGGGCGTTCAAGGATACAATTACAAGCGCAATTAACCATGAAGCAATTTTGGTGTATTTCCCAATGGCGAAACCACGCATCTTTTTATCATCACTAACAAAATGGATCAGCGGAATAATCGCGAATCCCAATTGCAGACTCAAAATTACCTGACTTAAAATTAGTAATTTTCCCGTTGCGGATTCCCCAAAATAGACAATCGCAATAAACGCCGGAACGATAGCAATCAAACGTGTAATAATTCGGCGTACCCAAGGTTGAATTCTCAGATTCAGGTACCCTTCCATTACAATCTGTCCTGCAAGCGTCCCTGTAATTGTTGAACTCTGTCCCGCGGCAATCAAGGCCACTGCGAATAATGTAGGTGCCCAATGACTTCCCAATAACGGCTCCAAAAATTTGTAGGCATCCTGAATTTCGGCCACATCAAACATTCCGCTTTTATAAAAGGTGGCTGCTGCCAGAATTAAGATGGCAGAATTTACCAAAAACGCAAGGTTTAAAGCAATTAACGAATCGAAGAAATTATAACGGATTGCCTGTTTTATCCCTTTTGCGCTTCGGTCGAATTTTCGGGTCTGCACCAAAGACGAATGCAAATAGAGATTGTGCGGCATCACGGTAGCCCCGATAATTCCGATAGCGATATAAAGTGCGGTGCTGTTCGGAATCGATGGAACTATCCCCTTTGCGATTTCGGTAATTTCCGGTTTGGCCAAAAACATTTCCACAAGGAAGGAAAGTCCGATAATCGCAACCAGCACTATTATGAACGCCTCCATTTTCTTAATTCCTTTATTCATAAGAAACAGCAATAAGAATGTATCCAACATGGTGATGCTCACACCCCAAAGCAATGGAATATCGAAAAGCAGCTGCAATCCGATGGCCATCCCTAAAACCTCGGCCAAATCACAAGCCGCGATGGCGATTTCAGCTAAAAAATACAAAACAAAATTCACCGGACGGGAATAGGTATCCCTTGAAGCCTGCGCTAAGTCACGCTGACGCACGATTCCCAATCGCGCACTAAGACTTTGCAGAAGCAGGGCCATGATGTTCGACATCAGTAAAACCCAAATCAAAGTATAACCGAACTGGCTTCCCCCGGCAATATCCGTCGCCCAGTTCCCAGGGTCCATATATCCCACACTTACCATGTAAGCCGGTCCGAAAAAAGCCACTATTTTTTTCCAGATTGAGGTATTGTGAACAATGGATACCGACTCGTGTACTTCTTCTAATGATTTAGTTTTTGTTGTCATCTTACTTTATGAAACGATTTTTGCAAAAAGATTGCTGGCAATTTTATTCGAAATAATGATGTGTTTCTTCTCCACTTCAATGGTCAGCGACATATCGAAACTTTCTTTTGCAATTATTTTTATTTTAGATCCGAGGGCAATCTGCTGTTTGTCCAAATACTGTAAAAAACTGGAAGACGAATCTTTTACGCCAACGCAAATGCCTGTTTGACCGACTTCAAACTCAGACAACAACTGTTTTTCCACTTTTTTGATGTTTCCGTTTCGGTCCGGAATCGGGTCGCCATGCGGATCTTCCGTAGGGAATCCTAAAAAAGCATCTAATTTGTTGATCAGTTTTTCCGATTTAATGTGCTCCAGTTCTTCTGCCACGTCATGTACCTCATCCCAGGAAAAATCCAATTTTTCCACTAAAAAAACTTCCCACAAACGGTGTTTGCGCACAATCATTTTAGCCGCCAGCAAACCTTGCTCCGTTAATGAAACGCCTTGGTATTTCTGATAGATCACCAATTCTTTCTCCGCCAGCTTCTTGATCATGTCGGTGACCGATGAAGCTTTACTTTCTACCATCGCCGCAATAGAATTCGTGCTCACTCCTTGTTTTTGGGACAATGAAAGATGATAAATGGCTTTCAGGTAATTTTCTTCAGAATACGTCATTACATTTTTTTTACGATTTCAAAAATACAAATTTTTTTGATTCAAAATATATTTTTAGATTTGCCTAAATTTTAATTATTGCAGTAACTAAATTTTAATTGTGAAAAATCTAATTATAATAAGTTCTTTTTTCCTGACTCTTGTAACTTTCGGTCAGACAACCCTTAAGGGAAAAATCACCTCTTTAGGGACTCCCCTTGAATTGGCCAATGTGACGCTGAACAAAACGAATCTTCGGGCAGCGACCGATAGTCTTGGAAATTATCTTATAGCCAACATTCCGAAAGGAAAATATGAAGTTGTCATTTCCCACTCCGGATTCCGACCGCTTCGCCAGAAGATAACGCTTACCGATACGACTGAAATCATCATGGATTTTGATCTTAAGGAGACCAATTCGCTGGACGAAGTGGTGGTGACCGGAACCCTAAAAGCGGTAAACCGACTCGAGAGTCCGGTTCCTGTTGAAGTTTACAAACCCACTTTCTTCAAAAAAAATCCGACTGCATCCATTTTTGAAGCACTCCAAAATGTTAACGGTGTACGACCACAGCTAAACTGTAACATCTGCAACACCGGAGACATTCATATCAACGGTCTTGAAGGCCCTTATACTTTGGTACTTATTGATGGTATGCCGATCGTGAGCGGATTGTCCACCGTATACGGCCTATCAGGTATTCCGAATTCCCTTTTGGAACGCGTGGAAATCGTTAAAGGTCCGGCTTCCTCTCTATATGGAAGTGAGGCGGTAGGAGGATTGATCAACATCATAACCAAAAGTACTAAAAATGCCCCCACTTTGTTTGCCGATTCTTTTGTCAATACTTGGGGCGAAGCAAATGTAGATCTAGGTTTCAAAGCGAATGTTGGAGAAGCCGCTTCAATGTTGACCGGAATAAATTATTTTAACTACAGCAATCCCGTCGACAACAATCACGATAATTTTACCGATGTTACTTTGCAGGATCGTATTTCCCTTTTCCAAAAGTGGAATTTCAATCGCAAAAGCAAAAAGCTTCTTTCCATGGCCGGACGTTTCTTTTACGAAGACCGTTGGGGTGGTGAGATGCAGTGGGAGAAAAAATACCGCGGTGGAAACGAATATTATGGAGAAAGCATTTACACCACGCGCTGGGAAGTTTTAGGCGCGTATGAACTTCCGGTTTCGGAAAAAATGCTATTGTCATTTTCTTATACGGATCATGACCAAAATTCGGTTTACGGAATTGTTCCATTTCTGGCGCAACAAAAAATCGGATTCAGCCAACTTACCTGGGATAAAAAAATCAATCGCCACGATTTTCTTCTCGGAACTGCGATCCGTTATCAGTTTTACAATGATAATACTCCAGCTACAACCGTTGCGGATGAAAACTGGATACCGAGTCTATTTGTTCAGGACGAAATCCGTATTGCTCCGAAACACACCACTTTGTTTGGCATCCGTTACGATTACAATGACAACCACGGAAACATTTTCACACCGCGTCTTGCGTACAAGTGGGCGCCGAATGACAGCTCCATACTACGATTTAATGCCGGTACCGGATTTCGAATCGTAAATCTGTTCACCGAAGAACACGCCGCGCTGACAGGCTCCCGCGAAGTGGTTGTTCTTGAGGACTTAAAACCGGAACAATCCTATAACATGAACATCAACTATCTGAAGAAATTCTATTCCAAAGACGGAGATTATATTGCTTTGGAGACTTCCGCCTGGTACACGCATTTCACAAACACGATCAAACCGGATTACGACACGGATCCGAACAAGATCATTTATAAAAATCTTGACGGATACGCCGTTACTAAAGGGGTTAGCATAAATGTTGATGCCGTTTTTCAAAATGGAATAAAAGTCATTCTAGGAGCCACTTTCATGGATGTTACGAAAACGGAACATGGCGTAACAAACGACCAAATCCTAACGGAAAAATTCTCAGGAACCTGGGCCGTTTCCTATCGTCTAAGAAAATTATTCCTTGATATCGATTACACAGGAAATCTTTATGGTCCGATGCGTTTGCCGTTAGCAGGTGATTTGGATCCGAGACAGGAGTACTCGCCCACATGGAGTATTCAGAATATCCAGCTCACGTTTAACAAGTTAAAAAACTTTGAATTTTACGGCGGAGTCAAAAATTTATTAAATTGGACCCCAAATAAAGGCAATCCGTTTATCATTGCACGAGCAAATGATCCGTTTGACGAGAATGTACAATATGATGCTAATGGTCACGTTGTACAGGTAACGGACCCGACGAGCCAGTATTATAATCCTTATGCCCTAACCTTTGACACCGGTTATGTTTATGGACCAAATCAGGGCATACGAGGCTTTTTCGGTTTGCGCTACACCTTGAAATAAATGAAACAACGAAATCTCATACTTCTCTTTTTCTTTTGGGCATCGCTGAACGGCTTTGCCCAACTGAAAACCTATTCGTTTGAGGAAGCGGAAAAATTAGAACTGCAACAATCGAAACCCATTTTTGTATTTGTACACACGTCCTGGTGCAAATACTGTAAAATGATGGAGAATTCCACTTTTAAAAATCCGGAGGTCATTCAACTGCTGAATGACAATTTCTATTACATTTCTTTAGATGCTGAAACCAAATCGCCTATTGTCTTCAAAAACCGGACTTTCGAATTCAAACCGAAAGGCAAAAACACAGGCATTCACCAACTGGCCGAAGAACTGGCAACGGTAGACGGCCGGGTTAGTTATCCGACTTTTTCCATTCTCGACAAAGACAATACTATCCTGCTGCAAATCAGCGATTTTACCGATGCCAAAACAATGATAGGCCTATTGAAAGAAGCTGCTGATTTTCATTAACAACATTCTAACAGAAATTACAATTTTACTTTGTAACTTTGCCGCACATTAACTTAGAAATTCAAATTATGTATCCAGAAGAAATGGTAAAACCAATGCGCGCTGAATTAACAGAAGCTGGTTTTCAGGATTTATATAGCGCTGAAGAAGTAGAAAACGCTTTAGCAAAAGAAGGCACTACATTGGTAGTGGTAAACTCGGTTTGCGGTTGTGCGGCAAGAAATGCACGTCCGGGAGCTAAAATGAGTTTGGACAACAGCAAAAAACCGGACAATCTGATCACGGTTTTCGCGGGAGTTGACAAAGAAGCGGTAGATGCAGCACGTCAGCACATGTTCCCTTTCCCTCCATCATCGCCGAGTATGGCTTTGTTTAAAAACGGAGAATTGGTTCACATGTTGGAGCGCCACCATATCGAAGGCCGTCCTGCAGAATTAATCGCAGAAAACCTAAAAGACGCATTCAACGAATATTGCTAATGCATAAAATATTCACAATTGAAACCACGTTTTACGTGGTTTTTTTATTTAATGACTTATCTTTGTAGCAAATACCATTTTAAATGCAAAAAATAATATCATACCCAATAACCATTGTTTTCTATTTGGCTTTTGCGTTATGTCTGTTGTTATTTCATCCGATACAATGGATTTGTTTAAATTTATTTGGTTATCAGGCACACAAAAAAAGTGTCGATTATCTGAACTTTTTACTGGTGAAGTGTACTACTATTTTAGGAACCACTTACCATGTTAAAAATATAAATTTGATCCCAAAAGACGTTCCTGTTATTTTTGTGGCCAACCACCAGAGTATGTATGACGTCATCGGAATGATTTGGTATTTGCGTCGTTCGCATCCGAAATTTGTCAGCAAAAAAGAGTTGGGAAAAGGGATTCCGAGCGTGTCCTATAATTTGCGTCACGGAGGTTCTGTTCTGATCGACAGAAAAGATCCAAAACAAGCCTTGCCGGTGATTAAAGGTTTAGGCGAATATATTGAAAAACACCGTCGTTCTGCCGTGATTTTTCCGGAAGGAACAAGAAGCAGAAACGGAGTTCCGAAACGTTTCTCGGAAAACGGAATAAAAATTTTGTGTAAATATGCGCCATCAGCGTATATTGTACCCGTATCAATAAACAATTCCTGGAAAATGCTTCGTTATGGAAAATTTCCCATGGGATTGGGCAACCGATTACAATTCACCATTCATGAACCTTTGGCTGTTAAAGACTACGCTTTTGCAGAACTAATGGAGAAGACTGAAAATGCAGTGGTTCAGGGAATAAAAAATTAAAATTATGTCAGTACAAAATGTGCGTCTGGAAGTAATGCAGTTTCTGGAAAAGAATATTGACAGTTTTGTGGAAAACTATCTTATTCCGGTTGAGCAAATTTGGCAACCAACCGATTTATTGCCTAATTCAGAAAAAGAAACCTTCCTGGAAGAAGTTACCGAATTACGTGAGTTAGCCAAAGACCTACCCTATGATTTCTGGGTGGTACTTGTTGGTGATACCATCACGGAAGAAGCCCTGCCTACTTATGAATCCTGGTTAATGGATGTTGAAGGTGTAAATCAGAAGGATTCCTACGGCGACAACGGCTGGGCGAAATGGATCCGCCACTGGACCGGTGAAGAAAACCGCCATGGTGACTTATTAAACAAATACCTGTATTTATCAGGCCGTGTAAATATGCGTGAAGTGGAAATGACTACGCAGCACTTAATCAATGACGGTTTCGATCCGGGAACCGACAGAGATCCGTATAAAAATTTCGTATTTACGAGTTTTCAGGAATTAGCCACTTATATTTCCCACAACCGTGTGTCGATATTGGCTAAAAAATACGGCGACAAAAAGCTGTCTAAAATCTGTAAAATCATTGCTGGAGACGAGATGCGCCACCATTTGGCGTACAGTGAATTTGTGGACCGAATTTTTAAAGTGGACCCAAGTCAGATGATGCTGTCCTTCGAATACATGATGAAAAAGAAAATCACGATGCCGGCCAACCTGATCCGCGAATCCGGAGATAGCATTGGAACAGCTTTTGAAAAATTCTCAGAATCAGCACAACGTATCGGAGTGTATACCGCAATGGATTATGTTGAAATCCTTGAAAAATTAAACACCAGATGGGAAATCGATAAGATCACTAACCTAACGGATGAAGCTGAAAAAGCACGTGATTACTTATTGAAATTACCGGCAAGAATGGCAAGAATCGCAGAGCGCATGGTAGTTCCGAGCGAAGAAAAAATCTTCAAATGGGTAACACCTGCCTTGGTAAAATAATTTCTTTGAGAAAATAGAGCAAAGAGAATAATATAATGATCAAATCCTTTCCTCACCGAAAGGATTTTTTTTAATCCCAACATCATGACAGTAATCGACAATACCATCCTATTCGTAAAGCAGCAACTTCAAAATGCAGAAGGCGGTCACGACTGGTTCCACACCGAACGCGTTTATAAAAATGCACTTTTAATTGCCCAAGGCGAAAACTGTGATTTAACTGTGGTAAAATTAGGCGCTCTGCTTCACGATGTCGCCGACAGCAAATTTCATGAGGGCGATGAAAGCATCGGACCCAAAACCGCACGCACTTTTCTGGAAAGCCAGAATGTAACTGAAGATGTGATCCGGCATGTGATCCACATCATCGAAAACATTTCATTTAAAGGCGGTAATTTTGAAAAGAAATTCACTTCTAAAGAACTTGAAATCGTTCAGGATGCGGACCGATTGGATGCTTTGGGAGCGATTGGGATTGCACGGGCTTTTAATTATGGCGGATTCAAAAACCGCGCGTTGTATAATCCAAATATTCAGCCCAACCTCAACATGAGCAAGGAAGAATATAAAAACTCCACCGCACCGACTCTGAATCATTTCTACGAAAAACTTTTATTGTTAAAAGACAAAATGAATACCGAAACCGGAAAGCAAATCGCAGAGAAACGTCATGCCTATATGCAGAATTTCCTGGGTGAGTTTTATGCGGAATGGGACGGGGAGAAATAGCTTGCAGCTAGCAGTCGCAGTTGACAGAAATTAAAAAGCGGTTTCCAGAATTTGGAAACCGCTTTTAGTTTTATTCATTACCAGTGCTTCACTACCACAGTTTTGCGGTTAATCCGAAACAACCAGTTCCATATTTACCGAGTACTTATTGTTTATAGTCCATTTATCATCCTTGAAAGACCAGGTATCAAAGTTTTCATCAATAAAATTTATCGAAATATATGGTTCGTAGATAAAGGAAGTGGGGAGAAAACCCGGACCTTTATAATATTGCTTATTTTGCTCCAGCAACAAATGTTCAATAACCACGAAGATTCCATTTTCGGGCAACTTGATGTTTAAATCATCAACATCAAAACTGACCTTTCTCGTTCCTTTCTTAACTTTACAGATCAAATTTTCATTATAAAGCGGTTCCCCGGGAGCGCCGTTTTCATCAACCGAATAAAATTGCAAATTTAAAAGACGGGTACCTTCACTGGAGCCTGCTTCAAATTTTATTGATTTAAGGAAACCATTTTTGCTCCCATCATTAGAAAAAAACCTTGCTACCCTGCCATTTTTAGAATTGTATGGAAAGGCATAAGCAGAATCACCGCCCTTGACTTTTCCAAGTTTCTGACTTTTTTTATGATTTCTTTTTACGATCTTGACTTCTTCAAGTTGGACTGCTTTCGGTTCCAAAAAAATCTCGTTCTCATCACTTTCCATTTTGAAACTTTTTTCCTGAAAACCGATGGCCGAAATTTTAAATTCAGCTTCAAGATCGCTTTTCTCTACAACAAAACGACCTAAGGAATCGGCCGTTTTATACATGTTTTTACCTTTCCAGATGGTGGCATAGGCTACCGGGTTTTTATCCGCCGAGTTAGTAATTTTTGCCGAAACCTGCGCAAAATTAATGGAGGAACAGACTAACGATAAAAGTAAAATGAGTTTCTTAGACATAATTAAATTTCGGAATACTGACAAAACGGAAACCCATTTCCCATTTTTCAGAAATTCCCTATTTGATTTGGGCTAAAATATTAAAAATGAAATTCAATTCTGACAGGAATATTGCGCGAAACCGAATTAACAACAAAAAACGTCTTTGCTGTTATAACCATAATAAAAGCTCCGGGATTTTCGAAACAATCAATCCGTCAGTACCAACTGAAAATTAAGAGAGATCCCTTGGTTCTTTCTCCATGTAGTATCCTGTTTATACCATGAGTCGGTATAACCGTCCGTATAATTGGCCTCAATAGAGGGTTCATAAAAAAACGACGTTTTCTTCTTATCTGCAAACTGCTTATTCTCCTCCAACAAAAGATATTGCACCACCACAAAAACACCTTCTTTGGGTACCTGAATATCCATGTTGCTCACATCGACTTCCGTTACATGGCTGCCTTTTTTCAGTCTGCAAATGATGTTTTCAAAATTAAGGATCTTATCAGGCTCGCCTTTTTTGTTAACCGAATAAAACAGAATATTGACGATCCGGTTTTTAGAAGAGGTAAAGGTGTTGAATTTAAATTTCTTCACAAAGAGTACTTCTTTCATCGGATTCATAAAAAATTTGCCCAGTTCTTCCGTCCGGTTCTCGCTTTGTCCACATACCACAACTACATCCCCGTGCTTCGCTTTGCCCAGTGTGAATTTATTTTTGTTCTTCCGGGCCAGAATTTTCATTTCTTCCAACTGCACAATTTCCTTTTCCAAATATACCACCGTATCCCTGGCACTTATGGACTGGGTCTTTGCTGTATATCCAACACTCGAAATTGTAAAATTGCTCTTTAGGCTTTTAAAGTCAATATGGAAGACGCCCAGGGAATCACTCGTGGTATACATTTGATCCCCTTTGAATACACTGGCATAGGCTATGGCCTTATTTGTGGATTTATCTTTCACCGAGACACTATGCTGCGCGACAAGGAGGGAACTATTTAAAAATAACAGGAACAATAAAATATTTTTCATCGTTTAATAATTTTAAAGTTTTCTCTTTTTTAAATCGGGTACGACAAGCACAAGTCGATTTTATATACCATTGTAACACAATCGAATACCTTAAAATTAGAAATAAAAAAATCCTTTACATACCTTTTTCAAAAAAATTAGGGTCACTGACAAAAATAATCCGCTATAAAACAAATTTCTCCAACTGTCGTCAGTGTTAAATGCGATTCCGTTTCCTCGTGTTTCAATTTTTTTATTTTATTTTTTTTGCAACAATTCGAATTGCCCTTTTCTTTTGTGAAACCAAAGAAAGTTGTCCCCACCGGCAAAAGTCTTTCTGCCTGCAGCTTTATTGTACTTTAGTTGCATAAAGAATTAAAGCTGGGGCAACTAAAATACTTTTGTGTGGTTTTCTGAAAAAGGCAAACGCAAAATCGTAATTAATCATAGCGTTTATATTAATTAAATGTGATGTTTCTTTTCCCGTAGTCGCATCACTCATTTTTGCATAATAATTAGTCTGGTTTGACAATTGAAATTTCAATTTACTTGAATCTTCAAATGACGGTGCAATTTCGTTATTGTTTTCATCATAATGAGAAATCAATTCTAAAGCGATAAAAACTGATTCTTCTTTTAAAATGGTTTTTCTTTCCTCTAATTTAATTTCCACCGCATCTTTTTGTTTTGCTTCAAGGTATAAAATATCAGTCGAAAAAATCAATTTGCCTATTTCAGCATACTGATGACCTATACTTATTGGAACTTGATTGTATTCATAAAAATTTATTTTGTAGGCCGTTTTGTATTTAACCTTATCAACATAGAAACGTATTTTATTAATCTCTAAATCTGAATTAAATTGATTTTTAACAGCAATTCCATATGATAACTCTTTTGAAATCGAATTGCTGCTTCTTTTTACAAATCTATTTTCTTCCCCTAAAATCATATCTCGTCTCTGCGATAATGACACCACTACTTCATCAAGAGTAATAATGTTCTTAGTCAGCAATGTAGTTTGAGTAATGTTATTACTTTTCACACCTAACGTCTCATAATTAATCTTAGTAAAAGCTATTGAATCGAAGGCAATATTTACCGGCAAAGTAGTCGCTTTGTCATTGCTGCAAACTCCTGAAAAAACAGTTACTTTATTTGAAAATAATCTGTAGTTAACATCTTCAACAAACTCGAACGTATCCTTATCTAAAGGAACAAAACTTTGACCAAAAGAAACATTCAGGTAAAACAAGAGCACTATAATTTTTACTTTATGGACCATAAACAAAGCGGTATTACAAATTGGCTTGTAAATTAATCTTTACAATCCAATTCATTTTCGGGTTCATGTGAAAATATTTACAAAAAATCAAATACTAACAAAATCTACCAAATCTGTACAATAAAAAAACGGTCATCAATTCTGCAACTGATGACCGCCTTATTTAATTGTAATTATAAAACTATTAGCTATACAACCCCCTGCGCTAACATCGCATCGGCAACTTTTACGAAACCGGCTATATTGGCACCTTTCACGTAATCAATGTACCCATCCGGATTGGTTCCGTACAATACACAAGCTTCGTGAATGTCTTCCATAATCGCTTTCAGTCTTTCGTCTACCTCTTCTCGGGTCCAGCTTAGGCGCAAGGAGTTTTGCGACATTTCCAAACCGGATGTGGCAACTCCTCCCGCATTGGATGCTTTCCCGGGAGCAAACAATATTTTAGCCTTGTGAAAAGCTTCCACCGCTTCGGGAGTACACGGCATGTTCGCCCCTTCCGCTACGCAGAAACATCCATTGGCAATTAAGGTTTTTGCCTCTTCACCGTTCAATTCGTTTTGCGTGGCGCAAGGCAAGGCAATGTCGCATTTCACTTCCCAAGGGTGTTTTCCTGCTACGAATTTCGCATTCGGATAGTTGTCAAGGTATTCCTTGATACGCCCGTAGCGCACGTTTTTGATGTCCATGATGTACGCCAATTTCTCAGCATCAATACCGTCAGCATCATAAATATATCCGGAAGAATCCGAAGCCGTAACTACTTTTCCTCCCAATTGGGTTGCTTTCTCAATCGCGTACTGGGCCACGTTTCCGGAACCTGAAATCACCACGGTTTTATCGGCAAAACTCTCGCCTCGGGTAGCCAGCATACTTTGGGCAAAATACACATCGCCGTAGCCAGTTGCTTCCGGACGGATCAATGATCCCCCGAAAGTGATTCCCTTACCGGTCAATACGCCCGTAAACTCATTGCGCAATTTTTTATACTGTCCGTACATATAACCCACTTCTCTTCCTCCTACACCAATATCGCCTGCAGGTACATCGGTATCCGCACCGATGTGACGCGCTAATTCGGTCATGAACGCCTGGCAGAAACGCATGATTTCCACATCGGATTTCCCTTTCGGATCAAAATCGGAACCTCCTTTTCCACCACCCATCGGCAACGTGGTCAGACTATTCTTGAAAACCTGTTCAAACGCCAGGAATTTCAAAATACTTAAATTCACGGAAGGGTGAAAACGCAATCCGCCTTTGTAAGGTCCGATAGCCGAATTCATCTGGATACGGTACCCTTTGTTTACGTGGATTTTCCCGGAGTCATCTATCCACGCGATACGAAACATTAAAACCCTTTCCGGTTCTACCATTCGCTCCAAAAGCATTTTATCCTGGTACTTTTTATTTTCTTCAATAAAAGGGATTACCGTTTCGGCAACTTCCCTTACGGCCTGCAAAAACTCCGGTTCATTCGGGTTTCTCAGCGCAACCATATCTAAAAACTCTTTAACTTTTTGCGACATAATAGTGGGTTAGTTTATTGTGATGTTAATAAAAGTACCAAAAAAAAGCGAACCAAAATTGGTTCGCTTTAAAATTATTTACCCGGAAATTCCGCTTTTCTTTTCTCCAGAAAGGCCGTTGTTCCTTCCTTGAAATCTTCCGTTCCGAAACATTCTCCGAAGGCTCTGATCTCCGATTGGAACCCGTTTACACCGTCTACGTAATTATCGTTGATGACTTTGATTGCATAGGAAATGGCAACACTTGAATTTTTGGCAATCTTAGCAGCGATCCCTTTTGCGAAATCTAGCAGTTCTGCCTGAGGAACCACATGATTCACCAAGCCGTAGTTCAATGCCGTAGTCGCGTCAACCATGCCGGCGGTCATGATCAGTTCCATCGCTCTTCCTTTACCGATTAATTGTGGCAAACGCTGTGTTCCGCCATAACCCGGAATTACACCAAGAGTCACTTCCGGCAATCCCATTTTTGCATTGTCCGATGCTATTCTAAAGTGCGCCGCCATCGCCAGTTCCAATCCGCCTCCTAAGGCAAATCCGTTTACTGCTGCAATTACGGGCGTGGTTAAATTCTGCACGAAGTCGAACAACAATTCCTGACCTTTCGCCGCCAATTGCGCACCCTGCTCAACAGAAAAACTTGCAAATTCCGAAATATCCGCACCTGCCACGAAAGCTTTTTCCCCGCTTCCGGTAATGATGATCACTTTGGTAGCTGCATCTTCATTTTCTGCTTTAAATGCATAGTGCAATTCTTCGATTGTCGCCTTATTTAACGCATTTAACTTTGTCGGACGGTTAATGGTGATAACCGCAATACCGTTTTCTTTTTCGATTAAAATGTTTTCGTAGTTCATTCTCTTAAGTGTTTATTATAGGAAGTGTCACCGTAAATTCGGTTCCCACGCCTAATTCGCTTTCTAATGTTATGGTTCCGTGGTAACTTTCCACGATATTTTTTATGATTCCCAATCCCAACCCCATTCCACTGGTTTTGGTGGTAAATTTTGGTTCGAAAATACGATTTTTATCTTCAATGCTGATTCCTTTTCCGTTGTCTTTGACCACAATTTTTGCGGCCTCCCCTTCTCGGAAAACCTTAACGGAAACAAGCGGCGTGGTTTGTTCATTCGGAATAGCCTCAATGGCGTTCTTGACCAGATTTGTAATGATCCGGATGACCTGTGTTCGGTCTATTTTGGTGATGATTTCCTTTTCTTCCGCTGTGAATTCGATAAAATGTTCGTTGAAAATATCCAGTGCCAACTGCACAACATACACAATATTTAAAGTCTCATTTTGTTGGGCCGGAAGCGAGGCAAAATTAGAGAACGCCGAAGCCACGGAACTCATGGTGTCGATCTGCTGAATCAGCGTTTTGGAATAATCGTCCATTTTTTGGTAGACATTCGGATCGGTCGGGTCGAACTTGCGTTGGAAACTTTGCACCGTCAATCGCATTGGTGTCAGTGGATTTTTAATCTCATGCGCGACCTGTTTCGCCATTTCACGCCAGGCTTCTTCCCTTTCACTCTGCGCCAAAAGCAGTGCACTTTCTTCCAATTTATCTACCATTCCGTTGTAAGCGTCTACCAGCGATTTGATCTCATGACTGGTGTACTCCAACTGGATTTTTTCGTTCTTCTTATTAAGTTGTGTCTCACGGATTTTATCACTTATGGTTTGGA
This sequence comes from Flavobacterium sp. 21.1, assembly GCF_057801535.1. Lineage (NCBI taxonomy): Bacteria > Pseudomonadati > Bacteroidota > Flavobacteriia > Flavobacteriales > Flavobacteriaceae > Flavobacterium > Flavobacterium sp. 21.1. The sequence continues at coordinate 420,038 of NZ_JBYNXA010000003.1, forward strand.
GTGATTTGGTGATGTAACTCGAAAGAAAATAAGCGATTACAAATGAAATCAGCAACATGAACAAATATACCTGTCCGAATCGCAACAGGAAATTGCGGAGTTCATTCTGATAGAAACTGGTTTCTTCCACGTACGGAAGGTTCAGAATTCCGAGTGGTTTGAATTTTGTATCTTTTAAATAGCTATAGGACGAGCGGTATTTCTGTCCGTTGATCATCTGCAGATCTACAAAACGTTTGCTCGTTGAAGACTGTATTATTTTAAGAATGATCGGTGGAATCGGTTTTGCTACTTTATCCACCGAAAAGGCGCCTTTGGAAGAAATCAGCAGGTTTCCGTTTAAATCGTGGATATTGATTTCAAGACTGTGGATGTTCGCCAATTCATAAATTCTTTCTTTAAAAATCAATGGCAGATTTTTGGTCGTAAGCGGATAAGTCGTAGTGGAAAGGATATAATTGATGTGCTCTGTAATAGCATCTTCTTTTCGCTCCAGACGATCCTGATGGTAATCGCGTGCTTCTTTTTTAAACTGATAAATGGAAACCGCAGCAATTAAAACAGACGCAATCAGTGTTAGCAATACCATCGACAGGAAAATCCTTAATCGAAGGGACAACTGCGTTATTTTAATTGTTTTCGCCATCTTTACGACTGATTTTTCTCTCTGATCTTTTTATAAAACCTATAGCCCAACATCAGAATAACCGAAAAAAGAAAAATTCCGATAACGCCATATATCCAATTGAAAGCGTCTTTTAATATCACCAGAAAAACCACGGCAAAAAGAATAAGAGTCGCTCCTTCATTCCACAATCTGAAAAAGGCGGAAGAATGTCTGACTTCGTCTTTTTGCAATTGCAGGAAAATCTGATGGCATTTCAGGTGGTATAAATATAATAAGAAAACAAAGCCTAATTTCATGTGCATCCACGGCATCTTCAGCCAGGCATTTCCGAGAGTTGTTCCGAATAACATCCAAAACGCAAAAATACTTGCAAGGATTGCTGACGGCCAGGTTATGATATACCAAAGTCGGTAGGACATCAATTGGTATTGTTTAATGAGGATATCCTGTTCCGGTTGTGGTTTTAATTTCGCTTCGGCGTGATAAACGAAAAGGCGCACAATATAAAAAAGCCCTGCAAACCATGTGATCACAAAGATAAGATGCAGGGACTTTATGTAATTATAATATTGATCCATGATTAGTTTTTAGCCCAATCGTTAATCCAGTTGGATACTACCTGACACCACTGCTCGTCGTCGTTAAGACAAGGGATCGTTAAGAACGACTCTCCGCCGTGCTCGATGAATTCCTCGTTGGCGCGCATGGCAATTTCCTCAAGTGTTTCCAAACAATCCGTTACAAAAGCAGGCGTCACGACAGCCACTTTTTTAATTCCGTGTTTCGGATAATCGTTTAAAACGACATCGGTATAAGGCTCCAGCCATTTGTCTCCAGCCAATCGCGACTGGAACGTTACATAATATTTATCTTTCGGGATCTGAAGCTGTTCCACTACCAATCGAGTCGTTTCATAACAGTGGGTACGATAACAGAATTCCGATTCCGTTGTTCCTACTTCGCAGCACATTTGATCCGTTACAAATTTCTTATGCTTTCCGGTTGGATCGGTCTTGCGGACATGTCTTTCAGGAATTCCGTGGTAAGAGAACACCAATTTATCGAACGGGAAATCCCCTAAATGTTTTTTGATGGAATCGGCAAGCACCTTGATATAATCCGGTTTATTGTAGAATGCCGGTACGTCGGTAATTCTCATATCCGGAAACTTCTTCTTACGGATTTCTTCGGCCAAAACTAAAATCGTTAAGGTCGACGCCATAGCATACTGTGGATAGAGCGGAAAAAGCAACACATCTCTGACTCCTTTATCATACAATTCCTGTAATCCGGCTTCAATAGACGGTTTTCCATAGCGCATGGCCAATGAAACAGGAATAGCTGCTTTTTCTGCTACTTTTTCGTGCATTCTTTTCGAAAGCACTATTAGTGGAGATCCTTCTTTCCACCATATTTTTTGGTAGGCTTCCGCAGCATTTTCGGGGCGTTTTCGCAATATAATTCCCCGAACCAGGAAAGCGCGCAATAAGTAAGGTACATCTATTACGTATTTATCCATTAAAAACTCGTCCAAATACGGCTTGATATCTTTTGGTGTCGGGCTCTCAGGAGAACCAAGATTAACCAATAACACTCCTCTCATTTCTATTTTTTTTCAAAAGTACTACTTATTAGCGACATTGGAAATTACAAATTTTCTTATGTTTTAAGATTTTTATAACAATATTGATTACAATTAGAGGTGTTTTCTTATTAATTAATTTTTTTTATACTAAAATGTTGATTTTTGTTAAATTTTACTTAATTTAGACGAAAAGACGAAAAAAATAGACAAAACACTTGCATTCAGTATTTTGAAGTAGAAAAAATATATTATTTATAACATTTGACGCAGCCTTTGTGATATTATTACATCTAATAAGTGTCTAGTTTTTAAAAATTAACCTAATAATGAGCTTGAATTATGACGAAACTTTACATTATCCCCATCCTCGTATTGCTGAACTTTTCTCTTCGTGCTCAAGTTTCCGGTGTTGGAATAGGAACCACCAACCCGCAGCAAAAATTGCATTTGGCATCACCAACAGGAACCATCCGAGTGGAGGGACTAAACTCCCCAAACAATCCGTACAACGGAGGAGGCGCGGACAAAACTTATCCGCTTTACGTAAACGAAAACGGAGACCTTACCTTAAGCGTTTCAACCTTCCAAAACAGTGACGGAACAGACGCTATAACATCTTCCACTCCCTTATCCGGCACAACACTTTCCATGTTAGCAGGAAGTTCCCCTATCGGTTCACGCAATACGGTCATCCTGCCCTATACCATCACTGTAAACAGAGATGCGGTCCTAGAGGTAAAGTACAACATCAGTTTTCAGGTATTGAAAGACGCATCAACAAAAATAAAAGACAACAGACCAAGGATGATCTCGACTTTCTACACGCTTGATACTCCGGTTTTAGCAACAACAACTCCGAGATACGGACAGGCATCAAAATGTTACTACAACAATAACGATTTGGCAGCATCGGTTGCTAACGCGGCAGACATGACAATGTACAATTGCAGTACAACTTATATCACGCTGACACCCGGTACACACACGTTGCGGTTTTACGGCGAATTAAAAACCGGAGCCGCCTCTATGGCAACCGTTGTAAATTTTGCCATCGGGAACGATTCCGTATTTATGAGATTATACTAAAATTTAAGTCTATGAAAAATATCAAATACTTACTATTGCTACTTTCCGCTTGCACTTATGCGCAAGTCGGCTCGGTTGGTATTGGCACCGCAAACCCACAAAAGGATCTTCATATTGCAGGGGCAACGTCAACCATACGAATCGAAAAACTTAACGCTGTAAACAGTGCCCCTCTCAATGACGGAGTAAAATTAGCACCTGTGTATGTTGACAAAGACGGCGAACTGACCCTTTATCCATCCAATTACATCGCGGGAGGAGGTTCTCCTTCAGGGATCGTTCCTTTAAACTTTCTTATTAATGTTGGGAATTTTATTCCTGATGGCGCCGATTTTAACGGAATTGTATTAAATAACGACCTTACCACCACGACAGCGTCTATGCAACTGATTTCAGTTCCTTTCAATGCACCTCAAAGCGCCTTAATCGAGGTAAAATACGGCATCACGATCGTTGTTTCCGATGTAGATATGATTACGACGCCGGCCGGATCACCACTTGACGACAGGTCGACAAGAACCTTTGAAGTTTATTTTTGCATTGATTTGAATAATGACGGACTCGATGCCACAGAACTTTCGAAACAATATGGCAACAAAGGACAGGCTGTAGCTTCATCTATTCAGGGAATCATGGGTTATCCCTATATGAATGCACACGGCTATGCCAATATCCCTGCAGGAAATCACTCCTTGAAATTCTTTGCAAAAACCTCCGACGGGACCGGCAAATACACCAGCGTTGGTTTTGGAGGCGACTTGGATTATTTAAAAATCAGACTTTACAATTAACTTATGAAAAAAATATACTATTTACTTTTGGTATTCCCATCCGCACTATTTTCGCAAATCGGAATCAAAACCAATACACCTCAAGAAGAAGTACACATAGCAGGAAGCACCACTACAATTAGAGTAGAAGGATTGAATGCAGTAAACAATCCCGCTAATTTAGGAACCGGCAACTCTACACGCGTTTTCGTTGATGCTGACGGCGATTTGGTACTTGGTGCCGCGACTAACAATATCGAAGTTTTGTTCAATCCGTTTAATTATCTTTCCGATCCCCAGGATACAGGAGGAATCGATGCCAATGTAGTCAATCAGACCGGTACCGGATCCGGATATACTACAGCCGGATGGCCTCGACAATCGGGGCCTGGGTTGGATTCTTTTACATTAACCCGCAATGCTATTGTGGAAATCAATTATTCGCTCAGTTGGGAAGTTGAAAAATCAGGTGTTCCTGTGGACGACCAACACGCCAGAGTAGTACAAACCCTTATGTATTTAAGACAGGGCGGGCCAGCCGGACCTATAGTAACCAACGACTTAGACGGCGTTCCTTTAACAATAGGCTTCGCATTAGGATTAAACGGTCAGTTTTATACCAGCGGGTCGATGTCGGGAGCAAACCGACACGGTTTCAATACCGGCACCGATTACGTTAAATTAGGGCCCGGAACCTATACCCCAATGTTTGCAGCTCAATTAGCTGTAGGCAATACCGGAGGAACAGGTGCCGTAAAAATGTTTTTGGGCGGCGGTCAGGACGAAGTACAGGTTATTGCCCACTATTACAATTAAAAACCACTTCCAACATAAAAAAGGCAACTCGTTTGAGTTGCCTTTTTTTGTAACATCATGTTAAACAATTAGTACTATTGATGACAAAATCTCAGTTTTTTTGTAATCACTACTTATAATTGATAAAATTTTAAAATATTAGTCTAAAATTGTTATAATAAAAAGCCTACAATAACATCCTCGCTTGTTTTATTTCATCATATTTGTACTACATCTGTTCCTCCGAGCCCCAAATCGGTTTTACTTCAGATATTTTTATCATTTATAACAAAAAACAACAAAAAAGTTAGTTTTTCATTATTTTCAATGAAAGCTGACATTTATTGCTATATTTATACCTCTAGCAATGATTTGTTGTATTATTAAAAGAAAATTAATATTTATTTAAAACATAACGCAACCATATGAATTAAATTGCATCTAATAAAAACAAAGCCCCCACAATTATTAACCCTAAAACCTAAAGAGCATGAGAAATACCTACTTGATTACCGCATTGCTCCTTTGTTTTTTCCTACAGGCTCAAACTGCCGCGGTAGGAATAGGAACAACTAACCCTCAACAAAAACTTCACCTTGGAAACAGCGTAGGAACGCTGCGTGTTGAAAGTCTGGACAAAGACAATAACATAGCCAACGGTGGAAATGTGACCCCTACCGGCACTTACCCACTTTATGTGGACAGTAACGGAGTACTTTCTTTACAATTGCAAACCATAACCAATAGTGACGGAAGTGATGCTATCGACCACACAACGATTCCTGCATCCAACATCAGAATGACGACTGGTGATGCTGACGGAAAAGTTGAGACTACTTTTTTTACTTACACTATTAATGTTACCAGAGCTGCTATCCTTGAAGTTAAGTACAGCGTAAGTTTTCAGGTGTATCAAAGCGAAGCTTCTGGAACCCTAACCATGATTCGAGACGGAGGTGCAAGACGTGTATCAACCTACTACACAGTTGATGCAGCACCAAGAAAATATGGTCAGGCTTCGAGAAACTACTTGAACAACAACATTAACAATCCTGCTCCTTACACTTCTTTGGACCGACTAGGTTCTGTTGGTAACCTGTACAATTCAAGTACAACCTATGTTCAGCTTACTCCAGGAGTTCACACTCTGAAATTTAAAGCTGAGATATCATCAAATCTACCTGCAATGGCAACCTACGTAAAAATGGCCATTGACACGGATTCAGTATTCATGAGATTATATTAAAACCCCCTAGCCATGAAACTATTTCTACTCTTAACAGTTATTCCGACTTTCCTATATGCACAAGTTGGGATCGGAACCACCAATCCGTTAGCAGACCTACATGTTGCGGGCGACGCCTCCACAATACGAATTGAAAGTCTAAACGCAATAAACAGCCCGACCTATAATGACGGCGTAAAACCTTCGTTTGCTTTTGTAACTGCGTTGGGAGATGTTACTTTAAACCCTTCAGCAAACAATGGATCCGGACCTGGCGGAACAATAGCACCTATCAATTTTTTATTGAACGTACCAAATTTCATTCCGGACGGTCCGATGAATTTAGGGAACGTTGTTTATAATAGCGCTTTAACAACAACCGCGGTCGGACTAATTAAAACAGTTGATTTTACTGCACCGGGAACTGCTTTGGTTGAGGTAAAATACACCATCTCTACCTTACTGTCCCCTTCTGCAGATTTAATACTATCGATCCTTCCTTTTAACGATATTTCTGCCAGAGTAGTCAAAGTCTACTTTTGCATAGACATTAACGATGACGGATTAAGTCCTTTAGAACTTTCAAAAAAGTATGGTTTAAACGCACAGAGTTATGCTTCCTATAACCTTGGGATACTTGGTTATGCTTTTACCAATGGTCACGGATACACCACTGTGCCTCCCGGCAACCATCGCATTTACTTCTTTACAGAAATAAATGATGGCCCTCTTAAAACCACTGCTGTGAGTTTTGGAGGGGCCGAAGATTCATTAAAAGTGAGAGTTTACAACTAAAAGGACGAAAGGCTATGAAAAAATATATCTACCCAATTTTACTATTGGCTCCGTTTTGCATCTTTGCACAAGTCGGAATCAACACTACGAACCCTCAACAAGGTTTGCATGTAGGAGGCGCTACTTCTACAGTTAAAATAGACGGATTAGCTTATCCAACCAATCCTAATAATTTAGGTCCCGGAAATTCTTCCCGTGTTTTTGTGGACGCAAACGGTGATCTTATTTTAGGCACAGCTCAGAATAACATTGCTATCTTGTTTGATGCTGAAAATTACATCAAGGACGAAAGAGATCCCAGCATTAACCAAATTACCCAACACGGTTACGGTGATGGATTTGATTACTCGGGAATTCCAAGAGACATTCCGAATTCAACCTTCACATTGACTGAACCGGCAATTATCGAAATTAACTACTCACTTTCCTGGGATATTGAAAAAAATGCCACCATCAGGGTAAACGACGGTCACGCCCGGGTAGTACAGACCTTAATGTATTTCAGACAGGGAAGCTATCTTGGTCCCGTTGTGACAACCGACTTAGACGGAAATTTAATCGGAGGCGGTTTTGAGATAGACAATGGTACTTCCACCATCGGTGGCGCTTTAGGATTAAGTGGCCAATTTTACACCAACCACGAAGCAAACCGAGGGGAAACCAACAACTATCACAATTCCGGTAGTGACTATGTAAAATTACCTCCGGGAACCTATTGCCCAATGTTCTCAGTCCAACTGGCCGTATCTAACGCGAATGGATCCGGAGCCATGAAAATGTATGTCGGCACAGGAAACGACGAAGTCCAAATCATTGCACACTATTATCATTAAATAAAAAAACACCCAAAAGGGTGTTTTTTTATATCGTCTTTTCAAGCAAATACTTTTTTGGTGTGGTTCCGTATTTCTTTTTAAAACCTGCAATGAAATGGCTTGCTGTACTGTAACCTATTTTCAAACCGACTTCATTTACGTTATACGAACCGGAGTCCAGCAAACGTCTGGCATATTCCATCTTGTAATCAAACAAAAAGCCATACACCGTATCGCCGTAAATTTGCTTAAAACCCATTTTTAATTTCTTCAGATTCAAGCCCACCTGATCGGCCAATTCCTGCAATCCCGGCGGTTCGCCCATATTGGCGATGACGATTTCTTTTGCTTTTTTGAGCTTCAGCACATTTTCCTCGTCGATCAAAAACGGACATTGTTCGGCATTAGGGTCTTCATTTCTGTTGAAAAATAAACTCAGCAATTCATACCCTTTTCCTTTGTAATACATGTTTTTTATCGAAGGATTGAGCGAATAGTTAAACATCTGATTGAGCACAATGGCCATTGACGGACTGATATTTTCTTCGCCATAGTACTTTTTATCCCGGTTCTCATCACTTAAAAACGGAATATGTTCGGCCTGTTCGGAAAACAAACCGTGAAATTTTTTGATGGATACCAAAACCGTAATCACCCATGATTTAGGCGCAATTTCCATCTGAAGCGGCAATTCCTTTTGCGGATTATACAACAATAGCGATTTCTCCTCCTTCAGTTCCAGCGAATAATTACCCTGATTGAAAATAAACTTCGCGCTTCCCTTCAATCCGAAATGAAACTGTATAAGTCCCATATTTACAGGCCGTTCGAAACGAACCACTTCTTCTGAATCATTCTCAAACCGAAGCAAAATGAAATCTTCTTCGATTTTTATCTCTTCCATAGAACCCATAGCGGTATTTTTTTTAAAGCAATTTTGAAAGTTAAATGAAATTTATTTAGAATCACTCTAAATAAAAGTCTTCGAACTGCTTGATTTTTATACAAATTTAAAGGAAATAACGCTAAAGAACCATTTTCTTGGCAAAAAATCTCTGAGCGACACAAAAAGCACCTACAGCGTTATTTTAATAAATGACTTAGTAATACATTTGTTTAACTTTTAGTCAAAAGTGAAAAAGCATGGAAAATAATACTATTTCAAAGCCTGCTTCATTCTATGTCGTTGGATTGAGTTACAAGAAAGCAGATGCCGAGATCAGGGGAAAATTTAGTCTTAACCAAGAGGCTAAAGAAGCCTTATTACAACAAGCGCAAAGGGAAGGAATCGAAAGTCTGATCGTTACTTCCACTTGTAACCGGACCGAAATATACGGATTTGCACAACACCCTTTTCAATTGATCAAATTATTATGTGAAAATAGTCAGGGTACCATAGAAGATTTTCAAAAAGTAGCTTACGTTCACAAAAATACCGAAGCGATTGGACACATGTTCCGCGTTGGAACCGGTTTGGACAGTCAGATTTTAGGTGATTTTGAAATCATCAGCCAAATAAAAAACAGTTTTGTAGAAAGCAAAAGCCATAACCTGGTTAACAATTACCTTGAGCGTTTGTGTAACGCTGTGATTCAGGCCAGCAAACGCATTAAAACGGAAACCGAAATTTCCTCGGGAGCCACTTCCGTTTCATTTGCCGCCGTTCGCTACATTTTCAATAACGTCGAAGACATTTCCAATAAAAACATCCTTCTTTTCGGAACCGGAAAAATAGGAAGAAATACCTGCGAGAATCTGGTAAAACATACCAAACACGAGCAGATCACTTTAATCAACCGAACCAAAGACAAAGCCGAGAAATTAGCCCGCAAACTAGATGTAATCGTAAAAGATTATGCAAATCTTGAAGCTGAAATCCAAAAAGCCGACGTTTTGGTAGTCGCAACCGGAGCGCAGAATCCAACCATAGACAAAGCGATCCTGAACCTGAAAAAACCGTTATTAATTCTGGATTTATCCGTTCCGAAAAACGTAAACGAAAATGTCCAGGCATTGGAAAATGTGACATTGATACACATGGACCATTTATCACAGATGACTGACGAAACGCTGGAAAACAGAAGAAAACACATTCCTGCGGCAGAAGCTATCATCGAAGAAATTAAAGATGAATTCTTAGGTTGGACCAAAGCCCGAAAATTTGCGCCGACCATCCATGCCTTAAAAGAAAAGCTGAACAACATCAAAGAAAAAGAATTGACGTTCCAGCGCAAAAAATTCAACAATTTTGATGAAGAACAGGCGGAGATCATCAGCAGCCGCATCATTCAGAAAATAACAAACCATTTTGCCAATCACCTCAAAGACGATGCCACCATGGTAGACGAAAGCATCGAGTGGATTGAAAAAATCTTTCAGATAGAAACCGAAAAAAATGACTAAAACCATCCGTATCGGAACCCGCGACAGCGAATTGGCCTTATGGCAGGCGCATACTGTTCAGCATCAACTGCAACAGCTCGGGTATTCCACAGAAATCGTAGCCGTGAAATCCACAGGCGACATTATTCTGGACAAGCCTTTATACGAATTAGGCATTACCGGCATCTTCACAAAAACTTTGGACGTAGCCATGATTTCGGGTCAGATCGACATCGCGGTACACTCCATGAAAGACGTTCCGACCGCTTTACCGCAAGGCATCGTACAGGCAGCCGTTTTGGAACGCGCCAATACTGTTGACATTCTGGTACACAAAGGAAATCTGGATTTCCTAAACGGAACCGGAACCGTTGCCACCGGAAGTTTACGTCGCCAGGCACAATGGCTAAACAAATATCCGAATCATACCGTAGTTGATTTGCGAGGAAATGTAAACACCCGCATGCAGAAATTACAGGAGAGCGACTGGAGCGGAGCTGTTTTTGCGGCAGCCGGACTGGAGCGCATCAACCTAAAACCCGAAACTTATATCGATTTGGATTGGATGATTCCTGCACCTGCACAAGGCGCCATGATGGTTGTAGCAATGGAAAACGACGAATTTGCGTTGGATGCTTTGGCCCAATTAAATCATATTGAAACCGAAATCTGTACTTATATCGAACGCCAGTTTTTAAGAACCTTGGAAGGTGGCTGTACTGCTCCAATCGGCGCTTTGGCAAGATATGACGAGACCGACGACACCATTCATTTCCAAGGCGTTTTGTTCTCGATCGACGGACAGCAGAAAATCGAAATCGATAAAACCGTTGACATATCAGAATGGAAGAAATTAGGGTTTCATTCAGCCCAGGAAGTTTTAAACGATGGCGGAAACGAACTGATGGCCGATATTAAATCGAAACTGAAAAAATAATGAGTGATTCCCTTCGCATACTATCCACCAAAAAACTGTTATCCAATCAGAAGCAGTATCTGTTGAATGCCGGATTTTCAGTAATTGAAGCGGATTTCATCACCACAAAACCCATTGCTTTCGACTTAAAAAACATAAATGATTCGCTAATTTTCAGCAGTCAGAACGGAGTACAAAGTATTTTGGAACATCCGAAAGTGAACGAACTGAAATCCAAAGAAGTGTTTTGTGTCGGACAAAAAACCAAAGCTTTATTGGAAGCCAACGGTTTTAAAGTAACCGCTCACACGGGTTATGCCGAAGATTTAGCGGAAATCATCACTTTGGTCTATCCGAACAATAAATACACTTTTTTCAGCGGAAATCTTCGTCGTGATACTTTACCGCAAATGCTGGAAGAAGCCGGCGTGGTTTTCAACGAAATTACAGTGTATGAAACGGTACTGACGCCACAAAAAATAGACACCAAACCGGACGGCATTTTGTTTTTCAGTCCGTCGGGCGTGGAAAGTTATCTGAAACAAAATAAAATCACCAAAGAATTTGCGTTCTGCATCGGAAATACAACAGCAGAAGCAGCCCATCGATGGGGAATCAAAAATATCGTAATCGCTAATCAACCTACCGTTGAGAACACGATTATCCAATGTATAAATGAATTTAAATAAATAGCATTTCTTTTTACATTTTCAACAACTGTAAACTGTAAACTGCGAACTGTATACTTATGATAAAGAACGACCTATTTCTAAGAGCTTTAAAAGGAGAAACCGTAGAACGCCCACCAGTTTGGATGATGCGTCAGGCGGGAAGATATTTACCGGAATTCCGTGCTTTGCGCGACAAATACGATTTTTTCACCCGTTGTGAAACTCCTGAATTGGCGGCGGAAATCACTGTACAACCAATCCGTATCGTAAAACCGGATGCGGCAATTTTATTCTCCGATATCTTAGTAGTACCAAGAGCGATGGGGATTCACGTGGAATTGAAAGACAATTTAGGTCCGATTATCCCGGATCCGATCCGTTCGATGGAGCAAGTGGAAAAAGTGTTCATCCCAAACATCGAGGAAAGTTTAGGTTATGTGATGGATGCCATCAAACTGACCAAAGAAATGCTGAACGACGAAGTGCCGTTGATCGGTTTCGCAGGTTCTCCGTGGACAATCTTCTGCTATGCTGTGGAAGGAAAAGGATCTAAAAGCTTCGATACAGCAAAAGGTTTCTGCTTCTCAAACCCGGTTGCAGCACATACATTATTGCAAAAAATTACCGATACAACCATCTTATATTTAAAGGAGAAAGTAAAAGCGGGAGTGAACGCCGTACAGATTTTCGATTCTTGGGGCGGCATGTTATCTCCTGTTGATTATCAGGAATTTTCATGGAAATACATCAACCAGATTGTGGATGCCTTAGCTGATGAAACTGAAGTTATCGTTTTCGGAAAAGGTTGTTGGTTCGCTTTGAATGAAATGTCGAAATCAAAAGCTTCTGCTTTAGGCGTGGATTGGACTTGTTCGGCAAGAAACGCACGTTATTTAACAGGCGGAAATATTACCCTACAAGGAAATTTCGATCCTAGCCGATTGTTATCTCCGATCCCGACCATCAAAAAAATGGTTCACGAAATGATCGACGAATTCGGAAAAGACAAATATATCGTGAATTTAGGTCATGGAATTTTACCGAATATTCCGGTAGATCATGCTAAAGCATTTGTGGAAGCGGTTAAAGAATATCAAAAGTAGCAATACTAGTCCTGCAAGGTTTTAAAAAACTTGCAGCATATCAACAGATGAAAGAACAATTCTATCAATACATACAAATCCTTCAGGACCAAATCTGTAAAGGTTTGGAAGACCTGGATGGCTCAGCGAAATTCCGTCAGGATTTATGGGAACGTCCCGAAGGTGGCGGAGGGAGAACCCGCGTAATTGAAAACGGAAACGTTTTTGAAAAAGGCGGTGTGAATATTTCTGCGGTGCACGGGGCTTTACCTGTCGCGATGCAGACTTACTTTGGCGTAGGTGAAGTCGATTTTTTTGCTTGCGGACTGAGTCTCGTAATCCATCCGAAAAACCCTATGGTCCCTACTGTTCATGCTAACTGGCGTTATTTTGAAATGTATGACAAACAAGGAAATATCGTCAACCAATGGTTTGGCGGCGGACAGGATCTGACTCCGTATTATCTGTTTGAAGAAGATGCGAAACACTTCCATCAAACCTGTAAAACCGCTTGCGATAAGCACAATCCCGAATTTTATCCGAAGTTCAAAAAACAATGCGACGAATATTTCTGGAACGCCCATCGCGATGAAGCCCGAGGTATTGGCGGTCTGTTTTTCGATCATTTAAAGGCAACTGAAAGTATGTCGATGGAAAACTGGTTCAATTTCGTAACCGAAGTAGGCAACAGTTTCTTAGCTGCTTACTTACCTATCGTCGAAAAAAGAAAAGATTTACCTTATTCTGAAGAAAGCAGAACCTGGCAGGAAATCCGTCGTGGCCGCTATGTGGAATTCAACCTGGTTCACGATAAGGGGACACTGTTCGGATTAAAAACCAACGGCCGAATCGAATCCATACTGATGAGTTTGCCTCCCCATGTCCAGTGGGTGTACGACCATCATCCGGAAGCAGGAAGCAAAGAAGAAAAATTAATTAAAGTATTGACCAATCCAGTTGATTGGATTTAGAGGTATAATTTAAAAAATGCTGAAAGCTTATTGCTTACAGCTTAAAGCTATAAAAACATGTTCCCATTACACAGAGGCAGAAGACTAAGAGTCAACGAATCGATAAGAAGTTTAGTGCGTGAAACCAGTTTAAGTCCGGCAGATTTTATGTTCCCGATGTTCATTGCAGAAGGGGAAAACGTAAAAGTGGAAATTCCATCCATGCCAGGCATTTTTCGTCGTTCCATTGATTTGACGGTGGAAGAAGTGAAAGAATTGTTCGCTTTGGGCATTCGCGCGGTGAACATTTATGTAAAAGTAAACGACGATCTTAAAGACAATACCGGAAAAGAAGCCTGGAACCCAAACGGATTGATGCAGCAGGCGATTCGTGCGATCAAAACCGCTTGCCCGGAGATGATTGTAATGCCGGATGTGGCCTTGGATCCCTATTCGATTTACGGACACGACGGCATCATTGAAAACGGTGATATCGAAAACGACAAAACCGTAGCAGCCTTAGTAAAAATGGCTGTTTCCCACGCACAGGCCGGAGCTGATTTTGTGGCCCCGAGTGACATGATGGACGGACGCGTACTGCGTTTACGAGAAGGTTTGGATGCAGCCGGTTTCCATAATGTGGGGATCATGAGCTATTCGGCGAAATATGCTTCTGCGTTTTATGGGCCGTTCCGTGATGCTTTGGACAGTGCTCCGAAAGAAGCCGATGTGGAAGTACCGAAAGACAAAAAAACCTACCAAATGGACTACGCAAACCGCATCGAAGCCGTGAAAGAAGCTTTAATGGATGTGGAAGAAGGCGCTGACATGGTGATGGTAAAACCGGGAATCGCCTATCTGGATATTGTCCGTGAAGTAAAAAATGCGGTGACTGTTCCGGTGACTGTTTTTCACGTGTCGGGTGAATATGCGATGATCAAAGCGGCAGCGGAAAGAGGTTGGCTGGATAACGATAAAATCATGATGGAGCAACTGATGTGTATCAAACGTGCCGGCGCGAGTTTAATCTCCACCTATTTCGCCAAAGAGGCGGCAATCTTATTGAACAAATAAGATTCTAAATCTCTGATTTACAAGGATTTTTCTTAACTTTGAAAGACGTTGCTAACGTTTAAAAAGTTTAAAAAATGAAAAAGAAAGTACGCAGTTTTTCTTTCTTGATATTAGTTTTTTTAGTCAGTTCAAACGCGTTGGTGTCTTGTGGCAAAGAAAAAAAGGAAGAAAAGGAAGAAAAAGAAGAATCGCTGTATCCGGAAGTAAAAAAATCGGATGAAGAAGTTTCTTTTGAATTGGGCAAGGAAATTTTTGAAGGCAGAGGGTTATGCCACACCTGCCACAAAATTGATGAAAAACTCGTGGGTCCGCCTATGAGGAAGATTGCGACAATCTATAAAGAAAAAGGCGCCAGCATTCCGGATTTCTTAACCGAGAAACACGGCCCGATAGTAGATCCTTCGCAATACAGCGTAATGAAAACCAACTTTCCGAACACAAAAAAAATGACGGATGAAGAGCGTAAAGGTCTGGAAACCTACATTTTAAGTTTGGCAAAATAAAACACCTGTCCTCTTTTGAGGACATTTTTATTTGACAAAATGTAAAGAATACTTGTCTTTTTGGAAATTATGTTTTACATTTGCTTTGAATTTAAAATCATTTATTATGAAACTGACATATTTATTCCCGCATCGATTTAAATTTATAAGTTGTGTTATATTTATTATTACAGCTTTCCTACTCATGACAGATGTATTAACTGATGATGGCATTTTATTTGAAACATTCGAACTAAAAACAACTGTATTTGCGTTTATCGAAACCGGGATCATGGGGCAGAAAAAATCATTTTCTTTTATTGAAAACAATATCATTGATGAAATAACGATGACCATTTTCATATTATCCGGATTAATATATGCTTTCAGCAAAGAAAAAGTAGAAGATGAAATGACCGAAAAAGTACGATTAGAGAGTTTAGTGTGGGCAACATATTTCAATTATACAGTATTTTTACTTTGTACATGGTTCGTGTACGGAACTTCATTTCTCACTGTATTACTATTTGCTATTTTCACCCATTTATTGTTTTTCATTATCCGATTTAATTGGAAAATGTATCAAATTAGAAAAACAAATTGCGATGAAGAATAACGTAAAAGTACAACGCGCCATCGCCAATATCACCCAGGCCGAGCTGGCAGAAAAAATCGGGGTAAGCCGACAGACCATCAACGCGATCGAAGCCGGAAAATATGTTCCATCGACCGTATTGGCTTTGAAGATTTCCAGATTGTTTGAAAAACCGGTCAACGATATTTTCGAATTGGAAGCCGGCGATTAATTCATTACTTTTATCGCATGGATACCGTTTTCATACATTCTCCGTTGGGCATTACCAAAATTCAGGGTGATGAAAACGGTATTGCCGTAATTTCAGTTTTGTCTGAAGGGGAAGTCTCTGAAGAAATTCCAAATACATTGAAACAGGCAGTTCAGCAACTTCAGGAGTATTTTAACGGAAAACGCACCGAATTCACTTTCACTTTAAATCCGAAGGGCACCGATTTTCAACAGAAAGTCTGGAAAGCCTTATTGGAAATTCCGTTTGGTAAAACCACTTCTTACATGGATCTGAGCAAAAAACTGGGCGATGTCAAAGCTATTCGCGCAGTAGCTTCCGCCAATGGAAAAAACCCGTTGTGGATTGTGGTTCCCTGTCACAGAGTCATCGGTTCTGATGGTTCGCTTACCGGTTATGCCGGCGGGCTTTGGCGCAAGAAATGGCTGTTGGAACATGAGTGTCCTTCCGCCCAACAAAGCCTTTTCTAAGTTCCAAAAAAACTATGAAAACCCGTATAGCCCCGATGGTAGTGGAAATCCTTTTTCGTTTTTTTTGAAAACGAAAAAGATTGCAACGGACAGCGGGAATAGGGATCGCAAAAACGCCCAAACCTTTCCCTCCAAAAAAATAAAAAAAATATCCCGATTTTGCTTAAATTCGTATAAACACGGAAAACCCTAAACCATGAAATTTCTGAAAAGCTTCCTAAAATGGACGGTGATCATTTTGGCAACCATTGTTCTTTTGATGTACATTTTTGATGTCGATTATATACTTCGCGCGGTACGAACCATTTATTTCAGAGGTCATACGACAGCTTTTTTGGATGATTATACCCATTTCCCGAACCGCGAAATCAAAAAAGGAACGGCACAACCGTGGGCCATTGCGAAAGATTACAATTCCGTTCCCGCTACCGAAACACTGAACAAAGAACATAAAGCGTTGGGAACCGTGGCCTATCTTATCATCAAAAACGACAGTATCTGGCACGAAAGTTATTTTGATGGCTACGGAAAAAATTCCAAATCGAATTCATTTTCCATGGCGAAAAGTGTGATTTCCGCCGCTTTGGGCAAAGCCATCATGGACGGAAAAATCAAAAGTCTGGATCAGAAAGTAGCCGATTTTTTCCCGGAACTAAAGGGAAAATACGCCAAAGAAGTAACCGTGGGTGATTTATCGTCAATGGCTTCCGGATTGAGCTGGGATGAGAAATACTACAGCCCGTTTTCAATTGTAACCCGCGCGTATTTCGACAATGATCTGAAAAAAGTGATCTTAGGTTTGGACATCAACGAAAAACCGGGTCAATCCTTTAAATATTTGAGCGGTGCCACCGAATTACTGGCAATGTGCATCGAAAAAGCAACCGGAGAACATGTCTCGGATTATGTTTCTAAAAACTTCTGGCAGCCGATGGGCGCAGAAAACGATGCGCTATGGCAATTGGACCACAATGGCGACGGCATCGAAAAAGCCTATTGTTGTATCGCCAGCAACGCCAGGGATTTTGCGCGCTTCGGAAAATTATACAGGGACTTCGGAAAATGGAACGGAAAACAAATTCTGGACAGCGCCTTTGTTGCTAAATCCATAAAACCTCGTTTTGCCAACAGTCCGCAGTATGGATACGGATTCTGGTTGCACAACATCAACGGCAAGCAATTGTTTTACATGCGAGGCCACTTGGGGCAATTCGTGATCGTGGTTCCGCAAGACAATGTAATTATTGTTCGCTTAGGTCACGTCAAGGGATTACAAACTGAAACCGATCCGCACAGCAATGACTTGTATGTTTATTTAAATGAAGCCTATAAAATGTTGGAGAAAAGAAAATAATTCTTTTATTTGTAATAATTTTCTGATATAAGCCAAATGAATCGAATACAAACCATTCCACATGATTGAGAAAGTTAACCTCGAAAATATTCTCTTTTTAGACATCGAAACCGTTCCGGAACAAGAGCATTTCGGTAGTCTGGACGAAACGAAACAATCGCTTTTCGACCAAAAAACAAAATACCAGCGCAAAGACGATTTTACCGCTGAAGAATTTTACGAACGCGCCGGTATTTGGGCCGAATTCGGAAAAATCATCTGTATTTCAGTAGGCTATTTTACCTTGAAAGGCGACATCCGTCATTTTCGGGTAACTTCGTTTTTTGGCGAGGAAGTCAAAATCCTGAAAGATTTCAGCAACCTGCTCAACAATCATTTTAGTCAGCCACAGCATATTTTGTGCGGACATAATGCGAAGGAATTCGACTTCCCCTTCATTGCACGACGCATGATCATCCATCAGCTTGCCATTCCGTTGAAACTGAATTTATTCGGTAAAAAGCCATGGGAAATTCCGCATCTGGACACAATGGAACTATGGAAATTCGGCGATTACAAAACCTTTACTTCATTGAAGTTATTAACGAATGTCCTAGGCATTCCCTCACCCAAAGACGATATCGATGGCAGCGAAGTAGCGCATACGTTTTACGTCGAAAAAGACATCGACCGCATCATCACTTATTGCGAGAAAGATGTGATTGCCGTAGCACAGGTATTGTTGCGGTTGCGACGAGAAGATTTGCTTATTGAAGAGGAGATTATTCATGTATAATCAGATCCCAATCATACTATGAAATTTATACTTTTCTGCTTTTGCCTGTTAGGATTTACTGCTTTTGCCGCCCCAAACAATTTAGAGTTGATTGCGGTAAAAAATGAGGATTCCGCATGGGAAATCGACTACACCCTTAGTGTAAAAAACAATGGCACTAAGCCCGCCCCATTTTTAAAGTCTAATGAATATAGCTTTATGAACGTCGGAGCACCAGCAATTGAATTTGTAGCGGAAACATTTGTTGACGGAAAATGGAAAAAATTTAAAGATCCTAAAGTACCCCAAATTGATTATTTCGTTTCAAAAGTTGAAAATTATATCATAACGATAAAACCGGGAGAAACTATAGAAATAGGACATCTTTACAGAAACAGAGGTCTTTCTTTGTGGTTCAACCTCCTCGATGATGCGTCGCTGAAAGTTTATTTCATTTACCGCATCGAAGCTTCGGAAAGTGATTTTTTCGGCAAGGAAAATGATCTGAAGAAATTCGGAATTACTCCAATTACCCTGATTTCCAACAAAATTGATATCGAATTTAAAAACACCAGGTCTCCAAAAAAATACCAGGAAGCAAAGAATTATTACCTCCATTATGCTTTCAGGGAGTATATTGAAAAAAAATACACGTCTACGCAGTTTTTAAAATCCATGAAAAAAATAAAAAACACCAATGGAGTGAACAAAGATATTTTATCAGAAGTTTTAGAAGGTGAACGCTATAAATTTGTCAGTGATTTTAATGGTAAAACAAAAGACGGATATAATTACAGAGGTATCTTTTATGAAACACGCGGTAAGCTGCATTTAGGTATTTATGCAGGAAAACATTATTTTTCAAAAAAGAAAGAGGACAACCAACCGTTAGAATATCTGTTTGGTGAAATCGCATACGATCCTGCCCTTTGGCAAAACTACCTGTTCAAAAATTAGCCTATGAAAAACAGTTTTCTTCTTGCGCTTTTACTTCTGGCCACTTTCAGCAATTCACAAAACAGCACCAAAAAAATAAAAGAGACCTATGTGGAAACAACAGAGATTTTCAACAGAACAAGAAACGTATTTACTGAGTATGATATAAATGGAGAACCTATAGCCGCTGGTGAGTGGGAATTCGACGAAACCAAAACAAACCGTAAAAAGACAGCTACTTATAAAATCCCTACCGAAAAGGAAAAAGGATACCAATACGCGTACGATAAAAACAACAACAAGATCTCAAAAACCGCATACTATAAAGAAGGAAAGTACGTAAAACAATTTGCGGGTCGCATCCAATATTATGAAGTTTTAGAATACGACCACGACAACAAGCTATACAAATCCATTGAATATGAAGGTCATGTTGATACGCTGCAAAATGGAAGGGATGAGATAAATGAAGATGGTGAAGCCTATTTCTCCGGTCTCAAAAACGTCAGCATTGAAAATCTGCGTTATGATTTAAATCAAACTTACATCACAAAATATAACAACATGGGGAAACGGGTCATGACGCTTGACCTAATGCGTAATGAAGGAAAGGAATTCGACTACGACGAAAAGGGAAACATGACAGGATATACCGACTACGCAATAAAAAACAGCCGCGACATGTATCCCGATCATATCAGATATTTCAACTGGGAACGGGAAATGTTTGAAGATGAAAATATTGAGGGACAATATACTGTTACCTGTAAATATGATTCCTTTGGAAATTGGACAGAAAGGGAAACTCTGAAAGGTAAAACAAAATTTAAAAAAGAGATACGATATATTGTGTATTTTTAGCCTGTAATTTAAAATTCAAATCTCATGGTATTAAGCAGATTCTGGCTCGCCATTTTTATTTCTTCAATTGCTTTTATTGTCATCAGTTTATTTTCCGGAAACAGTTATTCCATCGATTATGTACTGAACGGAAAGAAAGACGAACCTCTTTTGATCTCAGAAAAATACCTGAAAGAAGTCCCTGCTTTTATCAAAGACAGTATTGAAAAAGCGCCGGAGAATATCATCATAATCAATAAAAAAGAAAGCGATCCGGATACCACCTACGTTTACAAAAACCAAACGGTGAAAATTTACAGCGGTGTGCAAAAATCGGATGGATTATTGCCAACGTGCAAAACCACAATAATGGATTTGGTTCTTCCGCTTATTGCCTATTTGGCATTTTTCTGCGGATTAATGGAACTTTTAATTATTTCCGGTGCTTCCGGAAGATTAGCTAAAGTATTAAGTCCCGTGTTTGTTAAAGTGTTTCCCAGTATTCCAAAAAACCACCCGTCTATTTCCTATATGACTTTAAACTTTGCTGCTAATTTCCTCGGATTGGATTCTGCAGCCACTCCCTTTGGGTTAAAAGCCATGGAAAGTTTACAAACCATCAATCCGGATAAAGACAAAGCCAGCGATGCGCAAATTATGTTTATGTGTTTGCACGCTTCAGGGCTAACATTAATCGCTACTTCTATTATTGGTTATCGCGCTGCTGCAAATGCCAGCAATCCGGCCGATGTCATGCTGCCGTGTATTATCACTTCTTTCATCGGTACGATAGCTGCTTTTTTAATTGTTGGAGTCAAACAAAAAATTAATTTCAAGAGCGCTTCTTTAGTGGTGTCTTTAATGGTGTTAATTGCTGCAATAGTTGGTTTATTAATGTATGTAAATCATTTGGATTTAATTGGCAAAAACTATTTCACTTCCAATCTTTCAGGGTTGATATTGGTTGGTATTATTGCTTTTGTACTGATTTTTTCATTCGCTAAGGAAACGAAATTTACCGAGGCCGGCACAACCGTCTTTGAGGCTTTTGTAACAGGAGCCAATAATGGAATTAAAACCGGAGTTACGATTTTTCCTTATGTTTTGGGAATGTTGGTTGCCATTTCTGTATTCCGAAACAGCGGATTCTTTGAAATTATCAGCAACGGGATAGCGTTTGTTTTCTCCAATATGGGCGTAAGCAAAGAAATCACAGATGCTTTACCGGTGGCATTGCTTAGACCCTTTAGTTCTGCGGGTTCCCGAGGTTTTTTGATTGATTCGATGAATACTTTTGGAGCCGATTCCTTAACCGGAAGATTAAGCAGTATTTTTCAATGCAGTGCCGAAAGTACTTTTTATGTGATTGCAGTTTACTTCGGTTCGATCAATATAAAAAATACCCGGTACGCTTTAGGAACGATGCTGTTGGTGGATTTGATCTGTGTGGTTACGGCGATTATGGTAGCGAGCTTGTTTTTTTAATCGCTTCCTGCAAGGTTTTCAAAACCTTGTAGGTATTCATTATTCTAAAAAAAATTCCAAACATGAAGTTAGAAATTTTAGAAAAGGATTGTTATTATCACATTTACAACAGGGGAATTAATAGCGAAAGCATTTTTCTGTCAGACGAAAACAAAATTTATTTTCTAAAGCTACTTTCAAAATATTTAATCAGTGGGATTGACATATTTGCTTATTGTCTTATGGACAATCATTTCCATTTAGTCATAAAAGTAAATGATGATGAAAAAGTCGTGACCCAGGCTTTTTCTAATTTTTTTAATGCCTATGCAAAAGCTTTTAACAAGCAGAACCAACGAACTGGAAGTTTGTTTGAGAAACACTTTAAAAGGATTAAATTATCTGATGAAACTTACTTAAGGCAGCTAATTCTTTATGTTCATTTAAATCCAAAACACCATTTGGATATTCCTTTTGAAAACTACAGATTCTCATCCTACAACGCTTTTTTATCCGATAATGAAACAAAGATAAAAAGAGTTGATGCCCTTATATTATTTGAAAACAGAGAGAATTTTATATTTTGTCATAATCAAAAAAATGATTTTTTAACTGAAAAATTTGCTTTGGAGTAACCTAAGGAATACCTACAAGGTTTCAAAAACCTTGCAGGAAAACAACTAGAATCCGTTTTCCATTCCCCCAATATTCCTTATATTTACGCTCCTTAAAATTACTGTTATAATGGATTTTATATATCAAGACCCGTATCCGATTCAAAAAGACGATACGCAATACCGAAAAATTACTTCCGACTACGTTAAAGTAGAACAATTGGGCGACCGAGAAATCTTAACGGTAGATCCGAAAGGGTTGGAATTATTAGCCGAAGAAGCGATGACCGATGTTTCGTTCATGCTGCGTTCGTCGCATTTACAAAAATTAAGAAACATTATCGAAGATCCTGAAGCGACCGATAACGATCGTTTCGTGGCCTATAACTTATTGCAAAATGCTGTGGTGGCCGTGGACGGACAATTGCCTTCGTGCCAAGACACCGGAACAGCTATCGTAATGGCTAAAAAAGGGGAAAATATTTATACCGGAGCTGATGACGGCGAATGGTTGTCAAAAGGGATTTTCAACACTTACGAAAAAAGAAATTTACGCTACTCACAGATTGTTCCTATTTCGATGTTTGAAGAAAAGAACTCCGGTTCAAACCTTCCGGCGCAGATCGATATTTATGCTAAAAAAGGAAATTCATATGAATTCCTGTTCCTGGCTAAAGGAGGAGGATCAGCTAACAAGACCTTCTTATACCAAAAAACAAAATCACTATTAAACGAAAAATCCTTAGATGAGTTCGTTCGCGAGCGTATCATGGATTTGGGAACTTCGGCTTGTCCTCCCTACCACTTAGCGATCGTGATTGGAGGAACTTCTGCGGAAGCGAATCTTGCTGCCGTGAAAAAAGCATCCGCGGGATATTTCGACAATTTACCAACCAGCGGAAATATGGCCGGTCAGGCGTTCCGTGATCTGGAGTGGGAAAAACGCGTACAGAAAATCTGTGAAGAAAGCCATATCGGAGCGCAGTTCGGCGGAAAATATTTAACGCATGATGTGCGTGTGATCCGTTTACCGCGTCACGCTGCCTCATGTCCGGTTGGAATGGGTGTTTCCTGTTCGGCGGACAGAAACATCAAAGGAAAGATTACCAAAGACGGTATTTTCGTAGAGCAGTTGGAAGTGAATCCGAAACAGTTCTTACCGGAAACGGCACCGCATTTGGAAGATCCGATTGAAATCGATTTGAACCGACCAATGTCAGAAGTTTTGGCAGAATTATCCAAATACCCAATCAAAACCCGTTTGAAACTGAACGGAACGTTGATTGTGGCACGTGATATCGCTCATGCTAAAATCAAAGAACTACTGGATGCCGGAAAACCAATGCCGGAATATTTCAAAAACCACCCAATCTATTACGCTGGTCCTGCAAAAACTCCGGAAGGAATGCCATCAGGAAGTTTCGGACCAACCACAGCCGGACGTATGGACGTGTATGTGGATGAATTCCAGAAGAATGGCGGAAGCATGATCATGTTGGCCAAAGGAAACCGTTCCAAAGATGTAACCAATGCCTGTAATAAATACGGCGGTTTCTATTTAGGTTCGATTGGTGGCCCTGCTGCGATTTTAGCCAAAGAAAACATCCTTTCCGTTGAAGTGGTCGACTTCGAAGAATTAGGCATGGAAGCGGTTCGTAAAATCACGATTAAAGATTTCCCAGCGTTTATCATTACGGATGACAAAGGGAATGACTTTTTTGAGAATCTGTAATCTTAAAGAAGATAGAAAAAAGAGAATAGAAAATAGAAAACCCGCTTCAGTAGTTGAAGCGGGTTTTATTTTTTGTCAAACATTTCGCGGTAATAATCAACTCTGAAATCATGCACCGGTCGTTTTGATTTTTCATACTTCTCCTTATTTTCCAAAAACACTTTCGACTTTGAAAGCCCGATGTTTGAACTTCCCGACGGCGAATACAGAACCGTTAATTTAACCGGACGTCCAAAAGCGTTTTCTTCCATGACTTCTCTGTTGTGCCGGATTTCCGCTGTGATTTTCTTTCCCAATATCTTCGTATAGAAGAGCCAAAAAGCAGCGTTTTTCTGAAAACCGCTTGTGAACATTATCTCCGTTATGTTCGAATTCCTAATGTCCCCGATGATTCGGGTATTGAGTTCCAATGGAATTAAATCATTATCAAAGGCCGTCGGCTTAGTTCTTTCGCATCTTACGATGGTGTCACTTACGGCTATCTTTTTCTTCTTCAGAAAAGACAATATCCCTTCGAGTGTCAACGGTTTCGGAATATCATCCGGAAATGCGTCACTCAGAATTCTCCAGATGCTGGTCACATTTCCGTAGAAAAAAGGAATTTCGAAATCGGCGTGATTGTGCGGATGAATGGTGCCTACAATCAGTTTTTCACTTTCTTTCAGAATCGGATATTTCTCTAAATATTGATTTGTTGTTATCATCCGAAACTTTTCTTTCAATTATTTCAAACTGGAATTTATTCGATATACAAAACCAATCCTTTTAAGTAATGACCTTCGGGATGGTAAATATTGGTGGGATGATCCGGTCCTTGCGATAATTTGTGCAATACTCGGATATTCCTGCCGCTTTCAATAGCCGCTGCAGCAACCGTATTATAAAACAAAACATCATCGATTACCTGAGAGCAGGAGAACGTGAATAAAATCCCTTTCGGTGCCAAGGCTTTCATACCGGCGATATTCAAACGTTTGTAAGCTTGGGTTGCGGTATGCTTGCTTTTGATGCTTTTCGCGAATGCCGGCGGATCCAAAACAATCAAGTCGTATTGCTTGGTATGCTCTTTCATGAACGTAAAAACGTCTGACGCTACTGCTTCGTGGTTGCAATCGTCATGGTTCAGTTCCATGTTTTTTTCTGCCAAAGCCACTGCTTTTTCCGAAATATCCACAGAAGTAACTAACTCAGCTCCTGCACTCATCGCATACACAGAAAAACCTCCGGTATAACAGAACGTGTTCAACACGCGTTTCCCTTTAGCATATTGTCCCAATAATTTTCGGTTATCGCGCTGATCCAGAAAGAAACCGGTTTTTTGTCCCTCCACCCAGTTTACGGCAAACAGAATATTGTTTTCTTTAGCTGTGGTTTCCGGTGTATCTCCCAAGAGGAAAAAATCCCTGCCGGTTTGCGGTAAGGTACCACTGCTTTTGCAATAAATGGTTTCGCAGTAT
The DNA here is from genome assembly GCF_057801535.1 of Flavobacterium sp. 21.1. Classification (NCBI taxonomy): domain Bacteria; kingdom Pseudomonadati; phylum Bacteroidota; class Flavobacteriia; order Flavobacteriales; family Flavobacteriaceae; genus Flavobacterium; species Flavobacterium sp. 21.1. The sequence goes on from NZ_JBYNXA010000003.1 coordinate 445,739, forward strand.
TCTTTGAAATTTGATTTTATGGCATCGGCAACTTTTCCGATCTCATTAAAAATTCCGGTCGAATGTGCTTGCAAAACCCAGTTCTTATCATAATAATCGATAATCAGACCCGGAATACCGTCGCCTTCCCCGTGAATCAGACGGAAGGCATTGGTAACATTCAGATCTACTAATTTCATTCGCAATTCCCAGGCGTTCTTCAAACGGTCGGCCCAGTAATTTTCGGTAAATGTCTCGTCTCCGAAAGTCAGAATTCGCACCACAATACTGCCACGGTCACTGAAATAGCCGGTTGCCAGATGGTTGTTTTTGGAATCCACTACATCCACCATTTCCCCGTCCTTCAATTCCTGGCTCACACCATAAACAGCGCCGCTGAACACCCAAGGGTGACGGCGTTGCACTGATTTTTCCTTTCCCGGTTTTAATATTACTTTCGGATAACTCATAATTTATGCCTGCTCTGTTTTAACCTGACCCATTTTTTCCTTCACGAGCTTAGCTATGTTTTCCTTTACAGGAATAAAGGTTTTCTTGTTTTCGAACTTGCTGTTCCATTTAAATTTTTCGCCTTTTTGAAGTAGGTCGGTAGTTAGAATTCCTTTGTGATTTTCTACTACATGGAAATATTCCTTGATACCGTTCAAACGGCAGTAACTCACCTCACCGTCATCCGGAATATCAACATATAGCATCGGTGTACCCATGGATAAACTCGGTAAGGCACAATGGATTCTCGAGGTAACCACAAAATTCGCCTTGGCATACTGTCGCAACAGATCTTCACCGTAAGCAAAAATTTCATCCTCGTTCTTAAATTGACTTGCCGGAATGAAATGCTTTATATACTCCGCATTTATAAGTACGTTATCATCAAAAATCTGTGAATAGGATTTATAGAATTCCATTGTTTTCCACCAGCTTTCCCAATCCCCTTTCTTTTTGAATTTTTTTCGGATGGCATTAATAGTGGAAAACTTAGTTAGTAACAGGCCGATATTTTTAAGTCTGTTCTTCTTAAAGCGTTCCTTTCTGTATCTCGGATCCACAAAATAGATCTTGTCTGACTTTTCTTCTGACTTAAAAGTATCTCCGATTGTTAAGGTCAGACATCCTGTATAAAAAGCTTCAATACCTAATCCCTTTAAGAAATCCATCGTAAAGAAATCACGGCAGCCTACTGGCTCGTTAGCTTTATAAAAGTCAATTACCGCTTGGTTTTTGGCAAAAATTTCCTGAACCGTTACGTTAATATGATGCGATACTATGACCGGTTTGATTTTATCTGACGGCGGAAAGTTTTCGGGTGTCATTAAGAACCAACCATTCATGATCAGTTTCATCTCTTCACCGGCATAGCTATTCAGATGCTCCCTGTCCACATAAATAAAATTGCTCTTATCGTTTAAAAACTGTTTTGCAGCAATACTCTGGACATAATCGCCAATGTTCAAATATCCATCCGCAAATTCATACGTCATTAATCCATCTTTCATAATATCTTTTTTTTATAATGTTATTAATCAATTATCATTTCAGGAACATCTCCCTCAATGATTAATTCGGCTTCGGTAGCCTTGATGATCTCTTCCACAGAAACGCCGGGCGCTCTTTCAAGAAGTTTGAATCCTTTTGGCGTAACTTCCATAACGGCCAATTCGGTCACTACTTTTTTCACACATCCAACTCCTGTTAAAGGTAAAGTACACTTTTTAAGGATTTTGGATTCACCTGCTTTATTTACGTGCATCATGGCCACGATGATATTTTCTGCAGAAGCTACCAAATCCATGGCGCCTCCCATACCTTTTACCATTTTGCCCGGAATTTTCCAATTCGCAATGTCTCCGTTTTCTGAAACTTCCATTGCTCCTAAAATCGTTAAGTCGACTTTCTGCGCACGGATCATCCCAAAACTGAAGGCCGAATCAAAGAAACTGGCTCCCGGTAATGTGGTGATGGTTTGTTTTCCGGCGTTGATGATGTCCGCATCTTCTTCCCCTTCAAATGGGAATGGTCCCATACCCAATACTCCGTTCTCACTTTGGAATTCAACAGAAATATCATGACGTACATAATTCGCAACCAAAGTTGGTATACCGATTCCTAAGTTTACAAAGTAACGGTCTTTTACTTCCTTCGCAATACGTTTTGCAATCTGATTTTTATCTAAAGCCATGGTTATTCTTCTCTTTTACGGGTTGTACGTTGTTCAATTCGTTTTTCAAATTTCTCTCCCTGGAAGATGCGTTGCACCATGATTCCCGGAATGTGGATTTGGTTCGGATCTAAAGTTCCTGCCGGCACTAATTCTTCTACTTCAGCAATAGTGATTTTTCCGGCACCCGCCATGCAACTGTTGAAATTTCTGGCCGTCCCTTTGAAAATAAGGTTTCCGGCTTCATCGCCTTTCCAGGCTTTTACGATCGAGAAATCGGCTTTATATGCCAATTCCATCACGTGCATTTTACCATTAAACTCACGTACTTCTTTTCCTTCAGCCACTTCGGTACCATAACCTGCCGGTGTGAAAAAAGCAGGAATTCCAGCTTGAGCCGCACGGCATTTTTCGGCTAGGGTTCCTTGCGGAGTCAATTCCACGTCCAATTCGCCGCTTAACATCTGGCGTTCGAATTCGGCATTCTCACCCACATAAGAAGAAATCATTTTATTGATCTGACGTTTCTGTAACAACAATCCCAATCCGAAATCATCAACGCCTGCATTATTGGAAATACAGGTTAATTCTTTTACATCTTTTCGGACAAGTTCGGCAATACTGTTCTCGGGGATTCCGCAAAGTCCGAAACCACCCAACATGATGGTTTGCCCGTCATTTATATCGTGTAATGCCTCCTGAACATTACCTACTTTTTTATTAATCATATGGTAATTGCGTTTGTTTAATTTTGGCCTTAAAAGTATAAAAAAAACGCCTTTTTTAAAAGGCGTTTTCTATTTAGAAATCGAATTCCTCGGTTTGTGTCTCTTCCTCGACGGCGAGACTGTCCACTACGGCTTTTCTAGGCGTATAACAATCTACCTTGATCGAGAAATTTTCCGGTTTTTCAAACGGTTTTTGAGAAATATTCAGTGTCTCATCTTCATAACATTTTTTCATAAAAATCCCCCAAATAGGTAAAGCCATGGTAGCTCCCTGTCCCATATTGGTCTGTTCGAAGTGCGCTGATCGGTCTTCATTTCCGACCCATACTCCCGCACATAAATTCGGCACCATACCAATAAACCATCCGTCGGAATTGTTTTGCGAAGTTCCCGTTTTACCGGCAATCGGGTTTCTCAAATTATAAGGAACACCGGTCACTCTCGCCGATTCCGGAGCGCTTCCCCAACGTAAACGGGAACCCGTTCCGTATTCGGTAACTCCTTCCATCAACTTGATCATGGTATAAGCAATGTCTTTACTCATTACGTCTTTAGATTCAGGTGTCGGTTCGTATAAAACCACACCGTTTTTATCTACAATTTTCGCAATTACCTGAGGTTTCATATAAACTCCCTGGTTGGCAAATGTACTGAAAGCTGCTACCATCTGTTCCACGGTAATATCAACTGCTCCCAAGGCAATGGAAGGCTGAACCGGGATATCGGAAGTAACTCCCAATTTCTTAGTCATATCTACTACCGCTTCAGGACCTACTTTGTCAATAAGTTTTGCTGAAACCGTGTTGATGGAATTGGCTAAAGCCGATTTCAGATTCACCATTCCCCGGTAATTACCTGTTGAGTTTTTAGGTGTCCAGTCTGCATCGATATTGTAACGCCCTTTTGGCATTGTGAATGGCGAATCCATAATGGAATCACATGGTGACATCTTCAACTGTTCAATAACCGTGGCGTACAAAAACGGTTTGAAAGTAGAACCTACCTGTCTTGCCCCCTGTGCGACGTGATCGTATTGGAAATGCTTGTAATTGATTCCTCCGACCCAAGCTTTAACATGACCGGTCTGCGGCTCCATCGCCATCATCCCTGTCTGAAGGAAATGTTTGTAATATAAGATGGAATCACGAGGTGTTAACAGCGTATCTTTTTCTCCTTTCCAGGTAAAGATTTGCATTTTTGTCGGAACTTCGAACGATTTTATGATCTTTTTCTCATCAAAACCTTTTTCACTCATGATGCGCCAACGCTCCGTATTTTTCATGGAACGTTCCATGATCGATTTTGTTTCTTCCGCGGTAATCCCAACGAAAGGGGCATTTGGATTATCTTTCTGTCTTTTATTAAATTCCTGTTGCAGGTTCGCTAAGTGTTCCGCAGCCGCTTCCTCTGCATATTGCTGCATTCTGGAATCGATTGTGGTGTAGATTTTCAAACCGTCACGGTAAATATCATATTCCCCGTCACCGTCTTTTTTCGGATTATCTTTCACCCATTTTTTCATGAAATCACGCAGGTATTCTCTGAAATACGTAGCGCTTCCTTCAATATGACTTTCCGGAGTAAATTTTAAAACGATAGGCTGTGACTGGTAAAATTCTTTACGTTCCTTGGTTAAGAATTTATTTTTCTCCATTTGATGCAACACCACATTGCGTCGGTCGGTTACTTTCTTAAGACGACGCACCGGATTGAACAACGATGGGTTTTTCAACATTCCCACAAACATTGCCGCTTCATCTACGGTAAGGTCTTTTGGTTCTTTCCCGAAATATACTTTGGAAGCCGAACGGATTCCCACAGCCGTATTTACGAAATCAACCGTATTTAAATAGTGAGCAATGATTTCCTGTTTGGTATATTGTCTTTCCAGTTTGGTTGCAATGATCCACTCCTTTGCTTTCTGAATAATACGGAAAGGAAGGAATTTAGACCCTTCTCCGTGGAAAAGATTTTTAGCCAACTGTTGGGTTAATGTACTCGCTCCGCCGCTTCTTCCAAGGCTCAGCATAGCACGTAGCGTACCTTTGGTGTCGATACCGGAATGTTCGTAAAAACGCTCGTCTTCCGTAGCCACCAAGGCCTTCACCAAATGATCCGGTAATTCGGCAAATTTAACCGGTGTTCTGTTTTCAAGGTAAAATTTACCAATGGTCACTCCGTCGGAAGAAATGATTTCCGTCGCTACATTGGAATTTGGATTTTCCAGTTCGTCAAACGAAGGCATCGATCCGAAAAGTCCCCACGATGCAAAAAGGAAAAATAAAATCACGCCTCCAAAACAGTAAAAAAACAGTTTCCAGAATTTCTTTACGTATGGAGAAAAATCTTCTTTTTTATTATTGATCTGAGCCATTTTAATTCGTTTTTTCTATTCTAAAACCTACTTCCGAAATACCTTGCAGCTGCTCTACTCCGGCTACCTTTCCGGTTTCGCGCACTGCCTGCTGGATACTGACCACATATTTTCCCGGCTTGGAGAACTTAGTGTTTTCCTTGTACCAAAGTTTGTTTTCTTTTACATCAGAAAACCCTTCACCCATCAGTGTACCGTCCGGATTCGCCATTTGGTATTCCAAGGTATCTACTTTGGTGCGTCCGTCAGGCTGCAGCATGGAAACAATCAGGAACAGATTACTGTAAGGATAATCACTGTTATTTCTGATGTTTACAAACATATTGTAATCCTGAATCGTATCCTTCTGTTCAAAAGTAAACGACACTTTTTGTTTTTTATGCCAGGAACCGTCAATTTCACGGTATTCATCAAAAACCCTTTTTTTATCGCAGGAAAAGAGCGATAATGACAAGGCCAATCCAAAAATTAATAATTTATTGTTTTGAATCATTTTTATTGTTCGATGGTTTGTTTCTATTTGGTCGATGTCTGCGATTATTATTTTTTGGCTGTCCTTCCGAAGCAGGTTTGTTTTGCCCACCCTGTCCTTCCGAAGCAGTTTTTTTCTGTCCGCTTTGTCCTTCAGGAGCTGTTTTGCTCTGTCCGCCTTGTCCTTGTCCCGCCGCTTTGTTTTGTCGTTCACCCGAACTTTTTGATTTTTCTGCCTCAGCAGTAGAGCGTTTTTTGTTCGGACGTTTCTTTTTCTTAGGCTGATCAAAACGGGTCAAACTATCCTGTCCAACTGCATTTTGGAAGTTTTTCTCTTCTTCAACAACGGTTTCCACGGTATAGTCCTCTATGGCTGCGATACGTTTTTTTTCTTTGTTTAAGGCTACGATTTCTCGCACCTGCTCTACCTTTAAAACGTGCCATTGGGCAAAATTATTGGTATAGGCAAACCACATTAATCCTTTGAAGATGTCTACCTTCTGACAAAGCGCATCGCCTTTTTCAGTATATAACTTGGTTTCCATATCCGGAAAGTCTTTCAAGGCGTCCAGATACGTATCCAGTTCATAATTCAGACAACATTTTAACTTACCACACTGACCCGCCAGTTTTTGCGGATTCAATGACAATTGCTGATAACGCGCCGCCGATGTATTTACGCTTCGGAAATCGGTAAGCCACGTAGAACAGCACAATTCGCGCCCGCACGAACCAATTCCGCCCAAACGGGCTGCTTCCTGACGGAAACCGACCTGTTTCATCTCAATTCTCGTACTGAATTCCTTAGCGAAATCCTTGATCAGCTGACGGAAATCGACACGGTCGTTTGCCGTGTAATAGAAAGTCGCTTTTGAACCGTCGCCCTGAAATTCAATATCGGAGATCTTCATTTCCAGTTTTAAGGCGATTGCCAATTCACGTGCGCGAACTTTCATGGGTTCTTCCTTATCCCTTGCATCACTCCAGATATCGATATCTTTTTGGGATGCCTTTCTGTATATTTTAGGAACTTCACCTTCGTGGTTCACTCCCTTTTTCTTCATTTGTACTTTTACCAGTTCCCCTGTGAGGGTCACAATTCCAACGTCATGACCGGGAGAAGACTCCGTAGCCACGATATCTCCGATACTTAACGTTAATTTTTCAGGATTGCGGTAAAATTCTTTTCGTCCGTTTTTAAAACGAACCTCAACGCAGTCGAAAACCTCCTGTCCTCCGGGAAGCGACATATTGGAAAGCCAATCGAATACAGTTAATTTGTTGCAGCTATCGGTGCCGCAAGTCCCATTATTTTTACACCCCTTCGGTGCGCTACCGTCGGAAGTGGAACAACTGTTACATGCCATATTTGAATATATCTTGATCGTCTCTTTTTTTGACGAGACTACTGGTTCTTAATTAGATTTTGTGCGTAAAGATAGTGTTTTTTTATTTTTGGATTGAAGGGTTTAACGATAAGCTTGAACTCTACTTACTTTGACTGTTGACCCAATATGCCTTTTATTCGGAATTATTAAAATCGCAAGCTCAAAAAAACACCTGATCCAATTCTTTTTAAACCACTGAAAGCCATTTGTTTGCTGTTTTTCCGTTCAAAAGCAATTTCTGACTGCCTAACGACATCCGCAATCAATTTTAACAAGTAACAGAAGGTTTTTATTGTTAAATTATTTATATTTGATAACCAGGATATTAACACAGTTCCCCGTGTTTTTATTGTGATTCCTGAAAGCGATTTGTTATTAATATTTTAAAAAGTAAAAGAATTGATAACTAGTACCCTCTTACCACGCTTTAAACATGCTTTTGTGCTACTGATGGTTGCCTTATGCGGCATGGAAACCGGATACGGCCAGAATGACACTTTAGCAAATGTCCGCAGCATAACATTAGAGGAAGCGCTAAAACTCGGCATCGAAAACAACCGACAAATCAAAATCGCCAACACCGATGTGGCCATTGCCGACGAAAATGTAAGCCAGATAAAAATGGCTAAAATGCCGGTGGTCGGACTGAATGCAAATTACAATCATATCGGTAACCCAAAAATATACGAAGGTTTTTATGAAAAAAGCATTAGTGTGGATTACTTCGATTATTCAGCTTCTACCAACATTCTGGCCAGCATGCCTGTGTATACCGGAAACCTCATCAACAACCGGATCAGCCGTCAGGAACTCATCCGTCAACTGGAACAAGCCACAGTTAAAATGACCGAATCGGAAATCAAACTTGCCATCGTCCAGCAATATTTCACACTTGAAAAACTGTACCGTCAGATCGAGGTTACCAAACAAAATATCATCAACACCAATCTGAGGATCAAACAACTGCAATCGAGGGTTGCCAACGGACAAAACTTGAAAAGTGATCTGTTGCGAACCGAATTACAGCAATCCCGTTTTGAAGTTTCTGTATTTGAGGATACGAACAGTATCAAGCTGGTTAGCAATTATCTCGACATTCTTATCGGAATTCCGACCGATACCGTACTGAAACCGGAGCTGGCGGAAACCACGATTCCTATGGAAGAACTCGATTTCAAAACTTGTCAGGCGGAAGCCTTTCAAAACCGAATTGAAATCCAACAATCCGAGTTGAATGTAAAATTATCCGAATCTGCCTTAGACATTACCCGAAGCGGTTACAAACCCAATCTGTTTGCCGGTCTAATGCTGAATACACAATATCCCGCGCAATGGCCCGACTATCCCAACATTGTCAACTTCTGGTCGGCCGGACTTACATTGCATTGGGATATTTCCAGTTTTTATAATTTAAAACATCAGGTGAGCGGTGACAAACTGGACATCGACAAAAGCAAAACCATTTTGGACATCACCAAAGACCAGATCGACAAAGAAGTGAAAACGGTATTTGTCCGCTTCATGGAAAGCAAAAAAAACATAGCGACTTTTAAAAAAGACGTTGAGCTTTCACTGAGCAACTATCGAATTGTAAAAAGCCGATATGACAATGACTTTGCCTTGATCAGTGATATGGTCGATGCCGAATTACAGGTGAACGGTGCAAAAATCTCCCTGATCAATGCCAACTTAGATCTGATCATCCAATACTACACCCTTCAGTACACGATGGGAAAACTTTAAATGCAGCGATTATGAGCCAGGAAAATGCAAACAACGAAACAACTCAAAAAACGGAACAGAAAAGAAACCGGCTGCTGACGATTCTTTCCTTTGTTTTTCTGCTGGGCGGCGTTTTTTGGATATTGAGTTTATTTTTCGATTTCAGTCGGTATGAAACCACCAATAATGCTCAGGTAGAATCCTATATAAACAATATTGCGGCAAGGGCAAGCGGACATATAAAAGAAATCCGTTTCGAATCACATCAGCCTGTGCGTAAAGGCGATACGCTGATAATTTTGGATGATATCGAATACCGCATCAAAGTCAAACAAGCGGAAGCTGATTTAGCCGTTGCCGAAGGAAATCTGCATTCCCTGGAACAGAATATTGTTACCTCAGCATCCAAGCAGTCGGCCTCCAAAGAAAAACTGGCCGGTGATATGGCGGAACTGGAAAAAGCACGAAAAGACTACCAACGTTTTGAAAAAATGTTTGCCGATTCGGCCGTAACGCGCAACCAGTACGATCAGGTATTGGCAAAAATGAAATCTGCGGAAGCTTATCTCAAAGCCGGCGAAGATGAATTACTGGCCAGCGGTTCGGTAACCCAACAAAGCAAAACCAACCTGGAAGCCGCTAAAGCAACCGTTCTGCGAAAACAAGCCGATCTGGATGACGCCAAACTCAAATTATCCTACACCATAATAACCGCTCCGATCGATGGTTTTGTGGGCGAACGGGAACTTTCTGTGGGTGATCTGGTAAATGCCAATCAGGTTATTGCGTCCATCGTCTTGAAGCAAAAAATATGGGTAATCGCTAATTTCAAGGAAACTCAGGTGGAAAAATTTAAGGTCGGACAACCCGTTACCATTTCGATTGATGCGCTTGACGATAAAGAATTCGATGGTAAAGTAGTTGGTTTTTCACCGGCAACCGGATCCAAATTTTCAATGGTCGAACCGGATAATTCCACCGGGAATTTTGTGAAGATAACCCAACGGATTCCCGTAAAAATTGCATTCAATGCCGGCGCAGAAGAACTACAGGAAGTAAAACCCGGTATGAACGTAACTGTTGAAGTAAAAAAATAAACCATGTTCGGAATTAAAAAAGGAAGCATTTTTACTCTTGTCGGACTTTATGTTCTGACCATTCCCTTTTTTAATACCCTGAACGTTACCGCATACGATAATTCACAGATATTAGGACACTTCGGAGAATCGACCACGGCATTCACCTATTCGAGTTATATTCCGGCTTTTGCCATGTTGGCGTTTTTGCCTTTAGCCTTAAAGATCTCCAAACAACTTCCGCTGCGGACGATGGTCTTATCCGTTAGTTTTTTGTCGATAGTATTCAATACCGTTTCCTTATACACTACATCCATTGTGTGGTTTACGGTTTGGCGTTCGCTTTTATCCATCATTTCCATCGTCGGAATATTTGCCACCATGATTCCCATCATCCTGAAATACAATCCGGCATTCAACATGGCGATCATGTATGGTATTATGCAATTTATCCTTCAGGGAAGCCAGCATATTTATAAATATATGGGTACGAATTTCACCAGTATTCACGACTGGACTTTCAGTATCTATTTTTTGAATATCAATTTTCTGATCGGAATTGCGCTGGCCTGGATTTTCTACAAAAAAGATGTGGCACCGATGAAAGGCGTTTTTCAGTTCGACTGGAGAGGCTGGTTCCTGATCGTCTTGTTCTTCACCGTTATACTGTTTCTTTGTGCCGAAGGACAGACCCGTAATTGGTTCAATGATCGGAAAATTGCCATTTCAGTTGCTTTTCTGTTGGTTATCATCGGAATTTATATTCTTCACACCCGTTTTACCAAAGACCCGATCATTGATCCGGATGTTTTCAAATACCGGAACGTAGCCATAGGATCTTTCCTTTATTTTTACATCGGAATAATGAACGGAACGGGAAGCATTGTGGCCGGATACATGTCCAATGTCCTTGGTTTTGATCCTTTATATGAAGCAAGAACAAACTTGATCATACTGATTGGGATTTTCATTGCCATTCCGCTATCAACCTATCTTTTATACAAACGGACTTATATCGCCACAATCTGGATTATGGGTTTTGTCTGTTACGGACTGTATCACATCATGCTCTTCTTCCTCTTTTATCCGGAAGTCAGTCCCTCCGATTTTTTACTGCCGCTCATCATCAAAGGACTGGCAGTCGGTTTTCTTTATCCGATATCGGCGCTTTACATTGCGGAAGGTGTTTCCAAAAAATTAGGCGATTCCCGAATGATGAGTGGTGTCATTTGTAGAATTATTTTCGCCACGATGTTAGGTGGTGCGGTTCTGGGAACATTGATTTCCAACGCGAATATTCAGCATAAAACCGGTTTGAGTCAGCAGCTATCCCACACAAATCAACTTGCTGAAGATCAGTTAATTCAAACAAAAAACGTATATTTACTGAAAGGATTGTCGGAAAAAGAAGCACAAAAAAAGGCCGAAAAAAGTCTTTCCAATCAAACATCCCAAGCCGCAATCCTGCTTGCATACAAAGATATTTATCTGGCAATGGCTGCCATTTGTTTTTTACCGGTTTTGATAATTCTGTTATTCCGATTGGGAAGAAGGCCGCTCGGAAGCGTTGAAGTCGAACCCATACCTATTTAAAGACAGCTCGCTCTTTTTGATTTTTTGCAATTACGGATTGATTTCCATTTAAAAATAAAACCTTATGGTCAAAGCAAAAAAATATCATTTATTCAATCATTTATGGGATAAAGAAGACGGGCTTTTTAGCATGCTGGTTTTGCTTTTCATCATGCACTTCCTTTTTATTCCGTTGTTTGGCAGCTATTCCTTTTTAAAGTTAGCCATGCAGATCTTTTGGGTACTCTTTCTTTTGTCGGGTATTTTTGCATTGGAAACCACTAAAAAGCAGGCCAAGCTGATTTCCATTATTCCTGTTTTGTTTGTAGTCGTTGGCTGGATCAGTCTTTTCGATACCAGTAATTTCATAGTAGTTTCAGACTTCGTCCTTTCGATCGCAGCCCTCTTACTATTAATCACATTGGTCCTTATAAAAGTATTTGAACCCGGGCCCGTAACTATATTCCGGGTAGTAGGATCTGTGGTAGTTTATATGCTGATGGCAAGCCTCTGGTCTATCATTTACCTATTTCTTTACCAACGTATCGAGGGCGCATTCCAGGTTACCCTGCCGCCATTTGAACGAAACAGCCTGGAAGCCAATTTTTTATATTTCAGTTATATCACTATCACTACGACAGGTTATGGAGAAATTCTTCCGCTTCATCCTTTTGCACGCTCCATGGTACAGTTGGAAGCCATCTTCGGCGTGCTGTATCCCGTAATCCTGATCGGACGCCTGGTATCAGACAGCAATACCCCTGATCTCAGAAAAAACAAAACATGACGAATCAACTTTTATCCGTTTCACTAACTTTTAAAAACCAAAGGGCATGAAAAACAATTCCGAATTTAATAGCAAAACGCTATTCGACCTCATCCTACAGTTAGGAATGATATTCCTTATCATGGGATTTTGTATTAGGCTACTACTACCTTTTATGATGCCTATCCTTTGGGCAATCATCTTTGCCATTATGATACACCCCTTATATAATTTTGTCCAGAAAAAATTAAAGGGACGCAGAGGTCTGGCTTCTTTTTTAATAATAACGGTCATATTGCTGCTTATCATTGTGCCTACCATTACTTTTTTCAATTCGGTTGTAGGCAGCATTATTGATGTAAAAGACCAAATGGAAGCCGGCACCTTAAAAATAGACACTCCAGCCGAAAAAATGAAGGACTGGCCCATTATCGGAGACAAAATATACAACTTCCTCCATTCGGCATCGGTTAATATTGAAAAAGCCGTGATGGACTACAAAGAACAAATAACGGAAGTTTCCAAAATAGTATTGGGAAGCATTGTCAGCTCCGGTCTTACATTCCTTCAAATCATCCTCTCGCTTATTATTGCCGGATTCCTGATGACGTCCAAAAGCTCTCAAAACCTGGCCACAGATTTAATCATGAGAGTCGCCGGACCCACAAAAGGAGAAGAAATTATAAACATATCGGTATCTACCGTATATCAGGTGGTGAAAGGAATTTTAGGCGTAGCGGTAATACAGACGATCATCCAGGCCTTTGGATTGTTTCTCTGTGGTGTGCCTTTTGCGGGTGTCCTCACCCTGATCTGCCTTATATTATCCATTTTACAAATCGGTCCCATAATAGTCAATATAGGGGTAATCGTTTATCTTTTTTCAAGTGGCGACAGTACTACTACCGCTATTTTATGGACAATATTTTTCGCGGTGAGTGGACTATCCGACAATATACTGAAACCACTGCTTCTGGGCAAAGGGGCTTCCGTTCCGATGCTGGTTATTTTCCTCGGGGTTATCGGCGGATTCATGATGTCCGGATTTATAGGTTTGTTTGTGGGTCCGATCGTATTTTCCATCGGCTACCGATTATTTGACGCCTGGATGCATGAGGGAAAAGAGACTGTAAAAGAAACTTCACCTGTTGAGGGAGAATCGTACGAAGGGGTTGAGCTCTGAATCTGATTTTCTGCGCCAACTAAAACTATTTCATAAAAAAACCTGCCCCGTATTTATACAGGACAGGTTTTTTAATTTGTATTGCGGTATTTTTGTCTCAGACCTCCTTTACCGAAATTATTTTCACCGGGCAGGCTTTTTCTGCCAGTTCACAATTTTCAACGATAGAATGATCGGGCGATTTTAAAGTATGAAATCCTTTGGTGTCTACTGATTTCAACAACACCGTTTTCCCGTCTTTTTTCGACATCTGAAACTGCGCCGGCGCCATTTCCACACAATAATTACAACCAATGCATTTGTCTCTTTGTAAGGTGACGATGACCATTAGTTTTCAACGATTTTATACATTTTGTCCGATAAACGGATACGGAACGGTACTTTCAGCGTACAACTGTCGCCTTTTGTTGCTTTGTCAGAAGCGTGATCGTTTACCAGCATTTCTTCCAAAACCAATTCCTGTGCTCCGGTACTCGGACCTGTAATCAAAAGTTTATCACCTTTTTTGATATCGTAGGCTTCAATCTTAAATTCGGCCACATTGGATTTCGGGAAATAATGCATCCCTTTTCCAACATAAACTTTTTTCTGAGTGGCACTCGATCCAGGATTATCAGACCATTCGCCTAATTTTTGTCCTAAATAATAGCCTGACCAAAATCCGCGGTTATAAACAGTTGACAAATCCTCCATCCAAACACCGATTTTTTCTTTGGTAAATGTCCCATCATAATACGAATCAATGGCGTCGCGGTAGGTTTTGATCACAGTGGCAACATAATCTGCTGCTCTTCCGCGGCCTTCGATTTTCAGTACTTTAATCCCTGAATCGATTACCTGATCCAGAAAATCAATCGTACACAAATCTTTGGGCGACATCATGTATTCGTTATCGATCTCGATCTCAAATCCGCTTTCCTGATCGATCACCGTATATTTTTTACGGCAATTTTGTTTGCAGGCTCCACGGTTTGCCGATGAATTGTGCGAATGCAGGCTCAGATAACATTTCCCCGAAACCGCCATACATAAAGCTCCGTGCCCGAAGATTTCAATTTCCACCAGATTACCTGAAGGACCTATGATCTGTTCCTTTTCTATTTCATCCGTAATTTTCTTAACCTGGCGTAAACTCAGTTCCCGCGACAATACTATTGTATCGGCAAACAGACTATAAAATTTTACGGTTTCTATGTTGGTTACGTTCAGTTGGGTCGAAATATGCACTTCAATTCCCATCGTTTTCGCCGTCATGATTACCGCTTGGTCCGAAGCAATTACCGCAGTTATTCCTGCTTCTTTGGCTTTGGTCAGCAAGGTTTTCACCACCGAAAGATCATGATCGTAAATGATTGTATTTAAAGTCAGATAAGTTCTGACGTTTTTCTCGTTACAGCGGCGGGCAATCTCAGGCAAATCATCCATTACGAAATTTACCGTGGCACGCGCACGCATGTTTAACTGTTCTACTCCAAAATAAATGGAATCGCAACCATTGTCCAATGCAGCCTGCATCGATTCGAAGTTGCCTGCCGGAGCCATTAGCTCAATTCTTCCCGAGGTGGTCATTAGCTGATAACCTTGAATAATTTATCAGATAATCGAACTCGGAACGGAACGGCAAACGTAACTTTGTCACCCGGTTTCGCCTGAGTGGCTTCAGCTCCGTTTACGAACATTTTCTCTAAAATCAATTCTTCATTCCCGGTCGTTGGTCCCGAAATAAGGATTTTATCGCCAATATTAAGTTCTTGGTTTTCGATAATGAAAAGTCCTACTTGCGCTTTTACATAATAATGTTCTACTTTGCCAAGTACTACTTTTTTGATTTTTATTTTCTGACGGATTGTCTTTGGTTTTTCTGCTGTCGCAAGCACAATATCAGTCAGTTCACCTGATTTCTTGAATACTAAGGAATCTGCTTTCCCCTTTCGGAAAACTTTATTCCCTACCTGTATTCCTTTTCTTTTCTTTATTTGATCTACCAAAGGTAAACGGGTAGTTTCCAAACAATCCACGGAACAACAATTATCCATTGCTTCTTTACATTCATCGCATTGGATGAACAAAAGGTGACAAGCGTCGTTTTCGCAATTCGTATGATTGTCGCACGGTTTCCCGCATTGGTGACATTGTGAAATGATATCATCGGTGATGCGCTCTCCCAAACGGTGGTCGAATACGAAGTTCTTACCGATGAATTTGCTTTCCAGTTCTTCTTCCTTAATCTGTTTGGCGTAATTGATGATACCGCCTTCCAACTGAAAAACGTTTTTGAAACCCTGATGTTTAAAATAAGCCGAAGCTTTTTCACAACGGATTCCACCGGTGCAGTACATCACCAGATTTTTATCTTCTTTGAAGTCTTTTAACTGTTCGTTGATGATCGGCAGCGATTCACGGAAGGTTTCCACATCCGGCGTAATTGCTCCTTTGAAATGCCCCACTTCACTTTCATAGTGATTTCTGAAATCTACTACTATTGTATTTGGATCATCAAGAATGGCATTGAAATCTTTGGCATTTAAGTGTACCCCTTTGTTGGTTACATCGAAGGTTTCGTCATTCAGACCGTCAGCCACAATTTTGTGACGCACTTTTACGGTTAATTTTAAGAACGAGTGATCATCATGCTCTACCGCCACATTTAGACGGATGCCTTTCATGAAATCATAAGCTTCCAAAGTAGCACGGAAGGCTTCGAAATTTTCGGCTGGAACCGACATTTGGGCATTGATACCTTCTTTGGCTACATAAGTACGCCCCAAAGCATCAAGCTTGTTCCACTCAATAAATAAATCGTCTCTGAATTTTTTTGGATCTTCAATGTGCGCATAGGCGTAGAAAGACAACGTAAGACGCTGTTTTCCGGCTTGGTCGATAAGCTCGGCTCTTTCTTCTGCGCTTAAGGTGTTATACAGTTGCATGCTATAAACTTTAAGTGAGAAATAGTTGTTATGAATTCTAAATGGAAGAATTCCGGTGCAAAAATACACATTTTAGGATAATTTCAAAACAAATTGATTATCAGTATGTTACGATACAACATAAAAATATCACATTTTGTAAGAAATATTTTTCTCAAAGTTATTTAAATCCAAAACTTTCAGATAGTTGTCTTTCATCGATAAAAAATGCAAAACATAAGAAGAATCTCTCCTCTGTAAATTATTTCGCTATCTTTATTAGGCTGAAAACCAATTTTTTAAAATGAAAAAACTACTACAACCTTCTGTTTTTTGGCTTTTCATTTTTATTCCGATAACTATCGTATTGGAAAAAATGGCTGTAGGCGATTCGCTGATTTTTTTCTCATCGGCGCTCTCCATTATTCCCATTGCAAAATTAATTGGAGAATCCACCGAAAATCTCGCCCACTATACCGGAGACACCGTTGGAGGCCTATTGAATGCTACATTTGGCAATGCCCCCGAATTAATCATCGCTGTTATTGCACTGAACGCAGGTTTACATGAAATGGTACTGGCGTCACTCGCAGGAGCAATTCTCTCCAACTTATTATTGGCCACAGGTGTCGCTTTTTTCATTGGCGGCATGAAGAATCATGTTCAGGAATATAATCCGGTAACTATTCAAACTTATAATTCAATGATGTTTCTGGCCGTATGCAGCATGCTTATTCCCAGTGCCTTTCATCGTTTTTTTATTACCGATATGGGCACTATTTACAAAGAGAATGAGAGCAGTTTAAACATGTACCTTGCCATCGGTTTGTTGGCAGCTTATATCGCCTACCTTTTCTTTATGATCAAAACACACCCGGACCAGTTTAAAAGCATAAAAAAACCGACCGAAGAGCATGATGATGAAGAAGAACACGATATCTGGAGCAAAGGAAAAGCTTCCGGAACCCTCATTGCTGCCTCGGTTGCAGCCGCTTTCATGAGTGAAATTCTTGTGGGAGCCGCTGAAGGGACCGGAAAAGAATTGGGCATGAGCGCTGCTTTTATCGGAATTGTGTTTGTCGCAGTGATTGGCGGCGCGGCCGAAAGTCTGTCGGCTATTGCCATGGCAGCCAAAAACAAAGTAGATCTTACCATCGGAATCGCCTTAGGAAGTTCCATTCAGATTGCCTTGTTTATCGCTCCGATTCTAATATTACTGAGTTTTGTTGTCGGACCAAAACCGATGTTCTTAAACTTTAACCGGGCCGAAACCGGAGCTATGTTTATGGCGGTCCTATTGACGACGGTAGTATCTAACGACGGAAAATCCAACTGGTACAAAGGAATACAGATGATTACCCTATATATGCTCATTGCGTTATTGTTTTATTTCATTCCGGAACAGATATGAAACGTGACTAAATAATATTATAACATGATCAAAATCAACACATAACATCAACAAAATTATCATCCTATTGTAAGATTTTTTATATTTGTATACACCCCATACAGAATATTTTTTTAAGAATTCACAATGCCGCTCACGGCATTTTTTAAAGTTATTGCCCCATAAATATTGAAATTATTTCTAAAACTTAATTTTTCGGTTATCTGATACCTGGAAAAAGAAGTGCCCTTTGGTAAGTATATGCCCTTACCATGGTAAGAAATAATAGTTCGGCTATTAATAATTTTTAAAAATGAAACTACGATGAATGCTCTAAAAAAATCAAAAGTCTTGTTTATCCTTTTCTTCCTGTCATGTATTTGGATTTCCTGTAAAAAAGAAGAAAAAGTACCGCCACCGATACAAGTTCCATTTATAGTAGTCCAAAAAAACGATGTCCCGGTTTTCAGGGAATACCCTGCCCAGACTTTTGGGGATCTGGATGTTGATCTGGTGGCTCGTGTGGACGGAATTCTGCAGGGCATTCATTTCAAAGAAGGCGACAGAGTGCACAAAGGGCAACTTTTATACTCCATCGATCCCATCGAATACGACACCAAAGTTGAACGCGAAAAAGGACAGGTGGCCGCTTTTAACAGTAACTATGTAAATGCCGAAGAAGAATTAAAAAGAGTCAAACCTTTGGCCGAAATGAACGCGGTAAGTCAGAGAGAACTGGACGCAGCCATAGCCCGGGTAAAAACTACAAAATCCAGCCTGGAAAGCGCCCAGGCTAGTCTGAGAAACCAACAGATAGAACGCGGGTACTGTAATATTTATGCGCCGGTAGACGGTGTCATTGGTATCAGCAATGCCCGAATAGGAGATTACATTTCAAGAATAGGAAATACGGCGCATCTCAATACTGTTTCCAAATTAAATGAAGTGAGAGTGCGTTTCGCGGTCAGTGAAGCCTCTTTTTTACAGTATCAGAAAAAATTCGGAAAAACACATACCGGTCTCACGGATCTGGAATTAATTCTGTCCGACGGAAGTACATACTCCCATAAAGGGAAAATGAATTTCTCCGACGCCAGCGTGGATCCCTCCACAGGAACCGTCACGTTTGAAGCCCAGTTTCCAAACCCCGAAGGAATATTGCGCTCCGGACAGTTTGTAAAAATCCGTTTGGTAGTAAGCACACAAAAAGACGCCATCATAATCCCACAAAAAGCCGTCACCGAAATGCAGGGCATTTATCAGGTCTATGCCATTGACCAGGCCAAAAAAATTCAGGTGAAAGTGGTGGAAGTTGGCGAAAAAATAGGAACCGACTGGATCGTATCCAAAGGATTGGAATCCGGAGACCGCGTGGCAATAGTCGGCACTTTATTTGTTCAGCCGGGCTCAGTGGTTGAACCGGTGCCTTTTGCCGAAAACAGTGAAAAAAATGTCTCAAATCAAACGAATTAGTTATGGATAATTTTTTCATAAGAAGGCCGATCGTTGCCATCGTGCTTTCGATTTTAATCGTAATTATCGGGTTGATTTCACTTAGAGGTACTCCGATCTCAAAATATCCGGATATCGCACCGCCGATTATCAACATCAACGGTAGTTATCGTGGGGCCAATGCCATCAATGTGGAACAGGCCGTTGCCACACCTATAGAACAAAAGGTAAATGGCGTGGAGAACATGCTTTACATGCAGTCTACCAATGCCGGAGACGGAAATATGGGGCTTTCGGTGACATTTGATATCGGAACCAATCTGGATATTGCCACCATGCTTACCCAAAACAGGGTTGCCGAAGCCACACCGAAATTGCCGCAGGATGTTAGAACCACAGGGGTTTCCACAAAAAAATCGTTGTTGGTTCCGATGTTGCTTATTTCCTTGCATTCACCAAAAAACACCTATGATGCCGACTTCCTGAACAACTACGCAACCATCAACGTGGTGGATGCCTTAGCCCGTATCAAAGGAGTTGGAGAAGTTTTGCTTTATGGTGGTAGTAATTACGCCATGAGGATATGGATCAAACCCGATGTGTTGTCAAAATACGATTTGACTGCCTTGGACATCATGAACGCCATTCAGGAGCAAAACGCCATTGCTCCCGGTGGAAAATTCGGAGGACCACCTGCCAAAAACGGAAACGAATTCACCTATAATGTAATGTTGAGTGACCGATTGGTAATGCAGGAGGATTTTGAAAATATCATTATCAAATCGAATATAAAAAATCAGCAGATCCGACTGAAAGACGTAGCTACGGTATCCTTAGGAACTGAAAACTATTTTACTCAGGCAAGACTAAACGGTAAACCGGCGGGGGTAATCGGGATCAAACAAATGCCCGGTTCTAATGCCTTGGAAGTGGCAGAGAACGTAAAAAATACGATGGCCAAGTTAAGCGAACGATTCCCGAACGACTTAAAATACGATGTTTCCTTAGATACCACTTTAGCGGTTTCCGAAGGAATCAATGAAATTGTTCATACGCTAGTTGAAGCTATCATTTTGGTAATCCTGGTGGTTTTCATTTTCCTTCAGAACTGGCGGGCGACTTTGATTCCGCTGATTACCGTACCGATTTCATTAATTGGGGTATTCATGTTATTCCCCCTTTTGGGATTCTCAGTGAATGTACTTTCCCTTTTGGGATTGGTATTAGCAATCGGAATTGTGGTTGATGATGCCATAGTCGTCGTCGAGGCGGTGATACACCATATCGAACATGGTATGACGCCAAGAGAAGCAACAAATCAGGCTATGAAAGAAGTATCCGGGCCGGTAATCGCAATCGCGGTGGTACTTACGGCCGTATTCATCCCGGTAGCAATGACGCCGGGAATTACGGGACGATTGTACCAGCAGTTCGCCATTACCATTGCAATATCGGTTATTTTCTCCGCCATAAGCGCCTTAACGCTGAGTCCCGCTTTGTGCTCCCTGTTGCTTAAACCTGCCAAAGAACAGAAAGGATGGCTGGGCCGCTTTTACGCTGGATTTAACAAAATATTCGATTCGGTAACCGTAAAATACACGGGATTAGCCGGTTTTTTGATCAAAAAGGCGATGCGAAGCATGATTTTCGTCGGGATTGTTGTTGGGGTCGTAGTATTATTAGGTGCTAAAATCCCGACCGGTTTCGTTCCGGAAGAAGATGAAGGCTATTTCTATATCAATGTCGAACTTCCTTCGGCCTCGTCTTTGGAAAGAACCAGCGACGTCTGTAAAAAAGTGGAAAGCATACTTGCGCAGGACAAAAACATTGAATTCTATACTACCAATGCAGGTTTCAGTTTATTGAAAAACTCGAATGCGACAAACAACGCACTGATTTTCATTTCTCCCGTGGAATGGAGTCACCGGGATAAAAGTGTGGCCGAACTCATGAAGGAGCTGAATGCTAAATTCCAGTCGCAAATTACAGAAGCTACGGTGTTTGCCTTCGGGCCTCCTCCGATTGCCGGTATTGGGAATGCCGCAGGATTTACCATGATGTTGCAGGACAAAGGAGGTAATACACCTCAGTATTTGGCTGAGAACACCAAAAATTTCATGGCTGCGGCCAAAAAACGTCCTGAGATCGGAACCATACGAACTACATTCAATGCGAATGTGCCGCAAATTCGTCTGGAAATCGACCGTGACAAAGTAAAAGAGCTAAATCTTTCCCTGTCGGACGTAAATATGACCGTGGGAGCTAATCTAGGAGGACAATACATTAATGAGTTCAATAGATACGGCCGTCAGTATATTGTACTGATTCAGGGTAATCCGGATGAATTCATCAATCCGACCGATATCAGCAAAATATTCCTGAAATCGAAGGACGGCAATATGGTTCCGCTGTCTTCCATAGCCACTATCGTCCGTGAAACCGGTCCGGAATTTACAACGCGATTCAATTTATACCGTTCGGCGGAAATCGGAGGGACACCTGCTCCCGGCTACAGTTCTACACAAGCTTTGGATGCTTTGGAAGCAACAGCCAAGGAAGTACTGCCACAAAGCATGGGCTATGAATGGTCGGCCATGAGTTTTCAGGAAAGAGCGGCTGAAGGAAAAGGGAATGTGGTTTTCGCCATGGCGTTGATCTTTGTGTTCCTGATTCTGGCAGCACAGTACGAAAGCTGGAAACTGCCATTCAGTGTTTTATTGGGAACCCCGTTTGCGGTTTTTGGCGCTTTCCTGGGACTGTATCTCTGTAAATTATTCAGCCCGGACTATGTAAATAATGTTTTTGCGCAAATCGGACTAGTCTTGCTGATTGGTCTGGCGGCTAAGAATGCCATTCTGATTGTCGAATTTGCCAAGGCGGAATACGAGAAAGGTGAACCGCTCCTGGATTCGGCTCTGACCGCAGCCAAATTGCGTTTCCGACCAATCCTCATGACGGCTTTTGCATTCATCTTGGGAGTAGTGCCGTTATTGACAGCCTCCGGTGCCGGAGCACAGGCTAGAAAAGTTATGGGAACGGCGGTATTCAGTGGGATGCTGATCGCTACCATACTAGGGGTTTGTTTTGTGCCGGCGTTTTTTGTGATGATAGAAAACTTCGGAAAAAAGAAGAAGGAAGCTATAGCGTCTGAAAATAATAGTGAACCAAATGCTGCAAGCCATGATTAAGAGATATAAAATAGGTATTGTTATTTCCGTTCTGGCATTACTTCCTATGGGTTGTATGGTAGGCCCGAAATATTCAAGACCGGAGGAACAGAAAGCGGAAGCGTATAAAAATACGGAGATTCCCATCGACACGGCCAAATCTGTTGTCAATCTGAAATGGTTCGACTTATTTGACGACGATGTTCTCAAAGGCCTTATCAATAAAGGCATCGAAAACAATTATGATATGAAAATCGCTTTGGCCAGATTGGAACGCGCCCGAGCTGAATTAGGATATTCGAAAGCTGATCTGCTTCCATCGTTCTATTATCAGGGCACCGTAAACTCCAATAAAAAAGCCATCATCCCGTCGAATGTGAATGCGAATATGAATTGGGAGTTGGACTTCTGGGGAAAAGTACGTCATGAAAACAAAGCCTTCCAAGCCGAATTATTAGCCACGGACGAAGCCCGAAAAGTGATACTGACCGGAATTGTCTCCGACATAGCGGTTTCCTATTTTCAATTGAGAGATCTAGACAATCAATTGGACATCACGAAGAAAACCCTAATTGCCAGACAGGAATCCTTCAACATCATCAACGAACGATTTGTAAAAGGGTATGTTTCCGAAGTTGACAAAGTTCAGATCGAACAACAGGTAGCCATTGCAGAAGCCGGAATTCCGCGCATTGAAAGACAAATCTCTTTTCTGGAAAATACCATATCCATTTTATTGGGACAGATTCCGGGACCGATTGAACGAGGCAAATCCAATAATGATCAAAGAATATCTGCCGAAATTCCACTTTCGTTGCCATCACAATTGTTGGAAAACAGACCCGATATCAGAGAAGCCGAACTTCGCTATATGGCGGCTAACGAACGAATCGGTGTTGCCCAGGCCATGCGTTTTCCTTCGTTCAACATCGCCGCCATTGCCGGTTTTGCCAATTCGGAATTAAGCGATCTTTTTTTAGGCAGTTCTTATATGCAAAATGCTTCGGCGGGCGTCGTTGGTCCGATTTTTAACTTTGGAAAAAACAAACGCAGGGTGGAAATCTTCAGACAGGAAGCGGAACAATCCAAACTTTTTTATCAGAAAGCTTATCTGATTGCTGTTTCCGAAGTGGAACAATCACTAAAAGATGTAAAAACCTATAAAGAAGAATGGCAGGCTCGCAATAAACAGGTGATGGCGGCCAGAAAAAACCTTGAACTGTCGAATGCCCGATACTATAACGGCTATGTTTCCTATTTGGAAGTACTGGATGTTCAGCGTAACTTATATGAAGCCGAACTGGAACTTTCAAGACTGACGCAGCAGCAATTAAGTTCGACAGTAGACTTATACAGAGCTTTGGGTGGTGGCTGGAACTGATAAAACAGTTCGACAAATCCAATAGCCAACTATGGCCGCAGATTCACAAAAAGGCAATCCGCTGAATTTGTGAATCTGCGGCTAAATTATTTTATTGAAAACGACGATTTATACTGTCCGAAACATAAAAAAACAAAAGTGTAGTAAAATACTTTTTCGGAAAACGACCCCATTTCCCTCTTTTAACAATTTAAAAACTACAATGTTAACGGGTGCTGCATTACACTCTGCCGATAAACACCAATCTCCGTTAATTTTTAATTTCCCTTTGAAAATATCTTATTTGAAATTAAAAAAAAGCACTATTTTTACGCAAAATAGATAGTTATGAGTTCAGAAAAAGAAGCCAAATTAAAAGCCCTTCAATTAACATTAGACAAACTGGATAAAACCTATGGAAAAGGTACCGTAATGAAAATGGGAGATGCTGCCGTGGAAGAAGTGGAAGCAATTTCGTCAGGTTCATTAGGTGTCGATTTAGCCCTTGGCGTAAATGGTTACCCTCGCGGAAGAATCATAGAAATTTACGGTCCGGAGTCTTCGGGTAAAACCACGTTAACCTTACACGCCATTGCTGAAGCTCAGAAAGCAGGAGGAATTGCCGCCTTCATTGATGCGGAGCACGCATTCGATCGTTTTTATGCTCAAAAATTGGGTGTTGACATCGACAACCTTATCATTTCGCAGCCGGACAACGGGGAGCAGGCATTGGAAATTGCCGAAAACCTAATCCGTTCGGGAGCGATTGACATTGTGGTAATCGACTCGGTTGCTGCCTTAACTCCTAAAAGTGAGATCGAAGGCGAAATGGGTGATTCCAAAATGGGATTACACGCGCGTTTGATGTCACAGGCATTACGAAAATTAACCGGTACCATCAACAAAACGAACTGTACCGTTTTCTTCATCAACCAGTTGCGTGAAAAAATCGGGGTGATGTTCGGAAATCCTGAAACTACAACCGGAGGTAACGCGTTGAAATTCTATGCTTCGGTGCGTATCGACATCCGTAAATCGACCCAAATTAAAGACGGGGAAAATGTGTTGGGGAACCGCACCAAAGTGAAAATTGTAAAAAACAAAGTAGCGCCACCCTTCCGTACGGCAGAATTCGACATCATGTATGGTGAAGGAATTTCAAAAACCGGGGAAGTTTTAGACTTAGCGGTAGAATTTGAGATCATCAAGAAAAGCGGTTCATGGTTTAGTTACGGCGAAACCAAATTAGGTCAGGGACGCGATGCTGTAAAAGCTTTGATCAAAGACAATCCGGAATTAATGGACGAACTGGAGCAAAAAATTAAAGAGCTGATCAAAATCAACAACAACTAAATAAAAAAATCCCGGAAATTTTTCGGGATTTTTATTTTTTACACGCAACCTTTTGCCCTTAATTTCATCTTACTAGTAACAACAACCTATAAAATGAGAAAGATTTTTTTATTGCTTCTGATTCCTTTTCTTTATTTGTCCTGCAGTACTGAGCCGGAAACAGATGATGTGGCGTATGAATTGTTGCCTGTTAGCGAGGTAAATCTGCCTCAACATTTTAATGTCAACAAAGAAAACGTTATTAAAATAAAATTTGTAAGACCAACGGAATGCCACTCGTTTAACAAATTCTATTCTGAAAAAAACGGCTCCACAAATACCATTGCAGTTGAATCGACTGTGTTTAAGTATTCCAATGGAAATTGTGCTACGTTACAGAGTAATAATGTGGCAACCCAAAATTTGAAATTTACACCTACAGAGTTAGGAGAATATACGTTGAAATTTTGGAAAGGAAAAGATGCTAATGATGTTGATTTGTTTTTGACCTATACCATCGAGGTCGAATAAAAATAGAATAGAACTTTGGGGATAGAACAAATCATATATAATTGTCAAAGGAATGATACAGCCGCGCAAGAGCAGCTGTACAGACTCCTTGCTCCCAAATTATTCGGTGTCAGTTTGAAATATTCAAGAAATTACACAGAGGCCGAAGACAATTTGCAAGACGGTTTTATGTTGATTTTTGAAAAAATAAACAAGTTTGAATTTAAAGGTTCTTTTGAAGGCTGGGCAAAGCGGGTGCTAATCAATCACATATTGCAGAAATACCGAACCGAAGGCATTTTTGAAATAATTCATGAAAATATCCCTGATTCGCCCGATGTGGAAATAGAAGAAGATTCACTAACAATGGATTTTCTGGTTTCCATAATCCAGCAACTACCCGATCGCTACCGATTAGTTTTCAATCTTTATGTCGTAGATGATTACTCCCATAAAGAAATAGCCGAAATGCTCAAGATAACTGTCGGAACCTCCAAATCAAATCTGGCCCGTGCCCGAATGATTTTAAAAGATAAAATTGAATCGCTTCAAGCAAATAAAAAATTCTCATCCATAAAATGAGCGAATTAAATAACATAGACCGCCTTTTTCAAGAAAAGTTCAAGGACTTTGAAGTTACTCCTTCCGATAAGGTATGGGAGAACATCCAGTCCAAAATGCAGACGACGGGGGAAAAAGAAACCAAATTTCTTCCGATGTGGTCGCGACTATGCAGTTTCATTGCTGTTTTTCTAATAGGTTTTTCGCTTGCCACTACTTTTATTGCAGGCCCGTTTGGGATATCACATCATTTCACCAAAAAAACGGATGGCAAATCTGAAGTTGGAGAAGGATCCGGCGCTATCGATAACAAAGGCAAAAATGCTGTCGTAAAATCAAATGCTGTGGAAAGTTCTATCAATCAGAACAGTGCCATTGTGGCTAACGATACGGAAAAAACCAACAGTTCTGAGAACAGCGCTAATTCCATCGGAAAAAGTAATAAGAGTGTTGTTTCTGATGTGCCTTTTTCAAAAAATCATTTAAACCGTTCTGAAAATCCGGATTCAAAAACCAGAAGTTATGCGTCGCATAATAACCATGCTGCTTCCAAAACTTCAACTAAAAAAAATACCGGAGAATCTCAAACGCTGCTGACTCAGAAATCTCTGTTTTCGGATGACAAAAATAAAATTGCTGCTTCAGACAACAACAATACCAGTGATCACAACAACAACAGTAATAGCCATAAAAACAGTACTAACATTATAGCAAACACAGATACGGTTGCTAAAAACGGTTCGTTTTCCACAAATGACATTCGTTTGCAAAACAACAGAATTTCGGATTCCGACACAGATACCGATACCGACGCAGATGACTTTGACAACAATTTTGACCCTTACGACAATACCTCGAAAGTAGCCCATGAAGTAGGTACAAAATATACGCAGAAAAAAGAGCAGCCGAACGTAATCCGAAATACAGGAATTACTGTTGTCGAATCAGGTGAAAACTCAAAAACAAAAACCGCAGTAAAAGATACGTACCCGAAAAGCGGAAACAACAAAACAAATTTCAATTCGAAAGATACTACCAGTCCTGCAATAATAAAAGATACTGTCGCAACGAAACAAAACAAAGTTGCTGAAGGAAGAGATGCCAAAGCGGAAGCTAAAAAAGAAGCTGAAGACAAAGATTCCATGGACAAAAATGAGAAAAAATCGAAATGGATTGTCAGCACCAATTTTGCTCCGGTATATATGAATTTGAATGGTTCCGGATCTTCTTTAGATGCTAAGTTTGATGCAAATTCCAAAAGTTACCAGACCAGCATGAGTTACGGTGTCGGATTAAAATATGCATTAAATAAAAAATGGTCAGTTCGCACCGGTGTAAACCTTCTGAATTTTGAATACAGTACTAACGATATTACTTATTACAATTCTACCAATGGAGCCGGTTTACAGTACGTTAATGAAAATGGCAACGGTGGCGGCGTGGTAATTGAAAATCCGGATCCAAAAGGAATTGCCTATAATGAAAACGGAATTGTAACTACAAGATATAAAGGAAATTTAGATCATAAAATGAATTATATCGAAGTTCCTTTAGAGGTTACTTATAAAATCCTAAACAAAAAATTCAGCATTGATGCAATCGCCGGAATGAGTTCCTTATTGCTGAATGACAACAAAGTTTCATTAGTTTCATCCGGTTCCAGTCTTGTTATCGGAGAGGCAAACAATCTGAATAAATTACATTTCAGTACTAATGTGGGATTAGGTTTAAGCTACAGTTTCCTGAAAAATCTTCATGCGAACGTAGAACCGATCCTAAAGTACCAAATCAATACGTATGATAACAATGTCGGAAACTTTAAACCCTATTTCATAGGTGTTTACAGTGGAATAAGCTATAGTTTTTAAGTTAGTTAAGTTTTAGTTAAGTCAGTCATTTTCTGTGGTGGGAAATGGCGTAAAAAGCACTCTTTTGGGTTAGAGTGCTTTTTTATTTCTATTATTTTGTGCTTTCATATTTTAAAAGCTGTTCCAAAATAACATGTCTGACATTGTCTTTTAATTCCTTTTTATCTTCCATCGTTTTACCGGCTGTTTCTACCGGCTGATGAATCTTAATTCGCATTTTACCCGGACTTCCACTGAAGAAAGTAAATGAAAATCTTTCTTTAACGTCTCCGAAGGTCATCGGCAAAATGGGCAATTGGTGCTCAATCGCGATACGGAAAGCACCGTCCTTAAACTCGTCCAAAACAACTCTTTCATCTTCCGGGACACCGCCTTCGGGAAAAATACAGATGCTCAAACCCTGATTGATCCTCTTTTGCGCACGTTCAAAAACTTCAAATCGGCTCTTGGAACTGTTCCGATCTACTAAAATACAGGTCCGTTTGTAAAAAAATCCGAAAATAGGCAGTTTGGCCAGTTCTTTTTTTCCCACAAAAACGAACGGATGTTTTTCTACCAAAAGCAGCATTAGCATAATATCCATCATCGAGGTATGGTTGGCCACCAACATATAACTTTTGCCTTCTTCTAACTCATAATCCTTTTCCAGTTCATAATAGAATCCCATTCCATATAAGATGATCCTGGCCCAAACGCGAGCCAGCACAAAAAATTGAGGATAGGTTTTTTCAGAAAGAATGGACAGAAACAACAAAGGGAACAACACCAGGATCGGTACCACCACCAATATATAGAACCAAATGCGCCAAAGGGTCCAGAAAAGAATCTTGAAAATTTTCATAGTACCAAATGTAACAATTCAGGGTAAACATTTTAGTAAAACGTTTACCTTTGCGTAAATTTTTTTACAAATGGCAAAAATATTAACCGGAGTTCAAAGTACAGGAACGCCACACTTAGGAAATCTTTTGGGTGCGATTTTACCCGCTATCGAAATGGCGAATCAACCCGAAAACGAACCGTTTCTTTTTATTGCCGATTTTCATTCGGTGACACAGATCAAAGACGGAAAAACGTTACGTGAAAACACCTATAGTACGGCAGCTGCCTGGCTTGCCTGTGGCCTGGACATTGACAAAGTGGTTTTCTATCGTCAGAGTGATGTACCGCAAACCGCTGAACTATCCTGGTATTTAAGTTGTTTTTTTCCATTCCAACGACTGACGTTGGCGCATTCTTTCAAAGACAAAGCCGATCGTCTGGAAGATGTTAATGCCGGATTGTTCACTTATCCGATGTTAATGGCAGCAGATATTTTATTATATGATGCCGAATTCGTTCCGGTAGGAAAAGACCAGTTGCAACATGTTGAAATTACCCGCGACGTGGCTTCCCGTTTCAATTTTCAAATGGGAGAAACCTTTGTATTGCCTCAGGCAAAAACGGACGAGAATACGATGATCGTTCCGGGAACTGATGGCGAAAAAATGAGCAAATCCCGCAACAACTTCATCAATATCTTCCTTGACGATAAAGCACTCCGCAAACAGGTGATGAACATCCAGACGGACAGTACGCCACTGGAAGAGCCAAAAAACCCGGATACCTGTAACGCATTTGCGCTATACAGCTTGCTGGCTACACCGGAGCAAACCGAAAAAATGAGAGCCAACTATTTGGGTGGAAATTACGGATACGGACACGCCAAACAGGAGCTTTTCGAACTGATCATTACCAAATTCGAAACCGAAAGAGCAAAATACAATCACTATATCAATAACTTGGAGGAAGTAGACCGCCTGTTAAAAATAGGTGCCGAAAAAGCACACAAAATAGCCGATGCCGTTTTGGCCCGAGTGCGAGAAAAATTAGGATTTGAATAAATAGAAAAGCGACATTACTGTCGCTTTTTTTATACCGCTTCAAAGAGTTTTCCGGGAAGCGGTCGAATCACACCTTTCAATTCCATTTGCAAAAGCAATGATGAAATTTTAAAGATCGGGAAACCACATTCCAGCGCAATAATGTCAAGAAGCTCTTTCCCGTTCTTCTGAAGAAAATCATACACTTTTTGCTCTTCGGATTCCAGCGAAATGAACAGTTGTTTTTGAACGGCTTTTCTATTTTTTTGTTCCAGTTCCCAATTGAGCATGTAAATGATATCTGCGGCCGATGTGAGTAAATGTGCGCGTTGCGTTTTTATCAGATTGTTGCAACCCTGACTGTATTTATCACCGCTTCTTCCCGGCACGGCGAACACATCCCGATTATAATCATTAGCTATGTTCGCAGTGCTCAGCGAGCCTCCTTTTTCAGCACTTTCGATTACGATGGTCGCTTCCGTGATGCCGGCAACTATACGGTTGCGTTTCAAAAAATTTTCTCGTTCCGGACTGGAACTGCTCCAAAACTCGGTCATAAACCCACCGTTTTGTTCCATTTTTCCGATATATTTTTTGTGCATTTTTGGATAGATCTGATTTAGTCCGTGGGCAAGCACGCCGACGGTTTGCAGACCGCAATCGATGGCTGTCTGATGCGCTACTATATCCACACCATAGGCAAAACCGCTAACAATGACAGGATTTAAAGGAGCTAAATCCTCTATTAGTTTTCTTGTAAAATCGGCGCCGTAATTGGTAATTTGTCTTGTTCCTACTATGGAAATAAGTTTCCGGTTCTGTAGATCGATATTACCGGATTGAAACAATAGGGTCGGACTGTCGATGCAATGCTTGAGTCGTTCGGGGTAAAGCCGTTCCTGATAAAAGATAAACTCAACATCTTCTCTTTCGATGAACCGGAGTTCGGCTTTGGCTAAATCAAACACAGAATTGCTTCTGAGATTCTTTAAAAGCACCTCTCCTATGCCGTCGATGGCTCGAAGATCAGATTTTTTGGCCGCGAAGACCGCTTCCGCGGAACCACAATGATTGATGAGTTTTTTGGCGACGATGTCTCCTACGCCTTCCACTTTTAAAAGTGCCAGCGTATAATATAAATCAGATGTTGTCATGGCGTATAATAAAGCCCAAAGGAAATCAATTTTTCTTTAATTTGAAATAAAAAGATTACAAAAAATAAATTCGATTTTCCCTAGCCCTGATAGAACGGAAATCCTTTTTTTGGGAGATTGTCCGGCAATCTCCCAAAAAAAGATTGAAGAGAAAGCAGGAAAATGGATTACCGGAATGCCCAAGCTATTCGCTCCCAATTCTTTATAACAAAATCGAGATTGTTAATAACATTTGTTGATAATTTTTGATTATGACTCTTGAATATTTAAATTTGTAAATATGAAGATTGAAAACTACATCTCCGCTTTACTTTACCGTTATCAGTGCGTAACCGTGCCTGGTTTCGGGGCATTTCTTACCGAAATCAAATCGGCGCATTTGGATGAAAATACCAATACGTTTTTTCCGCCAAAGAAGGTTATTTCGTTTAATCCGCACTTGAAAAACAATGATGGATTGTTAGCTAACCACGTTTCGTTACAAGAAAAAATTTCCTATGATGAGGCTGTTGTTGCGGTTCAGAATGAAGTAGCGCTTTGGAAAGACCAATTGCAGCGAAGAGAGATCCTGACGTTGAAAAACATCGGTGAAATTTCGGTAAATGCGGAATGGAACTGGGTTTTTGAACCGATTACTTCCGTAAATTATCTTGCAGATGCATTTGGACTTAGCGCTGTGGTTACGCCTTCGATTCAACGCGAAGTTTTAAAAGCGCAAGTGGAAGCTTTGGAAGAGAAAGCGCCTATTGTTTTCACTCCGGAAAGAAAGAAAAATTACTCGTTCCTTAAATATGCCGCCGCTATTGTGATTACTCTTGGTGCCGGTGGAGCCGCTTATAAATATCAATACGAGCAGCAATTTGCCAGTGATAGTCTGATGGTGGAAAAAGCCGTTCAGCAAAAAGTAGAGAATAAAATCCAACAGGCCACTTTCTTTATTGAAAATCCGCTGCCGGCCGTTACGCTGAACGTATCGGAAAATGCAAAAAAACCATATCATGTTGTAGCGGGTTCGTTCCGCAATGAGGAAAATGCTACTAAGATATTTGATGAATTGAAAGCTTTGGGCTTTGAACCGATTCGTTTGGAACAGAATCAATTTGGATTGTTCCCGGTTATATATGGAAGTTTTTCCAGCTATACAGAAGCACAAGCCAAAATGAAAGAAATTCAAAAATCACACAACAAAGAAGCCTGGGTGCTGATTAAAGAACTTTAAAATTATTAAATCCTCAATTTTTGAGGATTTTTTTATACTTTTATTGCTAACTTTGCAAAAACACACACGCTATGCAAGAGAAAAAACCATCCGACTCTGTGACCGTCATTACTGACTTGGTTTTGCCTGGTGAAACCAATCCGCTAAATAATCTTTTTGGAGGTGAATTGTTAGCCCGTATTGACCGTGCGGCGAGTATCACTGCCCGTAGGCATTCGCGCAGAATCTGTGTGACCGCTTCGGTGAACCATGTGGCTTTTATCAGATCCATTCCTTTGGGTGCCGTGGTTACTATTGAGGCCCGGGTTTCAAGAACTTTTACCAGTTCGATGGAAATTGTAAGTGATGTTTGGACTGAGGATCGTGAGTCGGGCATCAGAAACAGTGCGGGTCAGGCCATTTATACTTTTGTTGCGGTAGACGACACGGGAAGTCCGGTACCGGTTCCCCAAATTGTTCCGGAAACCGAAGAGGAGCACAAACGTTTTGAAGCGGCTCTGCGAAGAAAACAATTGAGTCTGATTCTTGCCGGCAAAATGAAACCTTCCGATGCTACGGAACTGAAAGCATTGTTTGCAGGAGGATAAAAGAAGATATATACATTAAAAAAAGCGTTCAATAGGTGAACGCTTTTTTTTGTAATAAATTATTTACGTTATTGATGTGCTAAATGCAGGAAACGGAATTTTTATACCTTAAAAAATCAAAATAATGAATAAATTCATTTTAATCATAGTCTTGATTTATATTAATACTTATTCTCAAGACAAACTTACTTCGTTAAAAGAAACAGACACGCTCTACGTATATTTTGAACATAAAGAGCATCAAATCAAAATTGATTCGAAGAAAAAATTAAAAATACCGTCACAAGTAAATGTCCCTTCAGACGGATATTACTTCTACTTTTCAGAAAATAAAGCCGCTTTTATACAATTCACCGAAAAGCCAAATTTTAAGGATAATCAATCCCTTCCGGTGGAAGTAATTGAAATAAAGAAGAAATCGTTTCTAAAGAAAAACAAAGACAAGATTATTGACGGAAATTTATTAATGAAACTTGGCTTCGAGAAAAGCACAAATTTGATGTGATATCCATACAATAAGGTTATCTTTCTAATAGATAAAAAAGAAAAATGTTGGGGAAAAATAAAATTAAAAAGAGTCAATTTTTATTCTAGTCTAGCAGAAAATAATAATGACATTAATAAATTAAAAAAAACATTCTAATTTCATGTAAAATAAAAAGCCGCTTAAATCAAGCGGCTTTTTATTTTACATATTACTAATCCAACTCTGCGGATTAAGCGTTGTCGTGTTTTGCAACACCAGGAATTTCATCACTGATTTCCCCGAGGAGTTGGTGTGAATCCTACCGATATTTTGTTTAGCACTAACCTTATCCCCTTTACCAACCGTCACGCTGGACAAGTTAAGATAAACTGTAATATAATCTCCGTGCTGGATATAAACCGCTTTGTTGTTCGCGTTGATTACCTGCACCTGTAACACTTCGCCGGCGAAAACCGCTCGGGCATTGGAACCGCTTTCCGTGGTGATCTCTACTCCACTGTTGTGTACTGTTAAATCCGGATACGCCGGGTGTGGCTGGTCTCCGTAACCTAACGAAACATATCCTTTTTGAACCGGCCAAGGCAATTTCCCGCGGCTGGCTTTGAAGTTGTCCGCCAATTCTTTTCCTTCTGTGGTTAAAACAAATTTTGCCGGGTCGGCAGCGCCGGAAGACGATTTATTCACTATCGTTTTTCCTGAAGCGGCCGCTTTCTTGTTAGCTGCAGCAATCGCTTCACGGATCATTCTTTGGATCTGTTTATCGATAGCTCTTGATTCGGCTTGTTTTTTCTTGATTTCGGCGGTAAGTTGCTTTTTATCTTTCTGAACGATTTTGGCCAAACGTTGTTGCTCGGCTTTGTCCTTTTCAAACTCCTTTTTCTCCTGCTCGCTTTCTTTGATCACCTTCTCCTTTTCCTGCTTCTTCACTTCAAGTACGGCAGTGGCCTGCGAAAGCTGATTGGTCTTTAACTTGATTTCATCACCCTGCATTTTCCTGAAACTGGCATATTGTTTCATGTACTGCATACGTTTGTAAGCCTGAAGGAAATTTTGCGAAGACAGAAGGAACATATAACGACTCTGCTCCGAACGGCTTTTATAGGACTTAACGATCATGTTGGCATAATCCGTTTTCAGGTCTTTCAGCTCGCGGTTGAGCTTGTTGATTTCCAACTGTTTCAGATAAATATCATCCGAAAGCATGCGCTTTTGCTTGGAAGTGGTATTGATAAGTTTCTGGCTCAGCTGAATTTTCTTGTTCTGCTGCGCAATCTGGCCCAAAATATTTTTCTCTTTTTTCCTTTCTTCCGAAAGACGGATCTGCACCTCCTGAATTTCCTTCTGAAGTTGTGCTTTTCGTTCTTCTAACTGGCGTTGCTTATCGTCATTGGGTTGTGCCCAGGCAACAGTTGCCAAACAAAAGAAAAATATAGAGAGCAGTAGTTTATGCATTGTAAAATAATTTTGGCAAATTTAATCAATAAAAATTTGTTCGTAGCCATCCGGCACATCATAAGGAAAAGATAATGACTCGTCAAAAATAACGGTATTGTATCCGATTTCTATGTTGACCTTGTTTTCCTGCAGTGCCTGAATTGCAATATCGAACGGCATAATACCTTTAGAAGATGCTTTATGAGACAAATAAGCGATGACCAAAGAACGACCTTCTCGCTTTTGCGTAAGAACTTCTTTTTTCAGCAAAAAATTGGCGCCTTCAAACAAAAATTCTTTTTCGGTGTTTCCGTCGCCTTTGCTTTTTAACTTGTAAAGATCGTTTTCAACGGATTCTTCAAACTTTCCTTTGGTGAGATCATCTATTGCCAGACCCAGCAACAGGTTCTGTACTTTCTGAAAGTCAAGTTCCGTTCCCAGCCAACGGCTTAAAAGCGAATAATTCCCTTCAAAATATTTCCCGTTGATTTTTTCATAGTAACTCACTTTTTCAGGCGTAATCAGTGCTTTCGCCATGGTAATCCCTAAAAAACGAACAATAACCAATATTTTCTCGTCTTTCTTGATTCGGATTTCCGTACTGACATTTTGGGTTTGTTTGTCGTCCTCGTAACGGGCGTTGGCCTTGATGTTTATGGTTTCAAAGTCCTTTTTGTTGGCATAATGACCGGAAATAACTTTGGACATCACCACATTCTCGGAAGCACCTTGCTCGGCAACCAACTGTTTCGGTTTACATGAAAATATAAAAAGGAGTCCGAAGACCGCTAGCCACTTTTGCATTATTTTTTTTGTTTTAACAATTGTTCCGCTCTGTTGAAATAGGTGTATTTTTTGCTTTGATCACCCAATCCATTGTAGGCCTCCCCCAATTGAATATTAAAATTAATTTCCAGATCAAGGTCATCGACAACAAAATCCATACCCGAATTTAAAATCGTTACCGCCTTTTTATAATTCTTCAACTGATTCTGGGCCAGTCCTGCATAGTAATACAATCGGGCCTGAGTTGGGAATATCTCCAGCGATTCTTCGGCACGTTTGTACACTTTATCAAACTGGTTTTTGTCGGTATATGCCTGCAACAATAATTCTATAACGAGTATATCGTCTTTTTGTTTCAGCAAACACTTCTCAAAATAATAAATGGCTTTATCCGTTTTCTTTTTGTTTAGAAAAAAAATACCTATTTCCTTGGGAACATTAACAGTGGTTTCATTGCTGAAATAATCAACTGCCTGTTCCAGTTCTTTGTCAAATGTATTGGTATTGTTTACAAAAATCAGAAATTCGTTTAAAACGCGGTGTTTGATTTTTTGTTCGATTTTAGAACTCTTCAGAATGGCGTGCATAGCCTGAGCTGCTTTTTCACCATTGCCTTCATTCAGACGAAGTTTGAACAGACTCACCTGCGCCCAATCCGAATTCGGAATGTTCTGTTCCAATTTCTTGGCCACTTCCAAAGCTTTTTCCTCCTGATTGCTTTCCGTATAGAGATAAATCAACTGAATGTAATTTTCTTCCACCTGCGGAAATTTCGTAATTGCCGCTTCCAGTTGCTCTTTTTCCGGTTTTTTGAACTGACTTTCGCTCAGGATCTGAAGTTTATAGGTCTCCATCATCTGAGAGATATTTGAAGTCCGCTCCATTTCCTCGATCAATGCCAATGCTTTTTCAAACTGATGGGTGTACATGTAAAGCGACACCAGATCATCCTGGAAATCCTTATCAAATTCGATCAGTTTCTGAACCACTAAAATCGAATTCGGATAATCTTTTGTTTCATAGAAAACATCATACAAGCCGTTCCAGTACCAGCGTTCTTTCGGATTTAGGTCGACCGCTTTCTGAAAAGCCCTTTGTGCTTCAGGATATTTTTTCAGTGCCAGGTAGTTTTTTCCCAACTCGTGATGCAATACCGGATTGTTTGGTTCTTTGGCAAGACATTGCTGGAGTTCAATTATTGCTTTATCGTAATTCTCGATTCCTTTTTGCTTTAACGCTTCAAAGAAATGCTCCTCAAATACATTTTTGGCAATCGCTATTGAATCCGGTTCGGTCTGGGCAAAAGTCAGGCTTGAGAACAGTCCGATTCCCAAAACAAGTACACTTTTTATCCAAACTTTTCCCTTCATATCTTATTCTAATACGGAGTAATCTCCGATGCTTACCGCTTTAAAATTTCCGTCAAATGCAGCGTGATTTCCAATCATGGCATTATCCAAATCTGCATTTTTGATGTGCGAATGCGTTTGTACCAAACTATTCTTGATTGTCGTATTGGTAAGGTGCGTTGCTCTTCCTAAAGACACATTCGGTCCTACGGTTGAATCGATTAAAACCACATCCTCACCAATGAAACAAGGTGGGATAATCGTAGAATTTTCAATTTTCGCCGAAGCTGAAACCAGGTTTATACCGTCATTGTACAGAAAACGCAACATTCTTGTATTAGTATCCACCGTGACTTCCTTGTTGCCACAATCCATCCATTCGTCAACTTTTCCAGGCACAAATTTCATGCCTTTTTGTTTCATGTTTTCCAATCCGTCCGTTAACTGGTACTCACCACCTTTAACAACATTATTATCCAACAAATATTGTAATTCGGAACGTAAAGTTTCGCCGCTTTTGAAATAGTAGATTCCGATAATGGCCAAATCCGAAACAAATTCCTTCGGTTTTTCCACGAAATCCACGATCTGATTGTTTCCGTTTAATTGTACGACTCCGAAAGCGCTTGGATCCTCCACCTGTTTTACCCAAATTACACTGTCGGCTGATGTGTCAAGTGTAAAATCCGCACGGAATAAAGTATCCGCATAAGCAACAACGATTGGACCGCTCATACTGTCTTTAGCGCACATGATGGCATGGGCTGTTCCTAAAGCTTCATTCTGGTAATAGATCCTTCCTTTGGATCCCAATTTTTCGGCAATGGCAATCAGATCGGTTTCCACCTGTTTCCCGAAACTTTCATGGATGATGAAGGCAATTTCTTCAATTTCCTGATTGATCACACCGGCAATATCTTCCACCAAACGGTGTACGATCGGTTTTCCTGCGATGGGAATCAATGGTTTTGGTATTGTTAATGTATGTGGGCGGAGACGTGAACCGCGTCCGGCCATCGGAACTATAATTTTCATGATTTTATTTCAATTTAACCGCAACGTCCGCAAAGGTTTTCCGCCAAATGCGCAAAGCGGTGTTTTTTAATTTTTTTGATATTTGGACTGCAGACTGAACACTGTAATCTGCTCCCTTATTTTACTCCGGTGCTTCCGAAGCCGCCTTCACCACGGGAAGTTTCAGTCAACTCAATGGTTTCCTCCCATTCCGCACGTTCGTGTTTTGCAATGATCAGCTGTGCAATTCGTTCTCCGTTTTCGACTACAAAAGACTCGTTGGATAAATTTACTAAAATCACTCCGATTTCACCGCGATAATCTGCATCTACTGTTCCCGGCGAATTCAGTACGGTGATCCCTTTTTTGAATGCCAGTCCACTTCTCGGGCGTACCTGCGCTTCATATCCGATAGGCAATTCGATGAAAAGACCGGTTTTTACCAAGGCTCTCTCCAGTGGTTTTAAGGTTATAGGTTCGGAAATATTTGCCCTAAGATCCATTCCTGCCGAAGCATTTGTTTCGTAATTAGGTAACGGGTGTTGTGATTTATTAATGATTTTGATTGTCATCGCGGATAACTGTTAATGTAATGAAAGTCTAAAAATAAAAAAATTAAGCCACTTTTCGGCGGATAATGCGCAACAAAGTTTCTTTTTCGTTGTAATAGATGAAATAAGTAAAAAGCAAAATGGCGGCGATTCCGAAAAGATAGCTTTCGCGGAAAATGTCGATGTAAAATGAAAGTCCGGCCAAAAGCGTG
Source organism: Flavobacterium sp. 21.1 (assembly GCF_057801535.1). Lineage (NCBI taxonomy): Bacteria > Pseudomonadati > Bacteroidota > Flavobacteriia > Flavobacteriales > Flavobacteriaceae > Flavobacterium > Flavobacterium sp. 21.1. The sequence goes on from NZ_JBYNXA010000003.1 coordinate 484,378, forward strand.
GAAACCCCCAAATAGCCGAATATTCTTTTTTTGTCGTAAGGAATCGGATAGTGTTTGTTCCCCAGATAATAGGAAATGATCATCATGGTTCCATATGCCGCCAAAGTAGCAACGGCCGAACCCATATATCCGAAAGGTCGAATCAGTAAAAAGTTTAAAGCCAGTGTCACCACCGCACCAAAGGCAGATATATATGCCCCTACTTTTGTTTTGTCAATCAACTTGTACCACACCGAAAGATTGGTGTAAATACCCAGAAAGAAATTCGCTAAAACGATTAAGGGCACCACTTTCATTGCGTCCCAATAGTCACTGTTCGGCACTAAAAACAATTTTATGACGTCCGAAAAAACAACCACACCCAGAAAAATCAACGAACCGAAAATCACAAAGTACTTGGTTACCGTTGCATAGGTTTGCGGCGCGTTTTCGTTCCCCGCATGACTGAAAAAGAACGGCTCGATCCCTAAAGTATAAGCGGTTCGGAACAAAACCATAAACAGTCCGATTTTATAACAGGCGCCGTAAGCTCCAATATCGGACAGGCTAACATTCATAAATTTCAAAAGAATCTTATCAAAATGCTCATTGATCCCAAATGCGATTCCGGCAAATAAAATAGGTCCTCCATAACGCATCATTTCGTTCCAAAGCACTTTATTAAAATGCCATTTCATAGTAAAATAATCGGGAAGAAAAACCAGTAAAGTTGCCAGACTTGCGATCAGATTGGCGATGAATATATAACCGATCTGAAACTTAGGAATATAAATACTCGCCCAGAAACCCTCCGGATGTGTCGCTACAATTTTAGGAAGGAATACCAAGAAGAAAATATTAAGCACCAAATTAATACAAACATTTCCAATTTTTATGGTTGCATACTTCATCGGGCGCTGTTCGGCTCTTAATTTTGAAAAAGGCACGACAACTAAAGCATCCAGTGCCAAAATCCAGATAGTGTAGATAATGTATTGCGGATCAACTTCGATTGCGTTTGCGATACTGCCTTTGAACAAAATGGAAATCAGTAAAAAAATGATTGTTGACCAGACTAAAGAAATTGTAGTAGTTTCTATGACACTTTTCTTATCTTCCCCCTTATTGTAAAAACGAAAAAAAGCCGTTTCCATCCCATATGACAGGATCACATTGAAAAATACCATCCATGAAAAAATGACGGTTATTTCTCCGAATTCACTTTTGTTTGGAAGATACTTAACATATAATGGGTTAAGCAAAAAACTTATCATTCGCGGAAGCACAGTGGCGATACCGTAGATGAAAGTCTGTTTGAAAAGATTTTTATATAAACTCAATGTATTTTGTTTTGACAAATGATAAGCAAAAATAAGCAATCCTGCGGTTTCTTTGTAAAAGAAATATTATGTAAGCCCTTCTTTATCGAGGATTTTCACAAAGTGAAACCCTTTAGGTGCATAACCCTGATTGTAATAAAAACGATGTGCCCCGAAATTTGTTGTGAATGCATCTAAAACGATGTTGGTACAGCCTAAATCCAATGCTTTTTGCTCAACAAAATCCGTTAGCATTTTACCGATACCTTGCGAACGATGCGCCTCATCCACTACAAAATTATCTATTTCGAGGTATTTCCCGCTCCAGAGTTTTGTAGAAAACCAACAGCCCGTAATTCCGACACATTTGTCCCCATCGAAAACAGCAATTTGGGTATAGTTATACGGAACCATTTCTTCTAAAAACGATTCGTATTTGGCAAGTGTCATTTTTGGGTATAGCTGACGGATCAATTCCAGTTGTGCCGTCATTTCGGTAACCGTGGTAAGTTCTTTGATTTCCACTAGTATTTCTATTTTCGAATAAATGTAAACAAAAAAAGAGCCAACAGATGTTGGCTCTTCCTATTTATTTCAAAATCAGCTTAGTTTTTCAAAGCTTCCGCTCCACCAACGATTTCTAAGATCTCGTTTGTAATGGCAGCCTGACGCGCTTTGTTGTAAGTTAATTTCAATTGATTTCTCAATTCGGTGGCGTTGTCCGTTGCTTTATGCATAGCGGTCATACGTGCTCCGTGCTCAGCTGCGAAAGAATCTCTCACTGCTTTGTACAATTGTGTTTTTAATGACTTTGGTATTAATGTTAACACAATTTCTTCTTTTGTCGGCTCGAAAATATAATCCGAAGTAGCTACTTCTTTATTTTCGATAGGCGCCAATGGCAAGAATTGCTCGGTTACCACAAGTTGAGTAGCGGCATTTTTAAATTGGTTGTATACCAATTCAATTTTATCGTACTCACCGTCCACAAATAATTGCGTTAACGACTCCGCGATAGCTGCAGCGTTATCAAATGTAAGGTCATCAAAAATTGGGCTGTAGTTAGCCACAATTGTGTTTGTTTTAACCAAAGCATCGTTTGCTTTCTTTCCGATGGCAACCACACCTACTTCTTTACCGGCATAAGTTGTTTCGGATAGATTTTTAACCTGTTTAAGTACGTTAGCATTGAAAGCACCACACAAACCTCTGTTTGATGTAACCACTACCAACAATACTTTTTTAACCTCTCTCTGCTCCGTATACTGTCCGGCGAAATCGCCTTCCAATGAAGCGCTAAGATTTTGGATTAACTCGGTTAATTTTTCGGCATAAGGGCGCATCGCTGTAATTGCATCCTGTGCTTTTTTCAACTTTGCAGCAGATACCATTTTCATCGCCGACGTTATCTGCATCGTAGATGAAACGGAAGTAATCCTGTTACGTATTTCCTTTAAGTTTGCCATTTTTAATTTGAAAAATGTGATAGTCTGAAAATTTGAAGATGTGATCTCACATCTTCAAATCGTCAAACCGTCAAATTATTAATATTTTGCAGAAATCTCTTTTGCTGCTTTCTCTAATACATCAGTGATGTTATCATCGAATTTACCAGCTTTTAAAGCGTTTAACACATCTCTGTGTTTAGCGTTTAAGTATTCCAAGAAATCTTTTTCAAATTCTTTTACTTTGTTAACCGGAACGTTTCTCAATAAGTTTTTAGTTCCAGCATAGATAATCGCAACCTGCTCCTCAACTGTAAACGGAGTGTTTACCGCTTGTTTAAGGATTTCTACGTTACGTCTACCTTTTTCAATTACGTTCAAAGTAACTGCATCCAAATCAGATCCGAATTTCGCGAACGCTTCAAGCTCACGGAATTGTGCCTGGTCTAATTTCAAAGTACCTGATACTTTTTTCATTGATTTGATCTGCGCGTTACCTCCTACACGAGATACAGAGATACCTACGTTGATCGCAGGACGAACCCCAGAGTTGAATAAATCAGACTCCAAGAAAATCTGTCCGTCAGTAATCGAAATTACGTTTGTTGGGATATAAGCAGAAACGTCACCCGCCTGTGTTTCGATGATTGGTAACGCTGTTAACGATCCTCCACCTTTAACGATTGGTCTTAACGATTCCGGTAAGTCATTCATGTTTTTAGCAATGCTGTCGTCCGCGATTACTTTACAAGCTCTCTCTAATAAACGAGAGTGTAGGTAGAATACGTCTCCAGGATAAGCCTCACGTCCCGGTGGTCTTCTTAATAACAAAGACACCTCACGGTAAGCCACCGCTTGTTTTGATAAATCATCATAGATGATCAATGCAGGACGACCTGAATCACGGAAATACTCACCAATTGCAGCACCCGCCATTGGAGCATATACCTGCATTGGAGCAGGGTCAGAAGCATTAGCAGCAACGATAACTGTATAAGCCATTGCGCCTTTTTCTTCTAATGTTTTTGCGATACCAGCTACTGTAGACGCTTTCTGTCCAACAGCAACATATATACAGAATACTGGTTTACCAGCATCATAGAATTCTTTTTGATTCAAAATGGTATCAATACATACAGTAGTTTTACCAGTCTGACGGTCACCGATAACCAACTCACGTTGTCCACGACCTACAGGGATCATCGCATCGATAGATTTGATACCTGTTTGTAATGGTTCGTTTACCGGCTGACGGAAGATAACTCCAGGAGCTTTTCTTTCCAATGGCATTTCGTAAAGGTCACCACCGATAGGTCCTTTACCGTCGATTGGGTTACCTAAAGTATCCACAACACGTCCTACCATTTGCTCACCAACTTTTAAAGAAGCGATACGCTGAGTTCTTTTTACAGTTGAACCTTCTTTGATTCCTGTAGACGGCCCTAATAATACTACCCCTACGTTGTCTTCTTCTAAGTTCAATACAATAGCTTCCAACCCGTTGTCGAATTGTACTAACTCACCGTATTGAGCGTTAGACAAACCGTAAACACGAGCGATACCGTCACCTACCTGAAGAACTGTTCCTACTTCCTCTAACGTAGCACCTGATTCAAAACCAGATAATTGTTTCTTTAATATTGCTGAAATTTCAGCAGCTTTAATTTCTGCCATTCTGTTTATAATTTAAACACCTTTCGGTGTGGTAAATACTAATTTAAAAGTTCTCTTTTTAATGTTTGTAGACTGTTTGCTACCGAAGCATTGTATTGTTTGTCTCCGATTCTCAGAATAAATCCGCCGATGATTGACTCATCCACCACATTTTTTATGGTTACCGATTTATTTGAAAATTCTTTAACTTTTGCCAATACTTTAGCTTCCAATTCCGGAGTGATTGGAAAAGCAGTTGTTACTTTTGCCACTTCCACACCGTTTAACTCATCAAACAACAGATTGTACTGAGATGCTATCGCCGGTAAAATCTCGAATCTTTTGTTTTCCAATAACAAGCGGAACAAACTTTTTGTTTCGTTTTGAACAGAAGCAAATACTTCGGATATCGCAGAAACTTTTACATTACCCTTCACTGTCGGGTTAGATAAAAACTCTCTCAACTCATTACTTTCTGCTACAGTCGCAACGATAGACTTCATGTCTTCGTTAACGTTTGCCGCTTTTCCGTTCGAGTTCGCAATATCTAAAATTGCTTTTGCATATCTAATCGCTGCTCTTGACATATACGATTAATTTAATTTTACGTCCTCTAACATTCTCTCAACCAATTCGGTTTGCGATGTTTTGTTAGAAAGTTCACTTCTTAATAATTTTTCAGCGATTTCTACAGAAAGACCAGAAACCTGATTTTTCAATTCAGCTAAAGCAGCATTTTTCTCGCTTTCGATAGAAGCTTTCGCCTGATCGATCATCTTAGCACCCTGAAGCTGCGCTTCTGATTTTGCATCAGCGATCATTTTTTCTTTGATTTCACGAGCTTCTTTAAGCATTGTATCTCTTTCAGCACGTGCTTCATCTAATAATCTTTGATTATCCGCTTTAAGGTTCAATAGTTCTTTTCTTGCGATTTCCGCACTAGCCAACGCATTATTAATAGATTCCTCTCTGCTGTTAACAGCGTTCAAGATTGGTCTCCAAGCTAATTTCTTCATTAGTAAAAAGAAAACTAAGAAGATTACAGTTGTCCAAAAAATTAAACTTTCCGGTGAAGTGAAGTTCATATTCTTATATTATTAAATTATGTTTTACTTTTTAAAAAGTTTCGCAACCAACCGTTGCGAAACTTTTGTCTTTAATTACTTAGCAATTAATGCTACTACAACAGCAAATAAAGCTACACCCTCGATAAGAGCAGCAGCAATAATCATTGCAGTTTGAATTTTTCCAGCAGCTTCTGGTTGTCTTGCCATACCATCCATAGCAGATCCACCAATTTTCCCAATACCGATTCCTGCTCCAATTACAGCTAATCCAGCACCGATTCCAGCTAATACCATAAGAATAAATTTATATAGTTAATAATTAATAAAACTCGCTATTAATGATGATCGTGCTCTTCTACGGCCTGACCAATAAATAATGCTGATAACAAAGTGAAAACATAAGCCTGTAATGCTGCAACCAACATTTCCAATACACTCATGAACAATACGAATGCTCCTGAAACCGGCGCAATGGCAACCGTTTTAAAGATGTATATCAACGAAATTAAACTCAAAATAATAATGTGACCTGCAGTGATGTTTGCGAATAAACGTATCATCAATGCGAATGGTTTTGTAAACATACCGATAATTTCAACTGGCCACATAATAGGATACAATAATTTAGGCACAGGCGGCGCAAAGATGTGTCCCCAATATGCTTTATTACCGCTAAACGTAGTAATCGCAAAAGTAATAAAAGCCATTACAAAGGTAAAGTAAATGTTACCTGTTAAATTTGAACTGAACGGGAAGAAAGGAATCAAACCGATCAGGTTATTAATCCAGATAAAGAAAAATATCGTTAACAAATACGGCATATATTTAGCGTATTTTTTAGATCCGATGTTCGGAATAGCAATGTCATCTCTAACAAAAAGTACCAATGGCTCTAAGAAACCAGCCAATCCTTTCGGTGCTCTGTCGTTCTTTTTATAAGAACGTGCCATTGCCGTAAACAATAAGAACAATACTATTACAGACAATAACATCGAGAAAACATTTTTGGTAATAGAAAAATTCAAAGGACGTGCGTCAAAATTGAAAGCACTTTTATCTTCTTCTTTCAACTGTTCAAACTTATCCGCGTAATAAATCACTTCATTATGGCGAACAAAATTCTCTCCGTCAACAGTTACCACGTGATGTCCTGTATTGTCATGATGAAATTCCGCAGAAGAAAAAACTTTTAAACCGTTATCTGTCCATAAAATAATAGGAAGGGAAAACGATATTGGGTGACCGTCCCAATCCGCGACGTGAAAATCATGCGCATCACCGATGTGCGAATTAATCAATTCTGTAGCGCTGAACTCTTTTTCTCCACCATGAGCACTAACATTATGCTCTTCATGAGCTACTTCTGTTTTTACTTGAACTGAATCAGTTGTTGGGTTTGCAAAAGCAATAGAAGAAACAAGTCCTACAAAAGTTGCTACGATAAAACTAACAGGTTTTTTTGAAATCGCCATACCTTATTAAATATCTTAATTTTTACGGTCTATAAATTTTGTGCAAAGGTACATATTAAATTAATAAACGAAAATATATGAGCACAAATTTTAATAAACCAAGCTAATTCTCTTTAAATCTTTGGTTTAAAGTTCAATTCTGCCCTAAAAGCCTTACGGAGTGGATAGTTTCAAAGAATAAAAAAAGGAAAAACGGAATGAAAAAAGCAATCACATCCGGTTTTTTATCGGCCAAATCCGATTGAATTAAAGGCAGTAAAAAAACAATGGAAGCCATCATTTTTAAAATTCCGGTAGCCAAAAAGGTGTACCCTGTTTTATCGAAAAAGGTTTGATTTACAAATACCAAACAGATAAAAAACAACAAGGTGCAGATAGAATGGAACAGATAGATACTCAACGTTCCGTAATAAAAAGTATAGTCAGTGAAGTAGGTTTCAACAAGCGTTTTTTGAATAAAGAACAGGAAAACAGAAAAAGGGAGAAATTGTTTTAAAAAGGGTACTATTTTTTCTTTCATTATAGGGTAAAATTATTCTTTATTTAATTTTTTGACTTGCAACAATACATTATAGAGCGCCAAAAATACTGCTAAGAGCGAAAATATAATCGTAAAAAGAGATCCTTGGTTGCTAAATTTATCATCCAGCCAACTTCCAAAAAATACACCAGCTCCTATAATCAGGCCCATCTGAAAAGGGATATTGATCAGCACCAGCCATTTGTTAAACGATTTTTTTTTCGGATCTTCCATAATATCTTCTATTTTTTTTCGGTGTTGCGCATCACGCAGGAAGCACTGAAATCGGCACCGGGCTCCACCGAGAGTTTTCCAACGATAGCCTCTCCCTTAATAGAAGCCTTTGAACGCACATTCAAAATTTCAGTGACGTCGATCTTTCCGTTAAAACTTCCTTCAATGTCAGCCGTTTTGCAGACAACATCTCCCGTAACGCTTCCGGCCGGTCCGATAACCAAACGTCCTTGCGAGGAAAAATTACCTTTCAACTGTCCGTCCAGACGAAAATCCGCCTGCGAAACAACATTCCCTTCAATAGTGGTTCCTTCTACGATTCTATTGGTCTTACCTAATAAATCCGTATATGATTTTTGAGGTTTGTCAAACATAATTATTTAACCACTGGTTTAAGTGTTGCTAAATACTCCGGAAGATTCTTCTTGATCTGGATCACTTTATAATCTTCATTCGAAATCACAAAAGCAGGATCACCAATTTTATAACCTTTAAAATCCTTTAAAACAGAAATGGTCGACTCGGCCCCTTCTTTGCTCGCAAACCCGTGGATCACAATAAAACTTTTATCCTTCAGATAAATATCATTGGACATTACAATTTTGGAACTGTTCCTATCCTTAATATAGGTAGCCAGTTTATCGGTCAAGACTTTAACTTTTGCATCACCGGCATTTGGATACGGGATCTGGTACACGATTTTCCAGCTCACCGGTGTTCCTTTACCCAACTGAAGCTGTTCCAGTTTCGGAATGTCATTTTTCACCAAAGCATCAGCTTCTTTACCTTCGTCCAACGTCGGATAATTTTTGGCAATGAGCATCAATTCATTTTTGTAACGATCCAAACCTTCCAGACGGGCAATAATTCTTGCACGCAGCAATTCAAATTTCGGTGCCATTGGGTCTCCGGCAAAATTCTGAATCATACGATCCGATTGCGCCAAAGCCTCCTGATAAAGACCCTTTTCATATTCTTTAAACAGGTTGCCATACGCCACCTCAGGCGTATCGGTAATCTGATCGATGGCTGAGTTCGATAAAATCTTAGCATAATGGCTGTTCGGATAACCGGAAATGATGGCATTTTTCATCGCTTCCGCTTTAGCCGGATTGATGATCTCATATATTTTATAGAGATTGTACATGGCAGGCAACACCAGACGCTCTTCCGGATTCTTGGTCAGAAGGGTTTCCAATCGTGCTGCAGCCAATTCATATTCTTTGAATTTCTCCTTATAAATGTTTCCCAACTGGAAATAGGCAAAATTGCGGTCTCGGACCATATCATCCAGCACCTTCTGATCGGTAGGCAACTGAGTGGTGTAGAATTCTACCGTGTAAGCCGGGTTATCAACTTTAACTTCAGGATTTTCATCCACTTTCACCACTTCTTCCGTCGGCTCCACCTTTTCTTCATTTGCATCAGCCGATTCTTCCGCCGACGACCAGCGCCAATTGTCTTTTAGCGTTCGGTTGCCCCATTTTTTACGGAATTCACTTTTCCCGTAAGCAACCGTGGTAGGGTTATAAAAATAAAAACTTGACTGGTTCTCCATTCCCGCCGGTGGCTGCGTTGTTGGCGGTTGCATCGTAGGAGGCTGCATAGCAACCGGCTCTGAAGTCACCGGTGCTGTTTTTCCGTTCTTCATCTGTGGCGGATTACCTCCTCCTGGCAGCATCGTCTGAGGGTTGTTGGGATTTTGCTTTTGACCTTCTTCTGCTTTTTTAGCAGCTTCCAAAGCCTTTCTCTCGTTTTCAACCTTTAGTTTAGCAATGTAAGCTTCGAAGTAATTTCTTCTTTCGTTTTCGCTCATGGCCACAACCCTGAGAATACTGTCGTTATTATGGATTATGTCTTCGTACTTAATAACATCAGCCAAATTCTCCACTTTCTTTTTAATACTGTAATGTTCTCTGGATTTTACATCCAAACGAAGCAACGTACTGTCGTAATACTGACCGGCCGTTCTGTATTTTGCCTCATCAAAATAAATAGCCGCAAGATTGCGATAATTCGAAGCGAACATATAATTGTCCTGCGAAGGGGAACGCAATGATTTGTTATAGTATTTTTTAGCTTCGCGATTCTTACCCAGCTTATCATAAAACAAACCTTTTTGATGATAAACCACATCCAGATACGGTCGGTTTTCCCTGTCTTTAATCAGATCATCAAATTTTTCAGAAAAAGCCAGCGTATCTCCTTTTTGGAAATCAAACTGTTGTGCCTGCTTCGCGTGCGCCCAAATCACATAGCGACGCGGCGACTTGCGTTTCATATCGATCACTTCCTGAAAAGCGGCATAGGCACTGTCCGGATAATCTAGGCTTTCGTACAATTGACCAAGGATAAAACTGTAACGGGCCTTCTCCTCTTTGTGCTTAGTTAGTTGACGCGCTACTTTCAATTTGGCAATGGCAGTATCTTTAACATTGGTGTGCAGATAAGCCTGCGCCAGAATCGCATTCGCATCCGCATTTAGCTGATCATCTAATCTTTTATCGTTACCTTTAAGAAGTAATTTTAAATTTTTTATGGCCTGCGCATCATTTTCCAAACGGACATTGGTTTTCTCTCTCCAGATCTTGGCCTCAAAAATTTTATCGCTGTCGGAATACTTATATAAGATGTAGTTAAAAGCTTCCAACGCCGGAAGAAAACGGTTATCAAAATACCTTGCCTTTCCTAAAAGCAGGTGCGCTTCATCCATCTGCGGATTTTTTTCTCCTCCGTCAATATACATGGAATGCTTCTGGATCGCTTTGATCGCCTTATCTTCGGCTCTTTCGAAATTCGGATTTTTGGTCTGCCCCGGAAGCATGGCTTCGGTTTTTTCCTGCATACGTTCTACCGGAAGGATGTCCCAGAAATTATCTTTATAGGTGGTTTTTAAATCTTCAATCCCTTTGTCAAAAGCGATCCGTCCGTTGTACAAAATATTATCCTTGGTCGCTAACGCATGCATATTGCGACTGACGAACGTATTCTTTTTTGTGGAGCAGGCGATCAACAATGCTAAAAATCCAACCGCAAGCAAATATTTTAACTGTGTGTTTTTCAAGGCAAAACGTTTTATTCCTTTAACTTTTAAACTCTTTTTTTAGTATACTATAGGGTAAAAATACGTTTCTTTTTAATATGTGGGAAATTTGCGGATAAAAATCGGCTCAACGGAAAAAAAATCCCCTGAATTTTCAGAGGATTTAAAATTATATGGCGAAGAATGCTTCCAGTTCTTTCAGTGTTTCCGGAGAGGTCTTGATGTCTCCCACAATTTTTCCCTTGTCCAGCGTTACAATCCGGTCTGAAACTTCCACCGTATGTTGCAGATCATGGCTGGAAACCAAAATGGTAACCTCTGGCGTGGCGGCCAGTTCCTTAATGATTTTCTTTAAACGGATTTGTGTGGTAGGATCAAGATTGGCAAAAGGTTCGTCCAAAATGATCACTTCCGGATTCCCGATCAGGGTCGCAATAATACCCACTTTTTTCATGTTCCCTTTGGACAGATCGCGCAGGTATTTTTTCTTTTTAAGAATTTCCCCGTTGAAAAAATCCTCATGTTTTTCAAGCAAGGCATCCACATCCGCTTTATTTTGTCCGCGCAGCTCGCCGATGAAATAAAAATACTCTTCCGGAGTCAGGTAACCGATTAGGAAACTTTCATCCAAAAAGGCAGCCGTGAATGGTTTCCAGGCTTCACTGGTATTGATCTGAATGCCATTGCTGGTGATTTTTCCGGTCGACGGCTGAATCAGATCCAACAACAAACTGAAGAAAGTGGTTTTCCCGGCACCGTTGTTTCCGACCAGACCAAAACTTTCTCCTTTTTTGATTTCCAGGTTTTCGATATTCAGTACGGTAATTCCGTTATATGTTTTTGATAAATTGGTTGCTTGTATCATGGTTTGTTTTTTTAGAAATTAGTCTCTTTGAGAATAAGCCGCAATCGTTTTATATTTTTCTTTTTTGTACACATTTTCGATGACGCGGAACATTTTGTTACGGAAAGCAAAACCAATGATACCCGCCGATGCCACAAAAAGCAATCCGATCTCAAAACCGAAGAAAAATGTCCCAATGGTGTACAGCGCCATCGGCAGCAATAATTTCGGAATGGAAATCAGCATCGTCTGTACATTGAATCCTTGCTTGTTACCAAAAGCGCCTTTGGCTGCAGTCAGATCGATTGGTGTTTTAACATAAGCCCCGCCTAAAAGAACCAAGTGTGCGTTTACACCGATATTATAGATGGCTCCCACCACAATCAGCAAATAAGTCTGCCAGCCGAAATAAAGGTAAAAAGAAGCCACAAGCGTTGAAAAGATCGTAGCCATCACCATTAGAAACCACTTTGAATTCAGGTAATCCCGATACTGAATATTTTGACTCATCATTAAAGGGTAATAGGAACTGTCCCAGCTCGGCACAAACTGTCCGAAGGTAAAAAGGAAACCGCCCGAAACAAAAATGCCTCCAAAAACCTGCATCATCGGGCCCTGATAAGTTTCAATACCGCCGCTGAAAAACAATAATCCATAGAAAATGAAAACAACACTCATAATTACCGTGGTACGGGAACGTTTGTTTCTTTTCAGAAGTTTGATGTCGTTTTTAAGGAAGGTTCCCAAGGTTCCAAACTGATTAAGCCAGGTGAACTCTTCGGTTTTGGCAATGGCTTCTTTTACGGAAAGTCCCTGATCGAGATAAAGGTTTTTTCGGAAGAAATTAAAAGTCACGATATATATTCCGGCAAAAAGAAGCAATGGGAACAACACCATCCATTTCGTTTCATAAATCAGACTGAAAAAGGATGCTGTGTACTGTGTTATATCAAAAACCTCATAATATTGTAAGATTCCCAAACCTGCAACAATGATAAGTGCTGTGTAAAAAACACTGTCTTTTTTATCAATCAGGATATTTAAGAAATTGTTCAGCATCACTATCGCAAACATGGCCATCACCCAGAACAATACCCCTAAAGGATCAAATCCTTCGATTAAAAGCACGATGGAAAACGGAATGAAAAAGAAACCGTGAATGACATTAAAAAACGACAACATTGTTTTTCCCAGTGCAAAATTCACAATGCTTTTTCTTTTGATGTTGATGTACAAAAGCGGTTTAATATTCATAACCGGTGTTTTCTGCAGAAAGAACCGGATGACCAGGTCAGCAAAGAAATAATAAATCAGGAATTTATTGATGGTTTCCAATGGCGGCAAACCGGATTCCTGAAGCATATAATAGGAAGCCGCGCCCAGAATAAGGAAGCAACCTCCGAAATATATCGCCGCTAAAATCATTACGATTTTAAGAACAATATTGGTGGAAAGGGATGCCGATCGCAAGAACGATTTCCATTCCAGGGTTATAAAATGTTTCAACATATGCTGTTTCTTATTTATTGTTAGAAGTTAGATGCAAAAAAATAAAAATGTTACACTCGGTTCATTAATTTATAATCTGGAAAAATTAAACCTAAATTCCTTTGGTATTAATTTCTGCATTTTATCATATTTAAAAAAATTAGAATGGTTATTTTTGCTCTTTAAACAAACTACATCATGTCGACATTTTATAAACTAGTCATAAAAGAAGTCTACAGAGAGACACCGGAAGCCGTTTCAGTTTCCTTTAATGTACCTGAAGAATTAAAACCAACGTATACCTTTATCGCCGGTCAGTACGTAACCTTAAAACTAACCTTGGACGGAAATGAGATCAGAAGAGCTTATTCAATATGTACTTCGCCGAACAGTGGCGATTTGCGCGTTACGATCAAAGCTGTTTCCGATGGTGTTTTTTCTCAATTTGCCAATAAGAATCTAAAACCGGGTGATATCATCGAAGTTGGTTTCCCGGAAGGAAAATTCACTTTTGAACCGAAAGCCGACTCACAAAAGAACTATGCAGCATTTGCGGCAGGTAGCGGTATCACACCGATTATGTCTATTATAAAATCGGCACTGGAAAACGAGCCAAAAAGTACGTTTGTGCTGACTTACGGAAACAAAACGCCGGAAAACACGATTTTCCACAACGAGCTTCACGATTTGCAGTTAAAATATGTGGGCCGTTTCTTTGTGCAGTTTGTCTACACTAAAGCAACTGTGGAAGAGGCTTTGTTTGGAAGAGTTGACAAATCGGTGGTGAATTTTGTGATCAATAACAAACACGCTGAAAAAGACTTTTCGAAATTTTACCTTTGTGGTCCGGAAGACATGATTGCCACGGTAAGCAATACCCTAAAGGAGCACAATATCCCGGAGAAAAACATCAAATTTGAATTGTTCGCGCCTTCCACGACTGAAACCAAAGTCGAAAACACGTTGGGTGGTCATACCAAAATTACCGTAATGGTGGATGATGAGGAAACGACCTTCGAAATGGCTCAGAAGCAGACCCTTTTAGAAGCAGCTTTGAAACAGGGAATTGATGCACCATACTCGTGTCAGGGCGGTATCTGCAGCAGTTGCTTGGCAAGAATAACAAAAGGTGCGGCAGAAATGAAAAAGAATTCCATCTTAACCGATGCTGAAATTGAGGAAGGTTTGATCCTAACCTGTCAGGCGCATCCTACGACCGATGAAATTTATGTCGATTTTGATGATGTATAAAAACAAAAGGAGCCGTTAAAGCTCCTTTTTTATTTTATTGATAACCGTTTCCGGTAGAATGGTCCGCATTGCGTTTTCGTAGCCTTCCACTTTTTTATTCCCGTAAACCGATGTTGGCAGCAACGGATATTCTTCCCTATTGGCAGTAATACAAAAATCATCTGGTTGATTGAATGGTTTGAAACCCGCATACGGATGCGTGGCGCCCCATAGCGTAACGACTTTCACACCTAACATCGCAGCAATATGCGCATTTCCGGAATCCATTGAAAGCATCAGGTCCAGATTGGAAATGACTTCAAGTTCCTGTTTAAATTTCAGTTTACCGGCTAGAACCTGTACGTTAAAATGATTGCCTTTCAGCTGGTTCAATAACTGGATTTCTTTTTCCCCTCCACCAAACAACAGAATTTTCATATTCGAATCGGCAGCTAAACCGTCGATTACTTCTTGCATTAAATCGATTGGATAGACTTTGCTTTCGTATTGTGCAAAAGGAGCTATTCCAATCCATTTTTGTTCTTTATTCCCAATTACCTTAAGTGTTTCTTCCGATAAAACAGCTTTTTTCGGGAATTGCGGATTAGACAGATCCATTGAGAATCCCAATTTTGAAAAGGTCTCAACGTGCCGTTCCGTCATTGGCTTGACCTGTGCAAAAATCTTGTTTTCGAAACGGGTAAGTGCCTTTTTATCGGCTCGTCCTTTATCTGTAGCGGCTACTTTTTTCCCACTCATCACAAAGAGATTTCGAACCACCTTTGATCGTAAAACATTGTGCAGATCGGCTACTTTGTCGATGTTCCGTTTTCGCAGATCCGAATACAAGCGCATCAGACCCGGAAATCCTTTATGACGTTTGCTCAGGTCGATTGGAAAGAAATTCACGTTCGGAATTCCGTCAAAAAAAGGTTTGAAAAAAGGTCGGGAAACCACGGTGATTTCCACATCTGGATACTGCAAAACTAAGGCTCTCAGCACAGGAACCGTCATTGCGACATCCCCCATGGCTGAGAGCCTTATTACAGCAATATGTTGTTTAACAGACATCGGTGAGGATGACTATTTTTTATTCTGATACAATACCGGATTCAACTCTTCGTCGTTGTACATTTTCATTTGTTTGTACACTTTCATGTACTTGTCACCGCTTTCGATATCCTGAATCAACTGACTGATGGATGTGAACATATCGCTCTTCTGATCCAAAAGCACGTTTAATTTTTCCTGACATTTTGCACGGTGTTCCGGAGTCGCCTCTGCACGGTTAGCCTCCTCGCTCATGTGGTAGATCTTTAATGCAAGAATCGATAAACGGTCGATTGCCCAAGCCGGACTTTCGGTGTTGATCTTTGCATTTGGTTTTACCTGAATGTCTTTGTATTTCTGAAGAAAATAACTGTCGATGTACTCAACCATATCCGTACGAACCTGATTGGAAGCATCGATTTTACGTTTAAGATCCAAGGCTGCAACCGGATCGATATTCGGATCACGAACGATGTCTTCGTAATGCCACTGTACAGTATCTACCCAGTTTTTGGCATACAATAAATGTTCGATAGACCCTTTTTCATGCGGGTTCAATGCAGGCTGGTAAACGTCGTCAATGATGTGATAATCCTTGATACTCTGTTCAAAAATAGGAAATGCGAATTCAGCAAACATAGCTTTTAATTTTATTTACAAATATAGTTTTTATACTTTTACCCTTTACCTTTGAACGGCAACTTTAAACAAATTTTATGCACATCCATTATATTTCCGAGAAAAACAGCATTCTGAACCACTTTTTAACGCAACTTCGCGATGTTACAATCCAGAAAGACAGCATGCGTTTTCGAAAAAATATTGAGCGTATCGGAGAGATAATGGCGTATGAGTTAAGCAAAACATTGGAATACAAAGAAGTTGCAGTTCAGACTCCGTTAGGCATAAAACACACCACAACCATTGCCGAACCTGTAGTTCTGTGTTCGATACTTAGAGCTGGTCTGGCTTTACATCAGGGGTTTATGAACTTTTTTGACGCTGCTGAAAACGGTTTTGTTTCTGCTTACCGCCATCACTATGACAACGACGATAAGTTTGAAATTCTGGTGGAATATCAGGCGGCGCCATCGTTTGAAGGGAAGAACCTGATTTTAGTGGATCCGATGTTGGCTACAGGACAATCGCTGGTTGCTGTTTTAAACAAACTGCATTTGGAACAAAACCCTAAGGAAATCCATATTGCGGTAGTTATTGCGGCTCCGGAAGGAATTGAATACCTGAAAAGCAACCTGCCGTCAAACTGTCATTTATGGGTTGCTGCCCTGGACGAAAAACTGGACGAAAAAAATTACATCGTTCCCGGTTTGGGCGACGCAGGAGATTTGGCTTACGGAAATAAATTATAACTGCCCGAGAAAAATAATCAGGGAAAACAAAACCAACCCTCCCAAAATGGTTTCCTTTAGCCACCTTTTGTCTAATGCTTCCAGGAAATTAGCTCCTAAAACCGATAACGGAAAAAAGGTAAACATCAGAAAACTATTGTTTTTGCTGGCCGACAAAACATAAATCCCAACTCCGAAAAGGAAGGTGAAAATGATCTTTTTGTAAGAAGACTGCATGTTTAACGGTCGGCTTTGCAGTACCAAAAGTTGCGTGGAAAAGAACAATACGGCAACAGATGAGAAAAACGCCAGCGCTATGTTTTGGAATACGTTTTCGAAATAAGTAAAATCAAAGCTGATCTTCATTTTTTCTTTCACAAATGCCAGCAGATCATGGTCAAGCAATAGCACGGCCATGAGAAACAAAATCCCTACGGCAAAAAAAGCGATAAACGGAATGATCCAATTGCGATAATCTCTTGATACGTGGAAGATAATGGAAATAAAAACCAATATCAGAAACAATATGCACCAAAAATGAAACAGCGAGGCTACAAAAATCCAGAAGGAGGCATCAAATATCTTTTCTTTTGGAGTTATCAGCGACTGCATAGATATCAATCGGCGTAAAGCCAGTAACAAGAAAAAATTAGCCAGAATGATGTTGGTATTGACTAAGGTCGTTGGAAAAAGAATCAGAAAAATTACAAAAATAAAGGGCGCATAACTGTTGTCTTTGCTCAATCCGTTTCTTTTGGTGATGAATCTCACCAGGAATAATGAACCGGTAAGAACCAGCAATAGTCCCGTTTTTTGCGAAACCGTAAAATAGTGTTCCGTCCAAGAAAGATCCTTGGCCAGATATAAAAAATAGAACCCGATCAGCAATAAACTGATTAAAACATAATTAATTGGTCGAGATTTATTAAAAAGACTTGCTATCATGCAGATATTTTATATTTTTGTGACTGTAAAGATAACACTTGTATAAAAAAGAGACTAACAAGAGGTGAGAAGTTTTATTTTCTTTGCTTGTGAGTTCGAAATAAACTAAAACAAAACACTATGAAA
Organism: Flavobacterium sp. 21.1; assembly: GCF_057801535.1. NCBI lineage: Bacteria > Pseudomonadati > Bacteroidota > Flavobacteriia > Flavobacteriales > Flavobacteriaceae > Flavobacterium > Flavobacterium sp. 21.1. Next base: position 502,142 of record NZ_JBYNXA010000003.1, read on the forward strand.
GCTTTTTTTGAAGGAATAGCCTATGTATTCGAAGAGATTCTTTTTGCTCCTATGAACTTCATGAGAGAATTGGAATTATCTAACTGGTGGACAGCAAACATTTTAAACTGGATTTTTATTGTTATCTGCTGTTATGCTACATGGTACTGGACAAAAGAATTAAAAATGTTTAAAGACAAAGGAGATGATGAGCAGGATACTACTGCACATTCATTCTTAAAATAAGAACTTGAAAAAATCCCGATTTAGATCGGGATTTTTTTTTTGCCCTTTCCGAACTAAAAAAAGGCGATATTTTAAAAAGACCGTCAAAAAAAGCGGTTTATCGATAAAAAGGACAATGTTGAAAGACTTAAGGCATTTCTGTATAAATTTATTAATCAGAAAAACAAAAAAAAGCCCGCGATGTCTGTTTTAAACCACAAATTCCTGAAAATTGCTTGTGCCATTATAGTTTTGGAGTTCGTATTCCTTGACCATACTGCGGCTCAAACCGATATAGATTCCCTTAGCAAGTGTCCCATAAAATCGGTCCCTGACCTTTTTCGAAAAAAAGATTCCACGACACTCCTCAAACCGATCAAGAACAGTTTTTTAATTGTGATGCCAATCATCGGCTCCCAGCCTGCAACAGGTTTTATGTATGGTGCCGTTGGCCAGTACACCTTTAAAGGGGACCAACCTAAAGACAAATATTCCACCGTAAGTTTAAATGTGACCTATACCACAAAAAAACAATTGATGATCAACTTGAAGAATAATGTATTGCTTAAGAATAATTCCATCTTCCTGAGTGGCGATTGGCGTTACTACCTCTTTACGCAATCAAACTACGGATTGGGTACTAACATTATTCCGCCCAACAGTTCCGATGACGGATTCAGTTTGGACGCTATTACCCAACCTATGGATTACGACTATTTTAAGTTTCACCAAACGATCTCCTGGGAATTTAAAAAAGATTATTACATAGGAGGCGGTGTTGCCTTTGACATCTATACCAATATAGAGGATAAAAACCTGAACATCGAGGGAGGACAATATACCGAGCACTATAATTACAGTCAGAAGCATGGTTTTGACAATTTGGAATATGTAGTGAATGGCGTAAGCTTTAACATGGTCCACGACTCGCGCGACAATCAGATCAATCCAAACAACGGATGGTTTGCCAACTTTAATTACCGGTTCAACCCAAGTCTGAACGACAGACAGCAAAAAAGCCAGGTGCTATTCGCGGAATACCGCCATTTCATTCCCTTAAGCGCTACCAATAAACAACATGTATTGGGCTTTTGGACTTACGGACAATTCCTTGTGCAGGGCGATCTTCCGTATCTTAATTTACCGGCTATCGGATGGGATCAGCGCAGCAGGGCTGGTAAAGGATACACGCAGGGACTATTCCGGGGTTTCGATTTGGTTTATTTCGAAACCGAATACCGTTTCCCGATTAGCTGTAATCAACTCATCAGCGGAACCGTATTTGCCAATTTCACCACAGCCAGCGATCACGATCCCGATCCTGTTACCCATGCCGAAACCAAACTTTTCCAGTACATCCAGCCTGCCGCCGGTGTCGGACTGCGCATTTTACTTGACAAACCGACAAGAACTAATCTAGTACTGAATTATGCCTGGGGTAGGAATTCCAAAGCATTCTATCTGAACGCCGGAGAGACTTTCTAAAAATCAGAAACCGCAATAAATAAAAAAGAGCAGAATTACTTCTGCTCTTTTCCCATATATAGTATTGACACATTGGATTATAAATCAAAACCAATGTCTTTTCTGTAATACATCCCATCAAAATGGATCTTCTCGATATTCGAATACGATTTCGCAATAGCTTCCTTAAAGTTTTCGCCATAGGAAGTTACCGCGATTACACGTCCTCCGTTGCTCACAACCGTTCCGTCATTTAATGCCGTTCCAGCGTGAAAAGCAATCGAACCATCCACTTTATCCAAACCTGTAATCACTTTACCTTTTGCATAATCTTCAGGATAACCTCCGGAAACCACCATAATCGTTGTTGCACTTCTTGGGTCGATTTCAAAAGCAACTTGATCTAAAGTCTGCGTAGCGATCGCCTGGAAAATTTCAACCAAGTCCGATTTCAGACGCGGCATCACCACTTCCGTCTCAGGATCTCCCATACGAACATTGTATTCGATTACAAACGGATCATTTCCTACTTTGATCAAACCGATAAACACAAAACCTTTGTACTCGATATTATCTTTCTGAAGACCGGCAACTGTAGGTTTTACAACACGTTCTTCGATTTTCTGCATGAATTCGGCATCGGCAAACGGAACCGGAGAAACAGCTCCCATTCCACCTGTGTTCAAACCGGTATCACCTTCACCAATTCGCTTGTAATCTTTTGCGGTTGGCAATATTTTATAATTTTTTCCGTCCGTAAGTACGAAACAGCTCAATTCGATTCCATCCAAAAATTCCTCGATAACCACTTTTGAAGAAGCGTCTCCGAATTTCGCATCCACCAACATGTTTCTCAATTCCTGTTGTGCTTCAGCTAAATCGTTCAGAATTAAAACTCCTTTTCCTGCTGCTAAACCATCTGCTTTCAAAACATACGGCGCATTCAACGTAGTTAGGAATTCACAACCCGCTTCAACGGTGTCTTTTGTAAAACTCTGATAACGTGCGGTCGGAATGTTGTGTTTTACCAAAAATTCTTTGGCGAACTCTTTACTTCCCTCTAATTGTGCTCCGTGTTTTGACGGACCGATCACTGGGATGTCTTTTAAATCAGCATCCTTTTTAAAGAAATCATACACTCCATTTACCAAAGGATCTTCCGGACCGACCACTACCATTCCGATGTTTTCAGAAAGGACAAGGTTTTTTACGGCCGCAAAATCATTGGGATTGATGGCAACATTGGTCGCGATTGATGCAGTTCCGGCATTTCCCGGTGCTACGAAAAGTTTTGAGCAATGAGAACTCTGAAGCATTTTCCAAGCCAAAGCATGTTCTCTTCCGCCTGAGCCTAACAATAAAATAGTCATGTTGTTGAGTTGTTGATTTGGGTGCAAAAATAGTCCGTTTTGAACGGAAAAAAAAGTTTATATCGATAGTTTATGGATACTGTTTTATTATTTTTGGAAAAATTTCGCTGAACGTGTTCCGATTATTCGACTTTTCGCTAAAACTGAGTGGTTTTCCGATGAAGGAAGCCCATGCTGCTTTTGAGTCAATTTTAGCTATTCCGGAAGCGGAGTATTCGGCGTACATTGAAACGCAACGAAAAAAAATCCTGGCCTTTCATCTGGAGAACAATTTGTTTTACAAAGAACTGGTTGAAGATAAGAACAGTACGGACTGGAACAATTTACCGGTACTAACCAAAAGAGACTTACAGCGCCCTTTAACCGAAAGGCTTTCAGAAGGCTATACCGAAAAATCAGTCTTTGTCAATAAAACATCGGGATCCAGTGGCGACCCTTTTGTTTTTGCTAAAGATAAAGAGGCACATGCGCTGACCTGGGCTTCGATAATTCACCGTTTCGGATGGTACGGAATCGATTTCAATTCGTCTTTCCAGGCACGATTTTACGGAATTCCATTGGATTTTATCGGTTACAGAAAAGAACGACTGAAGGATTTCCTGGGACAACGGTACCGTTTCCCTATCTTTGATTTGTCGGATGGCTTTCTTGAAAAAGTGCTGAAACATTTCAGATCCAAAAAATTTGATTACATCAACGGATATACCAGCTCCATCGTTCTGTTTGCTAAATTCCTGCAGAAAAAAAACCTGTTACTGAAAGACATCTGTCCGACCTTAAAAGTGTGCATGGTGACTTCGGAAATGCTTTTTGACTCGGATAAAGAGCTGTTGGAAACACAATTCGGCATTCCGGTCGTAAACGAATACGGCGCCTCTGAGCTGGACCTGATCGCGTTTCAAAATCCGAAAGGCGAATGGCAGGTGAATTCAGAAACCCTTTTTGTTGAAATTTTGGACGACGACAACCAGCCGGTTCCTAACGGACAGGAAGGACGCATCGTTATCACTTCATTATACAACAAAGCGCATCCGTTTCTTCGTTATGATATCGGTGATGTTGGAATTTTAGACGAAAAAAGCACCCCTAAAAAGCCAATTCTGAAGCAACTGATTGGCAGAACAAATGACATTGCACTTTTGCCAAGCGGAAAAAAATCGCCGGGACTTACTTTTTACTACGTAACCAAAAGCATCATCGAAGACGATGGCAATGTGAAAGAATTTATCATTCGTCAGACGAAAACGGATGCCTTTGAAATCGATTATGTCAGCGAAAAAGAACTCACCTTGGAACAGATAAAAGGAATTCAGGAAGCCATTGATAAATATCTGGAACCGGGACTACAATTTTCGTATAACAGAAAAAATAGTTTACTTCGCAATGCGCGAGGCAAACTCAAACAATTCATATCAGAACTATAATGATAAAACTCACCATAGTGGCCGGAGCAAGGCCCAATTTCATGAAAATTGCGCCGCTTATCCATCAGATCCAGCTGCAGCAAAAGGAAGGGAAAGCTATTTCGTTCCGTTTGGTGCATACCGGACAACATTATGATAAAAACCTGAGCGAAACTTTTTTTGAAGAACTCAACATCCCGAAACCGGATGCCAATCTTCAGGTAGGTGGCGGAACTCAGGCGGAGCAAACGGCCGGAATCATGATTGGTTTTGAAAAGGAACTGGCAGATAATCCGTGTGATTTAGTGATTGTTGTAGGCGATGTTACTTCTACCATGGCCTGTAGCATCGTGGCAAAAAAAGCCAATATAAAAGTAGCGCACATTGAAGCGGGAATCCGTTCCTTTGACCTGACCATGCCCGAAGAAATCAACCGTATGGTGACCGACAGCATTACCGATTATTTCTTCACCACTTCCGAATATGCCAATGAAAACCTGAGAAAAGCCGGAATTGAAGACGACCGCATTTTCTTTGTGGGGAACATCATGATCGATTCCCTGGTAAAAAATATGGAACGCATTGAAAAACCAACTTTCTTTGATGCACTGACTTTATCGGAAAAGAAATATCTGGTACTAACCATGCACCGTCCGTCGAATGTGGACAATAAAGAAAACCTGAAATCGTATTTGGACAACATAACCGATTTCGCCAAAGATTTCACTATCGTATTTCCGATTCATCCCAGAACAAGACCAATTGTTGAGTCTCTTGGTAAAACCTATCCGAATCTGGAAATTGTGGAACCGCAACCTTATCTTAAATTTATCTACCTGCTTAAAAATGCAGCCGGAGTAATTACCGACTCTGGTGGAATCACTGAGGAAACTACCTATTTGCACATTCCATGCATCACCTTAAGGGAAAATACCGAACGGCCTGAAACCTGTGTTTTAGGAAGCAATGTCTTAGTGGGCAGCGATTTTAATGCCCTTAAAGAAAACCTGGATAAGATAACCGACAACAACTGGAAAAAAGTTGGGATCCCGGATCTTTGGGATGGTCACACAGCCAGTCGAATTGTACAAGTACTACTTGACTTATCCTTGTAATGCACGACATACTGATCATATCCAATTATTATCCTCCTGAAACGGGAGCCGCGGCCAATCGCATTGAAACATTGGCCCACGGACTGCGTGATAAAGGTTGGAATGTCTCGGTTTTATGTCCGCTACCCAATTATCCGAACGGGAAAATTTTTGATGGTTATCAGGGAAAGCTGAAACACAAATCGGTTGAAAAAGGCATTGCCGTTTATCGGACATGGGTTTATCCGAGCAATTCCAAAAATAAGATCGTCCGCTTGATCTCCATGCTTTCTTTTTCATTTTCGCTAAGTATCTTTCTTTTATTTTCGAAAACCCCGAAGAAGGTCATTATTCAGTCGCCACCGCTTTTTGTTGCGTTTTTTAGTGTTGCAATGAGTCGCCTGAAAAGCAAGAAAATCATCCTGAATGTTTCGGATCTGTGGCCCTTGGCAGGAAAAGAACTGAATGTTATGAATGAAAGTTTCAGTTATCGCATGCTGGAAAAAATCGAAAATTACAATTACAGAAAAGCGGATTTGATTTTAGGACAATCCCAGGAAATTTGCACGCACGTGAACGAAAGAGTCGGAACGAAAACCGTCTTGTACCGTAACTATCCTAAATTTCAGTTGGAGGAAAAGAATACCATTGAATCATCCGATAAAATCCATGTGGTTTATGCCGGATTATTAGGCGTTGCGCAAGGGATTGTGATGCTTTGCAGAAATATCCGTTTGCCTGAAAATGTGGTTCTGGATATCTACGGGAATGGGGCCGAAAAAGCCGAACTGATCGAATTTATTAAAGAGCATCCCGATAAAAATATTGTCTTTCATGGCGAATTGACCCGAACAGCGCTTCACGAAGTACTAACCCAAAAAGCAGATTACGCGTTAATTCCGCTGGTGAACCGCATTTATGGTTCTGTTCCTTCCAAAATTTTTGAGATGGCGCATATCGGAATACCTATTATCTATATAGCCGGAGGTGAAGGTGGTGATGTGATAACCGAACATCAATTAGGAGAAGTCATCGCTCCGAAAGACTACGAAACACTTAACGACGTGTTTTCAAACCTAAAAAAAACAGATGAAAATCACAGAAAGCAGATTCAGGAAATCGCCAGGGAAAGTTTTTCTTTTGACACACAGATGGAAATCATAAACGAAGAAATCAGCCAACTTTAATAGGCTTTCTCTTCACCGCGGACCGCATTGTATATCGTCATAAAAATGATTTTCAGATCCAGCAGCAAAGACCAGTTTTCAAGATAAAAAATATCGTATTTCACTCGGTTGATGATATCCGTATCGGTTTCAACTTCGCCTCGGTATCCGTTGGTCTGTGCTAATCCCGTGATTCCCGGTTTCACAAAATGGCGTACCATGAATTTATCGACACTTTTGGCGTACATCTCCGTATGACTTACCATATGAGGTCGCGGTCCGACAACAGACATATCGCCCAACAGTACGTTTAAGAATTGTGGCAATTCATCAATACTGGTTTTGCGGATGAATCGTCCGATATTTGTTATTCGTGGGTCATTTTTTGATACCTGTTCCAAATCCGCAATTTCGTTAGGCCGCATCGAACGGAATTTGTAGCAGTCAAATTCGTGGTAGTTCAGTCCATTTCTTTTTTGTTTGAAAAAAACCGGACCGGACGATTCCCTTTTGATCAGAATAGCGAGAATTGGAGCCAGCCATGACAATATACCCAGAATCACGATTAAGGAAAATACAATATCAAATCCCCTTTTTACAATCATGTTCACCAACTTATCTAAAGGAATATCCCTGATAGAGGCTACGGGAATATAGCCGTAATAATCAAATTTCATATTCCGCGACAGGACTTCTTCATCATCGGGCAAGAACTTTAAGACTTTCAGATTATTATCGGTAAAATCGATAAAAAGATTAATATCAGCATGATCCATTCCGGTAAGAGAACAATAAATCTCATCAATACTGTTTTCCAGAACAAATGAAAAACAAGACTGTATTGCCTCATTCCTGTTTTCCTTTAAATCGAAAACCGAGATAAGATGATAGCCGTAATCCAGATTCTCGTTAAAAAAATCCCTCATTTCAGAAACATTTTCCCCGTCGCCAACAATGATTACTCTTCGGAAATTACCACCAAATACGACACGGAAACGTCGCAAAAGATAAAATATCGATAATTTGGCAATTGCGATGATTATTACCGAAAGGGTAACAAACTTTATGATTTGGGAAGGTTCTGAATACTTAAGGAAATACCCCAGATAAGCGAAATTAAGGATGATGAATAACGCATACTGATTGAAAATTTTTATAAAAATATCAACCACTTTCGTAAAGCGGTACACCTCATAAAAACCAACGTTCCAGGCTATAATAATCCAGGAAACGGATACGAAAAAATGAAAATAAAAAACATTAAGTGAATCCAATAGCAGAACATTTGCCAGAACATTAATAATAATTAAGTCCAACAAATAGGAAAAGGGCCTTAAGTAGCTTGAATATCTTCCTGTTTTACCCACTTTAGAAAATATATTTTGAGAAATCTTTGTGCTCTTCCTTTGCTAATTCTTCAGCAGATAAAGACCTGAAATAATCATATGTGATTTTCATTCCTTCGGAACGGCTCACTTTAGCTTCCCAACCCAAAATCTCTTTCGCTTTTGTAGTGTCTGGCTGTCGTTGCATCGGATCATTAACGGGTAATGGCTGATACACAATTTTTTGATCGGTGCCGGTCAGTTTAATGATTTCTTCGGCGAAATCCTTAATAGTAATCTCATCCGGATTTCCAATGTTTACCGGCAAATGATAGTCAGAATGCAGTAAGCGGAAAATCCCTTCTACCTGATCATCCACATAACAAAACGAACGGGTTTGTGACCCATCACCAAAAACGGTTAAATCTTCGCCACGAAGCGCCTGACCGATAAAAGCCGGAATAACACGGCCATCATTTAATCGCATTCTTGGTCCGTACGTATTAAAGATGCGGACAATACGGGTTTCTACGCCATGAAAGGTGTGATAAGCCATCGTTATGGATTCCTGAAAACGTTTGGCTTCATCATAAACACCTCGCGGTCCTATGGTGTTAACGTTTCCGTAGTATTCTTCAGTCTGCGGATGTACCAAAGGATCTCCATAAACTTCGGAAGTTGATGCAATAAGAATTCTGGCCTTTTTAACACGTGCCAAACCTAAAAGATTGTGAGTCCCCAAAGACCCTACTTTCAGCGTTTGTATTGGAATTTTTAAATAATCTATCGGACTGGCCGGAGAAGCAAAATGCAGGATATAATCCAAATGGCCCGGAATATGTACAAATTTGGTAATATCATGATGATAGAACTCAAAATTCTCCAATTTAAAGAGATGTTCTATATTTTTTAAATCGCCAGTTATAAGATTGTCCATGCCAATGACATGGTAACCTTCCGCTATAAATCGATCACACAAATGCGAGCCCAAAAAACCGGCTGCTCCTGTAATTAGTATTTTCTTCATAATTTTTAATTTGTAATCTCTTTTGTTGCGGGCCTTACTGATGCTCCAAAAATACAGTAAAGAACAACAAAAAACAGAACGCCCCTTTGTCGGCAGAAAAAGGATTCTGTCAAAAATAGGACTATCATTGTGATTGCAAAAGCAATATGCAGAAAATCTTTATCTCTCCATGCACTTTTTAGATTAATAGCAAGCATTGCTATTAAAATTAAAAAACCAAAAATGCCAAGTTCGGCAAAAGTCTGGACATATTGGTTGTGAAAGTTAAAATCCCCGTAACCGGAATATAAGTCGTATTGTGCCGTTTTGTCTTTTATTTTTTTCTGGGAAGCTTCCAGTCCATAGCCCGTCAAAAAGATGCCGTCACTAATCAGTAATTCCTTAAAAACACGAAACTGATACACTCTGAGCGCCGTTCCCGGAAAAAATTGATTGGGTTGGAATTTACTGTTACACCAGGCCTGCTTTAAACTCACATTGTATACTTTCGCACTGTCAGAGCCCAGCGTATTATTAACGGTATTGTCGACAAAAGCCGTTTCATATTCCAGTAAAAAACGTTCTTTCACCTCTTTGACGAAGGTCAGCGAGAAAAAAAGAAATAAAAAGACGGCGATAACTGTCGTGATTTTAACGGTATTGGGAATCGTCGAAAAAAAGGAATAGTAACAGACTATCAGAATAAAGTCAATCGTGATGATGCTTTTGGAAGACAATAAAAACACAAAAGCGATCAAAATGAAGAATGCTGTTTTCTCTAACGGTTTTTTGTTTTTTAAACTAACGAAGTAAAAAATGGCAAAGGAGGCGAAAACCGAAACGTAGATGGCATTAAGGTCTTGCGTAACCAGTTCGTGATAAAAAAAAACGGATAGGTTTTTAGTTTCGATATACCTGTAAACTGCCTTTAAGAGATAGTAAACCCCAAAAAAACTCATTCCGAAGCTGAATAATCTGAAAATCTGTACTTTGTTGATCTTTTTTAATTCCCCCACAAAGAAAAACGGGATCGGGATGAAAAGAAAGGCAAGTTCTTTCCTTAAACCACCCGTGGTTAGGCCGATATCTCTTGTCCACAATAAGGAAAGCAGCATTAAAAAATAAAATGCGATCGGAAAAATCAAATATCGGTTGAATGAAAATTTAATCTTATACAGGGAAGAGAACGATACAACAATAAAAACAATGGTAGCAATGCTGCTAAAGGCATAATTCAGCGGGATCGATATTAAAATAGCAGCCAGAAGAAACGTTAACAGTCCTTCTTTTTTTACGGCTACATTATTTTCTTTGAGAAATGCTTGATTGAAATAATTGTAAATATTCGCCATTTATTTTGTCCCAGTTGAATTCGCTTGCGATAGCATCAAAGTTATTTTGTATCAGGTGCAAGTTATCATTTTTTTTGGTTCGAATTGTTAATTTTTTAACATCTTCAGCATCGGAAAAATAATAAGCGTTTTCTTTAAGAATAGCTCTGTTAAAATCGTTGTCGTGAGCAATTATTAAAGCTTTGGACGCCATTGCCTCCAACAGTGAGGGATTAGTGCCTCCTACAGAATGCCCGTGAAAATAAATATTTGAATACCATCTTAAATTATCCAAGTGTTCCAGATTATAAACGGCTCCGATGAACCTGATGTTTTTATGCGTGTGGAATTTCTCTTTCAGATAGTTGCCAAATTTTGTCTGATGATTTCCGATGACAAGTACAGGCGTTGTATCTTCACTCAAAACAATCCCGTCAAGAATCGTCTCGATGTTGTTCTCCGGTTCCAGTCGGGCCAAAATCATGTTGTAATTGTATTTTTCAACATGGTAACCGGCAATCACTGATTCGTTTGGATGGTCGAACGTGTTGGCACCATAAGCAATATAAGTGGAATCCTCATTGTACTTTTCGCGCAGGTATTTTTTTATTCCCAATGAATCCGAAATCAGATGATCACTGCTTTTTACCGCTAGTTTCTCGGCATACAACAGTCCTTTTTGCACCAGCTTGGAATACTTGGTACGTTTCCACTCCAATCCGTCCATATTGGTAATAATCAATGGTTTTTTAGGCAGAAGCAAGTGCCAAACGGAACTACTGGTATATCCTAATTGCAGAATTATATCGAAATTTCTTTTTCGGGAATCCATGATACAGTTCAGGTCGTAGATAAATTGTCCGGCTGTCCCAATTTTGAACTCAGGATCATACCGGTGGACTATGTTGACCCCTTTGAACTGCTTCTCCTGATACGGATGATTATGGGAATTGTATACAAAAACCTCGTGCCCTTTCTGAGCCAGATAAACTGAAAAAAATTCGGCAAACTGCTCGAATCCTCCGTAATGATTTGGAACGCCTCGGGTCCCAAGTATTGCTATTTTCAAAAGCGCTGATTCAATTCTTACTAAACCTCAAAAATATAAAAATGAAGCAGAATTAAATACCTTTTTCATGGTTTTCTATTTTCCGACTGTTTTCAAAGAAAATCAAACCTCCCAAAAGCATGATAATGATATCCGATTGGTTGTAAATTCCGGTGATGGTAAGTGTTGTGAAAATATAAACCACTCCTATTCCTGAAATCATTTTTATCAGAAAAAAATGTTCGTCGCTTCTCGGAAACTTATAGCCGAACCGATAAAGTTTCAATAAGAAAAACACTAAAAAAAACAGCCCGACGATACCGGTTTTATACGTAATATAGACATAGCCGTTATGCAGTTCCGAAATATACCGCATTCCGTCCTTTACATCTCCTAAAGGTGCCTTGAATTTTAAATTCACCAACGATCCGTATCCTGCTCCTATTACATAGCTGGACGGATTCTTGTTCATGAGGGCAAGAGCGCGTTTCGCTTCGTATCCCCTCCAGTGATCCCAAAGATCCTTATGGTTTTCGCGGTCAATTTTGGTCTGAAACAGTTCCGTAGGGGCGTTTTTTACTTTGAAAAAGAAAGCTTCCAATCCTGATCCGTTTCTGTTTAATTTTACTGAGAAAAGATAGGCATACATCATCGCAACCAGCAATACTGCCAGCCCCATCACCTTTAAACCTCTCATTGTAAACTTAGTGTATCCGTAAAGTGACAGGGCAATGATCCATCCCACCACAAACATGGTCCGTGAGAAATAGAAAATACAGGAAGTGACAAGAAAAAATTTGATTATGAAAGTATAGAGTCTTTTTGAAAAAAGCGGCTTTTCAAAAAAACGAGGGGTATAAAAGATAAAAAACAATGCAAACAATTCGAGGAAATTATCCAAACCCTGTCTTCTTAAATCATTTACCGTTTGCGATTCATCTGCAAATAAAACAAGTTTTATCAAATGATACAGCGCGCACAAAAATCCCGCAATTACTACGACCTTAACAAAAGTTCGGAAATCATTAATCCTCCTGAATAAAAAGTATCCGATTCCGATTCCAAAAACCGGTTTTATTATGTGGGTAAAATCCTTTATGATCTCCATTTTTCCATAGGGAGCGAAGAAGGTCGTTGTAAAGCCAAATAAGAGGATGAATAAAATAGGGTAAACCAATCTAAGGAATGATTTCGAAACTTTTGGTTTTTCGAAAAAGAGGACAAACAACAAAACGGCCCCTTGTAAAACAATATTATAACGAAATGACGGCATATAAAGCTGGCATAACAATACCAACATAAACAAAAACGAATATGTACGCTTGACATTAAGAATCATGTCTTTTTCTTTTCAAAATTATTGTTTTAATGCAGTGCTTTCGAAAACCACTGGTATTACTGTGTCCGGCATTCTGTTTGTCACTTTCTCCCTGTAATTTCTGTGTACCCTTTATATGTTTCTTCCGCGGTCCTTTCCCAAATGTAATTTTTCAAAACCCTTGCTTTCAGTTCCGGATCAAAAGGGGTTTCGTAGGCTTTGTCGATGGCCGTCTTTATGGAATTCACATCGTCGGGTTCACAATAAAACGCAAAATCTTCAAAATAATCATACGTGTCCCCTTTTTTCGTAACCACGATATTACAACCCATAGCTGCCGCTTCTATCGAAGACAAACCGGGTGTTTCCATCCAGCTTACTAAGGCATGAACTTTGGCTACCTTGTACAGATCCCGCAAATCATCGTGCGGCACCGGTCCTAAAAAAACCACATTTGCACCGGCTTCCTGATGAACCATTTCCACATATTTTTTCTGGTTTTTGGATTCATTACCCACCAAAACCAGTGTATAATTGGTTCCTCTAACAGCCTTTACCAAATTTAATGTCGATTTTCTGCCTTCGATTCGGGCAGCGCAAACAATACAATCTTTATATTTTTCGAATTTATTGGGAATGTCCGATTGTGTATCACCGGAAAAAACCTTCCTGTCTATGGCATTGGGAACATTATAAAAACTATACTTTTTCAGCTTGAATTCATTGGCCACGCGGTTCATCTCGGAAACTGAATTGGGCAAAAAAACGCTGGTATTGTCCACAATTTCCTTCATCAACCCGTAATATCCCTTATAAAGCATTTTAAATACGCCTTTATGAAAACGGCTTTCGTGATAATGCTTCACTACCACTTTGATATAGCCGATCTGATAAGACGACAGTACATTGGCCACTTTTTGAAATAAGCCTCCTCTTGCTTTTCTTTCAAATTCGGTATAGAGTCCGTAAATTGTGGATAAAGCAATTTTTTTGTTTTGCCGCTTGGCGTTTAACATCTGCAGGTAAATATCCTGCGGTTCCATCAGATTAAACAAATGTACCAGATCATAACCTGTCAAATCAGGCTCAAAGTCTAAAGATATATCCACCTGAACTCCCAGTTTCTCCAAAAATTCTTTTGTCTTGAGCATCTGAACTAAATCGCCGCCCGGTGCAGTATATAAATTCGTCCTGGTCTGAAAAAGTACCTTCATTTTGATTTTTGTATGAATTGCAAATATAGTTTTTATTAGTAGTTTTACGTTTCTTAATTTTTTAGGGTAACACAAAGAATGAAAAAAATTTTATTCCTGTTCGGAACACGACCCGAAGCTATTAAAATGGCTCCGTTAATCGATTCTTTTTCTGATGACGAACATTATGATGTGAAAGTTGGTGTCACCGCCCAGCACCGTGAAATGCTGGATCAGGTTTTGTCTTTTTTTGATATCACGCCGGATTATGACCTGAACATCATGACACACAATCAGACACTGCATCAGCTGACGGCGGACCTGATTTCCCGGATTACGAATGAAATTCTATTGAAAGAACATTTTGATTTTGTGTTTGTCCAAGGCGACACTACCACGGTTTTGGCTGCTGCCATGGCCGCTTTTTATCAGAAAATAAAAGTGATCCACATTGAGGCCGGTTTAAGAAGCAACGATATGAACTCGCCATTTCCTGAAGAAATGAACCGGGTGTTGACTTCTAAATTGGCTGCAATCCATTTTTGTCCCACAGAAAATTCCAAGGAGAATTTAGTGTCGGAGAGTACGACGGAGAATGTTTTTGTTGTGGGGAATACGGTCATCGACGCTTTATTGTCCGGTTTACAAAAGTTTGATGCTTCGTCCGAAGAAAGATTACTTCAGAAATACAATTTTATCGATTTCACAAAAAAGCTTCTTTTGGTAACCTGTCACAGAAGGGAAAATTTCGGCAAACCTTTTGAATCCATTTGTGAGGCACTCCTTGAAATCGCTGAGCAATTTGACGATTCCGTCGAAATTTGCTATCCGGTGCATCTGAATCCCAATATAAAAGAGATTGCACATAAAAAACTGAACCGCAAAAACATTCACTTAATAGCGCCGCTGGATTATCCTGAGCTGATCTGGATGATGAACAAAAGCTGCATTATTTTAACAGATTCAGGCGGGATTCAGGAAGAAGCGCCAAGTCTTGGTAAACCTGTTTTGGTTCTGAGAGAAGTAACGGAACGCACCGAAGGCGTAACAGCCGGAACAGCTGTTTTAGTGGGTTCATCTAAAGCTAAAATCATTTCGGAAACCACAAAATTACTGACCGATTCTTCGTACTATCAACAAATTTCAAAGGCTTCAAATCCGTATGGAGACGGGACAGCAAGTGAAAAAATTAAAGCTATTGTTTCCGAATTTTAAAACTGATACGATCACTGTATTTTTAAGGCTTTTTTAATCCGTTTTACTCGTTTATTGATGTTTAAAGCGAGTAAGGTGACTATTTTATTCATGCCATGGAAGTGTTTTGAAATGTAGATTTCATATCCTTTGATCAAAAACGGATTCTTGGAACTGTTAAAACCAACAAAGTGGATGTAACTGAAATTAGGCAGAAAGACTCTTTTAAAGCCTTTATCCGCTATTTTTCTGCAGAAATCCACGTCTTCCACGTACATGAAATAATCTTCATCAAAACCACCTATTTCATCATACAGTTCTTTCGATAAGGCAAGAAACGATCCGCCCAGCCAATCTACCTCGTAGCAGTCTTTTGAGAATACGCCTGTTTTGAATTCTCCAGCAGTATTTAACAACCTTTTCAGTTGGAACATATTTCCCGGATTCGGAAAATTACCGGAAGCCGGAAGATAACCTTTGTTTTTATCCAGCATGTTAATTCCGATAACCCCAATTTCCGGATTCTCGTCCAAACGATCGAAAACGGGAGCTATGTCGTCCAGCACGATAGTATCATTGTTAATCAGCAACAGGTATTCACCTTTAGCCGATTTCACCGCTTCATTGTTTCCTTTACCAAAACCGAGATTCTTCGCGGATTCGATCAAAACAATAGCAGGGTAATTTTCTTTAATGAAACGGCAGCTAGCATCAGTTGACTGATTGTCGATCACGATAATTTCAAAAGAAACCGAACTGAGCTTTGCATACAAAGAATCAAAACAATCTTTCAGATATTTTAAACCATTGTAATTAACAATGATTACAGATACTTCTACTTTCATATTAAAATAAAGTATAAAAACCCAGCTTCTTTTTTATGTAAAAAACGCATAAAGCATTAATCAAAACGTTGGTGATCAAACTCGCCATTGCTGCTCCTTCAATATTATAAATCGGAATCAGAAAATAACTTAAGATCAAGTTGACAAAGAAACACACTGCAATAATGTTACGCAAAATTTTCTGATTTCCGGTCATGTTTAATATCTGGTCCACATTTCCGGCAACCGCACTGAACAATACGCCTAAGGACACCAGAATCAAAGTAAGACTGCCGGACACTACCTCATCGCCCCATAAGGACAAAATAAATTTACTGAAAAGGATCAATAGTAAAACTGGCGGAACCGACAAAACGGCCACCAGCTTCGTCGACTTGTGAATTACTTTCTTCAGTTCAGGAAAGTCCTTTTTTCCGTATAATTCGGATATTAACGGCGTTACGATCGTGCTTACGGAGATAATCACCAAAAAACCGACATTGCCAAGTTTATAGGCTAAATTATATATTCCCACCTGGGTCTCATCGGTCATGATCCCCAACATGATCACATTGGTATAGTTGAGCAAATACAGAAACAGACCACTGAACAATAAAGGCGATGCTTCGTTTAACAACTGCTTTGTATTGAACGGAATTACTTCGCGGTTTTTCTTCAATTCGAAAATTGCCACTATTTCCGCTAAAACGGTAAAAAAAACAGCTAATCCAAAAGCCAGAAATGTGCAGTAGTCATTCCATTCCAAAATAGAAAAAAGGAAAAGAAAACCTATCAGTAAGACATTCGGGACTACAAAAATGAACAGGTTGTACTTGAAAAAGTTTTTAGTCGCTAACAGAAAAGAAAGAAAGATTTCATGCAAAACGAATAAAGGCAAACAAACCGCTGCAATCAGAAAATAATTGCTCAGTTGCGGGTTTTTGAAGACAGCGTCTGACAAGAGTCCGTTTCCAAAGTAAAAAAAAAGAACCGGGACAATCGAGAATAACAATGCAGCTTTTACGCCGTTGAGCAACAGTCGTTTTGCCTGCAAATAATCGAAGCTGTGGTTCCCTACGATTTTAATCAGCGTATTGGGAATACCTAACGTAAAAAACAAAGCAACAATCTGAGATAAGGCAAAGACAAGCGAATAATTACCGAAAGTGCCAATCCCGAACAATCGTGTTATTAACAGTGAGGTGACAAACGAGGCGCCTAAACCAAAAATCCGAAAAAGAAAATTTACTCCTGAGGAAGTGATTATCTTTTTAAAGCTGTTGCTTGTACTTTCTTGAATCGCCATTTGTATTAATCAAATTTCTTCTCTTTTTTTACTTTAAAAAAGTATTGGTAAGAAAAGAATTCCTCAAAGATACCAAAAGTAAGCTGGTTTATAATTTTGGTTATCGATTTTCCCTCATAATTCCTGATGGAACTCTGCTGTTTGATTACGGCAAAATTGGAGGATTCCAGAAGTTCTTTGATGTTTTTTCTGCAATAAAAACGCAGGTGAGTATAATCGAAAATACCGCTTTCTTCGTAGCGGAAATCCCCTTTGAAAAAGATTTTATATAGTGCAGAATAATGACGGACATTAGGCATGCTAACGATTATGCAACCGTCTTTTTTCAGCGTTTTATTCAGTTTATCCAACACCTTTTTCGGATCAATAAGGTGTTCCAGGACATCCGGAAGCAGTATCAAGTCAAAATAATCCTCAAATTCCGATAATTCCAATTCTTCAATATTTCCAAAAATAAAACGATCAACACTTTTATAATTCTGTTTGTTTTTTACATCTTCGAAAATATCAATTCCAACAGTTTCAACGGCTACCTTTGTTTGCTTTAAATAATTTAGGGTTTCACCGTATGCCGCACCAACCTCAAGTACCTTCAGGTTTTTTTGTGACGGCTCCAGCAGATTAATCAGGTCTTTTCTGATGTTACTGAAATACTCCGGGGCTTTGTCATTATAGTTCATCTCAACTACTTGATTTTAAAAGAAAAAAGGAAGTTTAGAACTTCCTTTAATGTTATTATTTTACTAGCTTGTCGATTTCTTTCTTCAGTTGCTCTGTTCCTGTAAAAAGCGGATCATACGTTTCGTTAGGAATAGGTTTAGGTTTGGCGATAGCCTTATCTCTTATATATTCAACCTGAGCATTATTACCAAAATAATGTACAAACATAGTATCTTTTGCTATAAAATGTTTATCCAAATAATCCATTTTAAAATCTACTATTTTTACTTCTTTTTGTTCTTTATTACTTCCTAAGTCAAAACGCAATGATGCCGGTACTGCATCAGTAGGTAATTTAAAAACTATTTCCTGAGCTTCCGGTTTTCCTTTTACATCAACATTAACAAATTTATCACCAGTATAGATATCAGAACCGTCTTCATTGTAATAAATCTGGAAGTTGTCATCGGCCTGAACAACCAAGTTCATTGTTACAGTAAACGAATTGTTTGCTTCTACTTTTTTCTCTTCTTTAACCGCTGTAGTTTTCTCATCTTTACAGGAAAAAAAAGTTGTGGAAACCACTAAAATTGCTAACAAAAATTTATTATTCATCGTTGTCGTTTTTTTTTGCAAATATACATATTTACAGTATCTATTAAAAAATATTTTATTTTTTGTGAATTTTTATTTTATGACAATATTTTTATCAGAAATATAGGTAGATACCACATTTGATTTGTCGGTAATCCTGATGGCGATAGTATAAACTCCGCTCTTGAAATTTGTCTTTTTTACTTTCAGATTATAACCTGACTCGTTGTAGTTATACTTGCTTCCGTAATAAGCAGTAACATCTTCCCTAAAGATTTTATCCGTATCCATTTCGTATGTTGCATCTTTACCGATAAAAACAAGCGTTATCACAGAGTTTGTGGCCGGCTTATTTTCTACAGCGGCCCAGCCTCTCACATAAATATTTCCTACCTGCTCTTCTGCTTTTTCAACATTTCCAATTACCTTGCCCTTAGCGATGATTTTTTCTGAAATTACTCTCGGAAGACTAGGTTTTTTTAAATCGATCACCGGAGCTTGCTCCACAAGCTCATAAGTCCAATTACCGTTTTTATCTTTTATTCCCAAACCTAATTTATACTGGTTATTCCCCAAACCGCTGGTGAAAATACTAGCTGAAAATCCCGCGTTTTTCAAATTCTGATTTTTGAATACATCGGCAACGTCGGGTCTTTCAAAAGATTTTGTTTTAATCAGATACGTGCTTTTATCATTGGTTAAAAGCACATAAATTGAATCCTGCAAATTGTTTCCGGAGTTAGTCGAATAAGCCCAACCGCGTAACTGTAAAATGTCATTCGCAAAACTGTTGCTTTCCAAACTGTATTTTATTTTTTGCTTTTGGAATACTGGTTTGTTTATTTTTTCAATCTTGTTGGCTTTCTTAATTTCTTTATAAACGGAATCTATTTTCATCATTTCAAACCCGGATTGCTTAAATGTAAACTTGGCCGGAGTTTCTTTGGAATACAAATAATAAAATCCGTCTGAATAATTGATCGTTACCTTGTTCTTGTATATAAGTGGGTAAAATGCGTCCAGATATTTAGCAGTAGTGATAAACAAATCATTTTTGTTGATTACAGCTTCGTCCAGATTAATTTTTAACGAGTCCCTGAATTTTCTGTTTAGTTCCCCCGTTTCCCTAGCAACATAACCCGTTGTGATTGGCAAATTATTTTTTAATGCAACAAAACACAAGTCCTGATAATCCAAATGATAATTCATGTTGTTTTCAAAAGGGGGATAAGTAATGATTCTTTTGAAGTTTGATGATAAATCCAAAAGTTTTTTCGAGTTGATTTTTTCGGATACAAAATCTCCGTCAGGCAAATCTCTGAAAGTAAAAAACAACTTGGTGTCATAAATCTGCAACGCAACTAAAACCATTAAAACAGGTAATTTTATCTTATTGCTGATTCTCATTTTTGCAAATACAATAATTCCAAATAAAAACAGGATATAATACAACACCCATATAAATCTGCCGCAAGCCCTGAAAACACCTCCTAATTTCAAAATCAGTTCAGGCAATGCAAACTCCAAAATTATTTTATCATCTAATGTCACCTTATTGGTTATTGCAAAAAAGGTAATCAACAAACTGATTATTACAAGAGGCAGTAATGCTTTATTTTTGAGTATATTTTGCTTTTTAAAAAGCAGCATCACTAAGGAATAGAACACGCTGATTGCCAGAATAACAATCATTCCAAGCCCCATATAAGCATACCCTTCATACTGATGCTCTGTTACTTGTTTTAATTGTGGCAAAAAAGTAGAAAATCCACTTGAATTATAAAACGAGTTAAGGTTGAAACTGTACAGCCCATAACTGTTAGCAACTTCCATATTTACATCGTTGCCTACAGAAATCATTCCCAAAACAAACCAACTTAATAATACTGAAATTAATGAAACTACAATATAACTTAGCATCCTCCAGATAGAGATTGTTTTATCATAAAAATAATTTCGGAAAGGAAGAATCACATTAAAACCCAGCACCATTAAAAAAAGATACGGGTTAATCAATGCGCTTAATATCAATATAAAAACCTGATTCCTGTTGATTTGATTCGCATTTTCATTTGTTGATTTTTTAAAATAAAGATAGATCGAGGCCAAAATCAGCCAATGGCCACATAAAGCCGGATGGAGTCCTCGGTAAATTAATACAGGATTAAAGGCAACTAAAACAACAGCCGCAAGAATAATATAAATGTTTTTAACCTTAAATTCTTCAAGTATTTTTACAGTAAAATATCCCGCCAAAATATGACAGGCAAATAACCAAAATCCTAAATACTGAAAAGTATCTGGCAACAGAAACGAAAAAAGTTTAAAAAAAATGGCTAATAGTGGGATTGAATCCGTATACCCTACATTGGTTCCAGCCGGATAATTAAAGTTCTCTATATGCCCTAAAGGAAAATGCCAGGGTTCCTCCTTAAAATAGGCCCAGCCCAAGTAATGCTGACCCCAATCATGGTAGGCAGACATTAACCAATTTATGTTAGCTGGCAAAATCACTCCTAGACCATAACAAATATGAAAACCAAACAGGATTAAACCAAAAGATATAAAATATACTTTCTTCTCCTTTATATAGTGGATAATATTATTCATTTTCTCTATTTTCAATAAAATTCAAATATGTTTTGGCATCCGGTGGTGTAATGTTCTTTCGGGAACTCAATTGCAATAACAAAACAATCAACGTAACCGAAAACAACTGCAAAATGATTCCGGATATAATCAGAATAAGACTTGAAGCCCAACCCGGAATGGCGTTGTCTGTAAATAACTTCTGGTAGAGCACATACAGAACCGATATGCAACAGATGGCGATGCCATACAAAGAATAACGCAGGATCCGCAACGAGAGAAAATCAAAATAAACCGCAATGGAACTCAACCCGTGAATAATCAAACTGCTGAAATTCATTTTAGAAACCCCTTTATAACGTTTTCCTCTATCCAAAAGCACTTTGTCAAAAGGTATTTTCGATTGGATTATTCCGCCGGAATAGTGGTTCCAGATGTTATTCTGATGCACCACTTTGCCCAATAATCGTTTTGGAATAACACTGAAATTGCCAAAGCTGATTTTTTGTCCCGTTAAAAAATAGAACAGATATTTGTAGAAAAAGTAACCCGTTTTAAACAACACCGATTCCTGTCTTTTCTGACGTTGCGCAAAAATTATTTTCTTACTGTTCTCCTTTTCCGCCTTTTCCAATAAACTGAAAATATCTTTTGGTTTATCCTCTCCGTCACCATCCATCACAACTACAAAATCAAAATCTTCAACCTCATTGAACAGATACTGCAACCCAACGGCAATAGCCCTTTGATGACCAATATTAATCTTAAGATCTAAAACGGTAACCGACAGGCCTAAGGCTCCGAAATCATCGGGAGTCTCTTCACTGGAACCATCATTAACGGCTACTACAGAAAAATCATATTCGGGGGCTTTCTTTCTCAATTCATTAATTTCCTGAATTAAAAATGAAAAACTCTCCCAATCATTATAGACAGGCGTTAAACAAAATATCTTTTTAATTGGAGCCATTCGCGATTATTTATGAGCAAAATCTTATGGTTAATGATTAAAACCGGTGTAAATCTATAAAAAATGCCAATACTTAAAACACATAAGTCGCTTCATTTATTAAAAAAATACCCCCGGCCTTGTATTAACTCACAATCTACCGAATCCCATTCATCGTAAATATCACCTGTTAACCGAAAAAAACAACAACTACCATTTATATTAAATAAATTTATGTAGTTAATTTTCAATATGTTAGAATATGAAACCGATATTTACACGGCTCCTGGTCATACTCCTTTTCTCCAATATAGCGTTCTCCCAAAGCCTCACCATAAATGAAGTACTTGCTTCCAACACTTCCATAAATCAGGATGAAGACGGAAACTACGAAGACTGGGTGGAAATCTACAATTATGGAAGTACAGCCATTAATTTAAGCGGCTACGGCCTCTCCGACGATGCGGCCTTACGACACAAATGGTCGTTCCCGGCCATCACCATAAATCCGGGTCAATACCTGCTGGTATGGTGTTCCGACAAAAACAGAACCAATCCTGCTAATCCGCTGCACACCAATTTCAAAATCAGTGCGTCCGGTGAAGCGCTGTATCTTACCAATCAGACTACGACAACACTGTCCACATTTCCGGCCACTTCCCTACCCGACAATGTATCGTACGGAAAGTCGCCCAACGGCACCGGAAATTACTTTTACTTTGACGTGCCCACCCCAGGACAACCGAATAACACAACTACCTATTCTGGGGTACTACCGGATCCCGTGTTCTCAGTGGCAGGCGGATTTTACACCACCGGTAAAACGCTGGGTATAACCAATACGGTTAGCGGCACTACCATTACTTATACTGTGGATGGTTCCGATCCCAATCCCAACAATTTAGGCGGTACCAATTATTCGTATAAAAATACCTATCAGGAATTTGCTTCGGATTCAGACGGTCCTTTATTGACAAACAATTATCGGTCTTATACCTATACGGCTCCCATTTCCATAGTCGATCGTTCGTCGCAGCCTAATGATCTGGCCAAGATGTCTTCGACACATCACCACGTGCCCTTTTACATTCCCACAGGCCCAATTTTCAAAGGAACTGTGGTCCGGGCGAAAGCCACTAAAGCAGGATTTATACCTAGTAAAACAGTAACAAAAACCTATTTCATAACTTCTGCGGGAAGCAATCAGTTTTCGTTGCCGGTAGTTTCTCTGAGTTTAACCGAAAGCAAGCTTTTTGATTATACCACCGGAATTTATGTGGCTGGGATAACATTCGACATGTGGCGCGATGCCAATCCGACCGTAAATGCCGACCCTTATAATTTTGATGCCAATTTCAGACTCGAAGGCGATCCATGGGAACGAACCGGAAATATAAACTATTTTAAAAACGGCGCTGAAGTCCTTAATCAGGATATCGGAATTCGCATACACGGAGGCTACTCAAGAGGCTGGCAAAGCAAATCACTGCGTCTTTTAGCGCGTTCCGATTACGGAAAGGAAAGCATGAATTATCCGTTCTTTAATGACAGCGGTGAAAACTTAGCCGTTTTTAACCGATTGGTTTTGCGAAATGCCGGCGGTGATTTTTTCGACACTTACTACCGTGATGCCCTTGCCGACGAACTGATGAAAGGTACCGGCATGGAGACCGCAGCTTATCAGCCCGCCATTACTTTTATCAATGGGGAATATTGGGGCATATTAGGCATCCGTGAACGATTTGACGAATATTACTTCAAAAACGTAATCGGGATAGATGAAGCGGATCTGGATTACATGGAAAATGATCAGAGAGGATCTGTTGGAAGTCATTACAACACCAATATCTATAATTATCTAAATAACAATTCACTGACCATACAGGCCAATTTCGATTATATAAAAACGCAGATGGATGTTGACAATATGCGCGATTACTACATTGCAAATATTTATTTCGACAATACGGACTGGCCTCATTACAACACCATCTTTTGGAGAAAAAAAACCGCCTACAATCCCAATGCCTTATACGGATTGGATGGTCGTTGGCGTGCAGCCATGAAGGATAATGACGATTGCTTCGGTTCGACAACCGGCACCAACAATCACAATAATTTGGCAGTGGCCACAGATTCGAACAGTAATGATCCGGGTAATCCGCCGGAATCGACTTTAGTGTTACGAAGCCTGTTAGCCAATCCCGCATTTAAAAACGACTTCATCAATCGTTTTGCCGACCTAATGAATACCTATTATCTTCCAAGCCGTTTCATAGCCGTTTCCACAGCGATGAAAGCACAACTCCAACCCGAAATGCAGGAACATTTGGACCGTTGGAAAGCCGCCGATTATGGCTGGTGGGAAGAAAGCATCAACAATATGCATGATTTTGCGAATGAACGTCCAGGTTATCAACGCCAACACATACGCCAAAAATTCGGAATCAACAGTAACATCAATGTCACACTCGAAGTCTCCAATTCAGCGCACGGCTATATCAAAATGAATACGATTGATATTCTTGCTTCCACACCGGGAGTACCGGCGACTCCTTATCCGTGGACCGGTGTTTATTTTCACAACATCCCGGTTAAAGTAAAAGCCATTCCGCTACCCGGCTATGCCTTTAGCAACTGGAGCGGGGCTTCCACCAGTACGAACGCTGAAATAACAGTAACACCAACTGCGAATATCACGCTTCGAGCAAATTTCGTCCCTACGACAAATACGACTACACCGAAAATAGTTTACTTCTGGACGATGAATACTGATATTCCAAACGATACACCGTTGACTACCTTGGCTTCCACTTTTCCGTACGGACCAACCGGCAAAGGTTCTATCCAATATCAGTCTTCGCTGGTCGGATATCCTTTTACCAGTTCAAGTCCGAGCTGGCGAAAAGCCTCTATGGAACGAGCCAACGAGCCAACACCTCTTAATTATTATTCGGAAGTCAACAATAATATCGCCTACCCATATTCCAATATGCGAGGACTTCAGGTAAGGCCTCCTTTCCAAAGCGGAAGTTTACAGAACACTATGATTTTTAACATGTCGACATTGAATTACAAGGATATTAAATTCTCTTTTGCTGTTATTTCAGAAGTAGATGCCCCGACCGGAATTACGCTGGAATATGCAACAAACTCGGGAACACCGGTATGGACCAGCGCAGGAATGACGGCCTCCGCTTTTCCGATTTCCACAGGCTATCAGCTAATCCAAACGGATTTAAAAACAATTCCGACGGTAAATAACAACGTTAATTTTAAAATACGTCTTCGTTTCACCGGTCCCAATCTGACAGCGGATAATGAAAAGAAAGTCATATTCAACAACATCAGCCTGGAAGGTGTACAACAAACATTAACAAATGAAGAAATTACAGCCCCGGACTTCGTAGTATATCCGAACCCGATCACTGATGTGCTTCACATAAACCATCGATTAAGCCATTTAGATTACAAATTATTCGGTATTGACGGGAAACTGATTGAGAATGGTCCTATTGAAGGCGGTGAAATAAATCTGTCTCATTTAACAGCCGGTTTATACCTGCTTCAATTGGAAGGAGACGGGAAATCGGAAACAAAAAAGATCCTGAAACGATAATTCAGCGATGCAGAAACTCAAAAGGGGATGCTTAGAAAACATTCCCTTCAGCTCTTGAATATCCGACACAAAAGAAATGCCAATTCCCATTTCCAGCAATACTGTTTCGGATATAATTTATTAAAAATGAGGTTGTTAGTAATTTACACAAATTCAGTAGCCATGAAAAAAATTACATTCTGGATACTAGCCGTAATGGTTGTCCTAAACTACAATCCACTATCTGCTCAAAGCATCACCATCAATGAAGTCCTTTCCAGCAACATATCCGTGAACCAAGATGAAGACGGAAACTATGAAGATTGGGTGGAAATATACAACTACGGTGCAACACCGGTAAATCTGAATGGCTTCGGTCTTTCAGATGACGCGGCTTTACGGCATAAATGGTCGTTTCCTGCCGTTACTCTAAATGCAGGGCAGTACCTCTTGGTTTGGTGTTCCGACAAAAACAGAACAAATCCCCTAAACCCGTTGCATACCAATTTCAAAATTAATGCTACCGGGGAAGCGTTGTATCTTACCAACCAGTCAACAACGACCTTGGCCACTTTTCCGGCTACTTCATTACCGGACAATGTCTCCTACGGAAAGTCTCCTAACGGAACAGGCAGCTACTTTTATTTCAGCGCCCCAACACCGGGGCAGCCGAATTCAACAACAGCCTATTCCGGAATATTAGATCCTCCAACATTTTCAAGAGCGGGGGGATTCTCCAGTACCGGATTTAATCTGAGTATTAGCAGTGCTGCTTCGGGAGCCACCATTATCTATACGTTAGACGGTTCCGATCCTGACCCGAATAATTTGGGGGGCACTACCTATTCCTATAAAAACAAATACCGAGAGATGGCAAATGATCAGGATGGTCCTCTATTGCAAAACAATTACCGTTCCTTTACGTATAGCGGACCGATTTCCATTGCCAACCGTTCGTCACTCCCGAACAAGCTGGCGTCCATGTCATCCACGCATCATAACAATCCCTTTTATATACCCACAAGTCCGATTTTCAAAGGGACCGTGGTAAGGGCCAAGGTAATTAAAAATGGTTCCCTGCCCAGCAAAACAGCCACCAGAACCTATTTTATAACCCCAAACGGAGCCAGTGAATTCTCATTACCGGTAGCCTCTTTAAGTATAACCGAAAGCAAACTCTTTGACTACACCAACGGAATTTTCGTAGCGGGAGCATTGTTCGACCAATGGCGCAATGACCACCCAACGGTCGATGCCACCAATTATAATTTCAACGCAAACTATAAAATTGAGGATGATCCTTCGGAACGGTCCGCAAACATAAACTACTTTATAAACGGTGTGGAAGTTTTAAATCAGGATATCGGAGTACGAATCAATGGGGGCAACTCAAGAAGCTGGCAAAGCAAATCGTTCCGATTGATAGCCGATTCGGATTACGGAGACGAAACCATGGATTATCATTTTTTCGCCGACGAAAACCAGACTGTTTTTAACCGCTTGATTTTAAGAAACGGAGGCAGTGACTTTATCAGTATCATGTACCGAGATGAACTTGCTGATGAACTAATGAAAGGGACCGGGCTGGAAAGCATGGCCTACCAACCCACTGTAGCTTTTGTTAACGGAGAGTACTGGGGCATATTAAACCTTAGAGAACGCATTGATAAATATTACTTTAAAAATCTCTGCGGAATTGGTGAAACGGAATTGGATTTGCTGGAAGACGATCTGAGAGCGACGGAAGGAGATAAGGTTTTCTATGACAATATGGAGACATTCTTAAACAATAACAGCCTGGAGATCCCGGAAAATTATGAGACTATAAAAACAATGATGGATGTTGAGAACATGAGAGATTACTATATTGCCAACATTTATTATGACAATAACGACTGGCCGGGCTGGAACCTGACATACTGGAGAAAAAGAACCCCCTATAACCCGAATGCTTTGTATGGCTTGGACGGACGCTGGCGCGCTGCCTTAAGGGACAATGATGATTCCTTTGGTTTTTCACAAGGAAACAGCCTTCATGATAATTTAGCGCAGGCCACAGCACCTAACAGTACCACTTATCCTAACCGACCTAAATATACATTAGTGCTTAGAAGTCTGTTGGCCAATCCTACTTTCAAAAACGACTTTATCAATCGCTTTGCCGATTTAATGAATACCTATTTTCTTCCAAGTAGGTTTACAGCAGTCTCAACAGCGATGAAAAACAGGATACAACCTGAAATGCAGGAGCATCTTGACCGATGGAAAACCACCCAGTATCTCTGGTGGCAGGATGCCGTTAATGTCGTGAACGATTTTGGAAACACCCGCCCGGCCAATCAGAGACTGCACATCCGAAATAAATTCGGAATCAGCAGCAATGTCAATGTAACCTTAGATGTTTCCAATGAAGCCCATGGCTATATCAAAATAAATACGATCGATATTCTTCCGTCCACTCCGGGAGTACCGGCAGATGCCTATCCGTGGACCGGAATTTACTTTCACAGTATCCCGATAAAATTAAAAGCAACACCAAAACCTGGTTATGTATTTAGTCACTGGAGCGGTGCCAGTACCAGTACGACGGCTGAGATCACTGTTACACCAACCGCAGCTGTTTCCCTGACAGCGCATTTCGTTCCATACACCGGCACAGAAATTCCTAAAATAATTTATTTCTGGATGATGGATACCAACATCCCCAATGACACTCCATTGACAAACCTTTCATCAACCTTTGAAATTTCGGCAACCGGAGTCCTGCAGTTCCAATCCGCTCTGGCAGGATATCCTTTTGACAGTTCAAGTCCGAGTTGGCGCAAAGCATGTATGGAGCGACGAAACAATCCTACACCGCTTAATTATTATCCGGAAGTGAACCAAAACATTGCTTATCCGAATTCAAACATGAGGGGTTTAGAAATAAGACAGCCTTTTCAAAGTGGCGGATTGCAAAACACCATGATATTTAATCTTTCGACAGCAGGTTACAAAGACATTAAGTTCGCTTTTTCAATTATGGATGAAGGAGCCGCAACCGGGATTACATTGGAATATGCTACAAACCCGGGCGCTCCGATCTGGATCACTTCGGGAATGACAACCTCCGCTTTTCCGATTTCGGCGACCTATCAACGTATCGAAGCCGATCTGAAAATGATTCCGACCGTAAACAACAATCCTAATTTTAAAATACGTTTGCGTTTCACCGGTTCTAACATGACGGAAGATACCGGGAAGAATGTTACTTTCAACAATATCAGTGTGGAAGGAACAGCGCAAACATTAACCAATGAAGAGCACTCGACTTCTGCTTTTGTCGTCTATCCGAACCCTGTCACAAATGCCGTCCATATTGTCCATCAGTTGGGCAGTATCAACTATAAACTGTTCGGAATTGAAGGAAAATTGATTCAGCAGGGGCAAATCGAACAGAACACCATTGACCTGTCTCATTTGACATCCGGCATGTATTTACTTCAACTGGAATCCGACGGAAAATCAGAAACCAAAAAAATCCTGAAACGTTAATCCAGCCGAACAGCCTGTCATAAAAGTCGTTTTCGAGCCCTCTGATGAGGTCTTAAAAAACGTCAGACAAAAAATGTAAATTGTCGTTTATAACCGCACTGTGTCGGATATAATTAATTGACATTTAGGTATTTAGTAACTTTGTGTAAATTCTGTTCGCATGAAAAAAATTACTTTTTGGATACTAACCGCAATGGTTGTTCTAAGCTACGATTCTCTATTTTCCCAAAATATAGTCATTAACGAACTAATGGCCTCAAACAGTACTTCTGTAACCGACGAAAATGGCAGTCATGAGGATTGGATCGAATTGTATAACGCGGGGTCAAGTCCGGTAAATCTGCTGGGCCACGGTTTATCCGATGATCCTGCCGCACTTTATAAGTGGACGTTTCCCAGCGTCACCTTGAATTCCGGACAATATCTGATCGTTTGGGCTTCCGATAAAAACAGGGCCGTTGCCGGAAGTCCGCTCCACACAAATTTTAAACTCAGTATTTCAGGCGAAACCCTGATACTTACCAACCCTTCGGGAGGTAATATAAATACTGTGGTTCAGCCCGCTTTACAAGTTGATGTTTCGTATGGAAGATCTCCAAACGGAAGCAGTACGTTCGCTTTCTTCTCATCACCAACGCCAAATGCCGTGAATACGACGACCGGTTACAGCGAGGCTTTAAGTGCTCCCGTATTTTCGCATCCTTCCGAATTCAGAACCACCGGATTTAATCTTTCGATAACTTCCAACAGTTCCGGCGCAACCATACTTTATACGCTGGACGGATCAGAACCCAATCCCAATAACCTTGGAGGAACAACATATTCCTATAAAAAAAGCTATCCTGAACTGCCGGGGCAACCTTACGGTCCTCTCTATCAAAACAGTTTCAGAACGCTTACTTATAGCGGACCTATTGCAATTGCCGATCGCACATCGCAACCCAATAAACTTGCCAATATATCCACCACCTGGGATTTTGCACCGGATTACTTTCCTGACGGCCCCATCTTTAAAGCTACGGTCGTAAGAGCAAAAGTCATAAAAGCAGGAGCGCTGCCCAGCGAAACCGTGACCCGAAATTACTTCATTTCGCCGCAGGGAGAAAATAGATTTACGCTTCCGGTCGTTTCCATAAGTTTTAATGAAAACGAATTTTATGATTATGTCGACGGTATTTCTGTGGCAGGCAAAATCTTCGACGATTGGCGTGCAGCCCATCCCAATGATGAACCCGACAATGATGAAGCAAATTGGGGTCTGCATGGCGAAGAAACCGAACGAATAGCTAACCTAAACTATTTTGTAAATGGTGAGGAAGTCATTAACCAAAAGGTGGGCCTTCGTATCCATGGGGACCATTCCAGGGAGTATCCCAATAAATCCCTGCGTGTATATGCAAGATCAAATTATGGGAAAGACGAATTAGAGTATCCGCTGTTTTCTGATCAGCCGTATACTGCATACGAACGCGTACTTATAAAAAATCAGGGAGGCGACTGGAACAATACCATGTTCAGGGATTGCTTATGCAACGAACTGGTGAAAGACCTTCGAATGGAAACCGAAGCACATCAACAGGTTATTTCCATTGTCAATGGAGAATATTGGGGAATTTTAGCCCTGAGGGAACGTTATGATGACAACTATTTTAAGTTGGTCTATGACATCGATGCGGTTGATTTGCTGCACGACCATTATTCCATTGATGAAGGAGACCGTGTGGATTACCTTTCTTTCATAAATGAAATTGAAACAAGAGATTTGTCAACAAGCACTAATTACGCCTATATCCAAACCCGAATGGATACTGCAAATTTCATGGACTATTTCATCAGTAATATCTATCTGAATAACGACGATTGGCTAACCAATAACACGCTGTATTGGAGAAAAAGAACAACGCTGAATCCAAATGCTCCCTATCCTCATGATGGCCGTTGGCGTTGGGCCTTCCACGATGTGACCAGTACTTTTGACGATGCTGACTTCAACACCTTAGCTGACGCTACCACGACAGATGCGAACGTCCAGCCACTTTGGGCAACACAGGTACTTCGTAAACTTTTGACCAACACTACGTTTAAAAATGATTTTATCAATCGTTTTGCCGATTTGATGAATACAAATTTCCTCACCACCAGAGTTGTGGGCCAGATCAATGCCATGGCAGCCGTTATTGCTCCGGAAATGAACGATCAGTATTTCCGATGGAAAGGTCCTGAAAATAACTCGGATTGGAATTATCATCTGAACCGCGAAAGAACATTTGCCACCGACCGTCCTGGTTACCAGCGTCAGCACATCCGACAAAAATTCAATATCAGTCAGAACATCAATGCGACCCTAGATGTTGATGATGCCTCTCATGGATACATAAAAATGAACACTATAGATATCAAATACGGTACCCCGGGAATAACGGCAAATCCTTATCCCTGGACCGGAATTTATTTCCACAACATTCCGGTTAAAATAAAAGCCATCGCTTTGCCGGGCTATGTGTTCAGTCATTGGAGCGGGGCTTCTTCCGCCACCACCGAAGAAATAACCCTTACACCTAACGGAAATTTTTCTGTGACAGCCCACTTTGCACCAGCAGGCAATTCAAATCTTCCGCAAGTTATTTATTTCTGGATGATGAATACCGACCTTCCGAACGATGTACCTTTAACCGATATCGCTTCGACTTTCGAAATAGCTTCAGAAGGAACGCTTCATTATGAATCCTGTTTGGTTGGTTATCCCTTCGCTACCGGTAATCCGAGCTATCGAAAAGCTTCCATGGAAAGACGAAACGACCCGAGTCCGATAAACTACATTCCGATCGTAAACCAGAACTTAACATATGAAAATTCCAATATGCGAGGCATCCAGATCAAACAGCCTTTCAAAAGTGGTAATCTGGACAATGCAATACAGTTGCACATTTCGACAATGGGCTATAAGGATATCAAATTGGCCTTTGCGGTTATTGATGAAGGTGCGGCCACAGGTATCACGGTCGATTATTCCATTAACCCGGGAACACCGATCTGGATAACTACGGGAATGACAACGTCCTCTTACCCAATTACAACCACCTACCAGAAATTAGAAATTGATTTATCACAGATTCTCGCAGTAAACCATAATCCGAATCTGAAACTTCGTATCCGTTTTACCGGCCCGAATTTGACGGCCGATACCGGAGATCAGGTGGTTTTTAACAACATCAGTATTCAGGGTGTAGCAGAAACATTGACGGCCGATGATAATGCGTTGAACAGACTTGTTGTGTATCCGAATCCAATAACAGACATCGTATATGTTTTAAACGGATCGGAATCGCTAGACTATACCCTATACGGAATTGACGGAAGAAAAATCCAAAACGGAAAACTGCAAAACAATGAAATTAATCTGTCGCCATTGCCTTCAGGCTTGTATTTACTGCAGCTGGAGACTGTCGACGGAAAATCGATCACTAAGAAAATAGTCAAAAAATAATATCCTAAACTACACAGCAGATGGGGAGGGTTGCAAAGCTTCTTCCCATTTTTTTATGTCGATTCCAAAGGTTTTTTTTATCTTGGTTTTGTCCAATACACTGTATTTCGGCCTTCTTGCGGGCGTTGGATAACTTGTAGTCGGAATCGGATTTAACGTAATTTCAATCTTGTTGACGGCGAATATCTTTTGAGCAAAATCGTACCAACTGCATTGTCCTTCGTTACTGAAGTTATAAATTCCATATGCATTTGAATCTGAATGATCTTCGCAAAATGTGATCATTTTAACAAGTGCTTCCGCCAGATCAACCGAATTGGTAGGCGTACCGATTTGGTCACTAACCACTGACAAACTATCTCGCTCTGAAGCCAGTCGCAACATGGTTTTCATGAAATTATTTCCGAATTGCGAATAAACCCAAGATGTTCTAATGATAAAATGCTGTTCCAAAATGGTTTGAATGGCTTCTTCACCGTCCAGTTTGGTCAGACCGTATACACCGGTTGGATTGGGAAGATCTTCTTCCGAATAGGGTGTTGTTTTTTCACCGTCAAATACAAAATCAGTAGAAATATGAAATAAAATGCTATTGTGTTTTTTACAGGCTTGCGCTAAATTTTTGGCTCCGCCGACATTAACTGCATGTGCTTTTTCGTATTCGCTTTCAGCCTTATCAACAGCTGTATAAGCTGCAGCATTGATACAAAACTGCGGACTGTGTTTCACAAAAACGGATTCGCATACATCACTGTCTGTAATATCTAACTCGGAAGAAGAGCAAAAAACAAAATCAATACCCGAATACTTCTCGGATATAAACTGCAATGCCTGTCCTAATTGTCCATTAGCGCCTGTAACCAGAACTACCATACTTTCCTTGCATTTTCCAGATTAGGTAATATCATGTCTTTTTCGGAAATCAGCAGTTCGCTTTCGGGAAAACCCCAATCAATGTTCAAAGCCGGATCATTGTAGATAAGACCCCCTTCCGATTCCTTATTATAAAAATTATCGCATTTGTAGAAGAACGTGGCTGTTTCGCTCAACACCAGAAATCCATGCGCAAAGCCTCGCGGTATAAACAATTGTCTTTGGTTTTCTGCCGATAAAATTTCGGCCACATACTGTCCGTAGGTTTCCGATTCCGGACGAATGTCTACTGCCACGTCCAAAACCTCTCCCTGCAGCACGCGCACCAACTTTGCCTGTGCATGTTCGCCACACTGATAGTGCAATCCGCGCAACACACCTTTAGTGGAATAAGACTGATTATCCTGTACAAAATGGGTCGGTTGTCCGGTTCCGTTTTGGAATGTCTGTTCATTAAAACTTTCCATGAAATAACCACGGGCATCATTAATTATTTTGGGCTCCAGGATAAAACAGCCGGATAATTTAGTCGCTATGAAATTCATTTTATTTTAAAAATTCCCAATTAAAGATGTTGGGTAATTACTGTTTATTAATTAGAAACTAAGCTCATCAAATGCTTGCCATAACCACTTTTCAACAAAGGAGAGGCTAATGTTCTTAGCTGACCTGCATCGATGAAGCCCATTTTATAAGCGGCTTCTTCAATGGCGCCGATTTTTAATCCCTGACGTTCTTCAATCACCTCCACAAACTGTCCGGCCTGCATCAGCGACTGGAATGTTCCGGTATCCAGCCAGGCGGTTCCGCGGTCCAGAATACTCACCTGAAGTTTTCCGCGGTTGAGGTATTCTTTGTTGACATCGGTAATCTCCAGCTCGCCCCGGTGGCTTGGCATTATATTGGCGGCAATGTCTAAAACATCGTTGTCATAGAAATAAATTCCGGGAACGGCATAATTGGATTTAGGCTGCAAAGGTTTTTCCTCGATGGAAAGGACTTTTCCTTCCGCATCAAAATCAACAACCCCGTAACGCTCCGGGTCATGCACGTGATAAGCGTAAATAATACCGCCATCAGGATTGTTGTTGGCCTGAAGCAATTCCGCCAAACCTGTTCCGTAGAAAATATTGTCACCCAGAATCAATGCCACTTTATCATTACCGACAAATTCTTTTCCGATGATGAACGCTTCCGCCAGTCCGTTTGGATGTTCCTGTACTGCATATTCAAAACGGCATCCTAAATTACTTCCGTCACCCAACAATTGTCGGAACAAAGGCAAATCATGCGGCGTTGAAATAATCAGGATTTCACGGATTCCCGCCCACATCAAGGTTGACAGTGGGTAGTAAATCATCGGTTTGTCATAAATAGGCATCAACTGCTTGCTGACTGCTAATGTTAACGGATGCAGACGCGTTCCTGAGCCTCCGGCTAATATAATTCCTTTCATTTTTTAAGTTGCAAAGTCTCAAAGTTGCAAAGCTGCAAAGTCGAAATTTAAAGTTTATATAATGATGAGATCCGAAAATTTTAAATTTAAGCCAATCGTTCCAAGTACCAAGCAATGGTTTTACGGATTCCGGTTTCGAAATTCTCGTCGGCTTTCCAGCCTAATTCTGTCTCAATCTTTGTGGCGTCGATGGCATAACGCAAATCATGCCCCGGACGGTCTTTCACAAAAGTGATCTGATCCTGGTAGCGTCCTTCTGATTTTGGCTTTAACTCGTTCAGAAGTTCACAGATCGTGTTGGCAATGTACAAATTGTTTCGTTCATTTCTTCCTCCCACATTATAAGTCTCACCCGATTTTCCTTTATGAAAAGCCAGTTCGATTCCCTTACAATGATCCAGCACATATAACCAGTCGCGTACGTTTTTCCCGTCGCCGTAGATCGGAATGCTTTCTCCTGTGATCGCTTTACGGATAATCGTCGGGATCAGCTTTTCATTATGCTGTTTTGGACCGTAATTGTTGGAACAGTTTGTTGTAACCACATCCATTCCGTACGTATGGAAATAGCTTCTTACAATCATGTCCGAAGCCGCTTTTGAAGCAGAGTAGGGACTGTTAGGAGCATAAGGCGTGGTTTCCGAGAATAAACCGGTCTCTCCCAAAGTGCCATAAACCTCATCGGTCGACACATGGTGGAAGCGGCAATTTTCATAACCTTCTTTATATTGATTAGGCACGCTCATCCAATGTTTTCTCGCCACATCCAAAAGATTGAATGTCCCGATCACATTGGTTTTGATGAAGGCTTCCGGTCCTGAAATCGAATTGTCAACGTGGCTTTCGGCTGCGAAGTGGATCACATCTTTAAAATCATATTCATGAAAAAGATTTTCTATAAAAGCACGATCGCAAATATCACCTTTGACAAAAGTGTGTCGCGGATGATTTTCTACTTCTTTTACGTTGTCCAAATCTCCGGCATAAGTCAGTAAATCCAGATTTACAAGATGATACTCCGGATTGTTTTCTATAAAATGGGGAACAAAATTGGCTCCGATGAATCCGGCTCCACCTGTTACTAAAATATTCTTCATTAGATTAGGTTTCTCTTTTTCAATTGTCTTCTGTAAAAATCTCTGGCCCAGCCCAGGAACACGAAAACCCCTATGAACACTAACGGAATTATCAATTTCATCTTACCGTTCACCATTTCGTTGTTTTGAACATTTAAGGTGAAACTGCTGTCTTTTACTATTTTATCAGAAGTGACCAACTCTAATCGCTTCGATCCTTGTTCGGTGATCAATTCTTCCTTGGTTTTAATTACATCATTCAACTGCGTATTTTCGTTGTAGTACACCAGTTTATCACTTTTCTGATTAGTGCCAACTGCATGCGAAAATTGATCCATTACGCCGTTAATCTGAGCAATTATACTGTCGTTTTCCTTAATTTTTTCGCCGATATTATTAAGGTATTCTTTTTGGAGTTTCTGATAGAATTCGCTTTCATTCAAATAATTCAATAAAGGCTTAAGCGTCATTTCTTCGGTAGTCTGACCTTTTGTAGTGAAAGAAATGGTATGGAAAGTATAGTTTTTACTGGTCAGATTATCCTCGACGATCTTCTTTAAGTCACCGTCTTCCGCCATTAACTTCAACATTTCGAAATTTTGCTCGTTGTTGTTTATGAAACGGTAAACATCCACAATAGGTTCAACTTCTATTTTGGAAAATTTCTTTGGCTTTTGAATTCCGATCTTCTTTAAGAAAACAGTATCGCCTTCTTTGATCTTCGCATTGATCAGGTCGATTTTTGCATATAAATAATCCGTGCTCCCGAAATTAGGCGTCACTATCACCTGATGGTCATAGACTTTGCTACTTGTATCCAGATAAAAACCCAATCCGGCACCAACAACAAATAAAATTCCGATGATTATGATGTTTCTTCGGACGAATAAAATTCCGTCAAACAACCAATCGATAAACGACTGAATCTTATCTCCTATTTTTTTTGAAAGTTGACTTAAATCGATTTCCTGATCATTCGGGTTGACCTGAGGGCTATTGCTCATAAAAATGAATTAATGTATGTTAAAAATCTGTTCTAATATTTTAATTGTAATGAGGTAAGTCGGTTTTACGCCAGTGGTCCCCAATCCGCCGGATGCTAATGTACTTCCTGTTTCCAAAGGATTATCCGAAGCATAGTACGCATAACGCACTTTTACATTCGGATTAATGCTCTTGCGTATTTTCGAGGCCGACTGTACTGCTTTCTGATAATAAGCACCTTCCATTTCCAGACCGATGGCACCCCAAGTCGAATCATGGAAAAACTGCAATAAATCTTTATTCTGAAGTGATGTTCCCAAAACCGTCACCATTGGTCCGGCAAAAACAGGAATACCGTTCCCTTCAAACATCTCGGCTGTCAATTCGTTTTCAAACGGATAATTATCCGCCGTTCCTTCATTCACATGGGCGTTCGGAATCATAATATCTCCTTTTCCGCCCTGCAGAATTCCGGCTTTACCCATAATAGACACCGATTCCACATTCAGAAATATTTTTCCGTCTCCGGTTTTATAAGGCTTCAGCAATTCATCAATCGTTTCAAAA
Organism: Flavobacterium sp. 21.1; assembly: GCF_057801535.1. Classification (NCBI taxonomy): domain Bacteria; kingdom Pseudomonadati; phylum Bacteroidota; class Flavobacteriia; order Flavobacteriales; family Flavobacteriaceae; genus Flavobacterium; species Flavobacterium sp. 21.1. The sequence continues at coordinate 539,755 of NZ_JBYNXA010000003.1, forward strand.
GCCTGCTCACCGAAGGCATAATCCATTACAATCAGAACGGGCTGTTCTTTCCCGAATTTTGCGCTTGGAAATGCTGATTTCTTCAGGTTGACTTTCGCTGTATCAAATATCTGAACGTCGATATTGGTTCCTGATGTATCCGGCAGTGAAATCATTCCGTGTAGTAACGCAAATTCTTCCACTTTCTTGCGTAAGGTATCATTTCCGGATTTACTCAAATCCCCAAAAATCTGAAAATCATCGCTTCCTTTATATTTGCTTCCCAGCACCGGTTCGGCAAAAATCGAATTCATTACGCTGTGCATGTTCGCACTGATGATGTGGATCGGTCGAACCAGCAAATCATTCTGTTCTAAAACTTCTTTGATATTGTTCGCCCAGATTTCACCGTAAATATGGTGTCCCAAACGTTCCCTTAAAATCGGACTGAACGTAATGGTCCTTTTATTGTTGTCTATAATTTCTTCAATGGCCAGTTTCCCTAACCAATAGATCACATGCAGAAAACGATCCGGTTTTTCTTTGGTTCCGAAACCTTCATAAATGTCGATTACCTCGGCGAAAGTCCGTCCCAGAATACTTGAAGCGTGGGAGATGGCTTTCTCGCGGTCAATTAAAGTCAGTTTCTTGTTCTGAAGAACGACCTGCTCAAGCTTTTCCCAATCGCGGGTCAATTTTCCGTCTTCATCGATCATCACGCGGTCTTTGATTTTGTGCGATTCGATAAAGATGAAGGTCAAATGCGTTAAAATGTCATAGATATCCGAACGTCCTCTCGTAATTTCGATGTTCATCTGTTCGTCGTCAATGCGGTAACAGTTTCTTTTTCTTTTTGGAGGAACGATGGGCTGAAAATGCGATTTTGAATACCCTTCGTCTGAAGTTAAATTGATGTACCGGCATTCTTCGATTCCCACCGGTAGTCGTTCTATCACATACAACAATCCGTTTAATTCTACCTTTTCTTCGGCGATGGAACCGTAAATTTCCGGTCGTAATGATAATAATGCTTCACGTAAAGTTTCCCCTGAAACTCCCATCGGTTTATAAAAACCACGGTTAAACAAATGACGCATGGTAATGTACAGTCGTTCAATAGCTGCCGACGACTCTTGCGCCCGTGAGCGCGAAATGTTCTTAAATTCTCTCATGAACTTTTTTATTTTCTAACCCACAAATATAGTTTTTTATTTTTTAGTTGGTGAGGATTAGATTTATTGCAGGTTCAAAGACTTTTTTGTGTGAAGATGCATCGTTGTCACTGGTTTGTTTTAACCATTTCCCGCCCGAGAAGGTATATATAAAATCCCGCTCCGTAAAATTGTATAAAATGAAGGGGAAATAGGTGGGCTGTATTTTTATTTTTTGCGTGTTGCCGTCTGCTATCTTAGTTTCCTTTTTATTGCTTTCAATCATTAATTTTTCAAAAGAGGCAAAAATACCGGTCACAGGCATGGTTAAATTAAGTCCCGAAACATCGATTTTATGATTTAGCACGCCCTTTTTTATGGGAACAATGAAATCTTTTCCCAGAAGATCTTCTCCTGGCGAACCGTCATCCGCAACGGCATACAGATGGATTTTAAGTGTGGCGTTTTCGATACCGCTGTCGGTCTGGATGGTCACCTTTTTTATAAACCTCGTTTTTTTATAGGACGGATCGTAAGGAAAAAACTTGGCATCCATTCGCGGACCATTGTCAAAGGCCTGAAGAAAGCCACTTTCGACGTTTCCGATCTCTCTTGTTTTGGTTTCTTTTTTGTTTACGACAACCACTTCTTTAAGATCGTAAGACGTTGCTTTTAACTTCACCGTAGCAGCTTCCGTAGCTTTTACAATTTTCTTTTCAAAACCCAAAGCCGAAAAAATCAGGTTCTTGTTTTCATCCGAAACTTTTATCTCAAACTGACCGTTTTCTTCCGAAGTGGTTCCGATGTTTTCATTCTCCACCCAAATGCTGACAAACGAAATGGGTGCGTTGTTTTCATCGACAACGATTCCTTTGGTTTGGGCAAAACCTAGGGTTGATAAAAACAAAAAGAAGATCAATTGCTTCATTTTCTGACTAAAGTTGTTCGAGTTCATCGGCAATCTTGCGGTCATTGCACAGTCGTGGCAGTTTATTCTGCCCACCCAGTTTACCTATGGATTTCATATAGTTCTGAAATCCATTTTTAGGTACTTTTTTAATTACCAAGGTGCGTAAAACGTGTCCGGCGATCAGATCATCGTAATATACATTTTGCTTTCGCATGGCCTGATCTACCCGTGAGGCAAACTCGTCCATATTCTTTGGCTCGTTATCAAATTCGATGAACCATTCGTGATAAGGCAGGCCCTCCGTTGGATTAACTTGCGGTGCAACGGTGAATTCATTGATATGTACTTCGGTTCCTTCCATCGCTTCCTGTAAAGCTGCTTCCACTTCTTTCCCGATAACGTGTTCGCCAAAAGCAGAAATATAATGTTTGATACGGCCGGAAACGATAATTCGATAAGGCTTTAAACTCGTAAACTGAATCGTGTCACCGATATTATACGCCCAAAGTCCGGCGTTGGAAGATAAAATCAAGACGTAATTAATCCCCAATTCCACTTCGCCGATAGTGTAACGTTTTGGATTTTCGGTGAAAAATTCGTCAGCTTTGATGAATTCGTAGAAAATACCGGAATTCAATAGTAGCAACATCCCTTTTTCCTTTTGGGAATCCTGATAGGCGAAAAAACCTTCGGATGCTGGAAACAATTCAATCGAATCGACTTTTCTTCCGATCAGACTTTCAAATTTTGCCCGATAGGGTTCGTAATTCACTCCGCCGTAAATAAACAGATTGAAGTTTTTGAACAAATCGCCAACCGGTTTATCAGCTTTCTCTTTAAGCTTTTCGAAGTACATCTGCACCCACGACGGGATACCGGAAATGACCGCCATGTTTTCGTGGAAGGTTTCATTGACTATGGCGTCTACTTTGGTTTCCCAATCTTCAATGCAATTGGTTTCCCAACTGGGCATGCGGTTTTTTTGCAGATAATTGGGCACAAAATGCGCTACGATTCCCGAAAGACGTCCAAACTTAATTCCGTTTTTCTCTTCCAGGATGGGGCTTCCTTGCAGGAAAATCATTTTTCCATCTACAAAATCTGCTTTTCCGGTTTCGTGAATGTAACTCAGAATCGCATTTCTCGCCGCTTCAATGTGATAAGGCATGGATTCCTTGGTAAGCGGAATATACTTTGCTCCCGAAGTCGTTCCGGAAGTTTTGGCAAAATAAATCGGTTTGCCTTTCCATAAAATATCTTCTTCCCCTTTCACCACTCGGTCCACGTACGGACGCAGGGCTTCGTAATCGCGAACAGGGACTTTATCCGCAAAATCGGCAACGGTTTTTATTCCGGAAAAATCATGATCTTTTCCAAACTGGGTGTTTTTTGCATCGGCGATTAAATCATTGAAAACCTGTTGTTGGGTTTCCACTGGGTTAGTGACCCATTTTTGCGTTCTATAATGGATGATGGCTGCGAACTGTTTGGCCATGAAAGCTTTTAAAGACATTCGGATCAGTTGTTTGGAAATTTATTTTTAAGGGCATTTTCAGTGGAAAAAAGAATAAAGAAAACTACGAGTAACGGAAGCAGGATTCCTGGAATCAGCGCCAATTCTCCTTTAATTTTTATAAGCAATCCTAAAAAAGAGGAAAAGAACAGTAAAACACTGCCCTGCATCATTTTTAAGGCTGAAAACCGTTGGGCAAAATGCCAGCGCTCCATCGATTTCATGGAACCGGAAGTTCGGTATCCGTAGAGGGAATTTATGTTTTTGGGCGGAAAAAGGTACATGACCAGTCCGCCAAGCATAAAAATTACACTACATAACAGGGGCATCTGCAATAAATCGGCGGTCCACTCCATCAGTTCTTCTTGTTTTTATTATCCATTTCTTTTCGCAATTCCATTTCACTTTTGGAAGGTTCCATGACCAACGTTTCCGGATCGATTTTTTCAGCAGCGATAATGGAATCTACATTGAGTTTGGCATATTCCAGATCGCCGTTAAGTACTTTTTTAATTGACTCGACATACACATTGTTCCGCTTCATGGCTTTTTCTAGCGAATCGGATTTTATAGCCAATTCGACCGCCTGTCGTTTCAATTCTGTCGAAGCATAACCAGGAATGTATTCGCGTAGCGGCGTAAAAGCAATGATATAGGTCGTCACGAATATAATCAGTAAGGCGCCCACCGTTGCCACGATGAAGACATTCATCAGCGTCAGCCGCAGTGAAAAAATCTCTGCGAACGTATCTTCGTTCAGTATCACCAATCGGTTCTTGCTGAAGAGTTTTTTCTTGAGTAATTGTCGTTTCAGTCGTTTTCCGGACATGCCTTCGGGTTTGATTCACAAATATAAAAAATATCGCCATGCATTGTGTGGGGTTTCCTTTATCCTTTTCTTCTTTTGGTTAAAGAAAACATAAATTTAGTTCGGTTTTCTCAAAAACAACTGTCTGGTTGTTTGACAAATAGTTTTTATGTATACCTTTGTCCGACAGTTTTGCATTAAAATATCAAAAACATAATTATTTAATAGTCATGGGAAAATTAGGGGCAACCGAAATAATTTTAATCGTTGTAGTGATAGTTTTACTTTTTGGAGGTAAAAAAATTCCAGAATTAATGAAAGGGTTAGGAAGCGGAATCAACGAATTCAAAAAAGCGTCTAAAGGAGAAGATGATGCTCCTGCTGCAAAAAAAGAAAACGAAGAAAACAAATAATAGTTTTTTCTATACAAATTAAAATCCCAAACACCTTTACGGCGTTTGGGATTCTTTTTTTACAATATCATCGTCAGCTGGATTCGTTTTCGGTCTTCATCCACTTCGGTGACTTTTACCTGAACATGCTGATGCAGTTTCACCACTTCATTCACATCGGAAACAAAACCTTCCTTCAATTGCGAAATGTGAACCAAACCACTTTCCTTGATTCCGACATCCACGAAACAGCCAAAATTGGTAATGTTGTTCACAATACCCGGCAGGACCATTCCGGTTCGTAAGTCTTTTATGGTTTTCACGTTCGGATCAAATTCAAATACTTTTGCCGCTTTTCTAGGATCCAATCCCGGTTTTTCCAATTCTTTCAGGATGTCTTTCAATCCTAAAATACCAATATCGTTCGTAATGTAATTTTCCGGTTTGATCAGACTAATCTTTTCTTTGTTGGCTACAAGTTCACCAACTTTTATCCCTAAATCTTTTGCCATTTTTTCCACGATGCCATAAGCTTCCGGATGTACCGCCGAATTATCTAAAGGATTTTTACCCTCTTTGATTCGGATAAAAGCCGCGGCCTGCTGAAACGCTTTTTCACCCAAACGCGGTACTTTTTTCAGTTGCTTTCGGTCTTCGAACGGGCCGTTTTCACTTCGGAATGTAACAATGTTCTCGGCCATTTTTTCGCCGATACCCGAAACATAACTCAGCAACGATTTACTGGCCGTATTAATATTTATACCCACCGAGTTTACGCAACGGATCACGGTATTGTCTAATTCTTCCTTTAGTTTGGACTGATCCACATCGTGCTGGTACTGCCCCACTCCGATGGATTTCGGATCGATCTTTACCAGCTCGGCCAAAGGATCCGATAAACGTCTTCCGATGGAAACCGCTCCACGAACAGTCACATCATAACTTGGAAACTCTTCTCTTGCGATTTTCGATGCCGAATACACAGACGCTCCTGCTTCGGAAACCACAAAAACCTGTACCGGTTTGTCAAACGCAATTTTCTTGATGAAGAATTCCGTTTCACGGGAGGCAGTCCCGTTTCCGATTGAAATGGCTTCTACATTATAAGCATTCACCATCGAACGGATTTTCTTCATGGCCATTGCCGTTTCGTTCTGAGGTGCGTGCGGGAAAATGGTTTCGTTGTACAACAGATCGCCTTTCTCATCCAGACAAACCACTTTACAACCGGTTCGGAATCCCGGGTCGATAGCCAGAATTCGTTTCTCACCCAGCGGAGATGCCAACAAAAGCTGACTCAAATTAGCCGCAAAAACCTGAATGGAATTCACATCCGCTTTCGCTTTGGCTTCCTGAAGGGTTTCGTTTGAAATGGCCGGTTCCAGCAAACGCTTGTAACTGTCTTTGATGGCCAGTTTCAGCTGACCCGTAGTCTCGTTGTTTTTTTTGATGATGTTTTCTTCGATAAAATCCAAGGCTTCTTCTTTTTCCACTTCCACGGAAAGTTTGATGAAACCTTCATTCTCAGCACGAAGCATGGCCAGCAATCGGTGGGCCGGGGCTTTGGAAACCGGTTCACTCCAGTCAAAATACTGTTCGAATTTCTTTGCACCTTCCTCTTCTTTTTTTGCTTTTACCACTTTCGTTGCGATAGTAGCTTTACGCTGAAACATTCTTCGGAGGTTCTTACGGATGAAGATATTTTCGTTGATCCATTCGGCAATGATGTCGCGGGCACCTTGTAAAGCTTCGTCTTCATTCGCCACTTTATCGTTCAGATATTTCGAAGCGATGTACTCGATATCATCCGAATTTTGCGCCATGATGATTTTCGCCAATGGTTCCAATCCATTTTCGCGGGCAGTATCGGCCTTGGTTTTCTTTTTCTTTTTATAAGGAAGGTAGAAATCTTCCAACTCCTGCAAGTCGAAGCTGTTTTCTATTTTTTGTTTCAGTTCGGATGTAAGCGCATTTTGCTCTTCAATCGATTTCAAGATGCTTTCCTTACGTTTTACGATTTCGGAAAACTGTTTGCTGTACTTGGCAATAGCTTCAATCTGAACCTCATCAAGGTTCCCGGTTTTGTCTTTTCGGTAACGGGCAATAAACGGAATGGTGCAGTCTTCAGCCAATAATTGAAGGGTCGCCTCTATGTTTTTAGAAGCCGTCGGAACGAACTTCAGGATGTATTCGGTCAGTGTCATTTTATTTTGAAATAAGAATGCTAAAATAACATCTTTTGGAATTAATTTCTGCATTCCTCCTTCTTTATCTTCTCTTGTACAGATAATCCGAAACTTTTACCATTTACCGATATTAACCGACCGCCTAAATGTAAATTTCCAGATTTTCCTTAACTTTATAAGTCCCTGATTTACAGGAGTTAACAACAATAATCTACTGGCTGTAAAAACCTAATATTAATTAAAATCTTATAACATGAAAACCACTACTCTTAAAATTTTTCTGTTATTGGGGCTTATAGGAACACTAATTTCTTTTACAGATCTCGGTTCTTTTGAAATTCCTGCCGGATGGTATAAAACAGGAACAAAAGCAGAAAGTTATGATATGGGAATTGATAAGGGCGCCGGAATGGACGGAAAAAATGCGGCTACCATCAAATCCATGGACAAATTAATCGACGGTTACGGTACATTGATGCAAAGTTTTAAACCAGACAAATTTATGGGCCAACGGGTTCGTTTATCAGGATACATTAAAACGCAAGACGTGGACGGTAGAGCCGGTTTCTGGTTTAAAATCGAGCAGGCCAATTCACAAAACTTTATCTCCTTTGACAATATGCGCAATCGTGCGGTTGGCGGTACCAGCGACTGGACAAAATATGAACTTGTTTTGGACGTCCCGTCACACACCTCAAAAATATCATATGGCGCCTATTTGAGAGGAACCGGACAAATGTGGTTTGACAATCTGTCGTTTCAGGTAGTAGATCCTTCGGTACCGGTAACCGGTAAAAAACCGCAAAAACTGCAGGTAATCAATGAACCTGCAAACCTAGATTTCGAAAATTAAACAAAATCAAACTTATAGAAATAGCTTTTTTTATAAATCTAAATCACGGAAAACATTCTTATCGCAAGGAGACTTGGCCAATTAGTATCAAATTAAATTGGCTATAGTATCTTTGCGTTAAAGTTTTTTAAATGCCTCTAATTTTCATCTATCTCTTAGCGGTGAATGCAGTTACTTTTCTGATCAACGGAATCGACAAATGGTTGGCCATCAACCAAAAATCGAGATTTTCCGAAAGATCCTTATTGGGTTTTGCATTGGTTGGAGGAAGCATTGGCGCCTTAGGAGGAATGTTACTATTCCGTCATAAAATCTCGAAGTTTTCCTTTTTGTGGAAGTTTTTCGGAATTGTTATTATTCAGGTTATAGCAGTTTACTATTTTCTTTTCCTCAGATAAAATAACAGATTATCCGCCGTGACTGTGGTAATTCCGTTTGATGAAATTCAGGGCCGCTTCCACAATATCAACCATCGAGTTAGCATTTTTGAAATTTTTGTCGAAGGTCACCTCATAGGTTTCCTGTTTCAGACGTTCAAGATTAATGGTCGGAGACAATTCACTGGTTTTCATTGCCTGTAATAATTCACTTAAACGTTCCTCAAAGCCGGCAATTCTTCTCACCAGTATGGATCGCTCCTCGTTTTGATATTGTTCGATGGAACCTTTGGTAAGCTTGTCTTTTACCAATTGGGTAAAACGAAAATTCTCCTTAAAAAGATGCGGTTTGTAAAGTTTGAAATTGCCTTCATAGCATTGCTGGTCAAAATCGATCGCCCGGATTTTATACACGATATGGTCGTAATCGTAAATCGGAATGACTACAAAATTATACGAACGCATATCGCCCAAAAGTCCGATCATGCAACGTTCGTTGAATTTTACAAACTCCTTTGCGATTTGTGCTTTTTCGTTTTCCGTACATTTATCCAAATGATGTTTCAGAAAGACATCTCCGGGAATGCCCACAATATGTTCTTCGATCAGGGTTTCTTTATACACCAGAAAATTGATACTGTTCGGCGACATGATGTGTTCCAGCTCCAATCCGAAAATTCGGGAAGCATCGGCAATTTTCACGTAAAAGTGCGTGTAATTATCATTCAGAAGGTTTCGGATTTTTACCCGAAACGGCTTTGAATTTCCGAAGGTGCAAAAATCGATGTAGTCGACCGTCAAATTAATAATGTTTCGCTCATCTCCGTCGGAATGAAGCAGCGTATATATCTTCTTCAGACTTAAATCGATTTCTTTTTTTTCAAGTTCGTTGTAATAAACACGAACCCATAAGGTATCCTCATTGTTGTTATCATAGACGACAACACTTCCCTGAAAACGCAACAAATCATCGTAAAAAACATTCGTTCTTGCCACGCGTTTGTACTTTTCCAGATAAGCATAAAGCTCCTCGTTGATGGGATAATATTGTTTTTTTAATAACGGAGGATCACTCATAACCGGTTTTATATTTTCAAAAGTGATTGCGGTTGCTGTAAGAACAACAACCGCATCACTAAATTACTTAATCTGCATTACACAATCATCCTGCTCGATCATCATATTCTGCTTCAGTATTATTTTAGCTACGGTTCCATTTTTAGGAGCGCAGATGGTCGTTTCCATTTTCATGGCTTCGATCACAAACAATGGATGGTCTTTTTCCACTTCTTCATTTTCGTTCACGAGTATTTTTACCAATCGGCCCTGCAGCGGTGCTCCGATATCATCAGATCCCGCAACTTTCGCATTGGTCTCCTTAGCAGATTGAACCGAATTGTCTTTGATCATGATATTTCGGGTCTGCCCGTTGATCTGGAAATACACTTCTCTGAAACCTTCTTCATTAGGCTCGCTCATATAGCGGAAATCGATCATCATGTTTTTCCCTAAATCGAGATTGATAATCAGTTCTTCGTTGGTTTTCAACGGATAGTAAAAATACGGCGTAGGAAGTTTTTCCACCTTACCGAAATACTTTCTGAAACTGTAAAAATCTTCAAAAACCTTAGGAAACATAATGTACGATAACAAATCTTCCGTGGTTAGTTTGTCATCAAATTTCTGATGGAACAGTTGTAATTCCAGATCGAAATCAATCGGTTTAATATGTGCGTTAGGTTTTTCCGTGTATGGAATTTCCTTTTTCAGAATTATTTCCTGTAATTTTTTTGGAAATCCGCCGTAGGGCTGACCTAAATCTCCTCTAAATAACTGCTTCACCGATTCCGGGAAAGCAAGCGTATCGCCTTTCTCTAATACGTCGGCTGCGGTTAGATTATTTGAGGTCATGAACAAGGCCATATCACCCACCACTTTCGAAGACGGAGTTACTTTAACGATATCGCCGAACATTTCGTTTACCACCACATAATTCTGTTTGATGGTTTCAAATTTGTCCAACAACCCCAATGATTGTGCCTGCGGTAACAAATTGGAATACTGTCCGCCCGGAATTTCATGATCATAAACCTCAGCAGTTCCTGCTTTAAGTTCGCTTTCAAACGGATAGTAATATTCACGAACCACTTCAAAATAGTTGGAGTATTCGTTTAACTTCTTAAGATTAATCGGATTTTCTCTTTCCGTTCCGTGTAAAACGGCTACCAGCGAATTAAAATTAGGCTGCGACGTTAGTCCGCTCATAGAAGCAAGAGCAACATCCACTACGTCAACACCCGCTTCAATTGCTTTCAAATAAGTTGTGGATTGTACCGATGACGTGTCATGCGTATGCAGGTGAATCGGAATGGAAATATTCTTTTTCAGTTCCTTGATTAAAATTTCAGCAGCGTATGGTTTCAGTAGTCCGGCCATGTCTTTAATAGCTAGCATATGCGCTCCGGCTGCTTCCAGTTGTTTAGCCAGGTCAATATAATACTGAAGGTTGAATTTTTGTCGGTCCGGATTCATGAAATCTCCCGTATAACAAATACAGGCTTCGGCTATTGAATTGGTTTTTTCGCGAACCGTTTTTATGCTGTGGGTCATTCCCTCGATCCAGTTCAGTGAATCGAAAATTCGGAAAACATCAATTCCGTTTTCAGCACTTTTGATAATGAATTGCTCCAGCACATTGTCCGGGTAAGCCGCATAACCCACCGCGTTGCTTCCTCGGATCAACATCTGTAATAAAATGTTCGGCACCGATTTACGGATCAGACGCAAACGCTCCCACGGATCTTCGTGTAAGAAACGCATGGTCACGTCAAAAGTGGCGCCTCCCCAAACTTCCATTGAAAACAATTGCGGGAAATTCTTAGCGAAACCTTCGGTAACTTTCAGTATGTCGTAATTACGCAAACGCGTCGCAAACAACGACTGATGCGCGTCACGTAAAGTGGTATCGGTAAAGAAAATTTTCTTTTCGTTTTTAATATAATCCAGGAAAGCTTCCCTTCCCATTTCGGTAAGCAAATCCTTGGTTCCTTTTGGATAATCCGTCTGGGTTACTTCAGGAACAACCGGAGTTCTGAAAACTTTATCGGCATCGAATTCTTTTACGTCCGGATGCCCATTTACTTTTAGTTCGGCAAGGTATTTCAGCATTTTGGTACCTCGGTCATTGAAGTATTCCGGATCGGGTATCGTAAGTTGCGGATTATCCTGAATGAAATTCACCGTAGCTTTTCCATCGCGGAAAACAGGATTGGAAAGTACATTCAAAAGGAAAGGCATATTGGTTTTCACCCCTCGGATTCTGAACTCTTCCAGCGTTCTTCGCAAACGGTCGGAAGCGCCTTTTAAGGTTCTTCCGCTGGAGGAAACTTTCACCAGCATGGAATCGAAGAACGGAGATACCGTTACGCCGGTATAGCAATTCCCTTCATCCAGACGAATCCCATAACCTCCCGCATTTCGGTAGGCGATGATGGTTCCGTAATCCGGTTTGAAATCGTGCTCGATATCTTCGGTAGTAATACGACATTGAATCGCCCAACCGTTGCATTTAATATCTCCCTGATTGTGAATAAAAATCTGTCGGTGTGTCAACGGATAGCCAGCCGCAATAATAATCTGTGAACGTACAATGTCGATTCCGGTAATCTCTTCGGTGATGGTATGCTCTACCTGGATCCTTGGATTTACCTCGATGAAGTAAACATGTTCATCTTTATCCACCAGGAATTCAACGGTTCCGGCATTGTTATAATTAACGTACTTCGCAATTTTTAAAGCGTAATCATATAGTTTTTGCTTTGTTTCGTCTTTAAGAATGGAAGGTGCGATTTCGATGACCTTCTGAAAACGGCGTTGCACCGAACAGTCGCGTTCGTATAAGTGCACAATGTTTCCGAAATTATCGCCCAGGATCTGCACCTCAACGTGTTTCGGGTTATCGATAAATTTTTCGAGGAAAACGGTGTCATCACCAAATGCCTTTAAAGCTTCGCCTTTGGCATTATTAAAGGCGGTTTTCATTTCATCGGCATTACGTACCACACGCATTCCCCTGCCTCCGCCACCCGCAGCGGCTTTCAGCATTACGGGATAGGTAATTCTCTCGGCTTCGGAAAGTGCATCTTCGATGACATTCAGGTCTTTTTTGGAGTCGGCGATAATGGGAACCTCTATTTCCATAGCCACTTTTTTGGCCGCTACTTTGTCGCCCAATTGCATCATGGCTTCCTTGCGCGGACCAATAAAGATGATTCCTTCTTCTTCGCATCGTCGCACAAAGTCTACGTTCTCTGATAAGAATCCATATCCGGGATGGATGGCATCCACCTGATTGGCTTTGGCTACTCTGATAATTTCCTCGATATCAAGGTAAGGCTTCAGTGGTTCCGATTCGTCCCCAATCTGAAAACTCTGATCAGCTTTAAATCTGTGAAGTGAATATCGGTCTTCATGTGTAAAAACAGCAACCGTATCGATTTTTAATTCAGATGCTGCTCTGAAAACGCGGATTGCAATTTCTCCTCTGTTAGCCACTAATAATTTGTTGATTGTTGGATTTCCGATCATGTTGAGAAAATTTAAAATGTTGTGTTAAGGCTTACTAGTTGTTGTGTGTTGCACTTTCACAAAATAAAACAATAAATCGCTGTAAAACCGATTAAAATCTATTATTTTTTTAATTATTGCGAATAAATTAGTGTATAATTTGACAATTAATCAAATTTACGTCTTAAAACAAATCTTAAATTGCCAATAGTACAATATTTTAACAATTAGCCGATTTAAGACAATAGCACTTTGGGAATAGCACAAAAAACAAAAAGGCAGCATAGCACTGTCTTCCATTTTTCCTGCAAACAGAAATTTTAAAAGGAAACTTGAACCCTAATTTAATGATTTATTTTTTTAAACCATCAACTTATAGGTCATCGTCACGAAATGTCGGTTGAATCGTTACATTGGTGATTCCGAACTTTTCCAACAACATTTTTTCGATCTCAACGGAGATTGCATTAAACTGACTTACAGAAAAGTCATGAGAACATGCCAAACGGGCTTCGAGCAGTATTTCTTCTTCATTGAGGTGCCAAACGTGGATATTGTGTAGCTGCTTTACACCTTGAATTTTCTGCACTTCAAAAACAATTTCTTCGATATTAATATGTTCCGGAGTGAAAAGCATCAGCATTTTGGTGGATTTTTTTAGTAAATCGGCACTGACAAAAATTAAGTAAATGGCGATGACCAAAGTCAGCACGCTGTCAATCCAATAAATATGGTAGTATTTCATCAGCACCCCCCCGATCAAAACGGCTACCGAAGCTAACATATCGGAGAATAAATGCAGGTAAGCCGATTTCATATTCAGGTTATGGTCGGCATCTTTCTTAAGCAGTAAAGCCGAAATACCATTGACCACGATTCCTAACAAGGCCAGCCAAATTACCGTATCGGAAGCAATTTCCTTTGGATGAAAAAAACGGTTTATCGCCTCATAAATCAAGTACAAGGCGACGGCAACCAAAGTAAAAGCATTGACAAACGCCGCAATCAACTCGGCGCGTTTCAGTCCGAAGGTCTGACCTGTAGTCGCTTTTCTTCGGGACAATTTATGGGCCACGAGACTGAATAGGAGTGAAAGTACGTCACTGAAGTTGTGCAAGGCATCGGAAATCAGCGCCAGACTGCCTGATAAAATGCCTCCTACCAGCTGTGCCAGCGTAATTACGACGTTCAGCAAAATGGAGTACACCAGGTTTTTGCCTTCCACGTGGTGTTTGTGAATGCTGTGGTCGTGATGCAGTTCCATTGTTGAAGTATATTTTAAAAAAAATCCGATTCGCTAACGGAACCGGATTTTCATATTTTTTACTGACAAGCAATTTTATTTACCCTGGTGGCGTGTCTTCCACCTTCAAAATCGGTAGTTAAAAAAGTATCTACCATTTCCACTGCCTGTTTGATATTGGTATAACGTGCCGGAATACTAATTATGTTAGCATCGTTGTGCTGACGGGCCAAAGCCGCAATTTCGTTGATCCAGCACAAAGCCGCGCGTACACCCTGATGTTTGTTGGCTGTAATGGCAATTCCGTTTCCGCTTCCGCAGATGATGATCCCGAAATCGGCCATTCCGTTTTCCACATCATTGGCTACGGCATGACCAAAATCCGGGTAATCTACACTGTCAAAAGTGTCGGTTCCGTGATTGATGATAGTGTGCCCATTTGCTTCCAAATGTGCTATGATGGCTTTTTTGTAGTCTGGTCCGGCGTGGTCGTTTCCGATGGAGATTTTCATTGTTGTGTTGTGTTTATTTTGTCTTTCTGCACTGATAATTTATGTGCAATTAATTTATACAAAGATAAATCAAACGATTCTCAAATTTGAATCGTCCTTTAATTTTTTTAAAATTTCGCGAACTGTTTCCACATCCTCCGGATGCACTTTCAGTTTGATTCCCCCCAGCGCCTGCGAATACATGGGTGCAATGTTGGTCATGGTTTCATTTTCAAAGAAGTACTGAAGTTCCGACTGGTCCAAAAGGTGTTTGAGTACCGTAATTTCGTGCGGATAATCAAAAACGGCAACGGTTATAAATTCGATCATAAAAAAGCTTTGCCTAAAGATACAAAAGTTATTTTTAGTATAAATATTAAGCTTTAACCTTAAAAATCTTAATACTTATTCGTAATTTTCAGCATTATTAAGAAATGAACTATGAGTAAGAGACCTAAAAAATTAGGAAAAAAACAACACGATTTTACCGCTCAGATATTTAAGATACTGTCTAAAGAACCGAGTAAAACTTTCAACTACAAACAAATTGCTGCTGTCTTGCAGCTCAACGATACCAAAAGCCGAAATGAAATCATCCGGGATCTGAAACTGCTAAAAGCGCAGGACAGAATTCAGGAAACCGAAATCGGGAAATACCAGATGATTTCCAAAGCGGAATATTACGAAGGCACTATCGACATGACCAGCCGGAAGACAGGTTATTTGGTTTCTCCGGATCTGGAACACGATGTTTTTGTTCCGTTTCAGAACCTCAACCACGCGCTGGATGGTGACAAGGTAAGGGCTTACATTTATAATCGCAGAAGTTCCCGCAGACCGGAAGCTGAAGTACTCGAAATTCTGGAACGTAAAAAAGAAGAGTTCGTTGGCGTTATCGACGTGCAGAAAAATTTTGCTTTCGTAACCACAGCCAACGCCAAAATGTATACCGATATTTTCATTCCGAAAAATAAATTGGGGGAAGCCGAACACGGTGACGTCGTTTTGGTAAAAATGGAAGACTGGCCTAAAAAAGCCGATTCTCCGTTTGGTTCAGTAATTAAAGTCTTAGGAAAACCAGGGGAACATGATACCGAGATCCATGCGATTTTGGCCGAATATGGTTTGCCATACGATTTCCCTTTAGAAGTGGAAGCTTATGCGAAAAAGATTGACACTTCCATTACGGCTGAAGAAATTGCCAAACGCCGTGACATGCGTGAAACCTTAACCTTCACCATCGACCCGAAAGACGCCAAGGATTTTGACGATGCCCTTTCATTTCAGCTATTGGAAAACGGCAATTACGAAATCGGAATTCACATCGCCGATGTGTCGCACTATCTTAAAGAAGGAACGATTCTGGATGATGAAGCCTACAACCGCGCAACCTCTGTCTATTTGGTAGACCGTGTAGTTCCGATGCTTCCCGAGGTGCTGAGTAACTTTGCGTGTTCCCTTCGTCCGCATGAAGAAAAATATACGTTTTCCGCGGTTTTCGAACTAAATGACAAGGCTGAATTAATCAACCAATGGTTCGGAAGAACGGTGATTTATTCGGATCAGCGTTTTGCCTACGAAGAAGCCCAGCATATCATTGAAACCAAAGGAAACAATACAATTCCGACTGAAATTTCCATCACCGGAAAAGAATATGTTGTTGATGATTCCATCGTAAATGCGACACTGAAAATGGATGACCTGGCAAAAATCCTGCGCAGAAAACGTATGGCCGCCGGTGCTATCTCTTTTGACAAGGTGGAAGTGAAATTCAACCTGAACGAAGAAGCCGAACCGGTGGGCGTTTACTTTAAAGTATCCAAAGACGCGAATCACCTGATTGAGGAATTCATGCTTTTAGCCAACCGAAAAGTGGCCGAGTTCATCGGAAAGCAAAAGAAAACTTTCGTTTATCGTGTACACGACGAACCGAACGAAGATAAACTGATCAACATGCAAACTGTTATTTCTAAATTCGGATATACGCTTGATTTAAAATCGAAGCAAGGGATTTCTAAATCGCTAAACAGCTTGTTGGAAAATGTGAATGGGAAAAAAGAGCAGAATTTAATTGACACTTTAGCCATCCGAAGCATGAGTAAGGCGAGTTATTCTACGGAAAACATCGGGCATTACGGATTGGCGTTTGATTATTATTCGCATTTTACCTCGCCCATCCGTCGTTATCCCGATGTAATGGCACACCGTTTGTTGCAGCATTACCTCGACGGCGGAAAAAGTGTGAGCGAAGAAGATTACGAAGAAAAATGTGTGCACTCTTCCCAAATGGAAAGCTTAGCTGCCAATGCCGAGCGTGATTCGGTCAAATACATGCAGGTAAAGTACATGCAGGACCACAAAGATCAGGAATTCCTTGGTGTGATTTCCGGTGTGACCGAATGGGGTATTTATGTCGAAATCATTGAAAACAAATGTGAAGGCATGGTTCGTATCCGAGAAATACGCGATGATTATTACACTTTTGATGACAAACAATATGCGTTGGTAGGTGAAGTTTCCCATAATATTTTACAATTAGGAGACGAAGTTTACGTTAAAGTGAAGAATGCCGATTTAGTTAAAAAACAATTGGATTTCCATTATATCAGAAAACAAGAATAAAATTCAGGTTATGAGAAAATTAATTTTAGTAGCAGTGCTTTTTGCAGTGCAATTGGGTTTTTCACAAAAAAAAATCACCAAAAATGTAGGCGATTTTACCACTGTTAAAGTTTTTGATAAAATTTCCGTGCAGTTGGTACAAGGAACCGAAACCAAAGTAGAACTTTCCGGAGACCGCAGTGACGATGTGGAATTGGTCAACAAAAACGGAGAGCTGAAGATCCGAATGTCGGTAGACAAATTGTTAAAAGGCGAAGAAATAACAGCGATTGTTTATTTTAAAAAAATTGACACCGTTGAAGCTAGTGAAGGTTCTTACGTTTCGAGTCCGGTTACTTTTGACGGAGTTGAATTTTCGGTAAATGCGAAAGAAGGTGCGGAAATTAAACTAACCCTGGATGTGAAAAAAGCCATCATAAAAGCAACTTCGGGAGGACAACTGCGTTTAACCGGAAAGGCCCAAAATCAGGACATCGTAGTTTCTTCGGGCGGCATTGTAAGAGCCAGTGGTTTAGAAGGTTCACAAACCGTGGTGGCTGTTAACGCCGGCGGGGAGGCTGATGTTACCGCTACCGATCTTGTGGAAGCAAAAACCAGAGCCGGCGGAATTATTACCATTTACGGTAATCCGCGCCAGATCAACCAAAAAACGATTGCCGGAGGAACAATCCGTCAGCACAATCTGGAAAAAACTTCCAAATAAAATTCAAAACAACGGATCCCAAATCGTACTCGAAAACCTTATTGGTATTTGGAGTTTAAGATTTGGGATTTTATTTTTCTTACCTTTGCCCATATAACCTTTTTGAATGATCGACGATATCCTAACCGGAATTCCTTTAGGGTTCTTTCTGAGTTTTATGATCGGACCTGTTTTTTTTGTACTTCTTGAAACCAGTATTACCAAGGGTTTCCGCGCGGCTATGTCCTTTGATTTCGGAGTGGTTATTGCCGATATTTTCTTCATTGCGGTGGCCTATTTCAGTAGTTACCGACTTATCCAGAGTATTAAAGATGATCCGGCGTTGTTTATTTTCGGTGGCATTATTATGTTTACCTATGGAATGATTACGTTCCTTAAACTTCGAAAAGCACACAAGCTGATTGACCCGGATGAAGAGGTAGAGGAAATCATCCTTAAAAAGAACTATTTAAATCTGTTCATGAAAGGATTTCTGTTGAATTTCATCAATATCGGTGTGCTTGGCTTCTGGCTGGCTATCATCATAACTTTTGGACCTAAATTAGGTATGGAAACGTCCAGAATGGCGGTATTCTTTTCCGCGGTAATTGGTTCTTATCTTATTACTGATATCGGAAAAGTTCTTCTGGCAAAACAATTACGAAGCAAATTAACACCGGTCAACATTATTAAAGTCAAAAAAGCCAGCAGCATACTGTTGATCGTTTTTGGAATGGTACTGATGCTGCAGGGGTGGTTCCCGAAAGAAAAGGAATTTGTTAAAGATCAACTTGAAAAAATTGAACAGACCCAGTAAGCAATTTAAACTTGCATTCATATAAAAAGCCCTTGTAGTAAGGGCTTTTTTCTTTTTATACCTAATGTGTGACCGAAAAATTCTCCATATAGGTTCTCCATCCGGCAAGTAATTCTGATTCGGTTGAATTTAAGATGGCCAGTACTTCTGTTTTTTTATTTAACGGTAAAAGTTTTTTAAGTGTTTCCCTTCCGTATTTATTGTCAATATACATCACTACCGAACCGGACAGTCCGTACTTGATTTTTCCGGTCCAGAACTGATCTAGACTTTTAGGAAATTTATTTTCCGAGATTGCCTTCTTTACCTCTGAAATCCGGTCCGAATCACATTGTCCTGAAGCGTACGTCGCCAAACCCTCCACGAACCAGTCCATATCCTGAACATCGCTGAAATCCGGGCTGACATTTAGCTGGCCATGATACACGTGGACCAACTCGTGCGTGATCAAATGTTGTGTTTTTTTGCCGTCCGAATAACTGTGTTCGCACGCTTCCGTATCCCATCTTTTTGGAGAGATCAGATCCAGTTTGGTTGCCACACCGCTGGCCACCATCCAGCATTCCGATTTGAAATCGGGCATCTTCCAATCTTTTTGCCAGGCTTTTTCCAAAGAAGTTCTACTCGGATGTATGAAAACCGCAAATTCTTTTTTGAAGTCCCCACTGAAAAAAAAGGTTACCGAAGCCATTCCGTTTTCAATGAGTTTTCGATATTCTTTCTTGTTTTTCTTATCGCCTGACGTGTATAACAGTTTGTATTGTTTGTGCTTCTCGGTTATCCACTCCTGCTCAAATTTGTTCCAACTTATAAGTAATACTGCTGATAACAGTGTCAGCAGTAGTAGCGGCTTTAATTTCATCTTGAATAAAATTTTGGTTTAATAAAGAAAATATGCTTCCGTTGACTCTTTAAAACAATTAGTGATAGTATTCACGAAAAGTTACATTTTTTTGGAAGGAAGATAGTTAAAAATAGTAGCGAAAGTCATTTCGACAAAGGAGAAGTCACAAAATTCAACTGCAAAAACTTCCATTGGTAAACAAAACAACATTTATAAAGCTCTTTCTTAGAAGCAAAGGAGTTTTGAATCGCATCCTCTTTCTTTAATTTCATTCAAAAATTAAACATAAAAAAGAACTTTATTTCCGGAACTCCTTTGAGACATCGGGAGGATTTGAACCGCGATATCTTTAATTAATTTTTACTAAAAATTAGATAAAAAAAAGAGCTACATTACTGTAACTCTTCTTTGAGGCATCGAGCGGATTCGAACCGCGATATCTTTAATTAATTTTTCCTAAAAATTAGATAAAAAAAAGAGCTACATTACTATAACTCTTCTATGACGTATCGTGCGGATTTGAACCGCGATATCTTTAATTAATTTTTACTAAAAATTAGATAAAAAAAAAAGAGCTACATTACTGTAACTCTTCTTTGAGGCATCGAGCGGATTCGAACCGCTGTAGACGGTTTTGCAGACCGCTTCCTAGCCACTCGGACACGATGCCCTTCATATGGACGGCAAATATAGGATAATTTTTTATAGTTCCAAAGCCACAACCGCCAAGAGTTGCAAAGTTTTTTACTTTTTAACTTCTGTATTCTTCAATCTGGATGGTAACCGCCTCAACGTCACCACCAATAGGAGGATTTAGTTTGGATACGCCCACAATAATTCTTGAAACCTGAGGGATTTCCTTAAAAATACGGGCAATGATCCGCTGCGCCACATGTTCCAGTAATTTGGAACGGATATCCATTTCTTCGACTACGATTTTGTTCAGATGTACATAATCCACTGTATCAGTCAGTTCGTCTGAAAATGAGGATTTTCGCAAATCAGCTTTGATTTCCAAATCCACCGAATAATCCGATCCTATTTTTGCTTCTTCCACCAGGCAACCGTGGAAAGAAAACGTTCTTATGTTTTTTAATTTAATAACTCCCATACTTACTTTTCACCGTCATTTTCAAATCTTCTGATTTCTAAATTGACGAATTAAACTTATCTTTGCTAAAATTACATAAAATCTATGTCTACGAAAGAAAAATCATTGAATTTTATAGAACAAATCATTGAAGACGATTTAAAAAATGGTTTGTCCAACGATAAATTACGTTTCCGTTTTCCACCTGAACCAAACGGCTATCTTCACTTGGGTCATGCCAGTGCGATCTGCTTGAATTTTGGTTTAGGAATAGATTATAATGCTCCTGTAAACCTGCGTTTTGACGATACCAATCCGGCCAAAGAAGAGCAGGAATATGTAGATGCCATCAAACGTGATGTGGAATGGTTAGGATTTAAATGGGCAGAGGAATGTTATGCTTCGGATTATTTCCAACAATTATATGACTGGGCGATTGAACTGATCAAAAAAGGGAAAGCTTACGTAGACAGCCAGTCTTCTGAAGATATGGCCAAACAAAAAGGTACACCGACTCAACCGGGTGTTGAAGGTCCGTACAGAAACCGTTCGGTAGAAGAAAACCTGGATTTGTTCGAGCGTATGAAAAACGGTGAATTCGAAGAGGGTACCCATATTTTGAGAGCTAAAATCGATATGGCTTCGACCAACATGCTGATGCGTGACCCTATCATTTACAGAATATTACACAAACACCATCACAGAACTGGTGATAAATGGTGCGTTTATCCTATGTATGACTGGGCGCACGGAGAAAGTGATTATCTTGAACAGATTTCACATTCTTTCTGTACATTAGAATTTTTACCTCACAGAGAATTATATGATTGGTTCCTTGATCAGGTTTATGATCCTGCGAAAACCAGACCAAAACAACGCGAATTTGCAAGAAGAAACCTGTCACATACCGTGGTTTCAAAACGTAAGTTACTGCAATTGGTACAGGAAAATTTCGTGACCGGATGGGATGATCCCAGAATGTCAACCATTTCCGGAATGCGAAGAAGAGGTTATACGCCGACTTCCATCCGAAATTTTGCGGAAACCATCGGAATTGCAAAACGCGATAACCTGATTGACGTTTCTTTGTTGGAATTCTGCGTTCGTGAAGATCTGAACAAAGTTGCGCCTCGTGTAATGGCGGTTATCGATCCTGTAAAATTGGTGATTACCAACTATCCGGAAGGAAAAACCGAATGGCTTGAAGCAGAAAACAATCCGGAAGAAGAAACCATGACCTTCCGACAAGTGCCTTTTTCAAAAGAACTTTACATCGAAAGAGAAGACTTTTTGGAAGAAGCAAGCAACAAATTTTTCCGTTTGACTTTAGGGAAAGAAGTGCGTTTGAAAAATGCCTATATAATTAAAGGTGAGAGCGTTGTCAAAGATGCAGATGGAAAAATTACGGAAATCCATGTAACTTATGATGACGACAGCCGAAGCGGAAGCGGAAGTGAAGCCAGTAACCGTAAAGTATCCGGAACCATTCACTGGGTTTCTGTGGCGCATGCCCTTCCGGCAGAGATTCGTTTGTATGACCGTTTGTTCATCGATGAATCACCGGATACTCATAAGGACAAGAACTTCCTTGATTTTGTAAATCCGAATTCCTTAAAAACGGTTACCGGATTTGTAGAACCGAGCTTATCAACTGCTTTGGAAGGCAACAGTTTCCAGTTCCAACGTGTTGGTTATTTCTGTGTAGACCGAGACAGTAAACCGGAGGCTTTGGTTTTCAACAAAACCGTAGACCTGAAAGATTCCTGGGAAGAAAAAGGCAAAAAAGAAGAAAATACCATCAATAATTCGTTGAAGGAAATCAATAAATACTTCAAGGTAAACACTTTAGAAGAAAGAGCAGCGATCGAAAACGCTATTGGTGAAAACATCAAAACCATCGCCAATTACAGTTTGCTTCAAAATTCGCTGAAGAAAAATGTTGCCAATAATAAGAGTTCCCTTCTGTTTTCGAATTTCCTTCTTAAGCATTCTGAAATGATCGTGCCTTCGGAAGTGGATAGCGAACTGCTTCAAAAATTGTATACAATGTCCTTGAAAAGTGAATCACCGTTTGTACGATTGGAAGGAATTCAAAATCTGAAAAAGGACTATAAAAATTTTGATACTTTCAAAAGCTTACTTTCGGAAATGAAAGCGACTGAAAAAAATGAAGAAGTTTTACACTTACTTTCTGAAATGGTCTAAGAAAATACAATTATAGATTTTATCAATCAAAAACCTGCTTTAACGGCAGGTTTTTTTATTATTATAAATATCGATTATAAATAAAATAATTATCAAATTTATTTATTAAAAGTAACTTCCATAAATAAATTCTAATTAACTTAAAAAAATAGCGAAGGTGTTTCCATATTCCTGTGTAGTTTATCTCCTAAAAAACGCCTTAAATCGATTTTTGCTTTTTTTGGTCAATAATTAACTGCCGATTAACAGAAAACCTGTTTCCGAATACGTAAATTTATAGGGAGTAACTAAAATCTAATATCATGTCAGACAACACAGGAAAAACAGTATTGGCCCTTTTAGCCGGAGCGGCAATTGGAGCCGGACTCGGAATTTTGTTTGCCCCAGACAAAGGTTCGGAAACGAGAAGAAAGATCAAAGAAGGTATTGATCACGAAAAAGACAATTTAAAACACAAACTTCACGACGTTACTGAAAATATCAAAGCAAAATTTTCAAGAGCGAAAGCGGATTTTGAAAGCGAATTCGACCATTTAGTTGCACATAGTCATCATAAAAAAGAAGAACTGATTGACACCTTAGAAAGAAAATTAGCCGATTTGAAAAAACAGGCTGAAACCGCTAAAAATTAAGTATGCCGTCTGAAAATCTTAAAGAAAAAGCAGAAAGTATTCAGGACAACCTTAAAAATGCAATCGATAGCAGTATCGCTTATTACAAACTTTGGTTGTTCAAAGTACTGATGAAATCAACATCAATGGTCGTAAAAGTACTGTTGATGTTGCTATTTTTTATGATGTTTTTATTTTTTGTTTCCATAGCCCTGGCACTGCATCTGGGACAGTTACTGAACAGTAATATTCTAGGATTCTTAGCAGTTGGTGGCATATACGTTGTGCTTTGCTTTATCATCTACCTTATAAAAGACAAGGTTGTGGAAGGAACCGTTCTTAAAAAATTTTCAAAAATCTATTTTAACGACAACTGATTTATGAAACCAAAAGTATATTCTTCCTATGAAGAAATTGACCGTGACTTGAAAATACTCAAACTGCAGAAAGAGATTGCTACGCTCAAACTATCACTGACAGTAGAAAAAACCATGGAAAGTCTAACGCCTATGGGTATACTTCATAATATAATAGAAAACGCCGGATCAATGGTGAGCAAATCAGGATTATTGAAAAATGTAATTATTCCGTTTCTAATCAACAAGTTCACAAAATAAAAAAGAGGCCTTTCGACCTCTTTTCTTTATTTAATTTCCGGCTTACTGCGGATCGGATGGATTAAAATCCGTAGACGTAGGATCGTCTTTTTTCTTAAGACGCTTCGGTGCATTTTTCATTGCTTCACCTACCTGATTGCTGGCTGCGAAAGAAACCACCATGTTGTTTAACATGTCGCTCGCTGCCTGAGGAGAGTTAGGTAACAAAATCAAATTCGAATTTGTATCCGCACCAACGGCCTGTAGCGTATCATAATGTTGGGTAACTACAATCAATGCAGATGCTTCCTGAGAATTAATTCCCACTTCATTCAACTGATTTACAGACTCCACCAAACCACGTGCAATCTCACGACGCTGATCAGCAATACCCTGTCCCTGCAAACGTTTACTTTCTGCTTCCGCTTTGGCTTTGGCTACGATTCGGATTCGTTGTGCTTCCGCTTCGTATTCCGCAGCAGTTTTTTCACGATCGGCCGCGTTGATTCGGTTCATTGCATTTTTTACCTGGATGTCCGGATCGATATCGGTTACCAACGTATTGATGATTTCATATCCATACGTGGTCATTGCCTCGTTCAGTTCACGCTTTACTGCAATGGCGATATCATCTTTTCTTTCGAAAACGTCATCCAAGATCAACTTCGGCACTTCGGCACGAACTACGTCAAACACATAGGAAGTAATCTGATCATGAGGAAATTCCAGTTTGTAAAATGCATCGTATACTTTCTCCTGTAAAACCTTAAACTGAACCGAAACTTTCATTTTTACGAATACGTTGTCTTTGGTTTTTGTTTCGATGATAACATCCAATTGCTGAATTCTCAGATTTACACGTCCGGCAATACGATCGAAAACCGGAATTTTAATCTGCAGACCCGATTGTCTTATGCTATTAAACTTTCCGAAGCGCTCCACAATAACTGCGGTCTGTTGCTTAACAGTAAAAAAAGAGGCCAGAAACAAAAAGAATCCGATCACTGCTAAAATAGAAATAGGTACCATCATAATGAGTTTAGTTATTTTATAAGATTATACGGATGCTTCAGATAAATGTTACAATTGTTGATGAAATAAGTTTACATTTGCCAAAATTTAATGATTTTCTCCAAATGAAAAAGCTACAGATTGCCTTACTTCTGATGATCAGTTCCCCTATTTTTGCGCAATATGGTTACCGTGACGGAAACCGTATCGGTATTTATGCCGGCGTGAATCAGGCTACCATAACGACATCGGATTTTGATGTCACACCCGAAATGGGCTGGTCGGCCGGAATGCAGGTTCGCGGTAATTATTATAATGATTTCAGCATGATTTTCGGGATGCAGTTTTCAGAATATAATTTTTCAGTAGCTACACTTTCCCCTACGATGCAAAACGAAGATGTGAAATACAAACTGATGAATGGACAAATCCGATTATTGCTTAGTTATAATGTGATTAAAGATCATGTTTCCATAGATCTAGGTCCGGTACTTCAGTTCAATGATAAATTAAAATTCGATAGTAAGTATGAGAGCAATCTTTTGGCAAACAACATCAACTTAACGACAAAAGACATTGTAGACATTACCAAGATCAACGGTAACCTTTATATGGGGATCAGTGCGGGTAGCCGACGTGTCCGTGTTTTATTGAATTACCAGTACGGTCTGAACAACATTCTGAACAACCTTAATAACGAAGAAGAAATCAAAGCCAAAAATGGCGGCAGTTTCAAAGGTCACATAGGTATTTTCACCGGACAACTATTATTTAATCTATAAAAAAAGCCCCGAGATTTTCGGGGCTTTTTCTTTTTATAATGTTGCGATCGCTTTCTGTAATCGTAAAGTTGTCTCTTCTTTTCCAATCATTTCCACGATGTCAAAAAGATGCGGGCCTTTCAAAGCGCCCACCAAACTTAAACGGAACGGCTGCATTACTTTCCCCATTCCAATTTCGTTTTTCGTCATCCAGTCTTTTACTATCGTTTCGATGTTTAGCGAACTAAAATCACCAATATTTTCTAATACTGAAATCAATTCCTGCATCAAATGTGGTGTTTCTTCTTTCCAGTTTTTTGATGCTTTTTCATCATATGAAGTTGGCCCCACAAAGAAGAAGTCGCTCAACTCATACAAATCGGTTACGAAAGTGGCACGTTCTTTTACCGAAGCAACGACTTTGGTAACATAATCGATATTGGTAACTATTTCTTTTTCCGTTAGTATCGGAAGAAATTTTTCCGCTAAAGAAACATCCGACTGTAATTTAAGGTAATGCTGATTGAACCATTTGTTTTTCTCCGGATCAAATTTCGCTCCTGCCTTGTGCACACGGTTCAAATCAAATTTCGTCACCAACTCTTCTAATCCGAACAATTCCTGCTCTGTTCCGTCATTCCAGCCTAATAAAGCAAGAAAGTTCACCACGGCTTCCGGGAAAAAACCCTTTTCTCTGTACCCGGATGATTTTTCTCCAGAAATCGGATCATTCCAATCCAACGGGAAAACCGGGAATCCTAATTTATCCCCATCACGTTTGGATAATTTACCATTACCCACCGGCTTTAATATCAATGGCAAATGCGCAAATTGAGGCGCATCCCAACTGAATGCTCTATACAATAATTCATGCAACGGTAGTGAAGGCAACCATTCTTCTCCGCGAATCACGTGGGAAGTTTCCATTAAGTGGTCATCTACAATGTTCGCTAAGTGATAGGTCGGCATTCCGTCACTTTTAAACAATACTTTATCATCCAATAAATTAGTATCAAACTTAATGTCACCACGGATAATGTCTTTCAGATGCAAGGTTTCATTAACCGGAGTTTTGAATCGGATCACATATTCTTCACCCGCCGCAATTCGTTCCGCCACTTTTTCAGCCGAATTCGTAAGTGAATTATCCAAATGTTCACGAACCGTATGGTTGTAAATGAATGTTTTACCTTCTTCTTCTGCATTTTTACGTAATTGATCCAAATCAGAAGCCGAATCAAAGGCATAATACGCCCAACCGTTTTCAATTAACTGATCGGCATATTGTTTATATAAAGGTTTACGCTCGCTTTGACGGTATGGTCCGAATTTTTCATTTTTACCTACCGTTTCATCCGGTGCGATGCCCAACCATTCCAAAGCTTCCATAATATACTGTTCGGCTCCGGGAACGAATCGGGTTTGGTCGGTATCTTCCACACGTAAATAAAAGGTTCCGCCGTGTTTTTTGGCAAATAAATAATTGAATAAGGCAGTTCTTACACCACCTATATGTAAAGGCCCCGTCGGGCTGGGTGCAAAACGCACTCTAACCGGTTTTGACATTTTTTAGTAAATTTTATGCAAAGATACTTTTAAGTTTACAGTTTATAGTTTACAGTATACAGTTTTTTACGTTTAACAATTAGATCTTCACATTTGTTAATAACCGTAAAGTAACAGCAACCTGTTTATTTCAAGTGATTTACATAACCTTTACCTGAATTTAATATTCCATATTGTTAATAAAACCTCTTATTTATAATGAATTTTATATCAAATTAACATGGGAAATTCATGATGTTAATTAAAATATTGTAATCGTTGAAAAACAGGCTTTTACCGATTAACAACATTTGTTGATAACTTAAGAAAGAAATTTACAACTGTTTTTTGTTGGTATCGGATATTTTTCTAATCAAAAAGACGAATGAAAAATCCTAGTGAAGTTTTTATATTTTACTTTTTATTTATCAAAAGAAAAAGCAGGGTTATTAACATAAATCAACACTGTTAATTATTAAGATCATCGATAAAAAAATACATTTCAACGATTGTTAATAACCTAAAAGGCCGTATTGATTTACAAAGTTTTAACCCAAAATAGCATTGTTAATAAACCGGTATAAAAAAGTATAAACCCAAATCAAAGCCTTTAAAAATAAAGTTATGCCAACTATTAACAAGCTATAATAACAAATCAATTAATTTAAATTTTAAAAATATTTTTTTGTTGTTTTTAATGTATGTTGACAACTTCTGAGTTTTGAAATCCAGAGAATAGAAGAAAGAGAAAAGAGAATAGAATTTTGCTTGCCGGGTTTAACTTAATTTTTTGACTTTCGTTTCGATTTATATTGTAGTTTTATCGGTTATAAAGATAAAAGTGATTTTGGAAAGCAAAAATCTGATATTTCAAAAACTGGAAGACTTCATTAAAAAGTTTTATACCAATGAGTTACTCAAAGGTTCATTGCTTTTTATTGGATTGGGATTGCTGTATTTTATAGGTACGCTGCTAGTCGAATACTTTCTGTGGTTATCGCCATCAGGAAGAACCGTGCTTTTCTGGTTGTTTATTGCGGTTGAACTTTTCCTGTTACTTCGCTTTATATTGTTTCCGGTTTTTAAATTGTTCAAACTTCAGAAAGGAATCGATTATGCCGAAGCATCGAAGATTATCGGTAACCATTTTTCGGAAGTGAGTGATAAGCTGACTAATTTTCTGCAGCTGAACAGTCAGTCAGAACCTTCCGAATTATTAGTGGCGTCCATTGAACAAAAAGCCGGTGCTTTGAAACCAATCCCTTTCGGAAATGCCATCAACTTTAAAAAGAACATCAGATTTCTGCCTTATGCTATAATTCCTTTATTGTTATTACTGTTATTTTTTGTGAGCGGTAATTCGGGAGTTATTACGCAGAGTTTTGACCGAATGGTTCATTTTCAAAAACAATACATACCTCCTGCCCCATTCGAATTTGAAATTGTAAACAATGCTTTGACAGCAGAACAAGGTCAGGATTTCCTTTTACAGGTAAAGACCAAGGGAAAGATCGTTCCTGAAAATGTAATGATCAACATTGGTGATGAAAGTTATTATCTGGAGTCGTTAAAGCCTGGAGTGTTTCAATATAAGTTTGAAAAACCTACATCTACAACTGAATTTCAACTAACAGCTAACGAGGTTACTTCGCATTTATTTGAATTACAGGTGGTTGCAGTTCCTACGATAGCCAGTTTTGAAATGGTGGTGAATTTTCCGTCGTATTTGGGAAGAAAGTCTGAAGTTATTCAAGGTACGGGAAATGCTGTACTTCCGGAGGGTTCTAAAGTTACGTGGAAGATGAATACCTTAACTACAACTGAGGTGGTTTGGAAAAGTAATGAGCAATCAGTGCCGTTTGTTAAGTCGGAATCTCATTTTGCCTTATCGAAGAATGTTTCATTGAATACTGATTATGAAATTTTTACATCGAACAGAGCCGTTAGAAACCACGAAAAACTTCATTATCAGATTACAGTTATAAAAGATCAGTATCCTACGATATCGATTGAACAGGCACCGGATAGTCTGAAACTGAAAGGTAATATGATTTTGGGTCAGGTTTCTGATGATTACGGATTGTCAAAACTTCAGGTTGTGTTTTATCCGAAGGATAATCCGAAACTGGCGCGTCGTGGAAACCTACCGGCTAAAGCAAGTTCCTTTGATCAGTTTGTGTATAGTTTTCCTTCGGGGTTAAGCTTACAGCAGGGTGTTGATTATGATTACTACTTTGAGATTTTTGATAATGATGCGCTGCACAATTTCAAAAGTACGAAGTCATCGGTTTTCAGTCATCGCGAATTAACGGAGAATGAAAAAGTTGAAGAACACCTGCAGGAACAGAATTCTAATATCAATAGTTTAGAGAAATCGATCAAAAATCAGGACAAGCAATTATCCGAGTTGGATAAGCTGCAGAAGATGGGTAAAGAGAAAGCCAATCTTGATTTTAAAGATCAGAAGAAAGTTCAGGATTTCATCAACCGTCAGAAGCAGCAAGATCAGATGATGAAGGAGTTTTCCAAGAAAATGGAAGACAATTTAAAGGAATTCAATCCGGAAAAGAAAGATGAATTCAAAGACGAGTTGTTGAAACGTCTGGATAAAAATGAGAAAGAAATTGAAAAGAACGAGAAGCTCTTGAAAGAATTGGAGGAATTAACCAATAAACTTAAAGAAGAAGAGCTTTTTGAAAATGTAGATAAGTTAAAGCAGAATACTAAGGATCAGACGAAAAGTCTTGAGCAGTTGGTGGAGCTTACCAAACGTTTTTATGTTGAGAAGAAGGCGGAGCAGCTTGCCGATAAATTAGATGAGCTTTCCAAGAAGGAAGATAAATTATCGGACAGTAAAGAGAATTCTGAAAAGGAACAGGATGCAATCAATAAAGATTTCGATAAGTTGCAGGAAGAACTGAATGAACTCGAAAAGGAAAACAAGGAACTTAAAGCGCCGATGGATATTCCAAATGACAAGGAAGAACAGCAGAGTATTGAGGAAGATTTAAAGAAAGCATCGGAAGAATTACAAAAAAAGAGCCCGTCCGGCGCTAAACCAAAGCAAAAATCAGCTGCCAAGAAGATGCAGCAGATGGGTCAGAAGATGAAGATGCAAATGCAGATGGGCGACATGGAGCAGATGGAAGAAGATGTAAAAATGTTGCGTCAGATTCTGGATAACCTTTTGGCCTTTTCGTTTACCCAAGAAGATGTAATGCGAGATTTTAAATCCAGTTCCTCACGAACTATCGGTTTTAATAAGCTTTTAAAGAAACAACAGGATCTTAAAAATCAGTTTAAGCACGTAGATGATAGTTTATTCGCGATGTCGTTACGTAATCCAAAGATTTCTGAAATGATTACGAAAGAGGTTGGTAATGTGCAGTACAATGTGGATAAATCCATTGATAATTTATCAGAAAATAATATTTCAAAAGGGGTTTCACATCAACAATATACGATAAGTTCTGCTAATAAACTGGCTGATTTTTTGAGTGACGCAATGAATCAGATGCAGATGGAAATGGAGATGGAAATGCCCGGACAGGGACAAGGTAAAGGAAAACCGAAACCAGGACAAGGTTCAGGAGGAATGCAGTTGAAAGATATCATTAAAAAGCAGGAAGGTCTAGCTGAGAAAATGCAACAGGGTATGAAGAAGGGGCAAAAACCCGGCGAAGGGCAGCCTGATAAAAATGGTACAAAAGGCAGTAAGCCTGGTGAGGGCGGTCAGGATGGTGAAGGTGATGCGGGAGAAGTACTGGAAATTTACAAAGAACAACAACGTCTTCGGGAAGCTTTGCAAAAAGCGATGGAAAAAGAAGGTATGGGTGGAATGGGTCAGAATGCGGCCAAGCAGATGCAGGATATTGAAAAGCAATTACTGAATAAAGGATTTAAAAACGAAACCTTGCAGAAGATGCTTAACCTGAATCATGAACTTTTGAAATTAGATAAAGCGATCCAGCAACAGGGTGAAGAGAACAAGCGCCAGTCGCAAAGCAATCAGAAAGTATTTAATAATCAGGCGAATCAAATTCCGCCGGCGCTGAAAGATTATTTAAACAGTGTTGAGATTTTAAATAGACAAACCTTACCTTTGCGCCCAAATTTTAATCAAAAGGTGCAAACCTATTTTAGAAATAATGATAAATTTTAATTACGAAACGGAGTTCCAATTAGAGAATGAAGAACAATTCGAAAATTGGATTTCGCGTGTTATTGCCTCTGAGAACAAGGAAGAAGGAGAGATAAGTTACATCTTTTGTGACGATGAATACCTGCATAAAATCAACGTAGAGTACCTTAATCACGATGATTTGACCGATATCATAAGTTTCGATTATTCTGAAGGAAATATATTACAAGGTGATATTTTTATCTCTGTGGAGCGTGTAAAGGAAAATGCACAGGATTTCGGGGTAAGTTTCGGGGACGAATTAAAAAGAGTCGTTATACACGGGGTATTACACTACTGTGGTTATAAAGACAAGAGCGAGCAGGACGAGAAGTTAATGCGCTCCAAAGAAGATGAAAAAGTTTTATTGTTCCACGTGGAACAATAGAGATATAATTTAAATTAATATTGGAACGGTGAAACGTTCCACGTGGAACAATGAGTTTATTTCAAGATGTATATGATGTAATCGTAGTGGGTGCCGGTCATGCCGGTTCAGAGGCTGCGGCTGCGGCTGCGAATCTGGGTTCAAAAACACTATTGGTTACAATGAGTTTGCAGAACATTGCTCAAATGTCGTGTAATCCTGCCATGGGTGGAATTGCAAAAGGACAGATCGTTCGTGAGATTGATGCCTTGGGTGGGTATTCGGGAATCGTTTCGGATAAAACGGCCATCCAGTTCAAGATGTTGAACAAATCCAAAGGTCCTGCGATGTGGTCACCACGTGTGCAATCGGACCGTATGCGTTTTGCTGAAGAGTGGCGTTTAATGTTGGAGCAGACCCCGAACCTGGATTTCTATCAGGAAATGGTTTCCGGAATTTTGACCGAGAATGGAAAAGTGACGGGAATCAGAACTTCATTGGGAATTGAAATCAAAGCCAAAACGGTGGTGCTGACCAATGGAACTTTTTTAAATGGACTGATTCATATCGGAGATAAACAATTTGGAGGTGGACGTGCGGGTGAAAGTGCAGCCTACGGAATCACCGAAGATTTGGTAAAACTTGGTTTTGAGTCGGGTCGTATGAAAACAGGTACGCCTCCCCGAGTAGATGGACGTTCGTTGGATTATTCCAAAATGATCGTTCAACCCGGTGATGAGAATCCGGATAAGTTCTCGTATTTAGAAAGAATTAAACCTTTGACTGCTCAGAAGGATTGTCATATGACCTATACTTCTGAATTGGTACATGATTTATTAAGAGAAGGTTTCGATCGTTCGCCAATGTTTAACGGACGGATCAAAAGTTTAGGCCCGCGTTATTGTCCGTCGATTGAAGATAAAATAAACCGCTTTGCGGATAAGGATCGTCATCAGTTGTTCGTAGAACCGGAAGGATGGAATACCGTAGAAGTTTATGTGAACGGATTCTCAACTTCGCTCCCTGAAGAAGTTCAGTTTAAAGCGTTGCGTTCCGTGGAAGGATTTGAAAACGTTAAATTCTTCCGACCTGGTTATGCCATCGAATATGACTACTTCCCTCCTACGCAGTTGCAACATACTTTAGAAACCAAATTAATCGACGGGTTGTTTTTTGCCGGTCAGATTAACGGAACTACCGGATATGAAGAAGCTGCTGCCCAGGGACTGATGGCCGGAATCAATGCCGGTTTAAAATCACAGGAACGTGATCCTTTTATATTAAAACGTAACGAAGCTTATATAGGTGTGCTTATTGACGACTTAATTACCAAAGGAACCGAAGAACCTTATAGAATGTTTACGTCAAGAGCAGAATATAGAACTTTATTACGTCAGGATAATGCGGATGATCGTTTAACGCCGAAATCGTATGAAATTGGACTGGCCAGCGAAGAGCGAATCCGTCGTATGGAAAAGAAACGCGACCAGGCGGAAGCTTTTGTCACTTTCTTTAAAGAAACGAGTTTGAAGCCCGAAGAAGCAAATCCGGTTTTGGAAAGTAAAGGTTCATCACCTATGGTGCAGCCGGATAAAATGTTCAAAGTATTTTCAAGACCACAATTGGATTTGGAAGATTTTGTAAAATTCGAAAAAGTAACCGATTATATCGACGAACACAATTTGGATCGTGAAGTAATCGAGCAAGCGGAAATTTTGGTAAAATATTCGGGCTACATTGAAAAGGAAAAAAATAATGCCGATAAATTAAATCGTTTGGAAGATTTGAAAATCCGCGACGATTTTGATTATGATGTGGTAAAATCACTTTCTTTTGAAGCCCGTGAAAAATTAAAAAAAATTCGTCCGGTTACCATTTCACAGGCATCACGAATCAGTGGGGTCTCGCCTGCCGATATTTCCATATTACTAATCCACATGGGTAGATAAAACAGAAAGGAGTGATCTTTGTAGTGCGCAAATTAGCAGTACACTGATCACTGAATGCTGTTTGATGCTTGCTGCCTTCGTAAATGTTCCACGTGAAACTACGGCAGTAAGCCCTGTAAATAAAGAGAATCTATAAAATAAATATTTTTATAAATGAATTTTTCAAACAATAAGGTTTTTATCAGCGTAAAAGATTATTCGGTATCGGGAGAAAATTTTGAGTTGCTTTTGGATGAAGAATTGCAACTTTTAAAAACGCACCCACAACCGGCATTGGATAGACTTTCCGGATATTACGAAAGTGAGGATTATATTTCTCATACCGATGGAAAGCGTTCGTTGTTTGAAAAGGCATATCACTTTATAAAACGAAAAGCAATTCGTGATAAAGTGGCATTGATCACTTCATTGCAACCGCAAAAAGGAAAACTTTTAGATATTGGTGCCGGAACCGGAGATTTTCTTCAGGAAGCAAAAAATCAAAACTGGAACTGTACCGGAGTCGAACCAAGTGAAAAAGCAAAAACAATCGCGCTAAGTAAAGGTGTATTGTTCGCTACAGATTTGGCATCGCTGGAAAATAATTCTTTTGATGTAATCACAATGTGGCACGTTTTAGAACACGTACCCGATTTGGAAAATCAGATTGCAGAGTTAAAGCGTTTATTGAAACCTTCAGGAACGATCTTAATTGCGGTCCCGAACTATAAGTCGTATGATGCGCATTATTACGGGAAATTTTGGGCTGCCTATGATGTACCAAGACACCTTTGGCATTTTTCAAAAATTGCGATCGAAAAATTATTTGTGAAGCAAAATATGAAACTGGTAAAAGTGCTTCCGATGATTTTCGATAGTTTTTATGTTTCGCTTTTGTCCGAAAAATACAAAAATGGAAAAATGAATTTTATCAAAGGATTTTTTATCGGATTGCAGTCAAATTTGAAGGCAAAGCAAAATTTTGAGTATTCTTCGCATATTTACGTCATTAAAAACAACTAAAAATCGAAATAAGCCGTTATTTTTAGCGAAAACGCGCTTTGGTATATCAAATTATGACAGATTTTTAAAAGTGTCTTAAAAGGCTTTATATTAATCCTGTTTCGATAAAGTGAATTTATATCCATTTCAAAGGTGATAAATAAAATTTATATTGCATTTTTTACTAAAATTTTCTTTTGAAAACTGAAATTTTTCAAAATTTGGAACTTTAAAAGGAATTATTACTTTTACATAAAAATTAACTGATTTATAAAAATGAAAAAACTGATCTTACTATCGATTGCTTCTTTGGCAATTATTTCATGTAACAAAGAATCCGCACCTTCTGCTGAAAAAACGAAAACAGCTTATGTAGATATTTCAAAATTGTTGAAAGAAAACAAGGAAGCGAAAAGCATAGAAGATAAATACAAGGTAAAGTCGGAAGAAATGGGCCGCGAACTTCGTGGTGAAGCTTCTCAATTTCAAAGCGAGGCAGCTGCTTTTCAGCAAAACGCACAGTTAAAGGGACCGGCTTGGGCGCAGGCTAAGGGCGCTGAACTGCAGAAAAGAGAGCAGCAATTAGGCATGAAACAGGAATCCATGATCCGTACGATTCAGGAGGAAAGCGGTAAGGAAAACGATAGTTTGGTAAAACGTATCAAAACCTATATCAAGGAATATGGCAAGAAGAACGGTTACGATTATATCTACGGAACAGGAGATATGTCGGCTACAGTTTTGTATGCAAAAGACGGTTATGATATCACCGAAATTCTTATTAAAGAGCTGAATGACAACTACAAAGGTCCGGAACCAGCTAAGAAAGAAGAAGAAAAAAAATAATGTAGAAGCCTCCGATTGGGGGCTTTTTTATTGGTACTTCTTTTGATTTTTAGTACTTTCACACGCTAATTTATACGCCATATGGAACAACTATCTAATGCTGCCTCTTTTACGCTTCGGTTTATTAATCAAACCAATAAGTCAATTTTTCTCACTGGTAAAGCAGGGACAGGGAAAACTACCCTTCTTCGTGAAATCATTGCTACCACTCATAAAAATACGGTCGTTGTGGCACCCACGGGAATCGCCGCGCTTAATGCGGGCGGAGTCACTATCCATTCGATGTTTCAACTGCCTTTCGCTGCTTTTGTTCCGGATACCAAACCACTGCCCCATTTTTCGGAGATGGTGAAATTTGAAAATCCAATTTCCTTAACCCGTCATTTCAAAATGAGCGGTCAGAAAAGCGCCGTGATCCGAAACATGGAACTCCTGGTTATTGATGAAGTAAGTATGCTCCGTGCCGATACACTTGATGCGATTGATTTTATGATGCGTAAAGTGCGGCGAGACGAGCGTCCATTCGGTGGCGTGCAAGCATTATTTATAGGAGATTTATTACAATTACCTCCCGTTGTCAAACAGGATGAATGGCAGGTTTTGAAGAACTACTACCGGGGAATGTTCTTTTTCCATTCACACGTTGTTCAGCAGTATCCGCCGTTGTACATCGAATTGGATAAGATTTTCCGACAGACTGACGATCAGTTCATTTCGGTATTGAACAACCTTCGGAACAATACGATCCAACAAAATGATATCGAAATTTTAAATCGGTTTGTCAAGCCAGATTTTGATGTCAAGGCCAATAAAGGATACATTATTCTGACCACGCACAATGCTAAAGCGGATGCCATTAACTCGGAATCACTTGCGGCATTGGCAGGAAAACAATACACCTATAAACCCTTGATTGTAGACGAGTTCGCAGAGAAAATCTACCCGGTTGATCCGAATCTGCAGCTTAAAGTCGGAGCCCAGATCATGTTCATCAAGAATGATATTTCGCCGGAAAAACAGTTCTTCAACGGAAAGATGGGGATTGTCAAATCGCTGGCCGAAAATGAAATTTTGGTCCATTTTCCGGACGAAAATAAGACCATCGAAGTGGAACGCTATGAATGGCAGAACATTAGATACAAAATCAATGAAAATTCCAAGGAAGTCGAAGAGGAACTTTTAGGAACGTTTACCCACTTCCCTATCAAATTGGCGTGGGCGATCACGGTTCATAAAAGCCAGGGCCTGACCTTTGACAAAGCTGTGCTTGATGTATCGCAGGTTTTTGCCCCTGGGCAGGCCTATGTAGCTCTTTCGCGTTTACGTTCCTTAAACGGGCTTATTTTGCTGTCTCCGCTTAGGATGAATGGTATTTCCTCCGATGAGGATGTGCTGCAATACGCGTCGAACAAAGCAACCGAGCAGGTTTTGCTGGATTCCCTTAGCTCAGAAACCAAACAGTATTTGTCTAACACGCTGATTTCCAGTTTCGATTTCAGAGCGTTGATTCAGGAATGGCGTAATCATACCTTCAGCTACAAACAGGAAGCGCCAAAATCGCCGAAATCCAAACATAAAGACTGGGCGGAATCCAATGCGGAAGCTATGGCAAAACTAGGCGACGCTTCGGTTAAATTCCAAAGTCAGTTGTACAAATTGTTTTCTACGGAACCGGTGGATATTGCATTTATCAGGGAGCGATGTGAGGCGGCTTATAACTACTTCTTTACACCGTTAGATGCGATCGTGGAAGAACTATTACTCAAGATCGAGGAAATCAAGCGGGTTAAGAAAGTCAAAGCATTTTACGACGAATTGCAGGTTTTGGAAGAACTGCAGATCAAAACGGTGCTCCAACTCAAAAAAGCGCTGTTGTTACTGAAGATTATCGCCGACGGTAAAGAAATTTCCAAACAGAATTTACTTTCCGACGAAGCTAGGAACTACAAGATCAACAAATTGGTAACGGTAGCCGAAAAGTTCCGCGCCAGTCATGCCGAACTGATCGAAGACGAAGACGATGCGTCGTATTACGAACACAAACCTAAAAAAGCCAAAGCGCCCAAAAAAGCAACGATTGAAGAAACGCTGGAACTGTGGAAACAAAACCTGTCCATTCATGAGATTGCAAAAAAGCGCAAACTTACACCAGGCACTATTTTCAGCCATTTCACGAAGCTGATCCAGATGGAAGTGATTCAATTGCACGATATCTTACCCGATGATAAAATAGCAGGTTTACGTGAAGCTTTTTATGATTTCAAAGGGGAAAGTCTGGGTGAATTAAAAGACATCCACGGTGATAAATTCAGCTGGGACGAATTACGATTGTTTAAAGCCAGTCTGAAATCTTAGGTTCTTTAATGGGTTTATTTTATTATTATTTCGCTGATCAAAACACCATCTTCGGAAAAACCCTGAATGGAAAAAATGGTTTTTTTTATCGCGTCATTTTTCACTATTTTGAAAGTAGTCTGACCGTTATAGTCCGTATTTAAATTGGTTTTCCAATCAATTTCCATAAAACGGGCAGGTCGGTTGTAATTAAATGCCGGAGTGTAGTATTTTTTGGCCCTGTCATAGGCGTTTGTGAGTATAAATTCGTCGAAAAGTTTCACAATATCGTTATTGTAATCCTCCGTGGTGAAAACCTGGTACTTAATATAATTTTTAAAAGGTTGTTTCATTATCGCTTCCACATCCTTCATTTTTAAAGACAGGGTGCTCAAATCGGTTGATGTAATCAGTTTTCCGTTGACAAATAAAGCGGCCTCTGTATCTGAGGAAGCCTCTAAATAGTTCTCAAGTCCTTTCCAATTTACTAAGCGTATGCCTTGGTCCCGAAGCAAAAAACTCATAAACAACTCGTTGTTTTTACGGGCATCTTCCGGCATTTCTATTTCGTAATACGAACCAATGTCAAAAACTTCTGACTTGTGTTTTTTTATTAATTTGTCAAGTCGGATGTTTTTCTTACTGGAATTTTTAGTTTTTAATGTGATCTCATTTAATCGGATGCCCATGTAGTGCTTGTAGTCTTCGTATTCCTTTTCACTAAACAGTTGCTTTTTAGGTTCGCTTATTTTATACCGATTTATTTTTGGAAAAGTGCTTTTTTCGACTGGATTCAAATGTAATTTTTTTGGTTGAAAAGCCTCATTTTCAGCTGATAAAAAGGAAATTTTAACCGCATCATTTTTATACAATAACAACTTGTTGAATTCGAAGGAATTGTCACTTTTTAAATATATTTTCTGGATTAAGGAATTGTTTTTAGCGATTAAACCGAGATAATTTGTGACTAACGGCGACACAGTTCCTTTTAGTTTAAAACCCAATTCAAATTCATAAGCAGGCTTTGGATTGAAAACTGTAACCATCTCAGAAAAAGAGTATCGGACATAACCCTGAGTTAACAATAGTAAATCCAGATGTTCAAGTCTTTTTGGATTTTTCGGATCGAAGTAATATCCTGGGTTTTCGATATAGCCGGTAACATAGGGTGAAAGTAAAAAAGCGCTTTTTATGGTGGTTGTTTCATTAAAATTAGCGATGCTGTCGGGTAAAACGCTAATGCTTAATTTTGATTTTAAGGGCTTATTCCCGTTAAGGATCTTAAGGTTGCAGACGATCGAATCGTTTTTCGAAAGATTTTTTTCCAGGCTGACCGACAGTTCGTTGAGTCGTTGGTCCACATAAAACTTCCTTTCCGCGATTGGTTCATAATCTTTAAACAAGGTTATGGTATTAACCCCATTTTTTAAGTGCTGCGTATCGATTTCCATTTTTTTATTGATCATCGATTTCGGATCAATCTGAAAAAAATCAATTATCGTATGGTTCTGATGAAATAATAAAGTGAAATTATGTTTAGTAAGCTCTGGGATAAACTTTTCCGGTGCTTTTAATTCTATTGCCAGTTGCTGATTGGAATTGTCAACAGCCAGTAAAAGCTCCCTTTTTTCACTCTCAGGGATTTTCAATTTGATTATCGTATCG
This sequence comes from Flavobacterium sp. 21.1, assembly GCF_057801535.1. Lineage (NCBI taxonomy): Bacteria > Pseudomonadati > Bacteroidota > Flavobacteriia > Flavobacteriales > Flavobacteriaceae > Flavobacterium > Flavobacterium sp. 21.1. The sequence goes on from NZ_JBYNXA010000003.1 coordinate 579,330, forward strand.
TTCGTTTCAATGATTGCCTGGTAGGATTCTCCGGATGCATATTTAAATTTGCAGGAACTCAACCCTGAATATTCGTTTTTAAAACGTGTAACTTCATGATTTTTACTGTTGATGATCTTGCCGGTAAAATCGGTTCCTTTACCTTTTGTCAGTAATTTTATGCCTAAAACATTTTCAGTGTCATCCAATAAATAACCACTTTCGGGGAAAAATTGGATATCGTATTCGTTTCTGTTTGATTTAGCGGTGACCGACGGTTCTTTAATAACGTTAATTTCTTTAATGAAAAAATTAGCATCGCCGAAATTTCGCATGTTATTGGTATAGGCCTGAATATAATAGCGACCAGAGCCATTCATATTTGCAATGTCAAACTCGCCTATTCCAATTCCGTTGGAAATGAAAATGTTTTTTGAAGCAATGACCTCTCCTTTAGAATCGACCAGATTCACATATAAGAGCGTGGTTTTATTTGAAGGCAGGCTGTTGTTATCGGCAACATACGCTTGAAACCAAATTATGTCATCATCTAGATAAGTCGTTTTATTGGTATGGACAAAAGCCTTTTCGAAATATAAATTATTTTTTTGTAGCGGTTCGACAACCTTTTTTTCAAAATCTTCCTGCGCAAATGCCGAATACGCAAATAAAATAATACAAAAGAAAAATCTGGTCATATGAGCTATTTTTAATTCAAATAATTTGACCAATTGGCTGTGTATTGCTACAACCAATACACCGCTAAAATTGCGGGAATGTAATAAATCGCAATGGTTCGCGCGCCATCATAATCTTTGGCCAGGCGCTGCCCGAAAAGCATTAAAAGCAAAGTAATACATGACATTACGGCGCCATAATGACCAATGGTTGTACTTCCGTTTTGTATCAATTGGAAGATGCCGACCAGACAGAAGGCTCCCGCAATAATTTCTGTAATCAAAAGCAAGGCTAAAGCAGCCGGCACCTGATTTCGGATGAAAGTAGCTTTAAAATGTTCGTTCAGTCCCGCCACGGTTTCTTTCCATTCGGTAATTTTTTCGTAGCTGGAATGCAGGAATGTCAAGGCTAAAAAGGCAAGAATCAGTACGCCGAAAAGTTGTGTATGGGTCATGGCTTATTTTTTATGGATTAAACGGGTCAGTTTTATGGACAAATCGGTCAGGATGATTTTCGCATTACCGTTGCGTTCAATGTGATAGATCGCGTCCGAAAGTTCCTTGAATATGTCGTTGATGTTGTTGCCGTTCACAAAAGGTGCAAAATTCTCCAGTTTGAATTTGTCCACCGTCGGTTCGATGTAAACCAGTGATGGCGACTGATAATTCAGCAACAAGGCCTGACGGAACATTTCCACACAATAATGCAGAAACTGTTTCTGTGCCTCTCGCCCGATTCCGGCAATTTCCTCGCTCCAACTGGTCAGATCCAAAATGGCAGCTGCATTTCCTTTGGCCCGAAAAGCGGCTCTCACCCATTGTACAAACCATTCTTCAAACGGGAATTCGGTGGCGTCTTTATGAAGCAGATGCAAGGCTTTGTTATAATTTCCCTGCGATTGGTGCGCAATTCGCAAGGCCATTTTTTCGTCGATGTTTTCACGTGAAACCAAAGCATCGGCAATCACAGTTTCAGGTAAGCCCTGAAAATCCAATACCTGACAACGCGATAAGATCGTCTGCATGATATCGTCCTGATTTTCGGTCACCAACAGAAAAACCGTTTTTTGCGGTGGTTCTTCCAATAATTTCAAGAGTTTGTTGGACGTGGCGGTATTCATTTTATCGGCCATCCAGATGATCATCACTTTGTAACCGCCTTCATAGGATTTAAGGGAAAGTGATTTCATGATTTCCTGTGCTTCGTCCACTCCTATCTGTCCCTGTTTGTTTTGAATACCAAGCGATTTCAGCCAGTCGAACAGACTTCCGTAAGGGTTTTCAATGACGAATTCCCGCCAATGTTTCATGAAATTCGCGCTTACCGGATGACTTTTTACTTCATCGTTGGTGGCCACGGGAAAAACAAAATGCAGATCGGGATGGGAAAAATGTTCAAATTTCAGATTGCAGGCTTCATTTCCGTTGGTGTTTTCCCCGGACGTATTCGAACACAAAATATAGCGCGCATAGGCAATCGCCATGGGCAAAGTCCCCGACCCTTCGGGTCCCACGAACAATTGTGCATGCGGGATGCGACCTAAATCGGCGCTTTTCGTCAAATGACTTTTGAGGTGTTGTTGTCCTAAAATTTCTTGAAATAGCATGAAGCAAAGATAACAGAAAGTTTAATCAGGGCAAGAAACAAAAACCCACTATTCGCTACTTTTTCCGGGTGGTTTTTTCTGTCTTATTTGTAGTCGTAAACAGTAAGAGCCCGTCTGTCAAAAAATTATGAATTCGCTAAAAACAGATGTGGAAAAAAGCTAAAAAAAGAAAAATCGTATATTTGCAGATTATAAAGTAAACAAACAACAAAAATAGTTCACAATGAAAACCCTTACCGATTTTAATTTTGCAGGAAAAAAAGCCATCATCCGTGTCGATTTTAACGTACCGTTGGATGAAAATTTTAACGTAACCGATGCGAACCGAATAGAAGCTGCAAAACCTACGATCGATAAAATTTTAAAAGACGGAGGGAGTGCCATTCTAATGTCACATTTGGGAAGACCAAAAGGGATTGAAGAAAAATATTCATTGAAGCACATTGTAGCTAAAACGTCTGAAGTTTTGGGTGTTCCCGTGAAATTTGCTACGGATTGTATCGGAGAAGTTGCTGAAAATGCGGTAGCCGAATTGCAACCGGGCGAAGTATTGTTGTTGGAAAACCTTCGCTTTTATGCTGAAGAAGAAAAAGGAGATGTGGCTTTTGCCGAAAAATTAGCGAGGTTAGGGGACATTTATGTGAATGATGCCTTCGGAACGGCACACAGAGCGCATGCTTCGACAACGATCATTGCGCAGTTTTTCCCGGAGCACAAGTGTTTCGGTACTTTGTTGGCAAAGGAAATTGAAAGTTTGAACCGTGTATTGAATAATTCGGTAAAACCGGTAACGGCAGTACTTGGAGGATCCAAAGTATCTTCAAAAATTACGGTTATCGAAAATGTTTTGGATAAAATCGACCACATGATCATAGGTGGGGGAATGACTTTTACGTTCATCAAAGCGATGGGCGGAAAAATCGGAAACTCTCTTTGTGAAGACGATAAAATGGCATTAGCCCTTGAAATCATGGAAAAAGCGAAAGCGAAAAATGTTCAGATCCACTTGCCGGTTGATGTGGTAGCAGCGGACGCTTTTTCAAACGAAGCCAATACCCAGATTGTTGATGTTAACGCTATTCCGGACGGATGGCAGGGGCTTGACGTAGGGCCGAAGTCTTTGGAAGCACTGAAGGATGTAATTAATAATTCAAAAACGATCTTGTGGAACGGTCCGTTAGGTGTTTTCGAGTTGGATAAATTTGCCGACGGAACCATCACTTTGGGTAATTATATTGCCGAAGCGACTAAAAATGGCGCTTTTTCACTAGTAGGTGGCGGTGATTCGGTTGCTGCTGTGAAGCAGTTCGGACTGGAGCCGAAAATGAGCTACGTTTCCACTGGTGGCGGGGCAATGCTGGAGATGCTTGAAGGAAAAACATTACCCGGAATTGCAGCGATAGAAAATTAATTTGCAATTTTTAACAATATTTTTTGATTTTATCAGTTATAAGCTATTATGTTTGCAATGTGCGTAAATGATTGAATAATAGCGTATTATAAAAAGAGATGTATGAACAGGACTAAAATATTTTCATTTATTTTCGGAATTTTCTCGTTGGCTTCTTTGGCCCAAGAGACGGGTGAAAAAGAGGTTCAGATTGCGCAAGCGTTCCCAAAATTATCCTATCTGGATTCCATTAAAGGTACTTTCGTGCACAACGAAACGAGCAACTGCATTGATGAAATGTGGATGAGAGAACTGAATAATCAGGAACTTTTCGACGAAATGCAATCGGAGATCGCGCAGGCTAACACAGATGCGACCGTTTATTACAATCTCCCAACCGATCTTTTGAAGCAGCGTCTTGCGAAACTGGATGAAAAATCTCCGTTCCATGTCGAGTATAATCCAACGGTGGAAAATGTGATCAAATCATTTCTTAAAAACCGTCCGCGTGCATTCGAGCGTTTAATGGCCTTGTCGGAGTATTACTTCCCGATGTTTGAGGCCAGCTTATCAAAATATGACCTTCCTTTGGAAATTAAATATTTGGCAATTGTGGAATCAGCTTTAAATCCACTTGCTAAATCAAGAGTGGGCGCCAGCGGGTTATGGCAGTTCATGTATGAGACCGGAAAGCAATACAACCTTGAGGTGAACTCTTATGTTGACGAGCGTTATGATCCGTTAAAAGCTACCGAAGCAGCCTGTCAGTATTTCACGAACATGTACAAAATCTTTGGTGACTGGGATTTGGTTTTGGCTTCTTACAACACCGGGCCCGGAAATATTTCAAAAGCAATCCGTCGTTCGGGCGGACACACCAACTACTGGAACATCAGAAAGTACATGCATCCTGAAACCCAAGGTTATTTGCCGGCGTTTTATGCTACGATGTATGTGTATGAATACAGAAAAGAACACGGTATTGTCCCTAAAAAAGCATCGGTTACCTACTTCGAAACGGATACGGTAATGGTAAAAAGACAAATGTCGTTCAAACAGATTGCCGATTTGTTAGACATGCCGGAAGAACAACTTCGTTTTTTAAACCCGATTTACAAGCGTAACGTGGTTCCTTTTGTTTCCGATAAAGCGCATTACATCCGTTTGCCTAAAAACAAATTAGCGATTTTTACATCGAACGAGGAAAAAGTATATGCTTACGTTGACTACGAGGAAAGCAAGAGAGAAAAACAACAGTTCAAAGTGAAATCACCGCGAATGATTGTTGCAGACAGTACACAAACTGCAATTGCTTCCAACAATGTTGATGCTGATGATGAAAAAGAAGACGTATTTACCAAGGCAGTTAAAAAGACAAAAATCAAATATTACACAGTAAAACGTGGCGACAACCTTTCTGAAATTGCTGAGAAAAATGATGTTTCAGCTGCAGAACTGAAGAAATGGAATAAAATCAAAGGTTCTGGCGTTAACGCAGGTCAGAAGCTAAAAATCCAATACGAAACCACGGTGATGGTGGCTGACAGAGGTGCTAAGAAGAAAAAAACCGATACTGTGAAAGTTTCAGAACCGATTGTAAAAGCGGATGAAAACAAAGACGCTAGAGAGCAAAACGAAACGACTTCAGAAGCGACTTATGTAGTTCAGAAAAGTGATAATCTGACGCAAATCGCGCAGAAACATAACCTGACAGTAGCGCAGTTGAAAGAGTTAAACAAACTGGATAATGAAAATCTTCAGTTAGGTCAAAAACTGATTGTAAAAGCTATTGAAACAGAAACTGTTGCACAAACTGCTACTGAAAAAGACCAGGTTAAGAAAGAGATTCGTAAACGCGAGCGCGCAAAAATTAAAGAATACATTGTTAAATCAGGAGATTCTTTAATCAGCATTTCAAAAAAACAGGGAACAACTGTTGACGCCATCAGAAAACTGAACGGAATCAAAGGGGATGACATCAGACCCGGAATGAAACTCAAAATCAACGGATAATTTAGTAAATTCGCTTTTCAAAACAACACTGTGAGAAAAGCGAATTTTTTTTTCGGCCTGTTCCTGCTGCTATTGTCCGTGGCGTGCAAAAAGACTGTTAAGCAGGACGATTTCGTTTTACCCGTATCTACCGGTAAAATCAATTCGGTTTCCGTAATTATCGACGATGTTTTATGGAATGGGGAAGTCGGCGACGTACTTCGAAAAAAACTGGCCGCTCCGGTGGACGGTCTTCAGGAAGAAGAACCGTTGTTTACGCTGAATCAGTATTCGCCCAAGATGCTTAACAGCAACGTACGTTTGGCCAGGAATATCGTCGTTATTTCCAAAGCGGCACATCCCGAATTCAAACATGTAATGGACAAGTACGCCGTGCCGCAGAATATCTTTTACATCAGCGGTCACAACTGGAATGAAATCATAGAAACGATTGAACTGCATGCGTCTACTTTAACGGGCAGCATCAATTATTCGGAGATTATCGAAAATCAGAAAGTAACGGCGAAAGCGTTATTCAACGATAAGAAAATCAGGCAGAAATTCAATATTTCAGTTCAAATCCCTGAGGACTTCTCCTATGCGCTGCTGAAAAATAAATTCGTTTGGCTGAAAAAAGACATTCCCTCGGGTAATTCCAGTCTGCTGATTTATCAGGTGCCGCTTTCATCATTCAGAAAAAGCAGCGTTGTGGATAATGTCATCCGCATTCGCGATTCCATCGGAAAAAAGTACATTCACGGTATGCTGGACAAATCCAGTATGCGGACCGAAGAAAGTTATTACCCTTACGTTTCGAAAACGTACATCGATGAAAAACCCGCGTTTGAAATGCGTGGGACCTGGGAACTGCAGAACAATTTCATGAACGGTCCTTTTCTGAATTATGTGATAAAAGATACTAAAAACCGTCGGTATATTATCGTTGAAGGTTTTGTTTACAATCCGTCAAGCATGAAAAGAGATATGATTTTTGAATTGGAATCGATCATAAAATCCACACAATTTATAAAACCGAAAAACAAATGAAGCCAAAATTCGAAATAAAGCCATTTAAAGAACTTTCTGTCTCCGAGATATACCAAATACTACAACTGCGCTCAGAAGTCTTTGTAGTGGAGCAAAATTGCGTTTATCAGGATATTGACGGGAAGGATGACAAAGCATTGCATCTTTTGGGAATGTACGAAGGTGTTTTAGTGGCCTATGCGCGCTTATTTGCTCCCGGGGATTATTTTGATGAAGCTTCGATTGGAAGAGTGATCGTAAAGCCCGGATACCGCGATAAAAAATGGGGTCATGATCTAATGAGGGAAGCGATATCGGGAATTTCGGTGCATTATGGCGAATCTAATATTACCATTTCAGCACAATTGTACCTGAAGAAATTCTATGAAAGCCACGGTTTTGCCCAAACGAGCGAAATGTATCTGGAAGACGACATTCCTCACATCGAAATGAAACGGTATTAATCAATACTGGTAATCGCGATTTCCACGCGTTTGTTGTTGTGTTCCTTGGCGCCTTCTAACGGGTAATCGCGTCCGAATCCTTTGTAGGTCATACGCTCCTCAGGAATACCATTGGCTTTTAAGTAAGCAAAGATAGCTTTGGCTCTTGCTTCGGACAGGTTGTTGATTCCGGTATCTTCATCGACGGCATCACGGAAATATTGCGTATCAATGCAGCAAACATGACCTTGTATCTGGAATTTGAAATTAGGATTGTTTTTTAATTCGTTCAATAGTTTCTCCAGCTGCTTTTCTGATTTTCTTAGTAAAACGGCGCGCCCGCCTTCAAAATAAAGATCTTTCAATTTGATGATATCCCCTACTTTCAGCGGTTTGTCTTCGAAAGTTTTAAGGCGCAGCTGACGGTTTTCCACCTGAATTTTTGTCGGAACCGAATCTTTAGGCTTGCTTAGGTCGATGAAGTCGTTATGAAAATATTCGAGGTAAATATCAACTCTTCGGTTTAATTGCCGCGTGGCATCCAATTCGTCGTCGTTAAGCTGAAGTTCGGTAATTCGCAAATCGATTTTTCCTTTCCCTTCCACGTTTTTCTGTTTGGAAGCAATTTCCTGAAGGATATCCGATACCGTTTTAGCACGGCGGTTTGATAAGGCTCTGTTGTATTCGATACTTCCGCGGTCATCGCAAAAACCTTCCAATCCGATGGAAAGAATTACGATGTCTCCCAGACTTTTCACGTAATCGTTAAGCCTTTTATTTTCCTCGTCGGTCAATTTGTGCTTGTCAAAGTTAAAGTAAACGGAATACTTATCCGTTTTTATCTGAGTTAATTCCTGAGAATAACCCAATGTCAGACCGAATAAAAGAAGGAAAGTAAAAAGCTTCTTCATAAGCTGTTAGATTTTCGTAATAACCAATTCCACGCGTCTGTCCTGATCCGGACCATTTCCTAAAGGCATTGTATTTCCGTAGCCTTTGTAAGTCATTCTGCTTTTGTCTATTCTTTTGAAGATAAGGTATTTGTAAACGGCTTCCGCACGGTTTATGGAAAGCATTCTTTTACGGGTATCCTTATCAATGGCTTCTCTTTGAAATGTCGGGGTACAGCAGATGTGTCCCTGGATTTCAAACTGAATGTTTTTGTATTTGTGAAGGATACGTGCGATACGCTCCAGTTCCTGTTTTGATTTCGCCGTTAACTTACTGCTTCCATTGTCAAACAGGATTTTTTCAAGATAGATGCGATCCCCTACGATCAGATCCTTTTTGATGTCTTTGTAAACCCCCGGTATCGGTTTTGGAGGAATCTTTTTGAAATTCATCACCACATCTACACGTCTGTTTTTCTGACGGACTTCCGGAAGATTTTCAACGATATCATCATCAATTAAGATGCGCCCTTTTCCTTCGATGGTTACTATGATCACATTTTTGATTCCCTTCTCAATCAATTTGGCTTTGATCGTGTTGGCCCTGTTGCTTGAAAGTTTGTAATTGTAAGCGTCCTTGCCTCTGTCATCGCAGTATCCGTAAATCTGAACACTTTCAATTCTGGAAGTATCTATTGCTTTTACGAAAGCCACTACCTCATTGGCCTGTTTTTCGTCCAATTTGAATTTATCAAATTCAAAATAGACGGAATGTACAACCTCTTCCTGCGCGTGGGCAAAATGGGTAAGGAATAACAAAAAGAAAATAATTTTTTTCATCTTTAATGATGGCTACGGTCTTTAATTCGATGCAGGTTGATATCAGACGGCGGATGGATCAAAATTGGATATTGTTCCACTTTTACCGAGCTGCTGTCCAACCCAAATGCTTCTTCTTCCGATAAACTTATTTTTTTCAGTAAAAAGTAAATATCTAAAATTATTCTTTCATACCAAGGAAAATCGTTATCGTAAGATATAAATTTCTCAATCAGTACAAATTTAAAATCGCCAATTACGTTGTTTCGCTGTAAGGATTCATAACGGCTGGTGATATCCACTTCACCGTTTTTCACCATATCCTGAACTACTTTTTTGAAAAGAAGGTTGATACGTGGCGCCACACGGAAACCTAAGTAGAAATCCACACGGATAATATCATCTTTCACCATTTCACGAACCCGGTATTCCATTTCATAAGGCTCGTCGGTCACATTAACGTGTACGAACCAATAAATATCAGCACGTTTTGGTCTTTTTTGTAAAATCGAATATACAATTTTTGATTCAATTTCATCACTGATTCCAGCGTTTGTTAAATAAATCAAATGCGTGGCGTATTTCGGGATGGAAAGGTCGTTGCTTAAGTCGGAAATCACTTTCTTAAACGTGTCTACCTTTACGAATTCCGTATATTCTTTTCTGATTTTTTTTGCCGTAAACCAGACTACCATTACAAAAGCCAAGAGACCTGCGATGAATACCGACACATATCCTCCATGAGGGAATTTATCGATGTTGGCAATGAAGAATGAAAGCTCGATGGACAGATACATCGCCAGTACAAAAATGATGAACGCCGGATGGTATCGTTTTAAAACCATAAAGAAACCTAAGAGGATGGTGGTCATGATCATACAAAGTACGATAGCCAGACCGTAGGCGGCTTCCATGTTTCCGGATTCTTCAAAATGAACAACAATGAACACACAGCCGATGAAAAGCAACCAGTTGATGGAAGGAATGTACAACTGCCCTTTCAATTCGGTTGGATATTTTACGCGAACTTTTGGCCATAAATTCAGACGCATCGCTTCTGAAATCAAGGTAAACGAACCACTGATCAAAGCCTGAGAAGCGATCACGGCTGCCGAAGTAGCGATCGCGATTCCGAAGGGTAAAAACCAGTTCGGCATCACCAAATAGAATGGATTACCGGGGTTGCTCGCGCTGCCGCTTAATTCGGCTAAGGTTTTTCCGCTGTGCGCAATCAGGTAAGCGCCCTGTCCGAAATAGTTAATAACCAACATGGTTTTTACAAAGATCCAACTGATTCGTATGTTCTTGATCCCGCAATGTCCTAGGTCACTGTATAAGGCTTCCGCTCCGGTTGTACAAAGGAAAACATATCCCAAAACGTAGAAACCTTCATGGTGAATCTGCAGTAAATGGATTGCATAATAAGGGTTTAAAGCTTTTAGTACTTGGATGTTTCCAAAAAGATGGATTGAACCCAATACGCCCAGCATCCCAAACCAAAGCAACATCATCGGACCGAAAAACTTCCCGACAAACTTGGTTCCGAAGCGCTGGATAAAGAAAAGAATGAACAAAATACCGATTACAATCGGAATGGTATTCAGGTCGTGGTTATAAGTCTTTAACCCTTCGATGGCAGAGGATACCGAAATGGGCGGAGTAATGATTCCGTCCGCTAAAAGGGCACTCCCTCCAATAATTGCAGGAACCAGCAACCATTTCTTTTTCAGTTTTTTAACCAAGGTATAAAGCGAAAAAATTCCCCCCTCACCTTTGTTGTCCGCTCGAAGCGTTAAGATTACGTATTTGAATGTGGTTTGTAAAGTCAGTGTCCAGAAAATACAGGAAATGGCTCCAAGAACGACGTCCGGGTTAATGGACTGTTTGCCGATGATGGCTTTCATTACGTAAAGCGGAGAAGTACCAATATCTCCGTAGATAATCCCTAAGGTTACAATTAAACCACCTAATGTTAATTTGTTCAGGTGGTTGCTACTGTGTGAACTCACTTTTAGAAAATTTAAATTAGCACAAAATTATTATAAAAAAGTACAGTAAAACTAAAAAGGGTATGAAATTTAGTTTTTCAGAATTTTATTATACTCTGCGCTATTGTTCAAAATGGAAATTGCTTTTGAAATTTCGATGTTGCTTTTGGTGTAATATTGATACAAACCTTCTCTGTACTGATAGCGTTTGATGATTTCATCCAGCAGTAAATCCTTGATTTCGGCTTTGTTTTTTTCAAGTTCTTTTTCTTCGCTTCGCTGCAAAGCAGACAATAATTGCTGATATTCTGCAGCAATGGATTCATCGATTTTTTCTTTTTTGGCAGTAGCCAAAGTGTTTCTCAGGGCAATTTCCGTTTCGGTATCCAATTGGAAGTTGTCTTTTTTAAGAAAAGCCTTGAAAGCCGTGAAATCTGCGTCGGTAATAACCGGAATCGTAGTGCCAATATTCGGGTTTTTGTAGTAATATTCCGTGGCAAAATTAAAGATGCCGTCGTTCTTAAGCAGCGCGGCTGCAACGGTACTCTGTTTGGTCTCTGCCAATTCCACGTCAGGCTGAATACCGCCGCCATCGTACACGGTTCTACCTTTTCGGGTTTTAAACGCGTTATAGTTTTTGGATTCTGTACGAATAGCCTTTCCATCTTTGTCTTTATGCGTGTAATCCAACGCCTGGATACAGCGTCCGGAAGGTGTGTAATATCTTGAAATGGTCACTTTTACCTGAGTCCCGTAGGTCAGATCCAACGGACGTTGTACCAGACCTTTTCCGAAACTTCGTGCCCCTACAATTACCGCTCTGTCCAGATCCTGTAAGGCACCGGCAACAATTTCGGAAGCCGAAGCGCTTTTTCCGTCTACCAAAACCACCAACGGAATTTCCAAATCTACCGGTGTTTTTTGTGTTTTGTAGGTATTGTTGTGTTTTTCGTTTTTGGATTTTGTGGTTACGATCACCTCATTTTGCGGCACAAAAAGGTTGCAGATATTCACCGCTTCGTGCAATAAACCGCCCGGATTTCCTCTTAGATCCAGGACAATTTTCGTAGCGCCCTCCCCTTTTAATTTCGTTAAAGCTTCTTTTACCTCGAAAGAGGCTTTGGTATTGAATTGCGATAAGACAATATAGCCCGTTGTTTTATCCGAAAGCATGGAATAAAACGGAACAGCCTTTACTTCTACTTCGTCCAGAGTGATCTGCGTGTTCATCATCTTCCCCTGACGCTTGTACTTGATATCCACTTTGGTGTTTTTAGCACCGCGTAAAAGGGTTCCGGCGTCTTCCTTGAAATCCACCAGATTCACATCGCCGATCTGAACAATCTCGTCACCGGCTTTGAGTCCGGCTTTATCGGCAGGAAAGTTTTTGTATGGTTCCACCACGATCAGTCGCCCTTCCTTTCGGTTGATCATTGCACCAATGCCCGTATATTCGCCGGTAGAATTGATCTTGAAACGCGCCACATCCTGCTCGTTGAAGTAATTGGTGTACGGATCCAGATCGGCCAACATGTTTTTGATGGCCTTGTCCATTAATTCACCCGGATTCACTTCGTCTACGTAATTCTGGTTTACGGTTTTAAAGAGTGTGGTGAAAATTTCGATTTGCTTGGCGATCTCAAAAAAATCCTGTTTGAAACTCGCACCCACAAACAAAAATCCGCCCGCCAAAACAGGAAGGACGTATTTTCTTTTTAGTACTGCTAGCATTTTAAGTCGTTTTTCTTCGGCGTCGTCTTCGGATAAGGAAGAAGCCAATTACGAAAATAAGGATAAAAGGCCAAACGTTTAGCATTCTTAGGAAGAAAGTTGCAATGTTGTTGAATCCTTCTTTGAAGGCATTGCCCATTTTTCCGCCATAAGAAACCGTAGCCCCGCTTTCGGAAGGGATGTTGGTGTACATTTCCAGATGTACCGTGCTCATGGAAACCTGACTTTTCAGGTATTTTAATCGACCCTCTTTTGCTTCGATGTCCTCGCGTACTTCAGAAAGTGACTTTTCGATTTCAAGCATTTCGGAAACCTTGGTAGCTTTTCCTAATAATTCGAAATACCTTTTTTCCAGCGCTTTTTTTGTGTTGAGACGGGCTTCGACATCAATGTATTCCTCCGTGACATCTTCGGCTGAAATTTCCTTACGGTCAAAGTGTTTCACACCTTTGCTGATTTCGCTGATGAAGGAATCGAAAGAAACGCTGGGGATTCGGATGGTTATGTTTCTGTACAGGTATTCATCGTTTGTGCCGGAAACATCACTTTGGACCGACGCCTGGTGGTTAGTAATTGCTTTTTTAACGGATGAAAAAGAGGCTTCAAGATCGGATGTTTCAAATCGCAAACGACCCGTTTTAATGATTTTGGGCTGAATGTCTTCTTGTTGAACGGGCATAGGCGCATCCATTTTTGCACTGGAATATTCGCTTGGAGGCGGAGGAGGCGGCAGCAACGCGGATTCTGCTACCTTATCAGCGTCTTCTACTTCTACACTGTCTACAATGACAGCCATTGAGTCGTATTCGGCAGTGGCTTTCTTACAGGAAATCGGGATGATCAGCAGTGATAAATAGAAAAGTATCTTTCTCATAAGTTTTTGGTTTTTAATGAGTAACGCAAAAACTGTAAGAAAAAGTGTTTCTGATCAGGGGTTATTTGGAATCGGAGTTTGTGGCTTCGATAAACTTTTCAAAAAGCTGAATGGTTTTTTTATTGATGTCCAGGTAGGAGAGGCGTTCTTTACTTTGATAGAAGAACATAAACGCATACGGTTCCTTAATGTTGTCCAAGAGCAATGATTTGTTCAGACGGTAGGTTTCGCGCAAAAGTCGCTTGAAGTAATTCCGGTCAACTGCTTTCTTAAAGTATTTTTTAGAAACCGAAACGCCCATTTTAATCTGTTCTTCGTTTTCTAAAACTGTCGGAACATATACCAAACGCAACGGATATTTCGATACGGATTTCCCTTCGGAAAACAGTAAATCGATGGTGGTTTTGCTTTTCAGCTTTTCGTGCTTTGGGTAAGTGTTTTTCATTTCAGGGCAAAGATACGAAGTTCAAATTCAAATTTCCGTATTTGTCAAATTCCAATAAACATAAAAAAACCGGCCTGTTACAGCCGGTTTAGTTCAGATTTTTTATTTGTTGTAGATGTTGTTGGCTCCGTTAACATCGGCCATTAAACCGGAAGGATCGATCACTATGGATTTGATGCTTCCTTTTTCCTTACCGATACTAAATTCAAAAGTAGGGTAGGCCCAATCCCATCCTTCAGTAACTGTTCTTTTTAGTGAAGTTTGGTTGGGTTTGTTCCAACGCATTAAGGTTTGCGGTACATAGAAGCTTTCCTGAGTTCCGTCTTCATAGGTTACCACAATGTCTAAAGGCATAGGCATTCTTCCGATACGCTCAAGGGTCACCTTTGTGATTTTCCCGTTTTCCTCTACCGATTTAATGCCGTAATCGATGGTATTGGTCGTTTTGGTCCATTCCTGTAAATACCAGTCTAAATTCGCACCCGAAACCTTTTCCGCCACATGTTTTATGTCATTAGGAGTAGGGTGGGTCATCTTATATTCGGCATAGTATCTTTTGATGGTTTTCATCAGATTTTCTTTTCCGATAAGGTATTCCAATTGTGATAAGAATACATTTCCTTTGCTGTATGCCTGAATGCTGTACGGGCGGTTTTCGTCATATCGGTCGGCATGCGTGGTCTGTGGTTGTTCTTTTCCGGATTTTACAAGCATGTAATAACCTTTGTACGAATCTTCATGCGGGTTGTCAACTTTTTTGTCGGCGATTTCATTTAAACCGTAGTTCTCCAACCAAGTGGTAAAACCTTCATCCATCCAGCTGTTTTTTGCCTCGTTGGAAGCTAATACGTGCTGGAACCAGGAATGAGCCATTTCGTGGGCTGTAACGCCAACCAATCCTTCAAAAGTGCCTTCGCCAAGGATAAGCGTACACATGGCGTATTCCATTCCGCCATCACCACCCTGAATAACCGAATATTGGTCATACGGATATTTACCAACCGTATTGTTGTAAATTTCCATTAGTCGGACAGTCGCCGGCTGTAATTTTTTCCAGTTATCAATGATTTTAGGATTGTTTTTGTATAGGAAATGTATGGTAGCACCACCAGGAACCTGTGCGATATCATGTAAATAGTTTTTATCGGCCGCCCAAGTAAAATCATGCACGTTCGGCGCGATAAAATGCCAGGTTAATTTTTTCTGTTTTTTCGGAATAGTCACATTTACTCCGTTATCCTGATAGCCATGACCGATTTCGTTTTTGTTTTGCAGATAACCGGTTCCGCCCAAAACATAATCCTTATCGATGGTGATCTGTACGTCGAAATTCCCCCAAACGCCGTGGAATTCCCTTCCGATATAAGGATCTGCCTGCCATCCTTCGAAATCGTATTCGGCCATTTTCGGATACCACTGCGACATGGAAAGTTCCACACCTTCTTTGTTATTTCGGCCTGAACGACGGATCTGTACCGGAACCTGTCCGTTAAAATCCAATGTAAAAGTAGTAGAAGTATGAGGTAATAATGGTTTCGCTAAATCCACTTCCAAAATAGTCCCTACGACTTTATTGGGAGCTGTCATTCCGTCTTGTTTCAGGTTGGCGATTTTCAGGAATCCGATTTCATTTGGTTTTAAAGCGGCGATGCGACTTTCTCGGGTTTCTTTCTCGCCGACTTTCACCTTATTTACCATACGACCATCCGGATCTTTTATGGCTTTCAAACGAGCATCCATTGCACTGTTTGGCTGGAATGCGTTATTGTACAGATGATAGTAGACACGACGTAAAGTATCCGGAGAATTATTAGTGTAAACCAAGGTCTGTTTTCCTTTGTACTGGTATGTTTTCACATCCATGGAAACTTCCATTTTGTAATCGGCGTGTTGTTGCCAGTATCCGGGGTTTGGATTGTTCTGCGCAAAAACCGCAGTGGTAACGAACAGCGATAATAAAAGGTATTTTTTCATTTTCAAATAAATAAAAAGGAAGGGAATTTTCCCTTCCGATTATACGTTTTCAAAGATAATTATTTTTTTGCCATCTTCGCCGCCATTACCAACGCGTTGTAAGCATTTACTATTTTTCCGGATTTGGAAACGTCGCTAAACGACTTCATTTCTTTAGCTTCTCCAACAGAAACTTTTTGTGTTATTGGTGTTCCGGATTCCATGATGATCTGTTTTACCTGAGCGGCTGTCAGTGTCGGATAGTACGAACGGATCAGCGCTGCAACTCCGGCAACATTTGGCGATGCCATAGAAGTTCCCTGAAGATACTGGTAAGTATTGCTAGGCGTTGTGGCGTAGATTTTATCACCCGGTGCAAAAATATCCACGCTCGTTTTTCCGTAATTTGAGAAGCTTGCTACCATGTCTGAACTATAAGTTGGTGCAATGGCCCCAATGATCAAAACGTTGTTGGAAATTTCCGGCTGACCATCATAAGAATCGGTAGGATATTTGTTCATCGTGTCCAAATCATACGATTCGTTTCCGGCAGCAAAGACCACCAAAACGTCTTTAGAAGCCGCATATTTGATAGCATCGTGAACCCAGTCTCTGTGGGTTGAGAAGTACTTACCGAAGCTTCCGTTGATTACTTTAGCACCGTTGTCTACTGCATAACGGATACCTAAAGCGATATCTTTGTCGTACTCATCCCCATCCGGCACAGCGCGGACAGCCATAATCTGTACATTGTTGCTTGCCACACCGTCGCCACCTTTGTTATTACCTCTTGTTTGGGCAATGATTCCGGCAACGTGTGTTCCGTGTTTCGCTCCTTTTTTCTCAGGTCCGATCACATTATTGTTTCCGTATTTCTTGTTTGAAAGATCATCCGGATTGTCTCCTACCACTTTTCTTCCGTCGAACTGAAGATTTAAATGATAATTGGTCTCTCCGTAGATATGGTCTTTGTATTCTTCGATTTCTTTGTCGAATTCTTCTTTAGAAGTTTGGGCCAGAATCTGCATCATCATTCCTTTGTACTGCAACAAAGTCTGATCCGTGGTCTGAATTGTCTTTACATCGTCAAGCGTGTAGTTTTTCTTTTTCAGATGGTCAGCAATAGCTTTATCACCTGCCATTATGAAATCCACCTGCATTTTGCCCTGCATGGCTTCCTGCATGGCTTTATCATATTCAGCTTTTGCTTTTTTATAGGTCTCCGAGCCGTCATCACCTTTTTTAAGGATACGAACAAATTCCATGTTCTCTTGGTCGGAGTCCCCTAGGAAATTCCAGCCGTGCATATCGTCCACATAGCCATTATTATCATCATCTTTTCCGTTTCCTGCGATTTCTTTCGGATTGGTCCAGATGGATGGTTTTAAATCTTCATGATCGATATCAATACCGGAGTCTACAACCCCAACAATAACTTTCGTCCCTTTTTTACCTTTTAGCAGTTCATTGTACGCTTTATCCACGCTCATTCCGGGGATAGTGTCTTTGCCTAAATCCAGATGACTCCAGCGTTTCAAATCGCTCTCAGCAATTTTGCCCGTTTTCATCGGCATTTTATCAATGTTCTCCGTAGGAGTGGACACCATTTTTTGGGTTCCGCAGCTCGCAAGGGCCAAAGCCAGTCCTGCGCACAGGTAATAGGTTCTGAATATGTTCATAGTGCTTTTTGTTTTTGAGATTTGTCTGAAGTATTATTAATTGTTACAAAATCGGAAAATATTAACAGATTTTTGGCAACAAACCGCAAGTTACGATTTTTTAAAAACCAAACTTACGTGCCGGAGCAAAAAAAAATGAGCTACTTATAAGATAAGGTAGCTCACTGCTGTAATCACTATGGTAACTAAAATTAAAATAACCTTAATCATAACAGTTCGATTTTTGATTGATGATTTTGTTTTCTGATTGATGCTATTGCTTACAATTGGCAATTATCTTTCTTAAAACCGCATCGGCAATTTCCAGTTCTTTTTGGCCGATTCCCTCTAAGGCTATGCTGCGGTTTTGCAATACAACTTCCTGAACGTTTTTTATTACTTCCTCACCGGCTTTTGTAACATGAAGCATGAATTTTCTTCGGTCTTCCGGATTGATTTCTTTTTCCAGATATCCGGCTTTTATCAATAAGTCAATGATTCTCGTAACGGATGCATTGTCTTTAAAAACCATCTCACTCAGTTCGTGTTGCGTGATGGTTGGGTTTTCGAGTATGCATTTGATTACCAGCCACTGATCGATGGTTATCCTGAAACCGTGTTCGCGCAGTTTTTTTTGTGCAAACATTCGATACAGTCGTATGCTGTGATCAATGTTGTAAAAGATGATATTGACTAATTTCTCCACTAACAAATTTCTTTACTCAAAGTTATGAAGGATTTTTAAATAATTGATATATCAAGTAAATTTTAGTAAAAAATTAACGCCTTCAGTTTTTGGAAGGCGTTTAATCATTTATTAAAGGATGTCTTCACAGGTAAAAACCTCTTTTAGGCGGACCCCTTTTTCGGTTTGTTCTACAGTGATGATCTGATTGTGGGCATCATGTTCGAGGAACAGATAATAGTTTTTCTCCGCTGCTGTGTTCAAAAATTTGGCTTTTTCCGGAAGCGTTAACAACGGTCTCGTATCATAACCCATTACATAAGGCAGGGGAAGATGTCCTGCAGTTGGTAACAGATCGGCCATAAAAACAATGGTTTTGTCCTGATATTGGATATGAGGGATCATCATTTTTTCAGTATGACCGTCGACATAAAAAATTCCGAAATCCATTTCCTTGGAAATCCCGAAATCAGCTTTTGGACGTTCAATAAACTTTAATTGCCCGCTTTCCTGCATCGGAATGATGTTTTCCGCCAAAAAAGACGCTTTTTCTCTTGCGTTCGGTTTCGTGGCCCAATCCCAATGGTTGTCGTTTGACCAATAGACAGCATTTTTAAATGCCGGTTGGTAACCGGTGCGGTCTTTGTTCCATTCCACACTTCCGCCGCAATGGTCGAAATGAAGGTGCGTCATGAACACGTCGGTAATGTCGTCACGATGAAATCCGTATTTTGCCAGAGACTTGTCTATTGTATCGTCACCCCAAAGGGAATAATAACCGAAAAATTTGTCGGATTGTTTGTCGCCCATGCCCGTATCGATCAAAATCAGGCGTTTGCCGTCTTCGATCAGCATACAACGCGCCGCAATATCGATAAGGTTGTTTTCATCGGCCGGATTGGTTTTGTTCCAAAGGGTTTTCGGGACCACGCCGAACATGGCACCACCGTCCAATTTGAAATTTCCGGCTTCTATTGGGTATATTTTCATGATTTCGTGACTTAAAAATTGCGTTTGCAAATTAATCAATCTTCGGGGAATTCGCAATCTAAAATGCTTTATAGGAAAAGACTATGACGGAATAAGTTATAAAAATGTTAGCAGTTAGGTATTAATCGTTTTATGTGATATCTTTGCACTAAATTAGAGTTAATCTGTATAAACGTTATGATTAAAGTATCTGAAACAGCAAAAAAAAGAATCACACTTTTGATGGAGGATGATGGTTTTAACACTGCGACCGATTATGTCCGCGTGGGCGTGAAAAGTGGCGGGTGTTCAGGGCTGTCGTATGAATTAAAGTTTGACAAAACTTTAGGGGATGATGATAAAGTGTTCGAGGACAACGATATAAAAATTGCCGTTGACAAAAAAAGTTTCCTATATCTGGTAGGAACCACCTTAGAATATTCCGGAGGATTGAACGGAAAAGGATTCGTGTTTAACAATCCGAATGCACAAAGAACCTGCGGATGTGGCGAATCGTTTTCGCTATAAAATTTAGTTACAAGAAATTATGTCAAAATACACTGAAGACGACTTAAAAGTCGAACTCGAAAACAAAGAATACGAATACGGTTTTTACACCGACATCGAATCGGATACGTTCCCTGCGGGCTTGAACGAGGGCATTGTACGTGCCATTTCCAAAAAGAAAAACGAGCCGGAATGGATGACCGAGTGGCGTTTGGAAGCGTTCCGTGCCTGGGAAGAAATGACCGAGCCGCACTGGGCAAACGTACATTATGAAAAACCGGACTTTCAGGCTATTTCCTATTATTCGGCTCCGAAGAAAAAAGACAAATACGAAAGTTTGGATGAGGTTGATCCGGAATTGTTGGAGACCTTCAAAAAACTGGGTATCTCTATAGACGAACAGAAACAATTGGCCGGAGTGGCTGTGGATATCGTTATGGACTCCGTTTCCGTGGCGACCACTTTCAAGAAAACATTGGCCGAGAAAGGAATTATCTTCTGTTCGATTTCCGAAGCGATTCAGGAACATCCGGAATTGGTTCAGAAATACATCGGATCGGTAGTACCGCAACGCGATAACTTCTATGCTGCGTTAAATTCGGCTGTATTCTCAGATGGATCGTTCTGTTATATTCCGAAAGGCGTTAGATGTCCGATGGAATTATCAACCTATTTCCGAATCAATCAGGGAGGAACAGGTCAGTTTGAAAGAACGTTGGTAATTGCCGATGAAGGCAGTTATGTTTCGTACTTAGAAGGCTGTACCGCGCCAAGCCGTGACGAAAACCAATTGCACGCGGCGGTCGTTGAGCTTATTGCTTTGGACAATGCCGAAATCAAATATTCAACCGTACAAAACTGGTACCCCGGAAACAAAGAGGGGAAAGGTGGGGTTTTCAACTTCGTGACCAAAAGAGGTTTGTGCGAGACTGGTGCAAAAATTTCATGGACACAGGTAGAAACCGGTTCAGCCGTAACCTGGAAATATCCGTCATGCGTATTGAAAGGGGATAACTCCATCGGAGAATTCTATTCTATCGCCGTGACCAACAATTTCCAACAGGCCGATACCGGAACCAAAATGATCCATTTGGGTAAAAACACCAAATCGACCATTATTTCAAAAGGTATTTCTGCCGGAAAATCGCAAAACAGTTACCGAGGTTTGGTACAGATTTCTTCAAGAGCGGATAACGCGCGTAACTTCTCGCAATGTGACTCGTTATTAATGGGTAATAATTGTGGAGCGCATACCTTCCCGTATATCGAATCTAAAAATACAACGGCTCAGATCGAGCACGAGGCGACCACTTCCAAAATCGGGGAAGACCAAGTGTTCTATTGTAACCAACGCGGTATCCCTACCGAAAAGGCCATTGCGCTTATCGTAAACGGATTCAGCAAAGACGTATTGAACAAATTACCGATGGAATTCGCGGTGGAAGCCCAAAAATTATTAGAAATTTCGTTGGAAGGATCAGTAGGATAAAAATTTAAAAATGAGGCAATTTGAAAATTTGTAAATGGAGCACAAAGAAAATGTAATATAAAATTGACTTTTCAGTTTGCATTAGAAATCATTCAGTATTGTGAAGATTTACAAGAAAACAAGAAGTTTGTTATTGCCAATCAGCTTTTAAAATCAGGAACATCAATCGGAGCAAATATACGTGAAGCACAAAATGCCGAGAGTAAAGCCGATTTCATCCATAAATTTAAATAGCTGCAAAAGAAATTGAAGAAACGATATATTGGCTGGAATTGTGTAAGTTTTCTGAAAACTATCCATGTACAGAAAGATTAATAGAACAAATTAATAATATATCAAGAATAGTAAATAAGATAATAATAACGTCAAAAACAAAAGTAGTTTAGAAATTTTCAAATTTTCAAATTACGTAATTTTCAAATTAATTATGTTAACCATAAAGAATTTACACGCTTCAGTAGAAGACAAAGAAATATTAAGAGGAATCAATTTAGAAGTTAAAGCCGGTGAAGTGCACGCGATCATGGGACCAAACGGTGCCGGAAAAAGTACTTTATCCTCAATCATCGCCGGAAATGAAACTTACGAAGTAACCGAAGGGGAAATCATCCTGGACGGGGAAGACATCTCCGAACTGGCTCCGGAAGAAAGAGCGCACAAAGGTGTATTCTTATCGTTCCAGTACCCGGTAGAAATCCCTGGCGTTTCAGTAACCAACTTCATGAAAACCGCAATCAACGAAAGCCGCAAAGCACGTGGTGAAGAAGAAATGCCGGCGAATGAAATGCTGAAACTGATCCGTGAAAAATCCGAATTGTTGGAAATCGACCGTAAATTCCTTTCTCGTTCGTTAAACGAAGGTTTCTCCGGTGGGGAGAAGAAACGTAACGAGATCTTCCAAATGGCGATGTTAAATCCAAAATTAGCGATCTTGGACGAAACAGATTCTGGCCTGGACATCGATGCTTTACGTATTGTAGCCAACGGAGTTAATAAGTTGAAAAGTAAAGACAACGCGGTAATCGTGATTACACACTACCAACGTTTGTTAGACTATATCGTTCCGGATTTCGTACACGTGCTGCACGACGGTAAAATCGTGAAAACAGGCGGTGCGGATTTGGCATTGGAGTTAGAGGAAAAAGGATACGACTGGTTAAAAAGCTAAGAAATGGAGTTGAAAGAGAAATTGATTGCTTCTTTCATGGCTTTCGAAGAAAAAGTTGATGTGGCGGAAGCGTTGCATGGAGTTCGTACCGAAGCCTTAAAGAATTTTGAAGAAAAAGGGTTTCCGACCAAAAAAGAGGAAGCCTGGAAATATACTTCGCTGAATGCGGTGTTGAAAAACGATTTCAGCATCTTCCCGAAAAAGGAAAATAACATTGAAGTTAAAGACGTAAAAAAATATTTCCTGAACGATTTGGATACCTATAAGGTAATTTTTATCGACGGGATTTTCAGTACGTTTTTATCTTCAACCACCCATGACGGATTGGACGTTTGCTTAATGTCTTCGGCATTGACCAAACCGAAATACAAAATGGTGATTGATACGTATTTCAATCAGGTGGCCAGCAAAGAGGAAAGCTTAACGACGTTGAATACCGCTTTTGCATTTGAAGGCGCTTATATCAACATCCCGAAAAGCAAGGTGGTGGACAAACCGATTGAGATCATTTATTTCTCTACCGGTAACGAAGCGGCTTTGATGGTTCAGCCGAGAAATCTTATAATCGTGGGAGAAAATGCACATGTACAAATCGTGGAGCGTCATCAGAGTCTGAACGAAAACCCGGTGTTGACCAATTCGGTTACCGAAATTTTCGCTCAAAAACGCGCTATCGTGGATTATTACAAAATTCAAAATGATGTGCAGACCGCGAACTTGATTGACAATACCTTTATTTCGCAGAAACAGGAGAGTAGAGTATCCGTTCACACGTTCTCTTTCGGTGGAAATCTTACGCGAAACAATCTGAATTTCTTCCATCACGGGGAAAGAATCGATTCGACGTTGAAAGGAATTACGATCATCGGCGACAAACAACACGTAGACCATTATACTTTGGTAAACCACGAACAGCCGAACTGCGAAAGTCATCAGAACTACAAAACAATTTTGGACGGACAATCGACAGGCGTGTTCAACGGTAAGATCTATGTGGAAAAAGAAGCGCAGAAAACAGACGCTTTCCAGCAAAATAATAACATTTTGTTAAGCGATAAAGCAACAATCAACGCGAAACCGCAATTGGAAATTTTCGCCGACGACGTGAAATGTTCGCACGGTTGTACCATTGGTCAGTTGGATGAAAACGCGATGTTCTACATGCAACAGCGCGGCATCCCGAAAAAAGAGGCAAAAGCGCTGCTTATGTACGCGTTTACAAACGAAGTGACCTCGAGTATCAAAATTCCGGAATTGAAGGCTAAAATCGCAAAAATCATCGCTACGAAGCTTAACGTGAATATGGGCTTTGATCTGTAAGACAAAGAATCCATCATTATACTAAAACAAACCGCTGTAAAAGGCGGTTTTTTTGTTTGCAGGAATTTTCCATAGCGCTATTTCCCTATATTTGGGTAATTCAATTATCAAGAGATGGATAAATTCTCAGAACAGCAACTCCAAAAGCTGGCCGACAAAGGCTTTATTTCCGAAGCACAATATCAGGAAGTAAAAGACCATAAGTCATTAGGGCTTTTTTCCTTAAATACGGAACTTCTTTTTTTGGTGTATTTATCAGTACTGCTTTTCACAACCGGCATCGGAACACTGGTTTATAAAAATATTGACAGTATCGGACACATTGCGATTTTAGCGGTGAACTTGGTTTTGATGTTGGTCTGCTTCTATTTCAGTTTTAAAAAAGCCAAAGGATTTTCAAGGGGACAAGTGGTTTTTGACAATTCGTTATATGATTATCTTGTACTTACGGGAAGTCTTTTGGCGTGTATTTTTGTTGGCTATCTTCAGTTTCAGTATACTATTTTCGGGAAGGATTTCAGTCTGGTTTCTTTGTTTTCGGCTGTGCTTTGTTTTGGCGTTGCCTATTTTTTCGATAATCGGACCGTGCTTTCGATGGCAATCACTTCTTTAATCGCGTTTGCCGGAATTACTTTAACGCCACAAACGGTTTTTGAAAACGAGATCTATTCCAACCCGAATCTGACCTACTTTGGAATCCTAATAGGGATTGTCCTCATTCTCTGGACGCAGTACACCCTTAAGGAAAACCTGAAGCCTCATTTTTATTTTGTTTTTTACACCTTTGCCCAACATCTGGTCGCCATTTGTACGATTGCAGGTCTGACAGAGGACTATTGGTTCGGATTCATTTTTGCTCTAGTGGGAAACACTTGGTTTTTTTATAAGATGGGTCATAAGCACAGAGCCACTTCGCTTTTTGTTTTTTCGTTATTGTATGGTTATATCGGGTTTAATATTTTTGTGATAAGAGTCTTCGATACTTTGGATATTGCGGATTTTGCCATACCACTCATGTATCTTTCACCAATTTATGTGGCGGGATCGATTATTATGTTCATCAAATTAGTCCGTAATTTTAATAAGGAAAAACATGCTGGCTTACAATAAAGAAATTATAGAGAACGAACTGTTGGTCGCTCAGGCCAGGGGGTTGTATCAGATGAAATTTATACCGAAAGCACAATTGCAGGATATTAACTCGCGGTTAAACTTATTTAATTCCCACAATAATTTACTGATAAGGATTGGTTTTTTCCTTTTGGGATGTCTGATGTTATCTGCCATAACGGGGTTTTTGGCAATGCTCCTGTCTCCGCTTTTGCAGGCAGAGATTGAATATGTTTTTTTTATTTACGCAATAATCAGCATCATTGGCTCGGAATTTTTAGCCAAAGCCGGTTATTTTAAACATGGATTGGATGATGCGTTCATCTTGTCGATACCCTTGTTTTTCTGCCTTGCTTTCTTTTTTGCCACGGATAATACGGCTGTGGTTTTTATAATAATGATGCTTTTGGGGTTTTCCTGTTGTCTCCGATATGCGCACACTTTATCTGCTGTGGTTGGATGTGTCGGACTTGTCGCCTTCGTGTTTGATCTGATTGCAAATCAAGGGATGATCAACGCCGTATTTCTTCCTTTTATCGGTTTTGCATTGGCCTGCGGCTTTTATGTTGCTGGTGAGAAAATCAAAGATAACCCAAAGTTTTTCATCTACAGTAATGCGATTATGGCTGTTAGAGGTTTTGCCCTATTGCTGGGATATTTCTCTGTTAATTATATGGTGGTTCGGGAACTTTCGGCCGATTTGCTGCATGTTGTAGTCACTGCTGAAAATGATATTCCTTTTGCATTTTTGTTCTATGGGCTGACCTTCTTTATTCCCATTTCTTACATGGGTTATTCCTTGTTTAGGAAGGACAGAATGGTGTTGTTAATTGGTCTTTTCACGTTTGGGTACTCGTTCTTTACTATTCGGTACTATTACCAGTTGATGCCCTTGGAAACGGCTTTGATCTTAGGCGGATTGGCGCTTTTTGCTTTAAGTTATTTTACAATTCGAAAACTGAAAGACAAAGAAGTTGGTTTAACCTTTACACCTGACCGCAGTTCCGACAGCAGCCTGATCTTAAATGCCCAGGCGCTGATCATCAATTCCCAAATGCAAACCAAAGTGGTTACTTCTCACGATGAAATGCCTTTCGGTGGTGGCGGTTTCAGTGGCGGCGGAGCGGGAGGAGGATATTAGAAAATAAGCTGAAGGAAAAACAGCTTATTTCTTCACAAAGAGGATATCTTGTACAGTGCCTTCACTGGAAAGTAACAGGCTTTTTATCTGTTGGTTATCATCCCTTACAAAATGATATAAAGTGCGCTGGTTGTTTCCGAATTCGTCTTTTTGAACAGGCGCTAAAGGTATGTTTTCGTGGTTTGTATAACCAAGGATCAGCCGATTACCGTTTTTAGTAAATCGATAGACAACCTCCAATTCCTCCGAATAATAATCCCCGACAAATTCATCGATTTGTACGTTTTCCGGTTTTACGAATTCGGCACGTTGAAAGTAAAACGGCGTCCCGCCAAAACGGATGATCAGATCATATTCCTTGGCTTTGGTAAAATCGTACTTCGCGCTTTCATTGCCTGTTCGATGGAATTTTCCTTTTTCATAGCCTACTAGCGCGATGGCTTTTTTAGCTTGGCTACCTCTGGCTTTGAGCGTATCGTTTTCAACAAAAATTTTCATTTTCATGTCGCTGTTGCTTTCTTTGTACGCTCCGACATAATACTTAAATTGTTTCGGATTCGTTTTGTATAGGGACGTTTTTTTGTTTTCAGATTTGGTGTTAGGCAGCAACAAATCCAAGATTTGATAAGAAAGCGGGCCAGAGGTGATGGATTCCAGATTCGTCAGGATGATGATCCCCAGTTGTTTTTCCGGTAAAGTAATTAACTGGGTTTGCCCGCCCCATCCGTAGCCACTGTGACTGATGGTTTTAAAGCCTTTGTAGTTGTCGGTCATTACGCCGCGGGCATAATTGGCTTTTTCGTTTGGATTAGCTATATCACAAGTTGTTAAAAATTCGGATAAACCTTTAAAATTCGTATTTGTCCCGTTTAAAACTGAGCACCATTTCACCATATCGGTTACCGTGGAAGCCATACTTCCCGAGCCATAGCTTTTCTGAATTCGCGGATTTTGAAGGTATTCCGTCCCTTGCTCCTGATAGCCAACGGCTCTGTTTTTGATCAGGGATTGGTTTTCGATCCGTACTTGTGTATGATGCATTCCTAAAGGGTCAAACAGTTGCGACTTGGCATACTCCTGTAGATTTTTCTGTGCTACCCGTTCTATGATTATTGCCAACAAGGTATACGAAGTATTGCCATACACTGTTTTGGTACCGGGAGTATGATTGAGTCTTTTTTGTTTTGACGCAAGATCTAAAACCGTGTTGTTGTCGTAGTATTCCACATCATAATCAAAACCTTTCAGATCCATTAAAGTGTGGTAATTGCTCAATCCGCTGGAATGGTTCAGGAGATGTTTTATTTTTGTGGTTTGCGGATAGTCAGGCATCTCAGGCAAGTATTTTCGGATGTCGTCTTCGAGCGAAATCTTGCCATCTCGAACTAATGTCCAAACACATGCTGAGGTAAATTGTTTGGCAATGGAAGCCAGACTAAAAGCGGTAGAATCTGAGTTTTTGATGTTGTATTCCAAGTTAGCATTGCCGATTCCTTTGGAATACATCAGCTTCCCATTTTCAACGATTCCGATGCTGAGTCCCGGGGCATTCGGCTTGTCATAGTTTCGGAGTAATTCGTCAATTTTAGAATACGGATTGTGTTGTGAAGCGCAAATCCAGGATGCTAATAGACAACAAGTCGAGAGAACAAGCCGTATCATTTTAAGGCGGTTTTGTATTTGTGATAGAAAAACATCGGAATCACACCGAAGTTCAGCATCAGAAATCCAACAAAAACAATCATACCTCTAAAAGGCCAATGCAGGAATTCGAACATCGTACCGATTCCTAAAACAAATGTGGTCAGAAATCCAACCAGATAAAACGATTTTGTCATGGTTTATTTATTTAGTAGTAGAATTTTTTGCGCCTTTAATTTGTATTGTTCGTAAATGATCATTGGAATAGTAATCAGGATAAGTACTGAAAAGCCAATCAAAATCAATACCCCCGAAAAAGGCCATTTAAACATGAAGAAAAGAAATCCGATAAGCAATACGATGGCGTTTATGGCACAGGTCAGATGGACATTTCGCTTTCTTCGGATAAAACTTTTGATCAAGGCTTTTTCGGTTTTCTCTCTTTGAAGCAGCTGCATTGCTGCATAACCACCTAAGTTGGTTATCGCTTCCTGATAGGCCGTTTCAAAATCAGTAAGATTGGATTTTTCCAGATGCGTGCAAATATGATCCAGCAGGTCTTCTTTAAGGAGCGGATCGGTAATGCCATAAAACTTTAGATTGGTTTCGATATAATCGATGTCACGGTCGGCTACATTCATGAGTTGATGGTTTTTGGATTAAAAATCAAAGTCAATGTATTAATGAAATCGTTCAGTTCATTACTTAATTCCTGTACGTGTTTTTGGCCTGAAACCGTGATCTTGTAATACTTTCTTACTCGCTTTCCTATATAAACTCGTTCGGTTTCCAGAATACCGTCTGCTTCCAATTTGTGTAAAATCGGATACAATGCCCCTTCGGAAATGTCAATTTTTCCCGAGGTGAGCTCTTTTACTTTCTGTGTGATCTCATAACCATACATCTTATCGCTTTCACTGATGAGTTTTAAGATGATCGGCAATAAAGTCCCTTTGGTTAGTTCTTTGCTATACATATTGTAAATATACATTTTATTCAAATGTATTTAAATAAACGCTATTATTTTTTTGATATTGTGTTTTAGAGTAGATTTTATCATTTATTTATACCAATTTTAAATAAACAAGACGTAAATTTGCAGAAACTAGAAGTACTAAAATGTTTGATGTTCAAAAAGTAAGAGCACAATTCCCGATATTGTCCCAAACCGTAAACGGAAAACCACTTGTTTATTTTGATAACGGCGCTACTGCCCAGAAACCTCAAGTAGTTATCGATGCGATTTCTCAATATTACAGCGAGATCAATGCCAACATCCATCGCGGGGTGCATACGTTGAGCCAGCTCGCCACGGATGCCTATGAAGTTTCCCGAAATACCATCCAGGCGCATCTGAATGCGAAACACAATCACGAAATCATCTTTACGTCCGGTACCACCCAAGGGATCAATCTGGTGGCTAATGGTTTTGCAAAATTTGTAAAAGAAGGGGATGAGGTTATGGTTTCGGCTTTGGAGCACCACAGTAATATTGTGCCGTGGCAGTTTCTTTGTGAAAGAACCGGTGCTAAATTGGTTGTGATCCCGATGAACAACAAAGGGGAATTGATCCTATCCGAATTTGATAAATTACTTTCCGAAAAAACGAAAATTGTGGCGGTTAACCATATTTCCAATGCTTTGGGAACGGTAAACCCGGTCAAATATATCATTGATAAAGCACACGGTGTCGGTGCTGCGGTCTTAATTGACGGTGCACAGGCGACACCTCATTTACGTCCGGACGTACAAGAGTTGGATTGCGATTTCTACGTGTTTTCAGGACATAAAGTGTGCGGGCCCACCGGCGTAGGGATTTTATACGGAAAAGAAAACTGGTTGAACGATTTGCCTCCTTACCAAGGCGGAGGTGAGATGATCAAAGAAGTTACCTTCGAGAAAACAACGTATGCCGATCTTCCGCATAAGTTTGAAGCCGGAACACCAAACATCGAAGCGGGTATCGTACTGGGAACCGCTATCGATTATCTGAACAGTATCGGTTTCGACAACATCGCGAATTATGAAAAGGAATTGCTGGACTACGGCACAAAACGACTTTCGGAAATTGAAGGCTTGAAAATCTACGGAACAAGTGACAACAAGGCTTCTGTAATTTCGTTCAATATCGCGGGGATCCATCCGTACGACATTGGCACGATTGTAGATAAGTTAGGAATAGCGGTGCGAACCGGCCACCATTGTACACAACCGATCATGAACTTCTTCGATATTCCGGGAACAATACGAGCAAGTTTTGCGTTCTACAATACCAAGGAAGAAATTGATATCTTTGTGGAAGCGGTAAAAAAAGCACAGCGAATGTTATCTTAAAAACTGTACATTATGAAAGGAATTGCTCTTTTATCAGCCCTGACACTGACTTTTGCAAGTTGTAATTGTCAAAAAAAAGCGGCTGAACAAACAAATGTAACCGAAATGAAAGTGGCAGATCAGCAACAAGTCATGCCGGCAATGGAATATGAAGCCAACTCAAGGGGTTTTTTCCTTTTTGTGAGGGTGGAGAATCATAATTTGTATATCTCAAGAAACAGGGATGCTAAAAAGCTGCTTACGGCAACACCTGTAAGTGATGCCGACTGGAAAGAATTAGAAACACTGGCAAAAGCAGTAAATCTGGAAAAAGTAAAGGAGATGAAAGGACCGACGGAAAAACGTTTTTATGACGGGGCGGCACATGCAAACATTACCTTCCAGGTAGACAGGAACCGATATGAGACCAAAGGCTTTGATCACGGTGATCCGCCGGTTGAGCTTGAAAAATTGGTAAATAAAATTGTTGCTTTGGCCGATAATACACAATAAAATGACAATTAAGGAAATACAAAATGAGATTATTGATGAGTTCTCCATGTTCGACGACTGGGATGAACGATTTCAATATGTCATTGACTTAGGTAAGGATCTTCCGTTGATCGATGAACAATTCAAGACGGATGAAAATACTATCAAAGGCTGCCAGTCCAAAGTATGGGTGCACGCCGAAGAACAAAACGGAAATATCGTTTTTACGGCAGACAGTGATGCCATCATCACTAAGGGAATCATCGCTATTTTGGTAAGAGCTTTTTCGAATCAGTCCCCGAAGGCCATTTTAGAGGCCGATACGGATTTTATCGATGAGATTGGATTAAAAGAACATTTGTCGCCTACTCGTGCCAACGGATTGGTGTCAATGATCAAACAGATAAAAATGTACGCCCTGGCCTTTCAGGCAAGGAATTAATTAAATAGAAGAGATTGCCAAGCAATCTCGCAATGACATGAACAATGGAAGAATTTAACGATACCATCAATTTAGGGGAAGACGTTGTAAAAGTATTAAAAGGCATTTACGACCCGGAAATCCCTGTGGATATTTATGAATTAGGATTGATTTACGACGTAATGATCAATGAAGACAACGAAGTGAAAATCCTCATGACTTTAACCTCTCCTAACTGTCCGGTGGCTGAAACCCTGCCAATGGAAGTGGAGGAGAAGATCAAATCCATCGACGCAGTAAAATCGTGCGAAGTGGAAATTACCTTCGACCCGCCATGGAGCAAGGATTTAATGAGCGAAGAAGCCAAATTAGAATTAGGAATGCTATAAATCAGTAAGCAGTATTCAATGGTCAGGTAGCGGGGTTTTAACTTAATACTGATCACTGAATGCTAACCACTGAATACTCCACTGAATAATGGACGAAATTGTAAACAGAGTAGCCAACAGCGCCTTACAGGTGTTCGATCTGGAAGATTATTTTCCAAAACAGCCTATTGTAGAGTTGGATATTTCACAATGGTTGTTTGGCGGATTCATTCTGAAAGAAACTGAATTTCGTGAACAGCTCAAAGAGCATGATTGGACACAATACCAAGACAGTTATGTCGCGTTGTATTGTTCTGAGGATGCTATACTGCCCGCCTGGGCTTACTCTTTAGTGGCTGTTTCTTTACAGCCGTTTGCGTTAAAAATTGTCAACGGTACCAAAAAAGAACTGTTGCAGGTCCTGTATCAGGAAAAACTGGATGCTGTGGATTATACACCATTTGAGAACAAACCTGTAATCCTTAAGGGATGTTCCAACAAACCGGTTCCACAGGAGGTGTATGTATTGGCGATTCAAAAATTAGTACCCGTTGCAAAAAGCATCATGTTTGGCGAAGCGTGCTCCGCAGTTCCACTTTATAAAAGGAAATAAGCAGCTCATCTAAATAGGCCTTTTTTTTCTTATTTTCTGACAGATTTTTGTTACTTTAGTAGTAACAAAAAGTACTGATTATGAAAAAAAGGATTACGCTTTTGTTATGTTTTATTGGGACGTTAACCGCCTCAGCTCAGGAAGTTGTGCAGGATACCACCAAACATTGGGTGAAAAAGGGCAATATCTCCTTTCTTTTTAACCAGTCCAGTTTTAATAATTGGGTGGCCGGAGGTGAAAATAACTTTTCCGGGACTTTGGGTGTGAATTATGATTTCAACTATAAGAAAGACGAATGGACCTGGGACAACAAAGTAATAGCTTCCTATGGACTGGTAAAGACCGCAAACTCTCCCTTTGAGAAAAAAACCGATGACCGTTTTGAGTTAAATTCCCTAGTAGGGAAACGAGCGATAGGTTATTGGTCGTATTCCGCATTTGCAAACTTCAAAACACAGCTTACCGTAGGTTATATTTATGGTAAGGATGCAAACGGTACTGAAATCAGAACGGAATACTCCGATTTGTTTTCTCCTGCTTATCTTACCTTCGGACCCGGAATGCTTTGGAAGAAAAACGACAATCTGAAGTTTAACATCGCGCCGCTGACTTCAAAAATGACTTTTGTTGACAAGACGCAAACACTACCGGACGAAGCTTATTTTGGTGTAAAACAGGGTGAATCGATGCGTTATGAACTGGGAGCTTATGTTTCGGGATATTATAAACTTATTATTATGGCCAATGTCTCCATCGAGAATATTGTAAGTTTTTATTCCAATTATCTGGAAGATCCTCAAAATGTAGATATTGACTATCAGATGAATGTTGTCATGAAGATCAATAAGTATCTCACCACCAACTTTTCACTGCAAGAGGTATACGATGATAACGCCGTCCGCGGGCTTCAGACACGACAGGTTTTTGGAGTCGCTGTGAATTACGGTTTTTAATAAAAAAATGCCATCTTGTAACAGATGGCATTTTTTTATTCGTCTTCTTTTTCGACAGCATCCTTATAGTCAGGATATAGAAATTTGTTGTACGGGAATCGGGTGATATGTATTTCGCGTACGGCCTCATAAACCTTTTCACGGAATTCTTCGAAATTTTCCCTGTGCTTGGCAGATATGAATAACGCGTGGTCTTTACCTACTTTAGACATCCAGGTGTTTTTCCACTCTTCTAAGGAATAATGTTTGGTTGTTTTTTCGGTGATCAGATCGTCGTCAGCAATGGTAAGGTGTTTATACGAGTCAATCTTATTAAAAACCATTATCGTTGGCTTATCGGCACTTTTTATATCCTGCAGGATCTGATTTACCGAAGCAATGTGGTCTTCAAAGTCGGCATGGGAAATATCTACAACATGTAATAACAAATCCGCTTCACGAACTTCATCCAGCGTACTTTTAAAAGATTCAACTAATTGCGTAGGTAGTTTTCGGATAAATCCAACCGTGTCCGACAATAAAAAAGGAAGGTTTTTGATCACCACTTTACGAACCGTAGTGTCTAATGTAGCGAAAAGTTTATTTTCCACAAATACATCACTTTTACCAACGGCGTTCATTAAGGTTGATTTGCCGACATTGGTGTACCCCACTAAAGCCACACGTACCATAGCGCCACGGTTGCTTCTCTGAACCGACATCTGTTTGTCAATCGTTTTGATCTTCTCTTTAAGGAGAGCAATTCGGTCACGAACGATTCGACGGTCGGTTTCGATCTCGGTTTCCCCGGGACCACGCATACCGATACCCCCTCGCTGACGTTCCAAATGCGTCCACATTCCCGAAAGTCGTGGCAGCAAATACTGACACTGAGCTAATTCAACCTGGGTGCGGGCATAAGAAGTTTCAGCTCGCTGGGCAAAAATGTCCAGAATAAGGTTGGTTCGGTCCAAAACCTTGCAATCTAAAATTTTGGTGATGTTCTTTTGTTGTGCCGGCGTAAGTTCATCGTCAAAAATCACGGTCGAAACATCGTTCTCCTTAATATATAGGTTAATATCTTCTATTTTTCCTGTCCCTACAAACGTTTTCGGGTTAGGTTTGTCCATTTTTTGAGAAAAACGCTTAACTACTTCTCCACCAGCCGTGTAGGTAAGGAATTCCAGTTCGTCCAGATATTCGTTGAGTTTGTCCTCATTTTGTTGTTGCGTAACGATTCCGACGATTACCGTTTTCTCAAAATTATGTGTTACTTTTTCTAGCATGCTTCTAAATTGAACTGCAAAAATAAGTAATTAACTAATACTATGAAGGTTTTACAAAATGGCCTTAAAATGTTAAATAAATAAAAACCAAACAAACAAGCCGGTTTTTGTGAATTTTACAATGAGGTGTTATAAAATGGTTATTTTTTTTTACATTTGGAAATTAAACTACAACAAACCAAATATTAGTTATGAAAAAAATTACTCTTGTAATTTTCATGTCGTTAATTTCTTTCCTGGGGTTTGCCCAATTCCCGGAAAGTTTTGACACGGGAATTCCCGGGACATGGAGTGTTATGGACAATGGTGTAGGGACAGCTCAAAGCTGGACGACTACGAGTACTTTGTTTCTTCCTACGCATGGCGGTGCGCAGCATGCCTTGATAGACAGAGGAAATATAGGTGCGGGTAACACCTCGGAGGACTGGCTGGTAACCCCTCAGTTTACAGTTCCGACAAATGGGCAGTTGCGCTTTTGGACAAAAATGACGTTGTCCGGCGACAATGGAACGATTTTGCAGTTGCGTATTTCAACGACAACTCAAGCCCAGGCAAGTTTTACACCAATCCAACAATGGACGGAAGCCCAGCTGGAAACAGATATGGCTGCAGGCGGATCTACCGCTTACAATGTCTATGGAGAAATTGTAAAAAGCTTAAGTACTTACGCAGGGCAAAACGTTTACCTTGCGTTTGTTAGAGTTCATCAGCAAACCGGAGCTACGACAACCGGCGACCGATGGTTGATTGATGATGTGAATATGGTACAACAATGTACAACGGTTTCAGGATTGACGGCTTCCTCGGTTACGTCAACTTCGGCGTTATTGGACTGGACAAGTACAGGACCTGCTACAACATGGGATATTGAAATGGTGGCTATGCCAGGTGCGCCGACAGGAGTTCCAACCAGAACAGGAGTAACCAAGCCTTATAATTATACAGGATTACTTCCAGGCACTCAATACAATTATTATGTAAGATCAGTGTGTGGTCCTGGTAACACCAGTGCGTGGACCGGACCATTTATCTTTAATACTATTCCTCTGGGAACGGCTTGTTCGGGCCCTATTCCTATTACAACATTACCTTATACAACTACTAGTAATACCGGTTTATTCAGTGATCTTATCGACGGAAGCCCGGGAACTTCTTGTGGAATTACAGGGACTTACTTAAACGGAAACGATGTTTTCTATTCTTTTACACCAACTTTCACAGGGATTGTTGATATTTCAATGACACCTACAGGAAACAATTCAGGCGTATTCGTATACAGCAGTTGTGCTAACGTTGGTACAACATGTTTGGCAGGTGTTGCTAATACGGGTGGTGGAATCAGAAATATTCCGGCTTTCAACGTAACAGCAGGAACTACTTATTATATAGTAATCTCTACTAATGGTACGCCTCAAACGATACCGTATACCTTAAGCATACAACAGGTTAACTGTGCACAGCCGACGGCTTTAACAACTACAGCTATCGGGCAGACTACTGCGACAATTGCTTGGACAAGCGGTTTTACTAACTTTGAATATGTGGTGCAGCCTGCAGGTACAGGATTACCTTTAGGTACAGGTACCGCTGTTGCAGCTACTTCAGCTCCTATTACAGGTTTAACTCAGAATACTTTATACGAGTTTTACGTAAGAGTTGATTGTGGTGGAGGTCTTTTCAGTATTTGGGCTGGTCCTTATCAGTTCAGAACATTGTGCGGCGTTTTTCCGGTTACTTTCACTGAAGGGTTTAACTCGACTTCCACATCAGAAATTTGTTGGACAGTTGCAAACGTTGGCGCCGATGCGAATGCATGGGACATGAACTATGCAACCACTCCGTTTGAAGGAAATCAATCTGCGAGTATTGTTTCAAGTTTAGCGACTAACGACGACTGGTTGATGTCTCCACAAATACAATTGACCAGCGGAGGTCAGCGTTTAAGATACCGATACAGAGTTTCGTCAGCGGCTTCGCCTTGTAACTTTGAAATTAAGGCTTCAACTGCGGGGCCGATTCCTGGGAACTTTACTACGACTGTCCTTGCTCAGGCCACTTACAGTAATGTGACGTATCTTGAGAAGATTGTTAATATACCGGCGTCACTTTCAGGCCCCGTAAATATTGGATTCCACGTTGCTCCGGGAGCGAACGGTTCCAGAATATTTATCGATCAGGTAATTGTTGAAAATATTCCGCCTTGTCCGGAACCAATGGATATTGTAGTGTCAGGAATTACTCCTAACTCGGCAAATATCAGCTGGACACCGGGTGGAACTGAGACTTCTTGGCAGGTTGTGGTGCAACCGACGGGTCAACCGGCACCGACTTCACCTACGGCTGGTACTACTGCTAACTTACCTTTACCATATAACCAAACCGGACTTTTAGGTTCAACGACGTATGATGTATATGTATTGGCAAATTGTGGTGCTAATGGCCCAAGTGTTTGGGTTGGTCCTGTAACTTTTACAACTTTGGTTGCACCGCCGGTTTGTGGTGGAACATTTGTTGATTCTGGAGGATCGACTGCAGCTTATGCTAATAATGAAAACTTAACCTGGACGGTTTATCCGCAAAATCCTGGAGATGTTGTAACGGTTACGTTTACATCATTCAGTACACAAGCAAGTAACGATGCTTTATATGTGTTTAACGGAAACACGACTGCGGCTCCTCAGTTTACCAGTGTAAATGGTGCTGGAACGGTTCCTGGCGGGTTGGCCGGCGGATATTGGGGAACTACGATTCCTGGCCCTTTCACCTCTTCGGCAGCAGATGGTTCATTAACATTCAATTTCAGATCTAACGCATCAACGACTGCAGCAGGTTGGGTAGCTAATGTAACTTGTGCGCCACGAGCAACATGTGAAGCGCCTATTACACTTTCACAATCAGCAGTTACGTACAACTCTGCTCTTTTATCATGGAGTGGTGGAAATGCAACGGCTTGGCAGGTAATCGCCGTGCCTTGTGGATCACCTAGACCTACCGGAGCTACTCCAGGGTGGGTTTCGGCGCCTACGAATCCATTTACATTAACTGGGTTATCCGGTTCTACGTGTTATGATTTTTATGTAAGAGGAATCTGTTCTCCAACCGACGCAAGTGCGGTAACAGGTCCGGTTTCGGCAACAACGCAAATAGCACCACCTGTTTGTGGCGGAAACTTTGTTGATACGGGAGCAAGTACTACTACACCAGGAAATTATGGACTTAGTGAGGATGTGACTTGGACAATCTGTCCAACTAACCCGACGGACTTAGTTACAGTTACATTCACGTCTTTCAATACAGAAACAAACTGGGATGCCCTTTATGTTTTTGATGGTAACTCTATTGCTGCTCCACAACTTGCCAGTACAAACGGGGCCGGAAATGTACCGGGAGGTTTAGCCGGTGGTTATTGGGGTACTGCAATCCCTGGTCCTTTCACCTCGAGTAGTACAGACGGATGTTTAACATTCCGTTTCCGAAGCGACAGTTCGGTTGATAGAGCAGGATGGGTAGCGAATGTCACTTGTGCGCCAAGACCAACATGTCCTAAGCCATCTGCTCTAACAGTAACTCAGGTAACATCCACTTCAGCAATGTTGGGATGGACTGAAGCGGGAACAGCAACACAATGGCAGGTATTGGTTCTGCCTGCAGGTTCTCCTGTACCTACTCCAGGAACTACCGGAACAGTGGTTAACTCAAACCCTGCTTTAATTACCGGATTGAATCCAAGCACATCTTATACTTATTTCGTAAGTGCGATTTGTTCTCCAACGGATGCAAGTTACTGGTCAAACGGACTTAATTTCACAACAGCACCAGCAAACGACGATTGTGCAACTGCAACATTCGTTCCTGTAAATGCTAATGCTGTTTGTAATCAGACTGTTCCGGGTACGCTTGCTTTGGCAACCGGGTCAACAGGAACACCAATTGCTCCGTGTATCGGTACCGCAGACGATGACGTTTGGTACCAATTTATTGCAACCAACTCGTACTTGAACGTTGCACTTCAAAACGTAGCAGGTTCAACAACGAATTTAAATTTTGCGGTTTATTCAGGATCATGTTCTGGATTAACTCAGGTTTTCTGTAGTGCAGCCAATCAGCTGGCAGGAACCCTTAATGGTTTAACTGTTGGAGGAACTTATTTTGTTCGTGTATATTCAAATGCCTCAGGACCACAGACTTCAACATTCAACTTATGTATTTCAACACCTTCAACTTGTGCTACTGCATCAACAGTTTGTAATATTACTTATGGAAATACTACCGGTGTAACAAGTTTGGGAACTATCGGATGTTTGTCATCTTCTCCGAACCCTACATATTTTGCAATTCAGGTTGGAACTTCGGGTCCGATTAACTTCGAGTTGACACAGTCTTCTCCTGGAAGTGCGACTCCGAATCTTGACGTGGATTATGCTGCGTGGGGACCATATACAAGTCAGGCTGCAGGATGTGCTGCCGGTATTCCATTTATACCGCCGGTAAACACGAATCCTCCGGCTAATAACCCTCAGGATCACGGTTGTAGTTATAGTGCTGCACCAATCGAGCAGTTTAATATTCCAAATGCTCAGGCTGGTGAAATATATATTATCTTGATTACTAACTTCTCTAACCAGACAGGAACGATAAGTTTGAATCAAATCAATGCGGGTGCTCCGGGAGCGGGAACAACTATCTGTTGTCCTGACGCTAATTTCAGATATCTTCCGGGAACCTATTGTAGAGGTACCAGTGCAAACCCTGTGGCAACAATATCTGCAGGTTCTTTTGCCGGAACATTCTCTAGTCCGAACCCGGCAGTTGTTTTTGTTAATACTTCAACAGGAGAAATCAACTTAACAGCGACACCGGCAGGAAACTATGTAATTTACAATACATTGGCAGCTACGGCGAACTGTGCTGTTAAGACTTATTCTTATGTAATTACTATCGTTGAGCCAGCTTTAGCAACTATTAGTTATAACGCTCCGGCTTATTGTAATAGTTTAGCAGGCACACAAGCTGTTACGGTTACGGGAACACCTGGAGGTACATTCTCCGTTACACCGGTAGGATTACTTATCAATGCCAACAATGGTGCGATAACACCTGTAGGAAGTGTACCTGGAACTTATACAGTTTCATATAATTTCCCTGTAACAACAGGTTGTGGTAATACGTCGTTTACAACTACAGTTACTATTAATCCGACTGCAGTTGCGGCTCCAACTACTGTACAACCAACATGTACAACGCCAACAGGTACAATAACTGTTTTACCTACTGCGGCGACATACGAATACAGTATTGACGGAGGTACGACATACCTTCCGACGAACGTATTCAGTGGATTGGCACCAAACAGCTATAACGTTGTTATTCGTGATACAGCAACAGGATGTGCTTCAAATCCAACTGTTGCAGTAATTAATGCAGTACCGGCGCAACCAAGTGCACCAACTGTAACTTTGGTTCAGCCGACATGTACTACAGGTGGTCAGATAACGGTTACTGCTCCGCTAAGTGGTCCGGGATCTTATTCTGATTTATTTATTTCTGAGGTGACGGATTCGAACGCAGGTTCTTTAACCTATGTTGAAATTTATAACGGAACCGGTGCAACGGTAAATCTTGCTAATTACAGATTGAAATTCTATACTTCTTTACCTTCGGCAACTACATCTTGTGATTTTGCTTTGACGGGTACAGTGGCAAATAATGCAACTCGTATCATCGCTGTGGGAAGTACAACAAATCAGGGAGGCGTTGTTCCTCATCAGGTCGTTGCGGCTTGCGGTGGTGTTAATATTGATGACAACATCAGATTAACTAATGCCGCAGGAGTAGAAATTGACAACTGGGGTAGAAGAGACGGTGTTACATTTACACCTAATAATTTACCTGGTTACACTTACAGAAGACTTGCAACAGCATCAGCTCCAAGCAATACTTGGAACCCTGCTGATTGGGACGCCTTAGATCCTGAGGTTTATACTAATGTAGGAACTTATGCTCCTTTAACTGTAAACTATCAGTATAGTATTGATGGAACTACTTATCAAGCAAGTCCTGTGTTTACTAACGTTCCGGCAGGGACATATAACGTTACTGTTTTAAATACTGCGACAGGATGTGTTTCTAACGCGACACCTGCAGTATTAACTGCTCCTCCAGCCCCTGCTGCTCCTACGGCAACAGCTACTTCTCCTACGACTTGTGCTGTTCCTACTGGTAGTATAACGGTAACCGCTCCTATCGGTGCGAATTTTGAATACAGTATCGACGGAACAACATTCCAGACAAGTGTTACATTCCCGAATTTATTGCCGGGAACTTACAACGTAATCGTTCGTGACATTGCTTCAGGATGTGTTTCTACAGCTACAACTTTAACTGTGAATCCTGCACCGGGTTCTCCAGCTGCTCCAACAGCTAGTGTTACAGTTCAGCCAAATTGTATTACGACATCGGGAACAATTGTAGTAACAGCTCCGGTTGGTGCTACTTTAGAGTACACTTTGGATGGAGTTACTTATCAGGCAGCAACTACATTTGCTGGTCTGGCTCCTGGTACTTATATGGTTTCTGTTCGCGATACTGCTTCAGGATGTATTTCAACTGCGACGACTTTGGTAGTGAATCCAATTCCGGTTGCTCCGGCAGCTCCAACGGCTAGCGTTACTGTACAACCGACATGTATTATTACAACAGGTACAATTGTAGTGACTGCTCCGACAGGAGGAAACTATGAATATAGTATTGACGGGGTAACTTACCAGGCATCAACTACTTTTGCTGGCTTGGCTCCAGGAAGTTATAATGTTACTGTACACGATACGGTTACAGGATGTGTTTCTTCTGCAACAACGCTTGTAGTAGATCCGATTCCTGCAGCACCTGCGGCTCCGACAGTCAATATTGTTGCACAACCAATTTGTGCTGTGCCGACCGGAACTATTGACATAACAGCTCCACTTGGTGCTAATTATGAATATAGTGTAGATGGAAACATTTATCAGAGCGCAACAACATTTGCCGGATTAACACCTGGACTTTATAATGTTACTGTGCGCGATATCAATACGGGATGTATTTCAGCGGCTACAGTTGTTGTAATCAACCCTGCAACAGGTATGCCTGCAGCTCCGACTGCAAGTACTACTGTTCAGCCTACTTGTACAACGCCTACGGGAACGATTACAGTAACTGCTCCAACAGGTGCTAATTATGAATATAGTATTAATGGTACGACCTATCAGGCATCTACTGTATTTGCTGGATTGGCTCCTGGTTCATACAGTGTGACAGTGCGTGATACAACTAGCGGATGTACTTCGTCAGCAATAATTGTGATTGTTAATCCTTTACCGGCAAATCCAACGGTTCCGGTAGTTAACATTACGACGCCTGCTACCTGTACACTTCCTTCAGCGACAGTAACAATTACTTCGCCTGTAGGGGCTAATTACGAGTATAATGCTGGTGATCCGACATTCCAGACAAGTACTGTATTTACGGGATTATCAGTAGGAACGCATATTATTATCGTTCGTGATATCACTACAGGATGTACTTCTCAGACTTCAATTGTTATTGACGCTGCTGTTAGTCCTGCTGCTCCTACAATAGTCCTTAATGCTCAGCCGACTTGTGATGATTTAGCTGGTAGTATCAAAGTTTCAGCGCCACTGGGATCTAATTTGGAATATTCGATGAATGCAGGTGTATATCAGTCCAGTCCTGTTTTCAACGGATTGAACGAAGGAACTTATACTATTTTAGTTAGAGACACAACTACAGGATGTGTTTCTGGTGCAAGCTCTATTTTTGTTGAAGATTTAGGTTGTATTTTAGCTATTCCACGTGGTATCTCTCCAAATGGTGACGGTAAGAACGATACTTTTGATTTGGCTAGTTATGACATAACTAAATTGTCCATCTTTAACCGCTACGGTGTTGCTACCTATACATATGGTTCAGGTTATACCAACCAGTGGCATGGTCAGTCCGATGCAGGTCAGGAATTACCAGACGGAACATACTATTATGTGATCGATACAACAGACGGTAAGATCCGCACGGGATGGGTATACATTAACAGAGAGCGATAATAGAAATGAACAAGAGTCACTGCTCCCGTTTACCGGGAGCGGTGTTTTCTAAAAGGAAAACAAAATAACATGAAAAGAATTTATTTGACCG